>CAUGRT010000004.1 GCA_959602045.1 uncultured Clostridia bacterium | reverse complement strand
ATCAAAATAGCAAAATATTATGATTGGGAATCAATTTTTAGAGGTTCCCTTAATTAAAAAAGAACCGTTAAACAATATAACGGTTCTTTTTTGATTAAAGCTTTATATCCGAAATCCTGCACGAGCGTGTAAGATGCTCTCTGCCATCCGGCAAAATCAGTTTTACATCCGTCGGGGCGCAAAGGATCAGTTCGATAAATCCCCCGTTTCTGACCCATTCAACGCTGATTTCTCCTGCCGCAACCTTCGTATGACATTTCACATGATGGATTGCTTCGGCAAAATACGGCTGAACCGTTATTTCTTCCTCCACGCGGATTCCGCCAAGCATACTGTAAAAAATAGCGTCTACACTGCCGAACATACAGTGATTTTGTGAGCCTGTGCCGTCCCATCTCTCGGCAAGCGTTGTTTTTCCGTCAATCAAATCCAGCCACCCCGGAGCCTCACGCTGCAAAATCAGCTGCATTGCAAGCGCTTCGTTTCCGGAATCGCGCAAAACCTCCATGACATATTTTGTACCCAAAATTCCGGTCGTAAGATGACAACCGTGATTTCGGATATTCTCTGTCAGTTTTCCGATTGCCTGCGCTCTGTCCTCTTCCGGAATGATTCCGAGCTTGAGTGCAAGGCTCTGGCTGAATTGTGAACCATCGTCAAACAGTTTTGTTTCCGTATGATAAAATCTCCGGCTCACCGCCTCTTGAACCTCATTCCACAGTTTTTCATACCGCGAGGAATCCTTGCCCAGCACATTCATGATTTTGATTAACAGCAGGATATTATAACAGTAGTACAACGTTGTACAGCATGCCGGCTCACCGCGTTTCCATCCCGATTCGGTTGACATCCAATCCCCGTACCGCGACATCTTCAAGATCGGCCCGTCTTTTGCCAGAAACTCCACATACCGCACAATATCGGGATAATACCGTTCCAGCAGCTGCCGATCGCGATAAAAAAGATAACTATCCCATAAAATAATAGCATACCCCGTACTCCAATCCACCGCATGCTCAAAATCCACGCGCGGCGCAATCTGCGGTACTGCCCCGGTTTCACTATGACAATCCAGATGAATATCCTCCAGCCACTTGCGATAGAATGAAGCCATATTCATGTTATACATGCACGTCAAATCCGTCACATGCGCATCGGCAAGCCACCCCAGGTGCTCATCACGCTGCGGACAATCAATCGGATAGCCTTGAAGCGCCGCATGCTGTGTACGCATAATGACATCGTGCAGACGATTTACCGCATCATGATCACACCAAAAATCTCCGCTATGCTCCACATCCGCATATACCTCATAGGCTGTGACCTCCAACAGCTCTGCGCCTCGATCCTCTAATGTGATTTCCACGCCCGAAAATCCATGCAGTGTAAACCGCGGCTCATACTCCTCACGATCCGCACCCTTTAAAATGTAGGTATCCGTATTCGCGGCATATCGCATACTTCTTGTATCCACCGTATCGGCGAGCTGCTCCGCATAACGGATGACGACTCTCGTTCCGCGTTTTCCCCGTACCTTGATTTTTACCCAGCCTGCAATATTTTCTCCGAAATCGCATACATACATGCCATAAACGACCTCTGACACTTTTTTCGGTTTCAGGCTGCGTTGTTTTTTGATGGAGAAATAATCATTTTTTTCGATCCGCTTGGACGGAGGATTGACAACCATCGCATTTTCCCAATCGCCATCGTCAAATCCTGCCTGTGTCCAACCCTCTTTTTCCTCTCGCGCATCATAACATTCGCCGTCATAAAAACAATTTCTTCCGATCGCAGACCAGGCGGTTTTCCAAGAACCGTCCGTTTTCCATTGATCGCGCTCTCCGTTTTCATAGAGAATATCCACCACCAACGCCGCAAGCGGATCGCCGTGCCATCGCGCACGCCATCCCCAAAATTTTTTCGGCGTTGAATATCTTCCGTTCCCCAATTCAATTCCGAATACGTTTTCTCCGGCTGTCATAAAATCCGTAATATCCAGTTCATCATAAAGCGCTCTCTTGCGATAGTTGGTTTCCAATGGCATATTGACCGCCTCCTGGCATTGGCTTCCATTAACCCAAAAGCAATAAAATCCCAGTCCGCAAATTCGAGCCGTCGCTTTTTTGACATGATATTTCGCATGGAACACCCCGCGCAGCAGCACTGCATGGTTTGCAATATCCTCTCGCTCCCGTGCTTTCAAGTGCGATTCTTCCGCACCCTCGCCGTTATATCCCCAATTCAAACGGGGACTGTCACTTTTTGCAATCCAATTAAAATTCATTTTATGTATTTCCTTTCCGATTTACTGTCTTAAAAATTCCATCACACGATAAATATTTCGGTTCAATCTTGCCATGCGCTTCGCCAGTTCCTCATACTCCTCTAATTCTAAGGACAGCACACCGCGATTGGTCGTCTGCGTATCGACGTAGCCAAACCACACATAACCGATACAATTCGGATTCTCGATCAGCTTGATTGCGTAATGCTGATAAAATTTTCCGCGGTCAGACTGTGTTTTGCAAATAAAGCCTGCGCCGGTATCTGCGGAGGTTTGATATTTTGAATCCTCGCCCTTTGCGTACCATTCACTGATGAGGAACGGTTTTTTCGACCACTCATGCCACTTATTCATAACATTTGTACTCGGCGTCCAAACACCGTAATAATTCATTGCCATAACGTCGGCATATCTTCCGGTTGCGCGAATAATGCCGGGATGGGTTGAATTGGCATAGGACATCATGCGTTCACCAAAATACAAGTGATTCGGCGCATACTTTCTGTATTTGGGTTCCACCACTTGATAATACCGGTCATAAACAAAGTCGTAAAAATCATCGTTCAGATTTTTCGTGACATCCGAAAGCGCCGGCCGCTGTTTCCCGGTACGTTGTGCCAACCATTCCCATGCGGCTGCGTGAGAATATGCATTATACGGATCAGAGGGATCCAGCATCAGATATTGAAGCAGCATATTGCTGTCATTCGGCAATTCATTATCCGAGAAAAATCCGATAATATTCTTCCGATTCCGATAGGCATTGATATTTCCATGAATATAATTATTCGCGAAAGTATCAAAATACGGATCGAACACCGGCATACAATTATTATTGACAAACCCCTCATGCCCTTTCTGCTGCTGCGCCAATCCAAAACGTTTTGCATAGTTTGTGAGAACACCGATAATCAGCATCATCCCCGGTGAGTCTTCGGTATTTAATAAGTCCGAATCAAACTGCGACCAGTTCACCGCAGAATTTAAAAGCAATCTGTTTTTCAGATATTTTGAGGTTTCCGCCGCCCATGCGGAGGTGCTGCCGTATTTCGAAATCGCCGCGCTTGCGACATTGCTTGACGCTACATTATCCAATCCCAAAAGCAGCATCGTATGACCGCACGGATCCACCAGATGGCTGCCATCCTCGTCGGCGGCAATATAGAAATATCCCGTTGCTTTCTGCGTTTTCCTTTTTAAGCCGCCGTAAGAACACAATTCCTCTACCATATCGGTCGCCGTAAATCCGCTCAGACTTTCCAACGTTCGGGTTTTGTAGGTGGTGTACCTTGTATCGGATACGAGTTTCTTTGCCTGAACGCTTTCAATATAACTGCTGTCGTCCGTGCCGGGATCGCAGGAAATATCTCCGCCGTATTCCGCGCGGCTTGCCGCAACCATTTTCTTAGCATTTTCCACAGGATCGGTATCCTGATTAAAATAGCTTTTATCGCCGGTCACAGTCGGATAACAGAAGCTGTCGCCATAAGAAAGAATCAGCTTCGGCGCACGTTCCTCATCCTCGCGGCTCGCAAAGGTCGTTAAACCCGAAAGATTGTTATCGCTAATGACAAGCGTGATTTTTTTCGTTCCCGATTCCAGTTGATTTTCTATGTACTCCGTTAAATCAAAAGAGGAAGTCATGCCGTTTATCATATAGCTTGACGCAATCCGTTCATTGATTCCGGGAGCATTATTTGCAGTAATCGCGTCCTCTGCCCATTCGCTGTTTTCTGCTGCATTGACATAAAGCGAACCGCCGTCCGATTTTTGAGATGCGGTTGTATGGAGGATTAAATAGGCATCCGAAAGATCCCCCGGACTCAGATCGGATAAATCAAACATCATATAAGTCTTATATAAGACGCTTTTCTTTCCGATACTGAGTGTATTTTGCGTTCCGTAATTCTGACTGTCCCCCGCTATTGTATAAGCGTCTGCCGTTGGATATAACACCTCTAACTTTTCTGTCTTTTCCAGTTCACTCCGATCGCAAAGCGGCACCATATTATCCCAAAGCGAAGCTTTCCAGATTTTAGCGTCCGTCCCCGATACCTCTCTTTGGATTGAGAGCGTTCCGCTTTGGTCGTTCATGGCACATTCAGTATACCGTACACACACCAAACGATTTTCGCCGTTCTCCCGACGGTAGCCGGCAATGATGGAAACCGGATTTTTCTTTTCCTCACTGAAATTAACATAGCTATATTCAAGCTTCATAACCCCGTCTTTGCTATGCCATGATTGCAACTTTGCCATGCAGCTTTTGTCAAAGCTAATCTCAATCTTGGGGGCATTGCCGCTTTCCCGGCTATAAATCTGCATCATCGTTCGCTTTGACGGCGTTGGATTATTATCCCCGACAAAAACTAATGTAAATGCTTGATTCTTCATTGAATTTTTCACATAATCCGTCAAATCAAGGGTTGTCTGTTGCCCCTTTACGGTCGTAATCTCTCCCAAAAGCGTATATTGACTCTCGATTTCCGCATAGCTGTGGTACGGCTCATCATTCATGGTAAAGGAATCTTCTTCCCAATCCGTCCAATCCGCAGCATAAACATATCCGCTTGCGGCAGATACCGAAGTAAAGGATAATTTTACGGTGTTTGCCATTTCCAGCGCCGACTCCGTAAGATTCACTTTCATATAAATCCTGCGGTCGGTTCCGTTGACGCCGCCTGTGGATTCACGCTTTGCCGCAATCGTTTGATTCTGTCCGTAATTTGTGCTTTTATAATCGCCGCCCTGCACATAGGTGTCGGCTGTAATCTCTATGGTTTCTATCTGCTCTGCCGAAGCCGCAGCAGTACAAAAAATCAAAAAAATGCCAATCAAAAACATACTGAGTTTTTTCATCAATATCCTCCGTTCCGCCACCGACAGGCGGCATAAAATCAATTAAAATAAATTCTCTGCTCCTATCTTGACCCCATTATATAGCTGTTCTCACCGATTGTCAATCTGCAAAAAATAAAATCCCATCCTCAAAAAATACACACATCTTCATTTACTCCACTATGCCCCCTCTTGAATTGACAAATGCCCTGCAATATGATATGATTAATGTAATATAATGAAGTGAGGTTTAAGACAAATGACCGATAATACAAACAAGAATAAGTTGCTGTGCAGCTTTTTTCGTTCTTATATGATCGCGCTGCTGATACCGATTGCTTTTTGTTATATCGTATATGCCAAAAGCTATAGCGTCATCCGCGAGCAGCTGCTCCAATCCAATACCGCGATTATTTCCAATACGGCGCAGTTGCTGAACGAGCATTATTTGAATATCAGCGATATTGCGCTTCAGGCAAGCAGTAACAACACCCTGAAAAGTTCTATTATCAACGCCTCCGCACTCACTACATCCGACAAATATAACATAAAAAATGCACTTGCAACCTATAAATCCGCAAGCAGTGTTGTTTCTGATATTTATATCTATTATCACAATGCCGATATTGTCATTTCGGATTTCGGGCCTATGTCAAAGCGCCTTGCCTATGATACATTTCATGCCAATGACAGCTATAGCTTTGATGATTGGAATGAGCAGATGTGCCGTCCCAGTACACAGGAGCTGGTAACATTAAGAGGTCAAAACACCGATGGGATGCCTGCTTATATCCAAACGCTTCCTATTAAAGAAACCATCTCCTTTGCAACGCTCGTTATTATCATGGATCCCGATGTCATGATGAGTTCGGTGAAGGAAAATGCCTATTTTTCCAATATGGGGCTGCTGATTTACGACAATAATAATAACCTTATCATGTCCAGCGGAAAACAAACGCCGCTGACCTCCGAGGAATTGTTAAAGCTTTCCGAGGGAAATTCGGTTGCCAATTATAAAGACGGGAAAGAAAAATTCATTATGGTTTACACCCGTCCGAAATCCAGTATTTTTAAATATGTAACGCTCATTCCGCGCAACATATTCTGGCACAATCTAATGTCCCTGCGGTTTATGCTGATCGCCGCAAGCTTTCTGGTATTCTTCACCGCAATATGGCTTGCCTACTATCTGTCAAAGAAGAATTATTCACCGGTGAAAAAGCTGCTTACCACATTGCAAAAGACCTCCAATCTGGAATACAATCCGGCAAAGAACGAATATCATTATATCGCCGAAAGTATCGAAAAAGTTATGAACAGCAGCCGATCTTATCAGCGGCAAATCAGCAAACAGGCAAGCTTTATCAATCTCCAGTTTCTGCGGCGATGGCTGGTGGGTGATATTACGGATTTTGATGAGCTGAATACCGCGCTGAAAATACCGAATTTTAATGAGGATACCAGTTGTCGGCTGATTCTGATACAGACGCTTGATTATGACAAGCTGTTCGAATCCGATCAAGTGAGCGATGTGCGGATGCACCAGGAAACCTTACTGTTTATCATTCAGAATGTGTTCGGTGAATTGTTTGAATCCAATACGCCGCTCATTGTGCCGATGGACAGCAACCTGTTTGCCTGTGTGGTATCCATCGCAAACGGTGATATTGATACGCAGACGATTTTTGAAACGCACACGTTGTTAAAAACCGACCTTGCCGTTACTTGTATTGCCTATGTCAGCGACATCTATTGCTTTGCCGATATTTCCGAAGCCTATTACAGAGTCTTATATGCGGCGGTTTCCGACAAGGCAAAGGAGTTTCCGTGCGTTATGGTTTCCAGTATCGACAACGGAGACGGCTCTTATAATTTCAGCCTTGAATTTGAGCAAAAAACCATGAATTTTATCCGCGATGGGGATGTCCAAAATGCTCAAAATGCCATTGCTTCTCTGTTTGAAACGCCTCGTGATCCGGATATGTATACCTTATTAAAATATGATATTGCCGGAATGTTACTCAAAGCGTCCGCACCGAAAAGCGGCAGCTTTACCAAAAATATATTCAAGCGAATTAATGCGGCAAAAATGCCCGCGGAAATTAAAGAAGTCTGTCTGTCACTCGTAAAAGAGCTATGCGAAATCGCTGCCGCCGATAAGGAGCAGCTTTCCCCCACGACACAGAATATCATGAATTATATTGCCGAGAATTTCGATAATCCCAATCTGGATGTAACGCACATCGGCAATCACTTCTGTATCACACCGCATTATATATCCAGACAGTTCCGCGACCAAACCGGAATTTTCTTAAAGGATTATATTAATAAAGTACGGATTGACGCTTCAAAGCCGCTGCTTGTACACTCCGCAAAGCCGATTGCGGATATTTCACAGGCTATCGGATATATCGACTCAAACGCCTTTATACGAGTATTTAAAAAACATGAGGGAATTACCCCCGGTAAGTTCCGTGAATTGAATAAACAATAAAAAACACACCCCCGAAAGTCTGACTTCCGGGGGTGTATCATTATTAACATCTCTTCTTTTTTGGGTTCTTATTCTTCTATCGTTTCTAATTGGAGCGGCTGCATATTATCCTGCCATGCATAAGCCTCTATTCTTGCTGTGCTTTCCGAAACAGTCACCGAAAGGTTCTTCTGATCCTCGCCTACCGCAAGATCGCTTAAGCTTTCAAGCGCAACATCAGTCAGCTTTCCGTCCGTATCATAAGCAGCGAAAAGCAGCATTGCCTGACTCGGCGCACTGTTTCCGCGCGTCCATTTGAACTTTGCGGCTGCCTGATCGGCATCAACACTCTTTTCTACAGAGATTGCAAAGCTTGTATCTGCCGCTGTCGAAATGGTTTTCGGCTGGAATATCGTGTATGTCGTTTCGTCGTAGGATGGAACAATTAAAAATTCATATTTCTTATCGGTATCCAATCCGGTAATTAGGAATCTGCCGTTTTGCAAATCCGCTTCCGTAAAGCTTTCCATGCCGGTGTAATCCGTTTCCCCGACTTCTTTGTAGAATACATTCAAATCAAATCCCGGCGCAATATCCGGTCTGGGGGATTTCTTTGTCTGCGCCGTATATTGTTGTATCTGCCGTATTGCCCTCCACACGAACATCTCCGTCTATTCTGCCCGAAATATTCTTCATAACCGGCACGCTCTCGGTTGTTGTAATCGTCAGCTTCGGACGTTTTGTTTCATCTGCGTTTTCCTTACTGGCAATCATCACCTGACCGCTGTCCTGACCGCTCGATACGTTTCCGTGAATAATAATGGTGAATTTTGATTTGCCGGCTGCCAAAGTATTTTTAACCAAATCCGTCAGATCAATGTCATAGGTTGCGCCATTCGATAACTGATTTCCCTGGCGCTGCCATTTAATTGCCGGACGGGTTGCCATATGGAATCTGTCTGTGCTTGTATCCGAACATAACTGGGAATGAATCGTTTTCAGATATTCTGTTTCCTGTGCAAGCGTATAATCCGATTCATCAATATCAAAATAAATATCCGTATACCGTCCCTGAATCAGCTGCGTTGCCGCACTTGTATATTTTTCCGCTACCGTATAGCTGAAAATGACCTTATTTAATGAGTCTGATGTAACTGCATACTGTGCCTTTCCCAAATCAAAGCTCAAATATGCAATTCCGATTTCACTGCCGTTCTTTCTGACCCATAATGTTTCTGAGTTTCCGTCATATGCTGTCGTTTCTGCATTATTCTTAAACTGACGGCTTGCGTCCGCCGCCGGAAGCATCGTTTCCTCATGCTCACGCTTCGTTTCGTTGGCAGCCAGGGCAGCCGGCACACATGCCGACACCAGTGCCGCTGCCATAAGCAACGAAATAAATTTTTTCAACATTCTATTCTCCTCCTTAAATCTAATCTCTACACCGCTGCAAAGAGCGGCTTTCCGGAAACCTTTTCTATCCCCCTCTCATTGCCGCCTGAGCCGCATTGATTCAGCCTTTTACCGCGCCGATCATAACGCCCTTGACAAAATACCTCTGAATAAAGGGGTATATGCAAAGAATCGGTACAACCGACACGATAGTTACAGCATATTTAACCGCCTCCGCGGCTGTTTGCGCATTTGTTTTTCCTGCGTCCATAAACTGATCCATCTGCGCCGTTTCGTTCGCGATCAAAATTTCACGCAGAAACAGTTGTAACGGAAACAGCTTCCGATCTCTCAGATAAATCATCGCAGTGAACCATGAGTTCCAGTGTCCTACCAAGCAATAAAGCGCAATGACCGCAATGGTTGGCAGCGACAGCGGAACCACAATTTTTATAAAAATGTAAATATGATTGGCTCCGTCAATTAACGCCGATTCCTCCAACGCTTTCGGAACCGATTCAAATCCCGTGCGCATAACGAACATATTATAAACGCCGATCAGTCCCGGCAAAATCAAAACCAGTACATTATTATACAAGCCCAATCCGCGCAAGACAATAAACGTCGGAATCAATCCGCCGTTTAAGAACATCGTTACGGCGATAAACGGCTGTAAAAACTTGTTCCAGAAAAAATCATGCCGCGAGCTGACATATCCTGCAATTCCTGTACAAATCACACTGGATACTGTACCGAAAAATACGTAAAATAATGTATTTCGATAGCCGATCCAGATCTCACGGTTTTTTAGAACCGCTTTATAGGCGTCAAGCGAAAATCCCAGCGGGCGAAGCAGCAATCCGGAATAATATTCCAGTCGTGACGCTTCGGAAAAAGACGCAAAAAGCACATAGAAAAACGGATAAAGGGTAATAAATGCAAACAGCAGCAGGAATAAATAATTGAATACGCCAAATACATATTCACCCTTACCTCTTTTAATTTTCATTGTAATATACCTTAACTCCCTTCATGAATCTCACCTACCATAAGCTTGATTCGGTAACCTGTTTACTGATTTTGTTTGCCGCAACCAGGAACATCATATTAATCAGCGAATTGAACAATCCAACCGCCGAACTAAAGCTATAATTGCTCTCCACCATGCCTCGGCGATAGGTATAAGACCCGATCGTATCGGCAACATCATAGGTGCTTTCATTATAAAGCAGGATTGTTTTTTCAAAGCCGGAATTTAAAACCGATCCCATTCGCAAAATCAACAGTACGATAATGGTCGGCATAATCCCCGGAATCGTCACATGCCAGGTTTGCTTTAATCTGCCTGCACCGTCCATCGTTGCCGCCTCATAAAGGGACGGGTCAATTCCGGCAAGCGCTGCCATATAGATAATAGAACCCCAGCCGACCTGCTGCCACAAATCCGACGCAATATAGATACTTCGGTAATATTTCGGATAAAGCAGCAGATTAACGTTCTCACCGCTGAAGAACCCCACCATTTGGCTGATCAGTCCGCCGCGCTCTGTGAAATTTACCACAATACCGCATACAACCACCATCGAGATAAAGTAAGGCATATAGCTCAGAATCTGAACACCTACCTTAAAGGTTTTATGACGAACTTCATTCAGCAAAAGCGCCAGCAGAATCGGTGCCGGGAATCCCCAAAGCAATCCGTACAGATTCAGCAATAAGGTATTTTTAAAGATTCTTAGCGTGTATGTACTGGCAAGAAAATCTTTAAAATGCCGCAGCCCTGCCCAGGGACTGGCGAGAATCCCCAGTCCCGGACTATAATCCTTAAACGCTATGATAATACCGAATATCGGAAGGTAGCAGAAAATCACAAACCATAAAAACACGGGAATCGCCATAAACAGGATATATTTATTTTTCTTATAATCCGCCGCAATCTGCTCACGCAGTCCGCGTTTTTCACGCGTGCCGGTTATTGTTTTTACTCTTGCCACTTATTCCTCGCCCCTCCAAAAATATTCGTCAACTTCAACCTCAGGCGGATTTTTCATTTCCGGATACTGTTCAATGTATCGGTCATATGCCTGCTGTTTAATCGAAAGCACTTCCTTAATTCCTACGCTCTCCAGTCCTTTTTTCAGCTCATCATAATCATCCAGTGACTTCTCGCCCATAAACAGCTTTGCCAGCCATTCCTGCGCATATGTTGAAATTTCCGTCACCTTCGGCGTGATGGTACGATCTTCTTCATCCGTCAATTCGCCGCGGACAATATAATTAGCAACCTTTTCCCCGGCAGCGCCCCACAGCTTTGCTGCTTCCTGCTGTCTGGGCTGACCGTAGAATTGCTCGCCATATCGGGTATCCTGAACGAATGGCCCGATCGTAAAGCTTCGTGCATACAATCTGCCGACTTCAGCCATCGTCTTACCCTCTGGATTGTTCATAATTAAATCCGTAAATACCGGCTTGCCGTCCTTGATCTCGTAGCTCTCGCCCTCGATACCAAAGTTATAAAGCATATGTCCCTCTTTGCTGAAAGTATAATCCAGTAATGCAATCGCCTCCGGAATATTCTTGCAGGCTGTTGTAATGGATACGCCCGGAACATTTCCTACGGATGTGTCACGATGTACAATCTTTCTTGTGTCTCCCTTTTGGAGTACGGGATATGGCGCCGGAACCAAATCAAATTCCGGGTTATCCTTTTGCAGCTTTGACATTGTACCGCCGATTCCGCCGCCGATGGATGCGATAAACGCTCCTGTTCTATCGGTTGCAATCTTTGTATCAACCGTCTTATCGCCTTTTCCGATGCTGACAATATCCTGGTCGATTAAGCCCTCTTGCTTCCATTTGAGCATCTCAGCCAGAAAGTCCTTGTAGCGATCATCATACACACCGTACTTCACTTCACCATTCTCTAAGAAGTAATCGTTTTCAACATCCCATGCTCCCGGCAAATGCAGCTTTAACAAATCCTCAAAGCTTGCCGCCAACGGAGTTTCCACACCGTTGTTTTTCAGAGCCGTCAGCACGCTGTGCCACTCGTCAATCGTTTCGGGTACTTCAAGGTTATACTTCTTGAGCATATCCGCACGAAGTACCAACCCCTGATAGGTACGCAAAATATTTCCACCCTTGATACAAGGGAATGTCAGCAGCTTTCCGTCAATGAGCGCTTCATCCTTAATATGCGGATACTCGTTAAAAAACTTTGTAATATTCGGCGCATACTTTTCCAGATACGGCGTCAAATCAATAATGACGTTTTCCTGATAAGCACGCTTTGCGCCGCCCGGATAGAGTAAATCAACTCTCTCCACAATATCCGGATATTCCTGGCTGGCAATCATAACGTTAAACTGCTCCTCCACCTGGGTCGAAATCGGATGCTCAAAATTCAGCTTGATATTCGTCCGGTTTTCAAGCTCCTGATACATCCGCATCTCACTGTAGTTGTTGACAATGCCGGTCGCATCATTAACGCACCAATAGGAAAATTCCATCTTATCCGAAAGCGGAAAGCTGACATCCTTTGAAAGGTCTACATCCACATTCTTTCCTGTTTTCGCCGTACAGCCGGACATCGCCAGCAATACGCCTGCCAGAACGGCACATCCTACTCTCTTTGCAAATTTCATTGATTTACCTCACTTTCCTGATCTCTTTTATCGAAGAAATCTATTAAATTATAAACATTGTGATTGAGCTGCGTAAAGCTCTTTTTAAAGGTTTCGGTCGGTTGGGTCGGGTCGTCCGGATTATTTCCCAAAACAGAGCCTGTGCTTCCGCTTTGGTAAGTGAAATAATTCCAGCCGATACAAGTTTTCGACTCCAGCAGACGCAAGGTATAATTCTGATAGAACATCGCCTTATCCTGATCGCTTTCGACAATCCAGCCGGCTCCGCCGCCGCGTACATAACGCGCATACCATTCTGTCACCCACATCGGCTTGCCGGACCATTCATAAAAATTATTCAGCATACCCATTCTCGGCGTCCAGTGATCGTACAGATTGATCGCCATAACATCCGCATAACGTCCCGTTGCACGAATGATTCCCCGCTGATAAATATTCTCGCGCTGATCCATCATTCTGAATCCGAGATACATATGCTCCTGATCGTACTTTCTGAATGCATTGTACACCACCTGATAATATCGGTCATATATAAAATCGTTCCAGTCATCATTCAATTCATCCGTAATATCATTTAATGTCGGCTTTGCCTTTCCGGTCGCCTGGCGGAACCACTCCCATGCCGTTGCATGCGAATAGGCAACATACGGCTCCGAGGGGTCTAACGTCAGATAGCGTTTGAGCATATCGCCTTGATGCGGAAGCTCGTTATCGGAGAAAATCCCGACAATGCTTTCCTCCCCTTTGATCTGATCGGTATGCTTTTTCATGAAATAATCTGCCCAATCCACAAAATCGGGATCAAATACCGGAATGGTGTTATTATCCGTAAAGCCTACATGCCCCGGCTGCCATTCCCATCTTCCTGTGACCTTCTGCGCATAGTTTCCCATGCAGCCGACTGTCCAGGTTTGCGCAAACTTGACCGGCGGCAGATACGTCGCCAGATCCTGCCATGCGTTACCGACATTAAAGCCCCAGCTTCTCAGATCATCTACGCCTTCCTTCGCCCATTTTTCATAAGTACTGTAGTTTTTCTGTACATAGTCGCCCAGATTATTAATGTCCACCGAATCCACACCCATGAAGATCATCAGATGTCCGTGCGGATCGACAATCCACCACCGATCTCCGATTTGCTTGGTATGGAAATATCCCGTTGCCTCGGCGGTTCGGTCTAAAAGTCCTCCGTATTCGGGACATCTTGCCGGCGCTTCTTCCACTGCATTGTAGCCGGAAAGCGTATCAATTGTACGCGTCGGCGTATCCTGAAAGACTACCGGCGAGGACGCTTGCAGCGTTGTCAGCGGACTGCATACCTTTGCGGTTAAAGACCAATCCTCCGGATGAACGTTTTGCTCCGGAGTTGCCGAAATGGAAAGCTGCGGTACATTGCTTGCGTTGTTTGCCGCCGCAAAAATCGTGTTTCTTCCGCCGTGATCCTCCAATCCGAAAGAAACCTCCGTTGCCCCATTGGCAATCTGTTCATTAATAAAATTCGTAACGTCACATTCGTACCACTTATTCGTTCCTGCAATGGCAAGCTTTCCGACCGTATCCGAATACTTCGGCTGATTCGCCCAAGTCAGCGTATCACTCTTCCAATCGTTGTTCTCGACCGATTTTACAAACACCTCATAACGCAGATTGTTATTTTCCATCGCCGTAGCATAGACTCTGAAGGTTGCGCCGCTTACCGGCTCGCCGTTTAATTCCGACAAATCAAACTTAATAAATCCGCGTCTTGTATTATCCGCACTGGGCGTAACGAATTTGCAGGATAGCGAATCCTTTGCGTTGACATTCCGATATACTCCTGCCTGTGCCATAGCGGTTTCCGTTGCCTTAATCGCGCGGTTGGAGGGCTTTGGCTTTTCATGCAAGGTATCTTTAATATCCTGATACCGCACCGCCTTGGACTCGGCAATCATCTTCTGCGCCCATTCATTCGGGTCAATGCCTTTTCCGAATCCCTCAGTCGTCGGATAGGTCATTGTACCGTATGTAAATTGCAGCTGCGGCTGTGATTTTGTATTTTCGCGCGATACCATAACTACCTGGAACGGCGCAGCGGTTTCATCTCCCTCCAAAAGGAGTGAAAAAATCTTTTGCCCTGCCTTGACCTTATTCTGTACATACTCCGTAATATCCATCGTCATAACAGCGCCGTGCTTTGCCTGTGCAATTCCGAGCAGCTCTCCGCGCGCCGGACGATTTGCATTGGTAATTTCAGTTTCCTCCCAATCGGAGCTGGTGTCATAGATGTAGATATTGGCAGTTCGTGAGCTTAACTCCGTCTGTGAAACATAAATGGAAAAGGTCACGCCACCACTTTTTCCGAAATCCCAATTTTGAATACTGCTGACATCAAACTTGATGTATGCGCTTCGGTCGGTTGTTTGTGAATCGTTGGCGGTGGTGTATTTACACGCCAGAGAATCACTCGTTCCCTTATTCTGTTCGGCGCTTGCACCGCCCTCAACCGTTGCGTCTGCAATCGCTTTTAAATAGACGGTTGCATTCTTTTCATCCTGCTTCAGAGACGCACTGTATTCCTGACTCATGAAGCTGACCTCGGCAAGAACCGCATTATAGCTATAGTCAACATCGCATACCGTTTTTATAATGTCTGCCGGAACAAAAGATGTTGCGTCGGAAAGCTGCGGTGCACTGCCCATCTCAACAATGCTGCCGTCTACGCTCGCCGCAGGGTTTCCCAGAACCATTGTACAGCTTTTTTTACTTCCGGTCAGCTTAATCATATTGATTCCTGCCGTCCATTCCACTTTTGCTTCCAATGCCTCAGAAACCGCCCGAACCGGAACCATCATCGTTCCGTTATCCGCTTCAAACGGCTCTGCGCACTCTATCACTGAGCCATCCACTTTGACAAGCAGCTTCTCTGCCGCCAAGCTCTGCGGCAAAATAGCGAAAAGCATTGCCGCAATCAGGAAAAATGCCATACCGCTTTTTTTGAATGTTCTCAAACTCTCGTCCTCCTCTCTTTTATCGGTTATAAATCACAATAAACACCGGCTGATTATAGCTTGCATGGATAAACACTCTTGACGCGTCCGCACCGTAGCTTTGTACCGTTCGGATGTCATTGATTGTTCCTTTTTCAATATAAGGCTTTGCACTTCCGGCTTCATTAATCGTATAAATCTTATCGGTACTGATATTGTAATACTGATATTTTGACGAATTTGCCAGCTTGAGCTTGACAGTTTTCCCATCACGCTGCTCCACCGTACCCAATGCATATGTCAGCTGATAATCATTTAACATATACGGATTATCCTGATAATACACATCCTCGGAGCAGTCATAAATCAGCTTTGCGGCAGATGCACTGCCGAAAAAGTTTGAATTGCAAAGTACAATATCGCCCTTGCTGACCGCCGTTTCTTCAATCGTACCCTTGATAGATTGGGTGGTTTTTTGCAAGGTTTCTCCCGGCATTGACTGCACGCTGAATGTTCCGCTGTACATTTCTCCGGATACAAACTCCACTTCCTCATTATCCTCATTAATTCCATAGCTGATATCGCCGATCAGCATCGGATAAGCATTCGCGCTGTCACCCTCGATACTCCATTCGCAAACCACCGCGTCAGCCGTTAAGGTGTCCTCCTCTAAAGCATAGAATTTAATATTCTTATATTTTGAATTATCATTAAAGGAACCTGTTGTCAGCAGTGCATAACAGCGGCTGTCCCCTTTGTAGGATTCTTCCTGCGGAACATGGAAAATCACCGCTTTGTCCTTTATGATAACATCGTTATAGAATGAGAGCGCCGAACGTCTGTAACGCGCTTCGGTAACAGATGCAAATTGGTACAGACCGTTTCGCGGGCTTTGTGCCGCACACTCCAGATCAACGACTTCGCCTTTGGAATTTTGCACATAAGTGATAATCAAGCCATCAAACACGCCGGAGGACGAGGTATGACGATTTTTAAAATCAGCTGCGGAAACCTTTTCGCCATCCACCACAATCTGATCGTCCTTAACGCGCATACGCAAGTCTTTAATGTCCCCGGTATCATTCAAAATTCGCACCGTCGGTCTGGTATCATCCTCTTCATCGTTGAGATACATTTTAATCAGATAACCGATCCGCCGGCTTCCGTCCGCATTCATATCAAAATACGCCACATTTCCCATAACATCCGTTTTGAAGTTTCCGCTGTAAGCGTACAATGCCGAAAGACTGTATATCTCCAGTTTTGTCTTAAATTGTGCCGTAAACGGATAAACCGTATCTCCGATCGTGATTTCCTTATCGTTAAAATCAATCTTCTCAATCTTTCCCGATAGAGTTCCCTCGCTCTTGATAATCTCGATACTGCTGTGATCAAGCGAAATCAACACACTGATAATATCATCCGTTACAAGCTTTTTTAAAGCTAAAGACGTTTTATCGCTGTTGATGATATTGACATATTCATAATCGTCCAGTTTAAATGCTCCGGAATCCAGCTTGGTCGAAATTGTATTCTGGGTTTCGCTTGCATTTTCCACAACATAGGTAACGTAGTCCTTGATCTCAACCACATCATAGCCGCTTCCCGTATCAATAAAGGTGATACTTCCGTTATCTCCGTAAGCCGGGATTGACGTTTCGGGGCGGTTATTGTAAATCACATACGGCAGCTCCGCAAGGCGCAGCGTCTTTTTGGTTTTCTTTCCGTCTGCGGCAACCTCATAATAGGTTACAATATTGTCTTCGATCTTAACCATATCCCGAAGATTCACGTTTTTTTCAGTCGTTTTTCTGACGCCGCACCAAACGATACTCGCCTCGTCCGAATCATCCGAATGATAATAAGCGTCAACAAATCTTCCGACCAGATCAGAATAATCGCTGATTTTCTTTGCGTCCATGCGCCGTTCTCCGACTACAACGCTGTCGCTGTTATTCTGATATTTTTCATCAATCGCTTTCATACCGGCACCGTTCAGCACGCCGCTTTCCTTATAAATATGTAACGCACTGTTCATCAGCGTCTTAGCCGTTGAAACCGTCACTTCATTTGTGGACAGGTTTTCCTCGGTTACATAAATATCAAGCGCGTTATTTACCATGATCAGCGCGGCTGCCGCATTTGAGGTTGACGCGGATATGCCTGATGTCAGCCTCAAATCCGCCGCAACCTGCGCATATCCGTCCCGATAGCCGCCTTTCATTTCAGCCTTCATGTTATAACCCAGCACCCGAACCAACGCCACCTGCATCTGCTCGCTGCTGATTTCATCCTCCGGAGCAAACATGCCGGAGCCTACGCCGCCCATAATCCCATAAGCCGCCGCTTTATTAATGCTTGAAGCCAGCTCGTGACCCTGCGGAACATCGCGAAACGTATTTTCACTGCCGTAATCATACGGATCATTCAGGAAAAATCGCGCTATGATGTCCGCAAATTCCGCTCTTGTAATTGGGTTCTCCTCATTAAAATCCTGATCAATTAAACCAAAAGCAGTAAGCTTATCTTTGGTTTGTTCAAGCTCTGCGGCTTGTGCGGTTCCTGCCAAGACCACCATACAGACTATGAACAAGATCAGTAGCTTTTTCATTGAAACCTCCGTCCTGCCGCCATCGGCGGCGTTTATTTCTATCGAAAATTTATTCTCTATATTTCATTCTTTAATTTCAGAATATTATACAGAATCTGTGCGGTTTCCGCTCTTGTAACGCTCCCTTTCGGGGCAAAGCTCCCATCGGGATAGCCGCTGAGAAGATTATTCTTTTTCAGAACCTTGACCGCAGTCTGCGCATATTCGGCAATCGTATCGCCGTCCGTAAATGTAATATCGTCAATATCGGAATCCAATCTGACGCTATCCAATCTTAAAGCACGAAAAGCAATAACCGCCATATCCTGTCTTGAAATATATTCTCCGACACCGAAATAATCTTCGCTCACGCCAAGCACAATTGCCTTTTCCGCTGCCGCCGCAACCGCCGCCGGTCAGGCCGGTGTTGCTTTTATTGCCCGACGTTGCCTTTTCATATGCGGTCTTTAATTCCTCCGGGGTTGCCACACTTGATTTTAACAATGCACGAATGACATCATTGGATACGTTCGACGCCGATATTCCCAGATACGCCGCATGTTGCTGAAAGAACGTCTTAGCTTCGTCAATCGTAATATCGGAACCGGTAATGTGATTGGTATAAACCAGTTTTTTAAACCAATCCGCCGCATCATCGCAATCCTGAAACACCTTACCTAACATATTGCTGTTTACATGCGTTATGCCCGTTGTGTTCAGCCCGTCATATAATGCAAGCACGTCACTCGGTACGCCGAGAAGCCCCATATATGTCAGCTTTCCCTCTTGAACCAAATCGTTCTGACTCTGGCGGATTGCCGTTAAAATCGTCAGTCTTTTCAGCAGCTGATTCCATTCGCCTGTACTTTGCGGCAAATTGCCGCTTATTTTTTCTCCATAAATATACTGCGCTAAAATCTCCTTGTCGGCTTGATCGTAAAGCTTCATATTCAGCGCCGGATCAAAGCTGTTTAATGCCGCTCTGACGTCCTGTGCCGACCCTGCCGCGGCAACCGCCTCCATAAAGGTTTGGTATGCCTGCTGATTACTCAGCGTCAGCTTTCCGCTTTCAATAATATTTTCCTTAGTTCGCACCAGATAAGTATACTCGCCGTTTTCAATATCCGGTGAAACCAGACAGTCAAATGCCCAATCCGTTTCAAAAATACGGGAATCGGCATAAATCGGTTCACCATTCTTATCATTAATATAAACCGAAATCTCTTTTTCACTGCTGCTTCCGTTCAGTTTTATGCTGATACTGCTGTCGCTGACATCCACTTCAGCAGCGGATGCCGGGAGCGCCAATAATAAAACTGACAGAAGCGCCATCGCTTTTATTTTCATATATGACTCCATTCTGCCACCTGCCTGCGGCATTTTAATAGGTATACGGGATTCTCAAAATCGGCTCGTAGGTATCGCTGTCATAAACAAACAGTTTCATAAATCCTCCGTCCGATAGCCCGGTCAGCGTTATGCTTTCACGAAGCTCATCTCCTGCCGCAACCTCCACTTTCTTAATCGCCTTTTCTCCGAACATATAGGCGCTTTCACTTCCTATGGCATGAACCAATAAAATACTTACGGTTCGATTCTGCCCTGTTTTATTCTTGATTCGCACCTCTGCCTGCGCTGAGTCCTGCCCTCTTGTTCCCTGCAAAGCCACAGCAGAGCAATCCCATCCGGTGACGGAGAAGGACATTGAAAGATATGGAACCGCGATGTTTTCGCCCCATAAATCGCTTGCATTTTGCGCGTCTATGTAAAGCGTATAATTCGAATGAGCTTCAAACCCCTCCGGCGGCGGAGCAATTGACAGCGTTTTTCCGTCCTCAACAACCGAAATCCTGCCGCTGTCCACTCTCTCGCCGTTGATACTGATACAATCGGCAAAAGCCTCTTTTGTTATTTCCGTTGTAAAATCAAGCTTTACACTTTCCATTGAATCAATCGGTGAAAGCGATTCGGTTTCTGCATAAAAGCTTCTGTTTCCGCTATAATGGCTAAAGCCCAACAGCTCCGTACCCGAAAATTTCACCTTTCCGCCGAAACCATACAGTCCAACCCGATTCGCCGTTGCCGGAAGTCCGTCTTGAAACTCCGTACTTCCTGCCGCAGTACCGTTGATGTAGTAATCAATCCGATTTCCCTCAATCACTGCTTCGCAAAGAATCTGATCGGTCAGCTTGAAATCGTTTTCGAATACCGTATCCGGCTGATTCTTTCCGCTTATGGTCGTATTGGTATAAACCCTCACCGCATCCTCCGTACTTTGGATGCGGAATAACCGTGTATTGGCGCTGCTATCCTGCGGTAAACCCAATTCAGCCGTTGTATTGACATCTGCCGTAATACGCGCTTTCAGCAAGAATTTATAATCCGACCAATTATCTGCGCCCAGATTTTCAATTATCTTGGTATAATCCGGAGATAAAGCATACACTCCGTCTTCTTCCAACGAAAACTCCTCTTGGCTCTGCTTTGCTTGTGACATCTGCCATGCTCCGGTGTTTCCGTTTGCCAAAGTCACCTTATTTTCTTCATTTGCCGGATAATAAATATTGAGTACCGATGCATTGGTTTCGGCATTGGTATCGCTAATCATCATCTGTCTTCCGGGGTTGGCAATTTGAATCAGCAATAACGATATTTCACTTACCCCTTTTGCCGTCTCCGTTTGCACAAAATCCGTAATATCCAACCGCGACCAGGTTCCCTGCTGCGTTGTGAATCGCCCGATCAGATTCCCTCTTTGCTGCATATTGTTATATGTTACCGTATCCTGCGACCAGGATGGATCCATCGCATAGGCTTCAATTTCCGTCACCGCGCTTGGGGTTTCGGCTGCTGAAGTGAACAGGGATAAAATCGCTTTATTAAAATCCGTATCGGCAACGGACTCAATATTAACCTTTAAAAGTCCCTGCCGCATCCCTGTTTTCAGTGCAATGGAGCCGCCATAATTCGTATCCCGATCATCCGGACGAACATAGGCGGTTTCCGAAAACCGAATGAAAGTGTTTTTCTGATCCGGATTGGCAATCACATTCTGTTCCTCAAACTGCAATCTCGGACGATTGGAATTGGAGAAAGTAGATGCAATCGCACCTGCATTGTCGGACTCTACGATAAAGGAAATGCTCGTTTCTCCGTTTCCGATTGCCTCCGCTACCGCACGGGTAACATCCGCTTCGCTCCTTGTGCCGCCTGTCAGCTCCGTTTGTGTGCACAGCTCGCCTTTTTGCGGCATAGAATTATAGGTAACGGTGTCACAGCTCCAGTCATTTTCCGTTTTATAAATCTTTATCGGCAAAGTCACGCCGGATTTTTGTACAAAGAACGACACCTTTGCCGATTTCAGTGTTGAAATCTTCGGTTCGGTAATATCAAACTTAAAAATCCCGATATTGCCATCTCCGAGAAGGACTTCCTCCGCTTTGCCGAAACATTTGTCCGGCTCCTGCTCACTGACATAACCATCCTCTACCGCGTCATAATCGGTTCGCGGCTCTGCTACTTTTTTTGAAATTGTGAGCGTTGGTTTGTATTTTGCGCCCAATGTTGTTTCCCGGCTGGCAAGCTTCAATTGCTGACGTGCAATCATTGAAGATTTGGTTTCGCCGGTAATAACGATTGTAAAAACATTCTTCCCATCCTTTAATAAATTGGAAAGATAATCGCTGACATCCACATCCGTCGTTTGATTGGCTTTCGCCGTAATGTCGGAAATTAAGGTATATTGAGCCTCCATCTCACTGTAATCGGAAAGATTTACGGTACTCGCCGTTAAGGTATCCTCCTCCCATTGCGCCCAATCCGTCGCCCAAACACTGGCACTGCAATCCGCCGAATCAACATTACTGAGCGAAACACTCGCACCGGCTATTTCATTTGCGGTAAGCTCCGTCAGCTCCGACAAGTCAAACTTTATATACGCTGCACGGTCATTCTTATTATCCAGAACATTTTTCATCTGACGCTTTGCCAGTAAAACCTCTTCCGAACCGTAATTGGTATCCTGCCCGGCTTTACCTCCCTCAACATAAGTATCCGCACATGCTGTCAGCTTCACCGTATTGCTTTCCTCGGCACTCACCCCCGCAAACTGCATCGGCAGCATTGCCGCTGCCAAAATAGCCGCCAGGATTCTGCCGCATTTTTTCAGCACCATATACATCCTCCTTTGCCTGTATCGTCGTTAGTGTCAGTGTAGCATTATCGGGATTTCGTGTCAATGCATTTCCCCGATCTCTTCATTTATTCGCTACTCCATCAGAAAAAAATTACCCTATTTTATAGGAAATATTGAAAAATAACGATTGTTTGAAAAATCAATATTGCACCGCAGCTATCGGTTTTATGCGAAAATCCGTTGAAAAATGATATAAAAAAAAGCGATGAACTAAAAAGTCCATCGCTTTTTTGTGATATTCATCCTTATGCGTTCTGCTTGGTGTAATTCAGCAAGCCGCCGGCATAAAGCATCTCTTTTTGTCTTTGTGAAAAATCTCCGATTACGTTAAAATCAAATCCCTTCGTGACGTTGGTGCAACGAATCACTGAACCGTTCTTAATCTGATCGGCAATGTTTTCAATTTTAATTTCATCCATCTGATCAATCCGATCATAATCCGCCTCATTTTCGAATGTCAGCGGAACAATTCCGGCATTAATCAAGTTTGCCATATGAATCCGGGCAAAGCTCTTTACGATAACCGCCTTAACCCCCAGATACAACGGAGCTAACGCCGCATGCTCTCTGGACGATCCCTGTCCGTAATTGGAGCCGCCGATGATTACGCTCTTCCCCATTTCCAACGCTCTGTCATGGAAGCTTTCGTCACATACCGCGAAACAGAACTGTGAAATCTTCGGAATATTTGAACGAAGCGGTAAAATCTTTGCTCCTGCCGGCATGATATGATCCGTCGTAATATTATCGCCCACCTTCAGCGAGCATTTTGCGTCAATATCCTTTGCCATCGGTTCGGAAACCGGGAACGGCTTAATGTTCGGGCCTCTCAATACCTCAACACTATCCATATCCTCTGCCGCAACCGGAGGAACAATCATATTATCATTGATCGTAAACTTCTCCGGCAGCTTGAACTCCGGCATTTCCCCCAAAGTTCTCGGATCGGTCAGAACACCCGTAATTGCAGATGCTGCCGCCAGTTCCGGAGATACCAGATAAATCTGTCCGTCCTTTGTGCCGGAACGTCCCTCAAAGTTTCTGTTAAAGGTTCTCAGCGAAATTCCCTTTGAATTCGGGGACTGTCCCATACCGATACAAGGGCCGCATGCGCTTTCCAGGATTCTTGCGCCGGCGTCAATCATGATTGCCAATGCGCCGTTCTCTGCCAGCATGTTCAATACCTGCTTTGAACCCGGGGCAATGGAAAGAGAAACGTCCGGATGTACGGTTTTTCCCTTTAAAATATAAGCAACCTTTAACATATCCAACAGTGACGAGTTGGTACAAGAACCGATGCAGACCTGATCTATTTTCATCGGCCCGATTTCCTCGCAGGACTTTACGTTATCCGGCGAATGAGGACATGCTGCCAGCGGAACCAATTTACTTAAATCAATATCCACAACCTCATCATATTCCGCGTCTGCGTCTGCCGCCAACGGAGTCCATACTTCTTCTCTGCCCTGTGCTTTCAGGAATTGCAGGGTAATTTCATCGGATGGAAAAATTGAAGTTGTCGCACCCAATTCAGCGCCCATGTTGGTAATGGTTGCACGCTCCGGAACGGAAAGCGTTTTAACGCCCTCGCCGCAGTATTCGATGACCTTTCCCACGCCGCCTTTTACCGAAAGACGTCTTAACACTTCAAGAATTACATCTTTTGCCGCAACCCACGGCTGTAATTTTCCGGTTAGATTGACCTTAACCACTTTCGGGCATGTGATATAGTATGTGCCGCCGCCCATAGCAACCGCTACATCCATTCCGCCTGCACCGATTGCAATCATACCGATTCCGCCGCCGGTCGGTGTGTGTGAATCGGAACCGATCAGAGTCTTGCCCGGAATCCCGAAACGCTCCAGGTGTACCTGATGGCAAATTCCGTTACCCGGACGCGAGAAATAAATCCCGTGCTTTTTACATACACTGCCGATAAAACGATGATCGTCAGCATTTTCAAAACCGCTCTGTAAAGTATTATGGTCAATATATGCTACGGACTTCTCCGTCTTTACTCTGGGTACGCCCATCGCCTCAAATTCAAGATATGCCATTGTTCCGGTAGCATCCTGCGTAAGCGTCTGGTCAATACGGATTCCGATTTCCGAACCCTTTACCATTTCACCCTCAACAAGATGAGCCGAAAGTATTTTTTCCGTTAATGTCATTCCCACTCATATCATTCCTTTCGTTCGATAGATATTTATATAGGTAATTGTAAAATCTCAAAATCCGAATGTTTTGAAATATCATCTGTTTTTCATTCTATTACGGCTCAGACATCCGCTACGTTGCGTGGAACTCGCCTTCATGGAATGAAAAACAGATGATATTTCCCCTCCGGCTGTTTATCATTACCTCAGTAGATACTTCTATTCTATAACCAATTACGATTTTTGTCAAGGTCTTTCAGACATATACATCAAATGTACTAAAAAAACGACAGATGAAAGCTTTGGCTATCGGCAAATTACAGTCTTCTGAATACGCCGACAACCTTTCCGATAATTGATACCTCGTTCACGATAATCGGATCCATGTGGTCGTTTTCCGGCTGCAAACGAAAATGACCATTTTCCTTATAAAAGGTCTTGACCGTAGCCTCCTCCTCATTCACCAGAGCAACCACAATATCACCGTTCTCCGCGGTAGGCTGTTCTTCCACGATAATATAATCCCCGTCCAGAATCGCAGCATTAATCATGGATTCTCCGCTGACCCGAAGCATAAAAATATTTTTATTCCCGACAAACTGCATCGGCAGCGGAAAAGTTTCGGTATTATCCTGAATCGCCGTAATCGGGATTCCTGCCGTAACCTTGCCGTACATCGGCACCTCCAGATATTTATCCGATTCCGGCTCGGAGGTCGGCTTATATTTTACCAGCCGCATGGAACGGTTCTTGGACGACTCATGTACGATATATCCCTCATTCTCCAGTTTCCGCAATCTCGCATGTACCGTAGCCGTAGACGCCAATCCCACCGCCTCGCATATTTCACGCACCGTTGGCGGAAAACCTTTCTCGGTAATGCTGTCGTGTATAAAATCCATAATTTCATAATCTTTTTCCGTAATCCTTGCCACTCTGTCCTCCTCCAATCTC
Organism: uncultured Clostridia bacterium; assembly: GCA_959602045.1. GTDB lineage: Bacteria > Bacillota > Clostridia > UBA1381 > UBA1381 > Ornithomonoglobus_A. The sequence continues at coordinate 84,908 of CAUGRT010000004.1, read as the reverse complement.
CGGGCAGTATCATCCGTTAAATCAAGCACAGGAATTTTCATCCCAACAATCACACTTTATCATTACTTAAATCCTATCATATCATAAATTCACTTGTTTGTCAAACAAATATTCGTATTTTTTAATGATTGCCATATTATAATGTTGGGAAAGTCTGATTTTATTGTAAATTCACCGATTCGGTCGAAATATTTCATAAAAGACTTCACTTTTTGATTTTTTTGTGATATAATATAGAGAAGTATGACTTCCGGCAAGACGGAACTTGTCAGGAGCGAGGTTTCTGGAGGTAACGATAATGAAAGTAGCAATTATAGGCTTAGGACTGATCGGCGGCTCAATTGCAAGACGGCTGAGGGGATTTCATAACTGTACCATCTCCGCCTACAACAGAACAGCAGAAACGCTGCTGCTGGCAAAACATGACGGTGCAATTGACGAGGGTTCTTCCGATCCTGCCGTTGTATTTGAGGATGCTGATCTGATTATTCTCTGCCTGTATCCGGAGTTAAACGTTGAATTTGTAAAAAATAATTTAAACCATATTAAAAGCGGAGCGGTTATTACCGATGTTTCGGGCGTTAAGGGATACATAGTGCGCGAGCTTGAAAAGATTTTGCCGGAGGATGTGGATTTTGTCGGTGCGCATCCTATGGCAGGGCGTGAGGTCGGCGGTTATCAAAGCTCCACCGATACGCTGTTTAATCGCGCGTCTTTTCTGATCACCCCCACCGAACGCAACAAGCCTGAAAGCATTGCCTTGATTCGGGAATTGGCAGAATATATCGGCTGCACCACCGTCATGACAACAACGCCGGACGAGCATGACGCGATTATTGCCTACACCAGTCAGCTGATGCATGTTGTTGCCGTTGCCTTGTGCGATAACCCCATGATTGAGCGTTCCACCCATTTCAGTGCCGGCAGCCTGCGCGACTGTACGCGTGTTGCGGTGATTAATGCCGAAATGTGGAGCGAATTATTCTGCGAAAACAAGGACGCATTGGTGGATCGGATTTCCGAAATGCAAAACAGCTTAGAAAAAATCAAGAATGCCGTTGCCGCCGAAAATCGGGATGAGCTTGAAAGAATCATGAAGCACGCTACCCAACAAAAAATGAAATGGCTGATGGAATAACAGATCGGTCATGATCTATTCGAATCTCCCGTAGGGAAATATCATCTGTTTTTCATTTTATGAAGGCGAGTTCCGCGCAACGTAGCGGATGTCTGAGCCGTAATAAAATGAAAAACAGATGATATTTCCCCTCCGCAAGTTTGTTTTATCATTATCAGCTATCCCCATACAGAAAGGATTGATTTTATATGCCAAGAAATGAACAAGAAAAAGAGGGACTTTCTCTTTTGGGAAATAAAAAAACCGTATATTCGGATCACTATGCGCCGGAGGTACTGGAAACCTTTGTGAATAAGCATCCCGATAACGATTATATGGTAACGTTTCATTGTCCGGAATTTACCTCTCTTTGCCCGATTACGGGGCAGCCGGACTTTGCAAAAATCATGATTAACTATATTCCGGATGTTCGGATGGTGGAATCGAAAGCCTTAAAGCTATATCTGTTCAGCTTCCGAAATCAGGGGGACTTTCACGAGGACTGCATTAATATTATTATGAAAGACCTTGTCAAATTGATGGATCCGAAGTACCTGGAGGTGCGCGGCATTTTCACTCCGCGCGGCGGAATTTCGATCTATCCTTTCGCCAATTACGGAAGAAAAGGAACCAAATATGAAAAAATTGCCGAAGAACGGTTGTTCTCCGCGTTAAATCAAATCAATATTTAAAAGATTTAGGAGTGTATCATTATGAAAATCAATAAAAAGGCATTAGTCGTATTAAGCGGCGGTCAAGATAGCACAACCTGTCTTTTCTGGGCGATTGACTGTTTCGGAAAAGAGAATGTCAGCGCGATCGGCTTTGACTATGGACAGCGGCACAAGTTAGAGTTGGATTGTGCTAAAAAAATCGCTGAAAAAGCCGGTGTTCCTTATGAAGTCATTCCAACGCCGATCATCAATCAGCTCAGTGCCAATTCCCTCACGCGTTCGGATATTGAAGTGGAGGAAACAAAACCCGAGGGCGCACCGCCCAACACCTTTGTCGAGGGGCGCAATTTGCTGTTCCTCAGCTATGCAGCCATTTATGCAAAAACGCATGGTATCACCGATCTTGTAACCGGCGTGTGTGAAACGGACTTTTCCGGCTACCCGGATTGCCGCGACATTTTTATTAAATCCCTAAATGTAACGCTGAATCTCGCGATGGAATATAATTTCTGTATCCATACGCCGATGATGTGGATTAATAAAGCGCAGACGTGGGCAATGGCAGATCAATTGGGCGTGTTGGACTTAATCTATAACGAAACACTGACCTGTTATAACGGAATCATGGGCGAAGGCTGCGGTCACTGCCCTGCCTGCACATTACGGCGCAGAGGCTATGAAGAATATATGGAGAGCAAAAAGCAATGTACAAAGTAAAAAAACGTCTTGAAATCAGCGCAGCACATAAGCTGTCACTCGACTATGAATCCAAATGCACGAATTTACACGGTCATAACTGGATTGTAGATGTATATTTAAAAAGCGAAACCTTGGACAGTAACGGGATGGTCATGGATTTTACGCATATTAAAAGAAAGATTCTGGATAAATTCGATCACAAGATTATCAATGATGTGGTGGATTTTAACCCTACCGCCGAAAATCTTGCGGAATATATCTGCCGCGAGCTGGCTCCGTATTGTTACAGAGTAGATGTTCAGGAAAGCACGGATAATATCGCGACTTATGAGAGGGACGACGTGTGATGAAGATTGTTGAAATATTTGACAGCATTGACGGCGAGGGGCTGCGTTCCGGGAAAGCGGTATCCTTTATCCGCCTTGCCGGCTGCAATCTGCGCTGCACCTACTGCGATACGCTGTATGCCCTTTTCGGTGAGGAGGAGCCTTGTCATTACACGGAAATGACTCCGGAAGAAGTTTTTGAAAAAGTCAATAAACGCTATGGGAGAATCACGCTGACCGGCGGCGAACCGCTACTACATCGGGAATCGGCATTGTTATGCGATCTGCTCACAGACGCAGGATGTGAAGTCAATATTGAAACGAACGGCGCGGTTGATACCGAGGAATTTTTAAGCCGAGTAAAGCATCCGGAGCAGATTTTCTTTACAATTGACTATAAGCTGCCCTCCAGTGGTATGGAAGAAAAAATGCTTTGGCATAATTTTGAGGTTCTGCGTCCGTCGGATGTTGTGAAATTTGTGGTCGGATCAGAACAGGACGCCAAAAAACTGATTCAAATCACCGCGCGTCTGAACAAGCTTTATCCCACAGAAAAGCCGCATATCTATGCCGGTGTCGTATTCGGAGATTATCCGCCGGACAAGCTGATTGATTTGATTCTGAATGAACCGGAATTAAAGGACGTGGTTTTTCAGCTCCAGATTCACAAAATCATCTGGGATCCCGAAAAACGCGGTGTATGATGGAAAAGAATGAGGAATGAACATGAAAAAAGAATTTGATCATGAAAAAATAAAAAGTGCGGTTCGCATGCTCATTGAAGCGATCGGCGATGATCCGGAGCGTCCGGGATTACTGGAAACTCCCGACCGTGTGGCGCGAATGTATGATGAAATCTTTGAGGGTATGCGCTATACAAACGACGAAATCGCAGCAATGTTTAACAAATGCTTTGAGGACGTACATTCCAACGATCTGGTACTGATTAAAGATATTGAGGTTTTCAGCTACTGCGAGCATCATCTTGCGCTGATGTACAATATGCGCTGCCATGTCGGCTATATCCCGAACGGAAAAGTGATTGGGCTTTCTAAGGTTGCGCGAATCTGCGATATGGTCGCAAAGCGCTTGCAGCTGCAAGAACGCATGGGTTCCGATATTGCCGAGATTATGCAAAAGGTGTGCAACACAGAGGATGTGATTGTCATTATTGAGGGCGAACATAGCTGCATGACCGCGCGCGGAATCAAGTCACGCAGTGCCAAAACCCGAACCGCTGCCATTCGCGGATTGTTTGATATTGATCATCAATTGAGGAACGAAGTCTATGCTTTGTTAAAATAAATATCTAAGTCAGGCAAGTACACATGTACTTGCCTGTTTTATAATCTGATTGATTCCTTATGCTTTTACTCATGCTGTTTTCGTTCTCGTCTATAATTAATAATATACAAAACAATATCGGTACCTACCATAATCAAATTTAATACATAAAAGAACATAACATACCATTTAAAAGATGGTGCTATGATTTTGGAAATAATTCCGAAAATATAACCGGTAAAAATCATTGTCAAAAACGCAATACTTTTCCCTTTTGTTGATTTTGTTTTAATAGATTTTAACACATTCATCGGCCAGGATGCACCAAACAGTGCTATCATTGCAATTTCAAAAACTTCCGACATCGAATTCATCCTCCCTTGTAATCTTACTTTTCTATAAAATGAATAATTTCATCCGCAAACAGCTCATTATCATTTATGTAATCGCAGTGACAATGTCCCTCTAAATATTTAAACTGTATATTTTCCTCCGGATAATTCATCTGTTTTAATGTCCCCATCAGCAATAACGTTTGTTCATATCGGTTCGGTATATCATTATCTGCACAGAAAATGAGTATCGGCGGCTGGTCGTTATAATCTTTGATGTGATATAACGGTGCAGCTTCATCCACTACACACCTCCGTGAATCCATACCGCGCTCACGCAATACATTAAAATGCGTTGTTGTTTGACCCGCATTAAAAACAAATCCCGATATTTTCCGAATGTCAATTCCGTAAGTCAGAAAATATCTGCTGTCAAAGCAAAGCAGCATGGCAATATAGGCTCCTGCGGAAGAACCGCCCATATAAATTTCCGATACCTCGGTATATTCGCCTATATGGTCAAGCACCCACTTCACCCCTGCCGCACAATCCCAGACAAAATCCGGGTATCGCACATGCGGATATAACCGATAATTAATTGACACCACACCAATATTTTTTTCAATAAAACGCTCCGGCAGAATTTCCTCCTTGCCGCCCGATTCAAGACCGCCGCCATGAAGATAAATAAAAATCGGGATCTTTTTCGTTGTCTGGTCCGGCAAAAAAATATCCAGCGATTGATTGAATATCTTATTTTCAGTATAATATAGATCTCTAAATTCCATTATTTTCACTTCCCCACATTCGCAAAATCATATTCAAACGGAACCGCCGGTAAACCATATTTATTGTAAATTCGTATCTGCGGATTATTGCAATAGCAAAATCTCACTTTTGTTACTTCTATATTACCGACTTTCACCTCAAGATGATCCTCCGCCACAACCGTCTGATGCCGATACCACAGCTTCAAACGATCCTTTACCATAATATCGCATACCTCCCGACAGCTTGCAAACAGCCGTCCGTATGTGTGCTTGAAATATATTTTCAAAATTCCATCTTCAATTAAAATTTTGCTCATCTTCGGGCATTTCCACTTTATGTCCATGCCATATATCTTATTTAAAGCACAGCCGGCAAGCCTTTGACCGACAATCATTTTTTCTTCCGGATGAATGTTGTCCACCCCTCCGCGATCCACGGCACTGACATAATACGTGTGCGTATTTTCACAGGCTTGAATCTGAGCATCACGCATATATGCCCATGCTTTTGATTCACTTCCGCCCATCCATTCGCCGCCATATCCTGCAAGCAGCACAGAAATAAACCTAAGCTCGCTATTTTCCAGCTGTTCTCTCCACGAACGGACTAAGGTTTCAAATGCATGGGTGTACAGCTTTGCAGACTCTCTGCCTGCCGCGTCAGCCTCACCCTGGTACCATATCACGCCCATTGCAGCATACGGACAAATATTCCGTACATGATTTTCAAAGCAAGCTCCATACGGAACTTCAATTGCCGAACCCATAATTTTATTATTTTCCGAAATCCTTTTTCCGTCAAGAAATTCCCGATAGCCTCTGACATAAGGTGTATATTTTTCGTCATCAAGATATTCTTCCGGAATCCAGTGTAAAATGCTGGTTGCGCCCAGATTACAATCAATAATTCCGATCGGTACCCCTAACTTTGAATAAAGTCTTTGTGCAAAATAATAAGCGCAAGCGCTTATTTTTCCGCTATCTAACAACGCTTCACACCATCCAAGCCGATCATTTTTGTTCACATCCCGATTCTTCTCAGAATCAAAATGCGGCGCCGCAAAATATCGGATATTGCTTCCGAAATCCGCAAACTGCATATCAAAACAGCCATCAGTGCTGTTTTCAAGCAGCCACTCCATATTGGACTGACCGCCAGCAATCCATACCTCGCCTACCGAAATATTACTGTAGGTGATGATTTCATCTCCGCTCTTAATCTGCATTTCTAAATTTGACGCCGCAGCATGGCTGTCCAGATATAGCTTAAAGCAACCATCCTTGCTCTTTCCGCTATAGCTTTTTCCATCAAAGATGATTTCTACATCTTGATCGCTCTTTCCCCAGACCGGAATCCTTTTGCCGCGCTGCAAAACCATATTGTCAGAAAAAATATACGGCATTTCAATTTTATCGTTCAATTTAATCTCCTGCTTTCCTACTGCATTATTTTTAAGACCATGCCCGGTTCGGAGGTATCCCCTGCTTCATTGCACAGCGTTCCGATAACCTGTATCGTCTTACCGTCTATAATGATTTTATTTTCCGCAAATTCAACCTGCTCCGTAATATCCATTGCCTCATTCGCCGCAATATCCTGAGCAAAAACCTTGCCCTCTGTAAATTTTGTCTGGATAATCAGTTTCTCATATTCTCCGAAAATTCCGAAAATTTTACTGTCCCCTCCATCTATTTCAATTTCACATTTGGGGATACCGTATTCTCTCCCGAGCGTTCTTCCCATTGCTGCAATTGAAATAATGCCGTTGGGATTTTTTGAGGATACCACATAGGGAATCAAGCCGTTTTGATTCGGTTTGACCTTTGGCAGCGGCATACAACGTGAAATAGCTGAGGGGGCTGTTTTTTCTATCCGATCGCCATCCTTGTAGCCCCACCATTTTTCGATTTCTGCATGCTGCGACTCAAGCTTCCAATAATCTGTGAGCCGGATATCGCTGATACGAACCTCGCTTTTTATGTTGCCAAACGCCGGCGCCATCCTATGCCAGCGAACACTTCTTGTAATTTCAGTAATTTTTGTTTTCAAATTCCGATGTAAAGCCGGAAATGACAAATCCGGCTCGCCGTTGGGTAAATTTCCGTGCATGGGATGGCGCATAATTCCCATCACACAGCCAAGCGCTGCCGCCGTATAGGCTTCATCCTCGCAATTGATCATGCCTCCACCCACATGAATAAGGCAATCCGCCATTTTCTGCATGGTCATGGGAATAGACACGATCGCCGGCACATCATATGTACGAAAAACATCGGCAAACACTATAGAATCCAAAAGCATAGCATGCTCAACCGTAACATCCGGCGCATATTTTTTCTGAAGCGTTGTCAGCATTTTCCGAAATTCCAAAGACTTCGCCCGATCGCCCCAATCAACTTTCCAGTAACAAAATCCGGCATCCTGACACCATTTCAATCGTTTAATCCAGTAATCCTCAATCTTTTCTTCCGGATATTCGGGAGATTCCTGCGCGCATACCCATCCGCCCAGTCCTTTCCAACCGGCTTGCTTCACCTTTTGCACAAGCTTCTCAAGACTCTTTTTCGGATCGTCCTTTTCATAAAAATGCGGAAACTTTCCCTGATCCGGCACAAGACTTCCATAATATTTTTCATAATCCGAAAACGGAACATCCCAACTGTCATCCATAATCAGAATCAAGTCCTTTCGCGCCTTGTCGTAAAAATTTACCCATCCCTGCGCCGTACCGCTGCCGAACAGATTTTCCTCTGTCATATACTCACGCTGTTTTTCCGGGCCGCCGTTATTGCATGCATAAAGCTGCGTCTGCCATGTGCAGTAATAGTCCGGCGTCGGATTTAATTTGTCCTCTATTAGGCTGATACTCATCTTTATGACCACGAACTCCTTTCCGTCAGCTGACGTGCCAAAAGCTGATACCCTTTTTCATTATAATGCATACCGTCAATGTCGCGTATTTCCGCTCTATCAATAGCCATACTATATAAATCAATATATTCCATACTTTTTTCTTCTGACAGTCTTTTTAATGCCGCGTTTCTTTCATTTACAATACCGTTTCTCACTGTGTCCAGAATAAATTTCTCCCCCGGAACTGCAACCGGAAGACAGCTTTCCACAATGACCCTCCCGGCACTTTCCTTTAAATAATCTAAAATTTTTCCACACTTCCCAATATAATCATCAATTCCCAAATGCCATCCGTGAAGCCCATGACTGAAAAAAACAATATCATAGTGATACCCGTCAACGGTATACTTCAATTCGCGCATATAATCCGGATTGTCAACACACTTCGATGTTGCAAACATATCCACCTTAAGATCCGGACAGAATTGCGAAAAATAGGGACGCATCCCCCGCGTCTGGGAATCACCAATCATTAACACTGTCTTTGCGGTTACGGTGCGGTTATCCCACCAAAAATCCGTCCATTCAAAATCCTCCAATATCACATTTTTATCTCTTGAAGCCATACTGAAATACCTCCGCGTCTTTCTTTAAATTTAGTGTCCCTGGTTCAAAAATATCCGAAACAATATGCGATCCCATATCATAACCCATCCCCTGCCACTCATCCCAGGGGATTATTCTGTTATTCTTTAAATTCGGCTCGCCCACGGTCATAAACGGATCCGATGTACCGCAATAATAATTGCAGTCAAATATGACGGTTCTATCCTCAAAATTCACACAACTTCTGCCGAAAATGGCGGTATGCTCACCGAAAACAATAATATTCTGCAAAAAGACAGCCGTGTTATGCGCCATTGTTCTTCCCATTCCGATAACCGCACACTTTCCCGAAAACAAAATATTGTATCGGATCATATTTTCCTTGCCATAATTAATAAAAAGCGCTTCCGAATCGGTATTATAAACAATGTTCTTTTCCACAACAATGCAGCTGCTGCCCTCGTCAAGATAGATTCCCCAGCCGCCGTAATTGGCTGTTTTTATATCATGAATACGGTTTCCGCGAATCTCACTGCCACCCTGCGGGCCAAGCATGTAGATTCCGCCCATATCGCTCATATCACCGGTACCGAGATGATGGATATGATTATATTCAATCACATTATCGCACACTCTGCTCTTTGTAAAACCCCATACCCATCCGCAGGATATGCCGGTATATTTCAGATTGCAGATTTCATTATGTGCAATATAATTTGAAAATCCGTTCATAATAAAGATTCCGATTGCACTGTAAAATATTTTTGTACAATCATGGATTTTATTATTTGTAATGCAGTTATATCCGCTCGAAAGCTGCTCCGGCTCAAAATAGTCTCCGCCGTCAATCCGGATTCCGCCTGCACCGCAATTATAAAATTCACAATCATGAATCTCATTTCTTTCGCAGGAATTACCGATCTGAACAGCGTAATTCCCCATATTTCTGAAAGTGCAGCAAAAAAATGCGCAGTTCTTCGCTGATTCCAGTCTTACCGCACCCCCAATATTGACCGCCGCCTGACATGAGCTTGCATATTTTCTTTCGGTATCGTAAAACATATGCGCCGTGCGCGCCGGCATTTTACCGTTTTTATCTGACGCGGTATTTTCAAATATAATGTTTTCAAATCGGATTCCCTCAGTATATTTTTCGCCGCTGCCCGAAAGCTTCAAAATCTCTTTCAAGACCGGTGCCTCAACCAGAATATTTTCTGCCGTTTCGCCCTCCAGCGGAATATAGTACAGTTTCCCTTGTCTGCGGTCGAGATACCATTGCCCCGGTTCTTTCAATGCGGAAAATACATTTTCCACGCGATATTTTGCGTAATCCGGCATAACATCGTCCCTTAGCTGAAAGCCCGAACGTCTGTCGCAGTACACCATATGCGTATCCCGATCATAACGCACAATCGGCATCCGTTCCTCAATCCAGTAATGCGTTACCAATATTTCTGCGTCCTCAATACCCGAAAGCGCATCCAAATCTCCCGGTTTTGCTTCAAAAAAACTCATTCCATGCTGCCAGTCGCCGTTTAAAGGATTTCCGGGCGTTGATTGAATCCGTAAAAATGAACCGTCAGCCGGATATGACGGTCGCTCTGCAAATCGCTTATTGACATATAGCTCCCGAAAATTCCATTCACCACATTTTGCCTCCGGCACATCTGCCGTAAGCATTTTGATACCGTTTACCATTTCCTCCCGAAAGCCGGTGATTTTCTTGCCGCCGCTTATGATAACTTGCTCATCGGCATATGCCTTAAAGGTTATTTTTCCGCCATTATGCGGCATTAAAATCCACGGTCGGTTGATGTAATATGTCCCCTCTCTGAATATAAACTCATATTCATAAAGCTTCCCTTTGATCAAATCTTCGCTTACAATATCCTTCAAGTAATTCAGATTAAAACAAAGCGGACCGTCCTTCTTTCCCTCAGAGGGTGCAGGATGTTTTCCGCTGTGACCATATATCCCGTTCTGTGCAACATAAAATATTTTCTTTTCCATATCAATCCTCCGTCAAAAGCAATATACCGTCAGAAAACAGTATATTGCTTTTTAATCAATCCAATATATCCAGCGTTGTACAGTCCGTGCCGTTTTCTATGTCGTCTATTACCTTTAGCGCCAGTACATTCCAGCTCAAAAAATACGGACGCATCAGCGGCTGACCTGTTTCTCCGTGATAAAACTCATGTGTACAGCCATTTTGCTCGATGTCCGCCGCATAGGTACGGATCAGACGGTATGCCGCGTCAAGCGCCTCTGATTTATATCCGTAACGACTCATCGAATATGCGGTTAAAAATGTACTCAATCCCCATACCGGTCCCTGCCAGTTAGACGGATTCCCCATCGGCTCATTGTTGTAGACCATATCATTTTTACTGTGCGATCGTATTCCGCAGCAGGATAAAAATTCCGCCGGCGACATCACTTTTTTCACGATATTTGCTGCCTGTTCATCATCGGCGGCATTACCCCAAAGCGGAAAGATATTGGACCAACTTTTGAATTTAATGAATGTATTCCACTGAATCGTCTGAAACATCTTTGGGATTTTCACATCATCGGTGTTTCTCAGCACATCATAGAAAAATCCGTCTCCATAATCAAAATAGTTTTTCCGGATAAATGCCTTAAGCTCCTCTGCCCGGTCATAATAATAAGACTCTTTATCCTTTCCCAATCTATGTGCCAGCTTTTGCATCGCTTTCAGTTCACGATATATCCAGGTCGCCAAATCCGCACCGGCAACCGTATTCGGTACCTGCCCATACAAGCTCGGATTATTGTCAATGCCGTTCCATTGCATCCAAATATAAAACCCTTTGCGCATGAATGTACGGTCATAATACTCTATCACGCGCTCAAGCTTCTCCCAATACTGTTCTGTCCATGAAAAATCATTCATCCGTTTTGCCGCTATGTAGGTGAACTGTGCCAGAATCGGGATTGTTTGCGGATTGCGCAGAATTTTTCCATCGCGCGTTACCATTTTTGCAGACTGTCCATTCTCCCCGGCTGCATCCAACAATCCTTTTATTGTCCCCTCAATATAATCAAGCTTATCATCAGAAAGCGCACAGCACATAAAAAATGAATCCCAGTCCCATAAATCCTGATATTCCGCACCGGGGACAACAAATTTATATTTCATCTCTCCCACCGGCTCTCTCAGACAATTCTCCACTGCCTTGCTCATAAAATCCTTGACAATTTTCAATGCCGTCGGATTGTCGGGAATTTTTGATACGTCAATATTGCCCTTAATTCTAAGAGGCTCGTGCGCATGGTCGTTGTCAAAAGCCACATCATAGTATTTCATGTATTGTTCCTCCGCTTTAGTCATCCAACATATCCAACGTTGTACTGTCTATGCCGTTTTCTATATCGTCGATCACCTTTAACCCCAAAGCATTCCAACTCATGAAATACGGGCGCATCAGCGGCTGACCCGTTTCTCCGTGATAAAATTCATGGATACATCCATTTTGCTCAATATCTGCCGCATAGGTACGGATTAATCGGTATGCCGCGTCAAGCGCCTCTGCTTTATATCCGTAATGGCTCATTGAATATGCGGTTAAAAATGTACTCAATCCCCATACCGGTCCCTGCCAGTTAGACGGATTCCCCATTGGCTCATTGTTGTAGACCATATCATGTTTACTATGTGAACGGATTCCGCAGCAAGACAAATATTCATCCGGCGACATAATTTTTTTCACAACCTCGGCTGCCTGTTCATCACTTGCGGTTTTCCCCCAAAGCACAAACAGATTTGCCCAGCTTCTGAACTTCACAAACGTATTCCACTTGATCGCCTGAAACATTTTGGGAATTTTTACACCATAATCATTTTTTAATACATCATAGAAAAATTGATCTGCATAGTCATAATAATTTTCCTGGATAAATGTTTTCAGCTTCGCGGCTTTGTCTTTATAAAATTCTTCTCTGTCCTTGCCGAGCATCCGGGAAATTTTCTCCATCGCTTTAAGCTCACGGTATACCCATGTTGCCAAATCCGAACCGGCAATCGTCTTTGGCACCTGCCCGTACAAGCTTGGATTGTTATCCAGTCCGCTCCATGTATTCCAAACATAAAAACCATCTTTCATGAAGTGCTTATCATGATAGGCAACAAGATTTTCAAGCTTGTTCCAGTATGCATCAACCCACGAAAAATCGTTCATTCTCTTTGCTGCAAGATAGGTAAACTGTGCTAAAATCGGCAGCGTCTGTTCTGTCAGCAGAACCGAACCATCCCGTTTGACCATTTTCGCCGGCGTTCCGTCATCAAGTGAACCGTCCAAAAGTCCTCTGACTGTTCCCTCAATATAATCAATTTTATCATCCGGCAGTGAACAACAGATAAAATATGCGTCCCAATCCCACAAGTCCTGATATTCCGCACCGGGGACAACAAATTTGTATTTCATATCTCCAACCGGCTCTCTCAGGCACTGTTCAACCTCCTTGCTCAAATACGCCTTTACGGTTTCAAGTGCCGCCTTATCATCCGTGATCTTCGAAACGTCGATATTCCCCTTTGTTACCAAATTTTCATGTGCATGTTCATTATCAAAATATACGTCCCAATATTTCATTTTTTATCTCCTTTCCGTGCTCAAAGCACATTCCCATTTAAAAGTACCTGACTGTTTGTTCCATAGAAAACATCGTCCCGACCTGAAATCATCTTCAAGAAATCCTCCATTTTATCCCATTCATCAAAAACATCCAGCTCATACGCATGTCCCCATATATAAAATATTTGCGGCTCTTCGCTCTTTAAAGCAAAAAACTTTTCTGCAAGCTCCGTCATTTTTTCAAAGCCGCCATCCTCCCCAAAGCTGTGCACAGTGGGATTAAAACGATAAAGATTATCCTGCTTTGAAAAACGATAAGTCGATGTAATGGTTCTGGCAAATTGAACTCCTGTATGCTTTTGAATAATTTCGGCAACCCGATCATCATTATTCACGCCTCCGCAAGGATATGCCATTCCTGTCACTTCATACCCCACCAATTCGGAAAGATTCAACCTGTCCTGCTCAACCTGGCGGATTACTTCTTTTTCATCCAAATTCGTTAGATTCTCATGGGTGAGCGTATGTACCGCCACCTCATGATTTTTATAAATCTGCGCAACCTCCTCCGGCTTGTTTTTAAAATGCGTTACTCTTTTTCCGTACACATCAAGATAGGCATCCACCCCCAATTTTTCCGAATTAATATTAAAAGTCCCTTTAACTCCGTATTTATCAAAAAGCTCAATAAGACGAATATCCTGTGTTACAGCATCGTCATAACTGAACGTGATGGCTTTATTTTTTCCGTCAAACATTCGCATCCCTTCTTTCATAAAATTTCTATTGTATCCCTTATTATACACTGTAATGATGTTTTTACAAGATAAGATTTTTATGTTTTATGTCGCTTTTTTATGTTTTTATGTAAGTAAAAAACGCAGTGTATTGAATGACACTGCGCTTTTGTTTTATCATAACGTAACGTTTCTAATATTGTTCTCTGATAGTGTCCGCCACCTCTTTATATTGCCAATACAATGACACTATTTTTTGTCTGTCCGAAATGCTGTCCTTCATTTCCGTCCGCAATGCACTAAGCTTACTGCTGCACTCGTCAAGAAAATCCTGACTCAAACGTCCCTCGGAAAGCTCTATCCATTTGTCCGCACTGTCAAGATAGATTCCCAGCCAATATTGAGCAAAGTAGGCGTCATTCATATATCCTATACTTTCGCGGTTGTCCATAGCATTTTGGAAAATATAGTTTTTATTATTCGGAATCAATTGAACTCTTTGCCGAATCGCTTCAGCATTGGCACGAATCCCCGAATTGTCAGCAATCGTCTTTGCATTTTCCGTCATCGCGCCGGGAACAAAAATTTCCGGTTCGGTATATTGAATCGAATCCTTATTGCTTGAACCGTTGGTATTCTTTACTGACGTCGTATAATTATTCTGTACCGTACAATCATTAGTGTCCCCCGTTACAAATACTGAGAGCGGAACATCGTCCAAAACATTGTCCTTTACAGTAATTCCTGCCGTTCCGGAATCCAGATAAATTGCCGCCAGATGATTGGCTTGTCCTACAATATTATTCCCACTGATTACTGTCCCCGGTTGCTGTCCAAGCGTATAAATTCCGCCGCCATCAAAACAGGTCTGCATACAATTGGTTATTTTATTTCCGAAAATCAGATTATCGTGACATGTTTTGGAGGTTTTATTCTGATTCCACCCCCAACCAACACAAATCCCCGAATACGGCACATCTTCAATTTCATTGTTCATGACCGACAAACCGCTTGTATAATATGCCTGAATCCCCGGCGCGCCATAATTCACAAGTCCAATCCGCGAAATATAGTTATTGTCGATTGTGTTATTCTTACAGGTCTGTACAATCGGTGCATATTCCATGCTTTCATTAATAATTCTGACATTGGCAAGGCAGGTATAGCTGTTTTTTGCAAAACGCACATATCGGTATGGTGTGCTGTCTGAAATCGGCAAAATATAAGTGTTGCCTTTGGTTTCTGTATCATCCGATATTACACCAATCTGCGTATAGGTGCTGAAGTCCTCTGTATCGGAAGCCAGAATCCGCACTCCCTTAAGATCGCCCTGCAATCCCGTTTTTCCGTTGTCGGTTCTTGAATCAATTTCTATTCTGTCAATTTCATACGGTTCATCCAGGTCAATCTGCCACCAGCAGGCTCCGTCCGGAGGCGACCATAAGCTATTTGTATTGCAGTCGATTGCATGCTCCGCATAGGCATTCGTGCCTGCATTGGATTTTGTTTTCTTGTTCCCGACAAGATTTTTTCCTTGATATTCGATGTCCTCGCATACCTGATATAGTGTCCCCACGGTCATAGCGCTGTCGGCAATATCACAAAAAGTATTCTGAGAAAAATTACAGTCATACACTCCTTCATACAGTCCGATGCCGACCGCTCCCATATCCCGAATCAGGTTATTTTCAAAAGTAATATTTTCCGCAAAATTCATCATAATTCCGGCAGTGCTGACCATAGCGCCATATCGGCTTCGTTCTGTCACTGTTCCATCCGCAACAATCATCTGCGCCTGGTCATTGAGCAAGCCGTATTCCGCCGGCTGATACCATGTCACATTTTCAAAAGTAAATCCGCTGAAACTAATATTCTTAACTTTATGATATGCATCACTTCCCCGTAAATCAATCAGCGTTTCAAGAACCGGGATATGCACTTGCGCCGTTTCCATATTCTCGCCCTCGCGCGGGATATAATAAATGATCCCATCGGTTCTGTCATAATAAAATTCCCCGGCTTCATCCAGCTCCTCAAACGCATTTTCAATCCAAACATGATGGTTGGGATACATATGATGTTGTACCTTTGAATTTGCCGTGTTCATCGCAGATTCCGATACGGTAAATTTACTGGCGTTTTCTTCCGCTTCAATATTTTCAACATTCATCAGATAGGATTTCCAGCCGCTCGAAAAATGCAGTTGTATATCCGATTGATTATGATAGTCCGCATACTTGATGTCATCTATTGTGACACCCTCATCCGTCATTCCGTTAATCGCCACCATTTCACGGCTTTTTGCGCGAACCGCACTTGTGCCATTTACCGACATCTGTCTGACCGGCTTATCGGTTTTATATGCCGCACAATAAATCTTATCGTTATATTTTTCCCAGCCGCTCACCACATCTGCACCCGAAAAGCTCACATCACCGCCCGGGCTTAACCAATTCACCCGATACCCATTGCTGCCGCTGTCCGCTTCGTCAAAACGAAGCGTATCGTCTGCATAGTAGCAGCCTTTTTCAAAATAGACATTAATATCCTCTGTCATATTTTGATTCAGCGTGCGAACCTCTTGCTGTGCGCGTTTCGGGGTTTTGTATGGACTGAATCGGGTGCCTGTCCCCTCATCACTGCCATCCGTAGAAACATAGATGTCATTGTTCGGTACGCGGTATTCAATATTATCAGCAATCGGCTTATCATTGTCCTGCCATATAAAAACCTTGTAAGTGTCACCCCTTTGCGCTTCAACGGAATCAGACAGCCGTATGTTCAGTCTTGCTCCTCCGTTCGCCGCGGCGGTTTGTGTATCGGTCTTGATTTCGGTTAAATTCCCCGCTCTATTATATTTTGCATAAAACATCATGACCGTAACCGGCATTTCTGTATGATTGATAATATCCGCATTGATCCGAGCCATTTCTTTGCCAGCAATATTTTCGCACCAGTTTCCGGATTCATCCCAAAAAGAAATATTATCCGCATAAATCGGGGACACCGTATCAAGCTTTTTTTCCAGAACTAAAGTGATTCCGGATACATTACAGCTGCCCAAACCGGAAATGGTAAGAACCGCCTTGCCTTGCATCAGCGTAATATCTCTTATTATTTCTCTTTTTGTTTTTATATCACTGCTTGTTCCCGGTGTACATTCGTATTGGTAATTGTTGTATGTGACCAATGATTTGGCATTTACGGGCGTTCCCTGATAATTCAACAGAACCTTATATTTTCCGTTTTCGGGAATATCAAATTCATAGGAAGCCGCCGTATTGTCATAGAAATACCATCGGTCTCCGTTATCACCACCAGATGGTTGCTCCGTCCAATCCTTAACTCCTTTATAAATCTGAGTTTCTTCCCTTTTTAAAATCAGCTCAAATCCGCTTACGATTCCGCCCTTAGAGGTTTGAAATTTCAGTTTTCTTGCTCCGCTATTGAAATAGATCTGATCCGAAACAAGAACATTTTCTTTTTCTTCTCCGCTATTCCATGCTCCAAACACCTTACCGCCATCTGCCGTAACGGTAAATACAGAATCCCCTACAAGATTATGCTTCGTGATTCTTAATTCATAAATTCCGTTCTGCGGAATATCAACGGTATATTCCGCCCATCCGCTGTCATAAAAGTACCAGTCGTTTCCGGAATCTGCCCCATTTGCATACGCGTCCGCATTTTTTGCCTCCCATGACAGCACATTATCCTGTGCCGCTGCCGGCAATATACTAAAGCTCGCCATGAGCACCATGATTAATATAATACAGATATTTCTTTTCATTATTGTCCCCTTTATTCTAATATAGGTCTGTTATGTATCCATCGGATTATGGTTTACCCTCCGCAAAGTAATTCTTACGGTTGTCCCTTGATCCTCTGTACTGGTTATATCAAAGCCGCAATCGCTGCCATAATACATTTCAATACGTTTTCTCGCATTCTTAAGTCCAAAACCGCGCTTTCGCCTTTTGAAATTGCCCTCCCGTATATTTTGCAAGTTTTTTTCATCAATACCGTTTCCGTTATCCGCAATCTCAAATATAAGCTTATCTTCATTCTCGTGACAGGATATATTCAGCCGCGGATTTTCTCTTCCTACCAGTCCATGCATCACCGCATTTTCAACAAACGGCTGCATAATCATCTTGATAATATATCCATCCATGATTTCCTCAGAAATGCTTACAGAAAAATCTATTTTATACCGATAAGTCGTCTCAACAATATCAATGTATTTTTCCAAAAGCTCAATCTCTTGTCTGACAGGGATAAACTCCTGTCCCTCAGACAATACCAGGCGGTAATACGCAACCATGCTGTCTATCACAGACGTGATTTCATTTTCACCCTTATCAATCAGAAGCCATTTAACTACCGAAAGAGAATTATATAAAAGGTGCGGATTTAAAGAATACTGCAAAAACTTAATTTCCATTCGGTTCTTCTCTTTATTGATTTCTTCAAGATTTTCATAAAGCTCTTTGTTTTGGTTGTACACATCTCTGAACTTCGCCTCAATAAAACCAATCTCATCATCGTATTCTATATTGAGTTCTTTAACATTTTCCTCCTGTAGCTTATGAATAAACAAATACAGTCTGTCGGTTATTTTTGCAAGAAGGTATTTATAAGTTTGCAAAATGATATTTAAAAGAAGAATCACCGGAATACCGAGCGCAAAAAATATCAGCACAACGCTTTTTATCACTCCGCTCATTTTTTCATAAACAATAATCGTCATATCATTTTCCAGGGTCTTTTGGACTCTTATAGCATATCGCGGCATATCGCTGCCGCTTAACACGATTACATCCGAATCAGCACTGTCAATGACAATCCCCTCCGATGAATTTAAAGAAATATCCTTTAATATTCTCTGTAACTTTTCAGCAGGAATATTGACCTCCAGTATCCCCAGTTCGTTACTGTTGCAAATTTTCTTGAACAGCCGTATCTGCGATTTGCTCTTATCCCAATACCACAGCATTTCATAGGGTTGAAGCTTGCTGATGTCTTCAAGCACTCCTTGATCCTCCAGCCTTTTGCAATTATAAATATAAGTCCCCTCAAAATATGCCGGATTATTCACATAGATACAGTAATTTCTTCCGTTAGACTCTGCACTGTCAATAAAACCGCCTATAAATTTCCCAAGCAGACGATAATCCTCCATCATTTTTCCGATCGGATAATCTCCCGTATGCGACAGTACCTCCATTACCAGCTGACTTCCCGTTATATTAACAGCCGAATTCAGCATGTTGCTGAATTCATTGTTCACTTGATAATACGCAAAATCAAGCTTGTATCTCATGTTCTCTTTCACTGAATTTACTTTTACGATATATGTAATCACAAGAAGCAGCAAAAGAACAACAGCGAGCACGATTACCAGTGTCGTTGAAACAAGCTTGAGCAAAGATTCTTTTATTTCTTTATTTCCTTTTTTCTTACTAATCTTCATACTTTATTACTATTCTTATTTCTGTATTCCGATGGCGTCATTCCTGTATAATTTTTAAATAAATTAGCAAAATACTGCTTGGAGGTATATCCTACCATTTCAACAATTTCATAGACTTTGTATCGGCTGTCCGTTAAAAGCTTTTTTGCATTTTCAAGCCGAACTCTGGTCAGATAATCAAAAATCGTTTCTCCCGTAAATTTCAAAAACAAAGAATTTGCATGAACCGTACTTAAAAATACCTGGGAGGATACTTCATTGATATTCTCTATTTCTGCATATTGATTATTTACAATATCCTTGATTTTCTCAATAAGCACCCCATACCGATCCTTCCGCTTATTATCAAAATATTGCTTGGTAAACATAAGAAGATTATTTATAAACATTCTGACATTTTGTATACTTTTTGCATCCAGAATTTTATTCCATATCATATATTCATTCCCAAAAATATGGCCAAAGCTCTCATCCTTTTCAAACAATACAATGTTCAGCGCCGTTATGATATTAAAAAGCATATTCCTTACAAAATTTTCATTCATAATCATTTTTTCCGGACAGTACGCGTCCACAAATCGCATAATATCTTCTGCATCGTTTTTATTGTTTTCAACAATTTCGGATATTTCTTTTTTTAGTTCATTGATGTCATATTGAATCATCTCATTATAATCAACGATCGTATTGGCAAGAAATACTCCGCCCTGTTTTGAGCAGATAAAGTTATTTTGAACCAGCAGCGCACTCCGGAAACAGCGCGGAATATCCTCAATATTTTGTGTTGTTCCGCCCACAAATGCCGATATAATAATATTGTTTTCTCGCTTGACCGTCTCTTTCAGATCTTCAAGCCACTTCATCAAAATATCTTCCGCTTCCTCTTTGTCTTTGCTTTGATCCTCGAAAAACAGAAACGCTATATTTTCATACGACTGTATAAATGTAAAGCTCCGGCAATCACCATCTTTGCTTTGCTTCATGATTCGATCCATAATACTGCTGACTTTTAAGTATATTTGCGAATCCTTCGTTGTGGAATTGCTGTCAACCTGAATCACACCTGCCGAAACAAAACGCTTGACCTCCATATCAAAAAGCTCTAACTTTGTTTTTGATGAATTCAGACCTCCGTAGAGCAAATCCCTTGTGACCTGCTGCGTCACCATCGGCATGAACTGCTTAACTTTCTCCTCTAAATCAATAATTTTATTGTTGGACTCATTGATAATATCCTCTTTTTTCATGACATTTTTTACAATGTCTTTCAGCTTATCAATATTGATCGGCTTTAATATATATCCAAACGCCTCCAACTCAATCGCTTCTCTTATGTATTGACTTTCATCAAAGCTGCTGACAAAAATAAATTTCGATGCCACATTTGCTTTAACCACTTCCCGTGCCATTTCAATGCCATCCATAATCGGCATTGAAACATCGGTGAGTATAATATCCGGCTTTTCTTTTACTGCCGTTTCATAGCCTATTTTCCCGTTCTGCGCACAAAATACTTGTGTAAACCCCAACTCTTTCCACATATTAAGCTTAGACATTGCACTTAACTCAATACAGTTATCGTCAACAATTAAAACAGTACGCATTCTTTACTCCACACTTTCAGAAAATTTTATCAGTCTATCCATTAAAACAGCACACTCTGCGCGGGTGATATTGTTTTTAGGGCAAAACTCATTCTCCCCCATTCCGTTAATAATCCCTTTTTCTCTAAGCAAATATACTGCCTTTTGAGCATAGTCCGAAATTTCCGCTTCATCCGCAAACCTTGTATCCGGCACATTTTCCGCCTGAACCTCTGTCGATTTCTCCATCATTCTATAAGCTATGCAGGCAAAATCCTGGCGTGTTATATACGCATCCGGAGCGAAATGATCCTCCGATACTCCATTGATCACTCCGTTGGAATAGAGTACATCAATATATTGGTATGCCCAATGTGTTTTTACATCGCCAAATGCAGATTGTCCCTTTTCAGGTAATTGATTTGTAAATGCACGAGTGATTAATGCCGCTGCTTCAGCACGTGTTATGTATTCGGCAGGAGCAAAAATATTCTTTTCCCTTCCGCTGATTACGCCGTCTGAATATAGCTTCTTTATACTTTCCGCCGCCCATTCATATCCCTTTAAATCAGAAAATACATCGTTTTCTCCCTGCTGATCGTCTTTGGGTTCATCGTCTTTTGCGGTATTCTGAGAAGTGTTGGGGTTGATAAACGGTGCTCCGGTCGACGAGCCGCCTCTGCCGCCCGAACCCGTATTTCCGTTGTTTGTGTTTTTCGTCTGCGCCAATACCTCCGCGTCAATTGCTTTTTGCAGCTCCTGGGCAGTCTTATATGTTTTTCCGCAAAGCTTCATCGAAATATTATCCCGAACCGTTTGCGAAAGCTTTAGAAAACCTGCCAAATCCAGTTTCAGATCGGCATTATTATCACTCATCAGCTTTTCCGCCTCGCCCCAGTTACACTCAGATAATCTCGCTAAGACCGTACTTGCATTAAATTGACTCTTGAAATCCGAAAATGACGGATAATTTTTGCCTGCCAAATCGGAATACACTCTGTTTTTATTCCCGTCATTCAATTTTGAAAAAACGCTGTCTTTGTCCACGTCAAGCATAAGCACATCATTATACTTGCTGATAAAAACGGGAATGTTTTCAGCCTCTGCATTTTGCAGCAATGCTAAAATTTCATTTTTACTTGCGGCATACAATACACTTTGAAACTCCTTATTCTTTGCCGTAATCCGAATTTCGTAATCATTCATGACGCAATTTTCCGGCAGCTTAAAAGAATCAAACGTAAACTCGTTTCCCGCGGCATTGATGTCATCTATATGGATCACCAACTCCTTCAGCTCGGCTTCACCGCTTTCTGCCTTATCCAAATCCGCTTCGGGCTTCATCAGCATTAAATGTACCGTATCATTATCCGCCAAATAATCAAAGCTGCCGCTTATTTGCACGATTCGGCTATCCCTGTCATAATTCACATTGATATTTTCACTTTGAGCACTCACGCTCATCACAGCACATACGGACAGTACAATACTGCTTAAAACCGGAAATAACTTTTTCATTTTTATAACCATTCCTTTCACTGCGTTCAAGGCACAAAACTTAAGTCTGAAAGAAAATTGTTCAGTTTGCCATCTTGCAGCAAAAGGTGCTGTGCAAAAGACAGTAAACTGAGCAATTTTATTCAAACTTATTCTCCCTTTATATCTATTGTAAAATGATAACTTCTCGCGTTTCCAGATACATAGGATGAACAACCACGCGGCTTGCATCATTCTCGCCGACACTTTCCGCGTCGCGTATATCTCCATACCCGGCAAGACCGACTTCTCCGTTTTCTTCATCATAATAATACATACGAAGTCTTATTTCGCCTTTAGTGTTAAAGACAAATTTATTACCTCCGACATCAACAATAACTTTTCCATCCTTTTTGGATAAAACCGTACCATACTTCCAGCTTGTATTACTGCTGATGCTTCCGATTGACGGATTCAATGCCGAAACCGCCCTTGAGTTTCCCGGATGATCCGGCTCTCTGTAATATCTCTTTAAGACTTGTTTTACTGTCCCCTGCAAGCTCAAAGCAGCCGAAATAATGTCCCCCTGCTCCAAACCGTCAAAAACGCCTTCCTTGTTTTCCGCCAGTTCAACATATTCATTATTGGAATATCCGCACAAAACCTGCCGAAGCTCGCCATCCTCAGCGACGGTCGTATAAAACTTATCAACAAGTACTACATTGGCATTCTCGTTAAAGTCAACATCGCCCTCGCCGAACACGCAACAGCCTACAATCTGATTATCATCAATATCATAGACATCAAAGGTATAACTCGCACTTGCCCGAAGCTCGCTTTTAAGCTTTATGCCATACTGTGAGATTTCGGATTTATTATCCGGTATAACAAACATAACGGTATTGTCGTTGATTGCAAGGTTCATATTGAACATCTGATTTCCATACATGCCGCTATATGACGCTTGTTCCAGCTTCAATCCATCGGTTTCCTTATCATTTAAAACCGTATCAATTGTGACAATTTCACCTTTTCCGTTTTGTTTATATCTTACTACCTGGTAAACGGAACCCTTTCCGGCATCTTTTAATCTTTTTACCGCGTCCTCTGCGTTTTGATATTCACTGCCATCAATCTTCAGCTTTTTTGCCGCTTCAGCCGTGATAAAATCTCCGTATTGAGTAAATATTTTAAACTGAACAACCTCTGTATCCTCATCTGCATAGGCAAGATTCAGATACCCATACCGTTCGGTCGATGCCAACGCATTCCCTAATGCAACAATTCGCCCGAACACGTCAAGATAAAATGTTCCGTTCATATTCGATTCAAATTCACTTCGGTCTGCCAATGCCTCATAGCGCGTTCCATTAACAGTAACGTATAATTTGTCATCATCATTCTCAATTCCCGTTACCTTACCGTTTATTCTTTCATCTGAAAAGATGATGGTATAGATTTTATCATCCTCCCCATACGATTCCATAACGGTAGCAACCATATCCTCCTGTATTTGCTCAGGCTCAATCGGTTCATGATTTTTTCCGTATTTAAAATCCACCGTTTCGCTGCTGTAGTTGATGGTTTGAGTTGGATTCTTCAAATAAAGCGTGCTGCTGTTGGTACTGATTCCTGCCAGCACATGCGATATATAATTTTCTATGATGACAACCTCATACTTGCCATCGGCATTATGATCCACCAGCTTCACCGTACCGTAGGACGGTTTTAAATTCTGTAAATCGTAGTTGCGTACCGCCCGGTTGTTATAGACAACATAATATTGCTTCGGCAGATTAATGGTTTTTTTCAATCTGCCGTCACGATAGATAATTTCCAAGTTATTCATCGAATCAATATCATCGCTTTGCAAAATCTGACTGCTGTTTTTCCTCGGAATCACCGCATATGCCGTTTCATCGTCCTGATCGGTATAATACAAATCCACCCGGTATCCCAAATATTTTTCCAAGCCCGGAATTTCTGTTTGATACTGCGTTCCCCCAACCATAATTTTTCCGTCATTCGCCAAAAGGTCGTCAATATTGATTGAGATATTTCCTACAGCCGTTAATAAATCCGTTCTTTTTTTGATATTCATATAAGCATAAAGAAGGGTGTCGGTATCCGAAATTTTCTTCTCATTCACCTCTAACGAGGACACACGGACATCCAAAGCATTGTAAAGCATGACAGCCACTTCTCCGCGTGTTGCGGGTAAGATACTGCTTTTGGCTATATTTTTGAACAATCCGCTTTCATTTGCAACATACAGATACCCGTCCGGATAACCGCCGTTATTTTTCGCATGAATATCTTTTCCCAGCACGGACACGATCATTTTTGCCGCTTCTTGTATAGTTATTTCATGATCCGGCGCAAAATCACTTTCCGAAACTCCGTTGACCAGGTGATTACGGTAAAGATATTCAATATATTGATTCGCCCAATGCTCCTTAGGCACATCATTGAACGCGGCACTGTCACTGCCTTCTGTCATACCGTTTGCGGTAATATTGTAGATCATGGCGGCAAACTCCGCTCTTGTGATGGTATTTTCAGTCTTGAATGTTCCGTCAGGATAGCCGTTCACAATACCTAAATTCTGGAGTAATGTCACCTGTTCCTCTTTATCGGTTCCGACAATATCCGAAAGTACATCGTATCTTCCGTATACCGACTCCGGCTCCTCATCATCGCCTTGATTGATTGCTGCCTGCTCCCCCTGCTTAATGGACGCCTTATCGACGATAATCTTCACTTCCGCAAGCGATAACGGCTTATTATCCAGTTTCGCAATTCTTAAATACCGGTATTGCTTATTGCCCGAAACACTCGCGCTATACTCGTTTTCATAAGCCTGTTCGACCTTTGCAATCTGCTCATACTTTGAAAAATCGGCATTATTTGAAACCATAATTGCAAAATTGTTTCGTTCACTTTCGGCAGTTTCGCCTTTTCGCGACTCAATGATTACTTTTGAAATCTTGTAGTCCAGTCCCAAATCAACCTGCCACCACGGAGAATAATCGTTCTCCGCGGATTTCCAGTACGAATATTCTTCATTATCATTGATTCCGTCAATCGCATCCTTTGCATAATGCCCTTGTTCATATGAGGACGCGACGGCTTCTTGATTCAGTGCAATATTAATATCCTTTTCTTCCTCCGCAAATACGGCATATGAAATATTTAATAAAACAGATAGTATGACTAAAACCGTAATTATTCTTCTATTGTTCAAAAAATTCCCCTCCTAATCAGTAAGAAGCTGTACTTCCGCTCCCGGAGATACGGTACCGAAATAGCCGGATTGCTGAATGTTCCCATCAAAGTTATCAACGACATCAAAAATGCTTGTTCCGTTTATCGTGAGAGCCATTCTTACACCGTTTTCCGTATTTCTGCATGTCAGCTGCATCTTATTCTTCTCTCCGAATTTAAATGCCTCTGTCTGAAGCTTCGGCCCGAACAGCTGCGGCAGCGAACCGATGTTGCCATATAACTGCGTTCTCTTTCCGTTATTGAACCGATAAAATTCGATTCCGTTTCCGCTGAACACCAAAACATAAGCTTCATTATTTTTGGAATCAAAGGTTTCCGCATTATTCTGGCTTCTAAAAACAAGACACGGCCAGTCACCCGATCGTTTTTCTTCGATCATCATATTGAAGTCCAGCGTAATATCTTTAAAGCGTTTATTTTCATAATACTTATTATTATACGAACCGAATATATTCCATCCGTTACTATCGGCAATGGATTCATTGAGTGAGAAAATCTCATCGGAGCTGTATTCTTTCTCCTTTGTAATATTCACTGTCCATTCTTTCTTTTCTGAACCGTCAAGACTGGTCACATATAGCTTGAATGGCTCGGAATAATCCTGTTCCTTTGATAAATCGGGATCAATATAAGTACCCTCTCCGCTGATCGCGGCAGCCGTTAGCTTCGATAAATCGGCATTCGCAAAAACCTCTGCATGAATGACGCTGTTTTCGGTATCAATCTCAACATTGCCCTTTTGATTTGCAATCGTAAAGGATTTAATATTAAAGTTAATAATGTTATTTCTGAATTCGACAATCGCCGCCTCCAGCATCTTTGCATTATTCTCGGTCTTATCCCGGGTATATTCATTTTTATGTTCCAAAAGCTTATCGTGATTTTCTTGCGAGATGTTTCCGTTTTTGCCGCCGATCACTGTATTGTTCAACAGCTTTTCCGCATTCGCTTCCAATTCATCTCCGGTAAAATGATTCCGGCTGTTTTTAAATTCATCCAGTGCATCATAAATTTTCCAATACATTTCCGGAACACTTGCACGAGTCATCTTGCCGCTTGTCAGCAGCGCCTCCGCTTCGGCAATAACATTTTCCAACCCCTCTTTTGCGGAAACCGGATACATCCCAACTTCTTCGCCAAGCTCCAGCATCGGCAGCCATCTTTTGATGGAATCAATATGGTTTCTGATATAATATTTCGCCACCCAAGCCGCCTTACTATCCTCCGAACCGTATCCGCCGTGAACCTCAACATTTTGAGTCATTTCATATCTTGACCACGGCCACAGATTTTCACCGGCTTTGCTCTTAATGCCCTCATAGCCTTTTTCCAGACCCGCATTCTGCATAATTCCGAGAATCTGAGTATTGGGCGTATTTGACGCAAAGATTTCATTTTCACGCCCTGCATCGCTGTTTGTCTGATAGGTGAAGTTCAAGGAATCCGCGATTGAAGTTGTATGATTATCAATCCAGAGATTCCCCTCCCCTCCGGCACAATGATAGGACGATGGAATACCGTCCAAAACATTTTCACGGCTCGTAAAAAATGACGTTCCGTTATCATAGTAAATCGCCGCAAGGTCATTCACCTGATTGGTAATATAATTTCCGACCTGTACGGAGTTGGGTTGTTTTCCGAGGGTATAGATTGCCCCTCCGTCAAATTGCACCAGCATACTGCTGTCGATTCTGTTATAATTGATCTTAATGTCACGGCAATCTGTCAGACCATACAGCGTCCATCCCCAGCCGCTGCACACGCCGGAATACGGAATATAGTACATTTCATTATGCGAAACATTCAGATTCTGGTTATAGTACCCCTGGATTGCCGGAGCGCCGAAATTCACCAGCCCGATTCGTGTAATATAGTTATTGTCGATTTTAATATTCCGGCATAGCTCTGTTGACGGAGCATACGGCATACTTTCATTGATAATCCGCACACTCGCCAGTGCCATGTATGAATTTTTCTTCAATCTGACATACCGATACTGACCGCTATTATCGGTATGCAAAATCAGCGTGTTGTCCTTATCGCGGTATGATGATGAACTGGTAGATCCCAAAACACTGTAGGTTTTGAAATCCGGATCATTGGACGCCAGAATATCAATCCCCTGGATTACACCATCCGCTCCCATATTTTTTCTGGGATCAATCTCAATCCTGTCGATTTCATACTCCTTTTCAAGATCAATCTGAAGCCAGCATGCTCCGTCTTTCGGCGCCCATACCGAAAAAGTATCATTATCAACCGCATTCAAAGGGAATCCGGAACCCAGATAGGAGCTTGCTGTGACCGGTTTTCCGCATGCCAGATTCTGTCCCTCATAGACCTTGTCATTATACATCTCCCCAATAACGCCTGCGGTGATTGCACTGTCCGCCACATCACAGAATACGTTTCCGGTCAGATAGCTGTCAATACATCCGCGCACGAATCCCAATGCAACGGCGCCCATATCCTTAAATACACAGTTTTTAAAATTAACCTTTTCCGTTCTCTCAAGAGAGATATTTGCCGGAACCATTGAAAATCCGGGATCCTTCGGAATATCCACCTCATCATCCGGAGTCATCATCTGCGCCTGGTCATTAATCAAGCCTACTTTAGACGGTCTGTTCCATGCTGCATGTGCAAACGTAATCCCATCAAAGTTGATATTATGTACTCTGCTGTTTGAGTTTTCTCCCTTGATGTCCACCAGCTTCTCAACGCTTGCCAGATAAACCTCGGCGGTCGTCATATCTTCATCGGCTCTCGGCATATAATAAAGCTTTTTGCTCTGCCGGTCATAGTAAAACTCACCCTCGCGATCCAACTCCTCAAAGGCGTTTTCTACATAGAACTGAATCCCCGGTTCGATATAATGCTGTGCACATGTGCAGGCAGACATAAAGGATTTTCTGTGCAGCAGAAAAATACTGCCGTTATTCTTGGGAATAATATCCTCTACGTTAATCAAAAATGATTTCCATCCTATGGCAATATGAATTTGTATATCCTGCTTATTTTTATATTTTAAAAACTTATTTTCCTGCGTGATAACACCATCATATTTGTAGGTGTCATCCTTATCGGAATAAATCGACTTGATTGCATACAATTCTTCACTCTGCGCTCTCCTGGCACGACGGTCATTGACATACAACTGACGTACATATTCTGTTTCGTCCCAATCGACATACCATATCTTATCATTGTATTTCTGCCAGTTTTCAACCTTTTTTCCGCCCGAAAACTTAACATTTTCATCTCCATATGCCTTATAGGTGATGTAATATCCGTTGCTTCCGGAATCGCGCTCATCAAATTTTAAGGTATCATCAAAAGTATACACACCCTCTCTGAAGAAAACCGTTATATCGCCTTTCATATCAGAGTTGATAGTTCGTACATACTCCTTTGCCCTTTCTGCTGTACGAAACGGATTCCCGATACTTCCGTCGCCGGCATCATCTCCGCTCACCGATGATACATATATTTCTGTATTATTGTCGGCTGCAAAGCTGCTGATTCCCGCTATAAGCAGCACCATAATAATACAGCATATTAATGTCGATTTTCTAATCATAAACAGTTCCTTTCCCTATCCGTCAAGCCGTGTAGACATTTTAAATCTATTTTTCGCAGGTTATACTCGGCACGCAATCCGCCATGGTGTAACAGCTGCGCCACATATATGCTTTTATTTTTTTGATGTCACTCAAACCGGCAGTATCCACCGATACATTAAAGTTCACCTTTTCCTGCGGTGCGATTTCCTTGCGCTGTGAATTCATTGCAACCACCGTATTATTGCTGTCATATGCTGCAATCACCAGATAAATCGTCTGTCCTGACGCCGCGCTGTTATTGGCAATCTCAGCACATGCATAGGTTACGTCAGCCGGTTGCGTAATCGGCTGTGCGTCCGCCTCATCCGAAGCATAAAAGCCAAACTTCTCTACCTCTATTTTCTTGCTTGCCGTATACTGTACCGCTTCTCTTTCTATCGCAGAAACGCCGTTAATATTCTTAACACCGCTTTTGATGTTTACCGAAACTTCCGAATCAAAAACTTCTCCGTCAAACAGGATGGTATATTTTCTCTTATCCGTACATTCCCCCGTATAGGGTACTGCCTCTCCGTCGATTAACAACTCTATGTTTTCCGGATTTAATGTATCTGCATCCAT
The DNA here is from genome assembly GCA_959602045.1 of uncultured Clostridia bacterium. Classification (GTDB taxonomy): domain Bacteria; phylum Bacillota; class Clostridia; order UBA1381; family UBA1381; genus Ornithomonoglobus_A. The sequence goes on along the minus strand of CAUGRT010000004.1, from coordinate 54,910 downwards.
GTCATGACTGAATTTCAGCACAATTTTCTCTGAGTCCGATGTGTATGAAACCACCTTTGGATTCACAACATACGCCCGGAATCCCCCAAGCTCCGTATCACTTTTTTGAATCCGTCTGTAGATCAAATACCGATACGCCTCGGAATCATCACATTCAATTTTGTTCACTGCCGGCGGATTTTTTCCGATTCTTGCCAGGATTTTATATTTCGCCTCGTCAAGCACTTTAATTCCGTTTCCATCGGCATCGTAAAAATCCTCTGTGTTGTATTCGTTACAACCATAAATATAAGTGTTTTCATAAAAGGTGTCGTATCCCTTTGTAAACTTTTCGATTTCAAAATATCCTATATGATAGGCTTCTTCCAGATCAACAATCAGATAATGATAATCCTCATTACCGTAATACAACCAGCGATTGCTTCCGTCAATTTTATCGTTCAGCGCCAAATCTCCGTTGCATCCCGGATAGTTTCTGTCCGTGACCGCACTTTTCCCCTCGGATACCAGGGTATAGTCCTTATCGTATACATCCCCGTAACCCATAACCTTTAATTCATTGTAATAAAGCCATAAATTCGGAGTTGCCTGTGTCCTAATCAGTCTAACATATCTATACTGCTTTGTCAATGAAACCTCCTGCGTAAAAGAACCTTTTGCAGGAAAAGCATTATCATCCTGTTCTGTTAGCCCTGCCGCTGTTTCATAGTCTTGGAAATCGGGAGAATTTGAGAATTGAATTTCAAATCCGTATCTCGCCGCATTTGCCCCGGTCTGATCCTGTCTGCCATACAACTGAACCGATGTGATATTATATTCATCCCCGAGATCGACCGCAATATAAAGTCCCAAACCCTTTTCTGCTCCGGTACAAATCCACTCCGACATTGTTGATGTATCGCCATCCGTCAAATTAGCAATTGCAAACGGCGAATCGGGTAAATTTGACGATATGACATTCTTCCCCGCTGCCAGATTCACCGATTCCGGCTGTGCGGCAGAAGCTGCCGCACAAATCGTCATCATAATCCATACACATACAATACAAAGGTAATATTTTTTTGCTTTCATTGTTTGAATAGAAACCTCCGTTTATTTAATCGACTCCCTTGCTGCTTTCGTCATTTCGGAAGTCATCTTCTCAACATCTACTACACTCTTAAGATTTTCGACAGCCGCATTCCATTTTGCTTCAAAATCTTCTTCGGATGCTGCCGCCAGTGTTTCTCTGAATTGTGTTTCCCATGAGGAACGTGAATTCCAGAAACTCTGCACTTCGGGAATATTTGCATAGGTAGCAGCCCATATCTCATCATTCGGACCTTCCGGCAAATCTTTTATCACATACTTGCTGTCACGGGCAAAATCAAAAGCGCTTCCCGTATGATAAGCAAAAACCTTGATATGGTTATAAGTTTGCGGATGCCAATGATTTGCATAAGTAAACTGCATCCAGAACTTTCCGCAATGCGTCTGCAATCCGTAGCAATCCTCCACCTTGTTTGCTGTGTCGTCCTGTTCCAAAAATCTCTTGTTTAAAGCTTCGTCCTTAAAACGTCTTCCGCCATCCGGGAGATCCTCATAAAGTCCTGCGCTTTCCGGTCCCCAGTAGCGTACCTCATCCCACTTATCACTGAATTGAACATTCATCCAGTTCAGCAGCAGCGGTAAATCTTCTTCCGGAACCGTTTTCAAGATTCCGACACAATTTCCCCATGTTTTTGGTTTTTCAACCTGTTCATATCCTTTCAGAACCGGCACATTGGTGTACAGCGGTCTGTATCTAAAGGTCTTTCCTGCCGCAGCAAGAGAAGCATTGAAGGTCGGAGCATAATATGGCATTGATATAACCGCATACAAGCCTTCGTTCATTTTTTCATCAAATATACTTTGCGTATTAATAAGGCTTTCCGGATCAATGACTTTCTCCCGAACCAATTCATTTTGCAGCTTTGCGCTTTTCTTCATATCCTCACCGAGCAGCGGCATGAAAATTTCTTTCTTCTCTCTGTCCCATACGGCTATGTAATTCTTATTCGGATGTCCCATCAGCGCCGATCCGAACTGTGCAAGAGGAATCCAACAATCCGAACCCCAATATCCTGTAGGATATACCGTTTTACTTCCCTCTTTTAAATTCAAATCCTTAATTTTCTTCAACAAATTCACTAAATCGTCTGTAGAGTTAATCTGAATATCCATAATATCATCGCCGATTTTGGTATTCTTCTGCTTTTGCAAAGCGACTAACTCATCATAGGACTTGCAATCCGGATAAATCATTTTTGCAATATCATCTCTGATCCACAGGCATTTTGTGACATTTGTTTGGGTTGCGCCGCTGAATGCTTCTATTTCTTCCTCATTCAGATCCGGGATAAATTCTGTATCAGTCGGGAAGTTGTACGGTACACCGTAAATTTTTCCGCCCACCTTAATTTTCTCCCAATATTTCTGCGGAATCTTATTCCATACATTCGGAGCATATTTTTGCAGCATTTCGGGCGTTAATTCCCAGATCTTATCCGCCTCAGCAAGCTTCGCAAAATGCGTAGGTCCCTGCCCTCCGGCACAGCTTACGATTTCGGGGAGCGTTCCTCCTGCAATCATCTTTGCAAGAGCCGATTCCCATTCTCCTCCGCCGTTACCCAAAACCTCATCAACCGTTACCTTTGTGGTATCCTCCAGCCATTTTTCTACCACATTATCCTTGACCTGCGTCGGTGCGCTGGCGTCCGAACCTTGAGTTGACCATACCTTGACGTTCAACTGCTTATCCGGAACAAACGTATCTCCCTCATAGTGAAACGCTGCCTGTTCGGGTTCCGTTTCCTTTTTGCATCCTGCAACACCGAGCATCATAATACATGCCAGCGCCAAAGATACCATTCTTTTTGATTTTGTTTTCATCTTTTTTCATCCCTTCTTTAATTTTAATATCTTTTTATAATTTATGCAATAAGAAATTTTTGTTAATCCTTTACTCCGCCCAGATTAATTCCCTGCGTAAAGTATTTCTGGAACAGCGGGAATATAATCATAATCGGCAAAGCCGAGAAAATCACCGATGCCGCCTGCAACGTTGTGGACGAAGGACGATCCGCCACATATCCGCTCGCGCCTGTTTCATTCGCCAATTTAGAAATCGCCTGTGCTTCGGTAATCAGCCTTCTCAAAACATACTGCAATTCATAAAGCTTCGGATCGGTTATATAGTAAAGACTGACGCTCCATGAATTCCAGCTCGCAACTACACCCCATAGTGCAATCGTAATAAGAATCGGCTTACACAGCGGAATGATGACGCTGAATAACGTCTGAATCTCACTTGCGCCGTCAATCATAGCCGCCTCCTCATACGATTCCGAAACGCTGCTGAAAAATGACCGAACCAGCATTACGTTATAGAACCCGACGAATGTCGGTATAATATATACCCAATAGCTGTTTACAAGGTGCATATACCGATATTGAATCAGTCTTGCAATCTCACTTACCGGTATATACATCGGAAGCATGAAAAACCATGTCAATGCATTCCGGAACGGCATTTCTTTTTTGTTCAGTGTATACGCCACAATAAAAGTAAGTATGACCGATTTTGCAACCGTAAAAACAGTATGGATCAGTGTCACCAATGTCCCCTGCCATATCGTCTTGCTCGACAAAATCGAAGCAAAATTCGATAATGTAAATTCACGGGGATAGATGGTAATTCCCCCTCTTGCGGTATCTCCTCCGGTATTAAAAGCAATAGCCAGCTGGTTTAAGAACGGGTATAGCATCAACACCGTCAAGAATATCATGACACTGATATTAACCACATTTAATATCTTTTCTGATTTAGTTCTCATTATTTGTACAACCCTCTTTTCAACTACATTCCGATGTATTACCAGATTCCTATGTCCGATACCTTCTTACTTACGCGGTTACTGATGATCATAAACAGGAAAGTAACCATACTTGCCGCAAATCCAAAGGCGATTGCCATTGAATAGTTTGCCTGCAAGATACCTTCTCGGTAGGTCAGCGTTTGTATAACCTCTGTCTGAGATTGAGTATAGACATTCTGGAAATTCAAAATCTGCTCAAAGTTCGCAGACAAGAATCCGGCTGTGGACATAATCAGCACAATCGCAAGCGTAGGAAGAATGTTCGGAATTGTGATACTGAAGATCTGTCTGATTTTTCCGCATCCGTCCATTTTTGCCGCTTCATACTGCGTCGGGTCAACTCCGGCAATCGCCGCAAAGAATATCATGGAGTTCCAGCCAATCTCTTTCCATTGGTTCGTCCAGAATATGATCCCCCAGAAATGCTTTGGATTCATAAGAATATTGGTCGGTTCATATCCGCTGCCGATAATCAGCTTCATAATGATATTATACGTTCCCTCATTCGCAAATACCGTCTGAAAGATTCCGGCAATCGCAACCCAGGATACAAAGTGCGGAAGATATGTAATCGTCTGAACAACGCTTCTGAATTTTGTATTCACGATTTCATGCATCATGACCGCCAGCAAAATCGGCAACGGCGTTCCGAAAATCCAGGTAATGACTCCGATATACAGGGTATTTTTTATCGCATCCACAAATTTCGGAATCGTAACAATCTTGATGAAATTATCAAGTCCTACCCATTTGCTCGCAAAAAATCCGCCTAAAATGTCATACTCCTGAAAAGCCATAATAATGCCGAACATCGGTATATATGAAAAAATAATGACCAAAATGATAATTGGTATCTGCATTAAATAAAATGCCTTGTATTTTTTCATTCGCATTTTCAGGCTCTTTTTTCTCTCTGCTTTAAGTGATAATTCTGTACTCAAAAAAATCTCGCCTCCCATATTGGTTATCCAATGTTTCTATAATAATTATAGCATGCCGCTATTTTTTTGTAAACAACACAAAAATAAAATACATGACTGTATTTTATTGTTTTATTCCTTAATCAAAATGGGCTGCGAAAATTCACAGCCCATTTTGATTATTAAACTATCATTATTCTGCCGTCAAGGTATTGGAATCACAAACCATCAGCGCAGTATCGTATCCGTCAAATACGGCACACTGTACCTTTACTGTATCTTCTTCCTTTTCAAAATTGATTGACAAAGGCATCGTCATGCCCTGAGAAATCGTTACCGCTTTCTTAAAGCACTTCGTCATAACTCCGTTCTCATTGTAAAGTCCTACAATGATATAATAATCAGCGTCCGTTTCCTTGTTGTTGGTAACTACTGTACCTGCCGTGCAGCTTCCGTCCGCCAGCTGTGTTATAACATTCGCGTTCTGCGAGAAATTAATTGCAGCATTGCCCGATACGCTCTCCTCCGAACCGATAACATCGAGTTCAGCACAAGCCATCGCGAGGTTCGCCGAATCTTCCACGCACTTTGCAACACGGATATAGCGATACTCCTCCTGATCATTTACAGATACATCATAATAGGTAGCACCATCCGTCGGGATTGCGCCGTTTTTCGATGTGGACGCTACTTCCTTATAGCTTCCGAATTCAGGGTCATTCGACACCCGAATACTGATCTCTTTGCCGAACATATCCCAAGCTGCATTTTTGCCGCTCAAATATCTGATTTGCGAAATCTTATGCGGTGCGTCAAGGTTAATCTGAATCCACTTATCAGATATATTCTTATCAGACGTTCCAGCAACATTAAAGAACCATGTAGTATCATCGCTGCCATCAATTACTCTGCTTGCAGCCGCTGCATTATATCCTGCGCTGACTGTTGCATAGCCCAGCTTTGTTAAGCTTACGCTGTCCATAGCCTCACGCAGAACCAGGCTGACTCCTGTTACCGTACAACTGCCCAGACCGGAAATTTTGACTTTTCCGTCCTTTTTATACATCTCCAGTCCCGAAACAATGGTTTCCCCGGAAAGACCCGTATGAGCAACCTTTGCGATAGAATATCTTGTATTCAGATATGTAACCGCTGTTTCATCATTCACCGGTGTGCCGCTATAGCTTATCACTACATCATATTTTCCGTTTGCGGGAAGATCAAAATCATAGATCGCATATGCGTTATTGGTAAAGTAACCGTTGGAATACACATCACTTGCTTCAACATAATCCAATACCGACTTTGTGAGTCTGGTTTCTTCGTTCAGCAAGGTCAGTCTGAATCCGTAGATTACGCCGCCCTTTGACGGGATAAACTTCAGGACTCCGCCTTTTTCCAGATAAATGCCGTTATCAAATGCCGCTTCTGTTTTACTTTCCACCGCAGCAGCCGATTGCTCTACCCTTTCTTTTCCCGATGCTATGGTAAAGGTATTTTCCGCATTAATGGAGTACCATACAGTCAGTTTATATACGCCGTTTGCAGGCAGGTTATCCAAATTGTAGCTTAACCCTACGCTATCCAGATACCACCAAGCGCCCGGAGTTTGCGTAGCATATCCATACTGATTGGTTTTTTCCTCATTAAAGGTATCTGCATTAAAATCAATATGTGTTTCTTCATTTTCCAATCTTAATGCCATATCATATACCATTCCGCCGCCGGAAGTTTTAAACTCAATCGTCTGTGTTCCCTTTGTCAGATAAATAGAATCTTTCAAAACGGTCGTTGTTCTTGTGTTGTCAAACTCGAAATCTTCGGATATTGTTTCGTTACCGCATGTAACGCTCAGAGTGGCATTTGTTTTTTGATAAGCATTTCCCAAGCTGTGATTCACCGTAAATGTATAATATCCGTTTGTCGGAATTGTAACCTGATATGTTCCCTTTGTTCCGTCATAATAATAGCCGTTTACCTGTCCGTTGCTGAGAGTTCCATCGGTTGCCTTGAATTTTATTAAGGTCGCTTTTTCTTTTAATGTCAGTGTAAAATCCTTAATCGTTCCTCCGGTTGTTGTTGAAAACTTAACTGCATTTGAACCTTTCTCAAGGTAAATATAATCCTGCATCACAACGGTTGTACTATCCTCGCCAAAAGTAAACTGCTCTGAAATACTTTCATTACCGGATGCAAATGCAAAGGTCGAGCTTCCTGCAACATAGTTATTGTTTACGGAAAGCTGATAATATCCGTTTTCGGGAATGTCTATATTCCAATTGCATGTACCGCTGTTATAAAAATAATCTCCGCTGCCCTTGTTGGGATCAAAGGTTCCGTCAACAGTCCTGAAGCTCACCGTCACGGAATCGTTCTCCGCATAAACGCATACGTTCATTATGCCGGCAAGCATAAATATTGTCAGTATAATCGAAATAATCTTTTTCATATCCGCACCTCCTGTTAATTTGCCGGATTGACGCAAATAGTATCCGTGATCGGCGTTTGCGCATTACTCATATCCCAAAGAAATGCTCTTACACATGTTCCGGATGTATCCTCCGGCAATGTCATTTCCGCGGAATTCTGACCCATTTTGACTTTCTTCAATTCTCCGGTTGCCTTATCAAAAAGAGCAAATAAAATATTATATGTTCTTTCGGTGTCCGTTGTGCTTACGGCTGCCGTAAGTGTTCCGTTCGCCTCATATTTGCCCGTAACCGCAAATTTTTCAAAATCATATCCCGATCCGACGAACGGATAGATATAGTCTATTTTTGCAGTATATTCATCCTTTCCGTTGATACCGATCGTAAACTTATATTTTCCGTAAAACTCAGCTGCTGACATCGGAACGGAAAAATTAAACTGCTCACCGACATTATTGGCGGTGTCAAAATAGTAAATGTCATCATTCGTCGATGCCGGATTTGCACACAGAAGCATTACGTCATATCCTGCCGGTACCGTTCCCGTAATCTCGGCTGAATTTTTTTCTTGATTATAGTTCATGTTCACATCATACTGTGCATTGCCCTTTTTCAAGGTCTGAACATAACTGCTGACGGTATAGGTTGAACCGTCGGTCAGTGAAGCAAACACATCCACGCTGCCCGTCATAAGCTCGTCCGGGATATTCACCGTCGCCGCATTTCCGTTTACTTCAATACAGTCCGAATCAATCTGAACCCATTTTCTCTTTGTCCATAAACCATCGCTTCTGTAACTGTAATAGGCTTTGATGTTTTCAGCTGTGGTGTTATTGGGAACATCATAGGTCACGCTGTAGTTGTTAATTTCCGAATTGGCATTCCGATATGTGATTTTAGGAAGCGCCTCGCCCTCACCTTTCAGCAGGTAATTAAACCATTTCTGTTCAATATCGGTATTCCAATACTGAACTCCGTCCACCATAATCGTATGATCGGTGTTCGGTGAATATAGCATGTTTGTATATCCCTGCATGGAATCCAGCGTCTTTTGCGTCATGGTCGGAGTAAAATAGGTATCATTGGTTGCCGCAGCCTCAAAGAAGTCGCAAGTAGTATATTTTGAAACTCTGCCGGCATCATAATTTGCCAGCCATTTTTCTCTTGCTTCTTCACTCATGAGATTTAAGCATCTGTTTTTTACGTTCCAATACTCTCCGACATCATAGTTGCCGGTTCCGAAAAGCGCATAGGCTGCCTTAACCTGATCGCCCAGGATTCCGGACAGCATTGTTGTTGTATATCCGCCCCATGATACGCCGGAAATACCGATATGATCCATATCCACTTTAACGCTTGCGTCACCGGTCAGATTTCCGGATTGAAGCAAATGGAAAGCATAAATTGCGGAAGTCAGAGCGTCATACAAAACACTGTCCTTTTCATCTGTATTGAACTTGAACATATCGGTTTCGTAATTGTAATTGTCTTTCCATGCTCCATCGGAATTGTCAAGCTTATTGGCGCCCAAAATGCCCGGCAGATCCGGCGCAATGGCTACATATCCTGCCTTCGCAAATGTAATAACATCTCCGACCTTGTCGTTTGCGCACATTCCGCCGCCATGCAAGGACAGTCTGCCCGGATAATTTCCTGATGTTCTCGGATAAGCCACAACTGCGTAAATTTTGCTGTCATTATATGATTTATAATGAATCTTTTTTACGCATACATCATCGGTGCTTTTATCCGTCCATTCTTCCGAATCCAGGACTTCAGGAACATTGCCCTCATAGGCAGCATATTCTTCAAAAATCCCCGAATAGGTTTCGTTTTCCGTTTCCGCGTATGACACGCCGCCGCTCGCAGACAGCATCAGCGCCAGGCTCAGAAACGCTGTAATCAGTTTCTTCATAAATGAACCCCTTCCTTTTAAAAACTATTATTTTTCGGACACAACCTAAGTCATTATCCATAATACAATTATATTCTCTTTGATTTGTTTTGACAAGAATATAAAATGATGTTTTATGTCGCTATTTTATGTTTTTCAATACGGAACACAAAAAATAACAGCAGATGTTAATCCGTCATCCGCTGTTATAAAAATCGGCTTAAATATCGAATTTTTCTCCTGTTGAATACATGACATATACATCCGGATTAATATTGCCGATCCACACTAAATCCTTGTTTTCTCCTTTATACACCGTAAAATCAGGGCACGTTCTTGCGAATCTGCACTGCATCACGCTAAGGCTGCCGGAAACATGCTCAACAGCCGTAATATCATTGAGCCGGAACCGGTAATTATTATAAAATGCACAGCCGGACATCGTTGCATCTCCCATAATCTTAAATCCGATTTTTGCCGTATCCGCATAGCAATCCCGAAGCAAGGTGTCACATCCTCCGATCGAAAAAGCGACCGAATCCTTGAGCATTTCACAATCCTCGCCCTCCTTTACCGGAGGAATAATTCCGCCCCATACATGACATCGGGTAAGTCTGTTTGAACCGCCGTTTTCTACCGCAAATCCTGTTGTATAGTCAATCACAATACAGTCTGTATAGTGGCTGTCACTTTCCGCAGTCGCTATCCCGATATTTCCTGCCAGTCCGGACATTGTGCATTTGCAATAAAGATTCGTTGCGATCAGCTCATAACCGTGACCGCGTTCTCCCACCTTCAGACCGTATCTTTTTCCGTTCAGCAGGGTAATATCCTTCATCGTAAAATGATGATAGTTATTCAAGCAAAGACAGCTTGCCAAACCATTACCGTTTATTACGCCGCCTTTTATAAAGATGTTGTAATCTTCGTTTTCCTCCCCATCTTCACCGCACGAAATCAGATTTATAAACCCATCACCGCCATCATAATACAATACATACTCCATTTTTTCAGCAGCGGTAAGCACCGCCGATTTATGCATTTGCAATGAACAAAAATTCGCGATTTTCAGCATTTTCGAGATTTTGTAATTTCCTTTCGGAATATACAGAACGCCATGCTTGCAATCATCAATTGCTCTTTGTATTCTGCCACTGTCGTCATTTTCTCCGTCCAATCTGGAATAATCCTCTAAACATACATCATAAAAATTCATTATAAACCTCCGTTTCGCCGCCCTTAGCAGCATAAAATTAATGATTCGAATGTAGAAATTTCACACTTCTCTCCTATTATATTCATATATTTTTATCGCACCGACCGCCGGTGCGGCAACGACCGTTGCATCCGGTACACTGATAACTTTTTTATCACAAAAGTGATTTAAAAGCTTCACCATGCCGATTTTGATCTGCCTTTTTCCACCCAATATTACGATTTTCTCTTTTGATCGGATAATCTCCTTGATTTCTGCCTGCAAAATACTTCCCATAAAAAAGCTATATACCTGTCCCGGGGTAGCGTGTAATACATTATTCAAAATCCGTATTTTGAACAATGCTTCATTAATTCCCATCTTGCGGCAATAACAGTATCCTTGCGTCAGATATTCATCCTCAAATTCTGCCTGCGACAAATCCACCGCATCTTTAAGAATCGTCCCCTTAGACAGAGCCGCAATCATTTCGCCCGTAAGCGTCGTCACAAAATCCGAAATTCTTCCCTGCCGATCAGTTCTGATAAGCTTTGAATGAGAACCCGGCAGCACATACAAACATTCACTGTGCAGCTTTTCTGCCATTCCGATCAGCTCGGTTTCCTCTCCTCGCATCATATCTGTCCCTGCCAATGAACCGCCGGGTATTTTCACTCCCGGAATAAATACAAACGGGATTTCCGTTATCTCGGATAAAACCACCTCACACATTCCGTTATGCAACTCCTCAATTCCGACAGGTACCGGAAGATGCGGCAGATTATATAACCCCAGCCCCGAAGTAATCATCCCCGACGCAAGGATTTTCTCTATCGGGTCATGATAATTTTGTACAACGGAATCAATCGCTTTTTTAAGTTCTTTTTTCAGATAGCCTCTATCCTCAATTCCCTTTTTTGCCCCTGCGGATATTTGAATTGCTTTGATTATTTTCCTGTCCCTAACCAAATTCACTCGCGTATTGGTTGTTCCGCCATCTATGGTAATATAGCTCTTCATATTAATCTCCGTGTACCGCCGAAACATATCTCTTTGCCAGTTCTGTTATTGCTTTAAAATCATTCTTTTCTATCCGTTTTTGATCGACAATATTGCTGCCTATTCCAAAACCGCATACACCTGCATCGAGATATTCTTTCATATTATGCTCGTTAATTCCCCCGACCGCCAAAAGCTTGATGTTGGATAACGGAGCTTTAACCGCCTTGATGTATTCCGCTCCCAAACTCACAGCCGGAAAAATTTTTACAAAATCCGCTCCGCTGTTATGTGCAAGCTGAATTTCACTCGGCGTATATGCACCCGGCATAGATACCATACCCAGCGCCTTTGTCTTTCTGATGACCTCCGGTACAGTATTCGGGGAAATAATGAACTCGCCCCCGGCATCTTTCGTCAGCTCCGCTTGCTCCTCGGTAAGCACGGTTCCGGCACCAATGTACATTGATTCTCCAAAATGCTCTTTCAGCCTTTTGATATTCTCCGCAGTTTCGGTATTTCCGGCGCTATATGTAATTTCAAGCAAACGGATTCCCCCATCATACATTGCCTCTGCAAGCGGAAGAATTTTTTTGCTTTCTACACCCCTTACAATAACGATTATTTTTTCTTTTTCAACTACTTTCAAAATATTGTTTTCCATCGTCTAATCCTCTTGATTTAATATAATTTCTCGATATATTGTCGGAATTACCTTGTTTTTTGCCGTAAAATTCTCCGGATTCAGCTCGTCAAACATGCCAAAGTGCATCGGTACCGCATATTTTGCTCCGCACTCCCTTGCAAACCTCGCCGCGTCCGTCATATTCATGTTATTCCCCCATCCGTTTATCGGCAAAAACACTGCATAAAGATCATCCGGCAGGGATTTGAAAATCTTCCTGTTGTACAAAGTATCGCCGGTCACATAATACTTTCTGTTCTCTGCTTCAAGGATGACCCCAAATGCCGTACTTTCCGAGTGATATGCCTGAATGCCCGTAAAACGCACCTTTTTCTCTGTCCATTCTGTTCCGTCTTTAAAAATCACATAATCATTACTTCCTCCGCCGATCGCTTTTACAAAATCATGCGCATTTTCTGATAAAATCACTCTTGTATGAGTCTTATCATTGATAAAATACGGCAAAGTTTCGGGATCGGTATGATCCAAGTGATTATGGGTCAGTATCAAAATATCGGGTGTCATTTCAATAAATCTTCTTTCGATCGGAATTCTGCGCTTTAATCTCGCATTATGCTTTTCACAGCAATCCGAAAAATACGGGTCTATCATAACCGTCAAATTTTCCGTTTCAAAAAGCAGTCCCGCCTGCCCAAGCCATGTTATTTTCATTGTTAAAAACCATACCTTTCACGTTTATCCGAAACAAGACAGGCTCCGTTATCTATTAATATGGATGTCCCCGTAATGGACGCAGCCGCTCCCGATGCCAGAAAAACCACCGTCTGTCCTATTTCCTCAACCGTTGCCCATTTTTTCAGCGGAATTTTATAATAGGTTTCCTCTTTATTATCAAGCCTTGAAGAACCCGTATCCGTCCATCCCGGCTCAATCGTATTGATACGGATTCCGTATTGTGCAAGCTCCACCGCCGCATGACGGGACATTTTCTCCGCCGCTGCTTTCGCCGAAGCATAAACCGCAACATCGGCAAAATGCGCAATCGCATTATTGGAGGAAATAAGAATAATACTCCCCTTTATGCCCTTGTCAATCATGATCTTTGCAGCGCTTTGAATACAGAAGAACGCCCCTTTATAATCCACACCGCAAATTCGGTCAAACAGCTCCGGAGTGGTATGTAAAAAATCTGCCTTTTTGGTTATCCCGGCGTTATTTACAAATACATCAAGCCTTGAAAACTTTGTCATAACCTCGGCAAACATTTTGTGAATGTCATCCGCCTTACAGACATCGGCTTTGACCGCAAACGCTTGAACGCCATATTTTTCGATTTGTTTTTTCGTCTTTTTTGCTCCTTCCACACTGCCGCAGTATGAAAAAGCAACATCATATCCCGTCTTTGCAAGCTCTATCGCGATACCCTGTCCGATTCCCGTTCCGCCGCCGGTTACAAAAGCGACTTTATTTTTATTCTCACCAACCATAACGTTTCGCCATTTCCTTATAAAACTCATCAAAGAGCCTGTCAAAATATTCGTCCGTATCATAAGACGGCTTTCTGCAATAATCCGATGCAATCACTCCCCGTCTTTTCAGGATTCGCTTTTCAAATGAAATAATCTGTTCTACATTCTGGCGGATATGATTCAGCATCGGCAAAAGCTGATTATGCAATTCAACCGCCTTTTCCCGGTTTCCGTTTACATAGTTGTTGTAAATATCAAGATAAACATCATACATTGAGCAACCCGGCATGGCACCGATTGCCCCTCTATCCATACATTCAATCAGCTGAAATCCTGCATTTCCGACAAATATTTTCATTTTCCCATTCGTCAGCCGCATAAGCTTTGTCACATAGGGTCCTGCCGGCTTACACTCAATCTTGTAATAAATCATATTCGGACATTCTTTTTCAAGATTGCAAAAAGTTTCGGGTGCAATCGCCACGCCCGTCTGCTCCGGAGCATACTGTGCCATGATCGGAATTTTCACCGCATTGGCAATCGCTTTCATATGCTCATACAAATATTTTGCTCCCGGCTTTAAGAAAAACGGCGGCAAAAGCATAAGGCAATCCGCTCCCAGTTCTTCAAAATATTTTGCACGCTTTACCGCCGCCTCCGTTGAATGATCCGTAACGGAAATGATTGTTTTCCCTCCAGCTTCCTTTGCCGCTTTAACCGTAACCTCCGCCATTTTTTCACGTTCTTGATCGGTCAGCTTATAATACTCTCCGGCAATCCCGAACAGCGTTACGGCATGACAGCCGCCCTTTATTAAATGCTTTGCCAATCTGTCAAGACTCTCATAATCCACCTCACCGCTTTCCGTAAACGGTGCGGCAATAATGGGACATATCCCTTTTATTTCTGTCTCCGTCATGTTTATAACCTTTCCTTTCCGTGCTGCAATGCACAAAACTTAGTCTGAAAGAAAATCGCTCAAAGTGCCGCTTTGCTACTCCAATCAAAAAGTTGCGCTATGGGCAATTTTCTTCAAATTTATCACTCCTTATATTGCATATAGGTAAGATCGCAGCCCTCGTCAGCCTGTGTGACCGTATCAATAAAATTGCGCACAAAGCCTCTTTTAATATCCGGATGCTGTTTCGGCTCAAAATTCTTCAATCTTTCCGCAATCTCTTCCTCTGAAACCTCAAGCTCTATTTTGTTATGATCAACGTCAAGATGAATCATATCTCCATCACGAACTGCCGCCAACGGGCCGCCGACCGCACTTTCCGGAGCCACATGAAGCACCTGCGTTCCAAAACAGCCGCCCGACATTCTCGCGTCTGTGATCCGCACAAAATCATGCACTCCCATTTTATTCAGCTTCGGCGGCAACGGCATAAAATTGCCGTTTTCCGGCATCCCCGGAGCGCCTTTCGGCCCATAACCTCTTAAAACAATGACAGTATCCGGCGTTATATCGGATTTTTCGTCAAGCAGATATTTCTGACATTCGGTTAAATCATCGAATACCTTTGCTTTCCCCCGATGATTTAATAAATGAGGACTGGCGGCACTTCGTTTTATAACTGCACCGTTAGGCGCAAGATTTCCGTACAGCACCGCAATTCCGCCTTTTTCCTCAATCGGGTTATCCAACGGTCTTATTGTGTTGGAATCATAAGGCAGATCTATATCCTGCAAATTTTCTGCCACCGTTTTTCCTGTTACCGTTAAACAGCTGCCGTTCAGCATAGGTTCCATTTCTTTCATCAGTGAAGCCACTCCGCCGGCATTGTGGAATCCCATGCCAACATTCTCCGTACCATGCGGTTTTACATTGACAAGCACCGGTGTTTCCTTGCTTATTCGCTCAAAATCATCTAACTTTAAATCAATATTTACACGCCGCGCTATGGCAATTAAATGAATAATCAGATTCGTTGAGCCGCCTGTTGCCATAAGAACCCGAATTGCATTTTCTATGGATTGCCTGTTGATAATGTCAAGACACTTTATATCATTTTTGATCAGCTCTACCGCCCTTCTGCCCGTTTCTTCGCTGATTCGCAGCTTTTCCGCCGAAACTCCCAGACAAGATGCTGAATTAGGCAATGCTATCCCCAACGCTTCCGTTACTGTCTGACAGGTGTTTGCCGTTCCCATAATCGGGCAGGCTCCTGCACTTCCGTAAAGGCATCCCTCATGCTTTGTCATCTCCTCAAGCGTAATCTTGCCTGAGGTGTAATCGTTATACAGATAAAAGCTGTCTGTTCCGCAGGCAAGAGTTTTTCCCTTATAACTCCCCGGCAGCATTGCACCGCCCGGAAGATAAATGGTCGGTTTATTTGCCGAAACAGCCGCCATAAGCTGAGCCGGAACATTCTTGTCACAGCCGCCGATAAGTACCACACCGTCAAACGGATGCCGCTCAATCAATTCTTCCGTCGTAATGGATAAAAGATTTCGGTATACCAAGCTTGAAATATCAAAGAATACTTCACAGATGGACATCGTATTGACTTCCAAAGGAAAACCGCCTGCCGCCCATACACCGCGCTTTACCGCCTCGGAAAGCTGCCGAAAATGAATATGCCCCGGATTTGTTTCCGCCCATGTGTTGATTATTCCGACGATAGGCTTTTCTATATCCGCATCTGTATACCCCATTGATTTCAGCAGCGCATTTCGGATCAGTCCCGTTCTATCACCGCGTTTTTTCCAACAACTTGAATAATTATTTTCCATAACTCCCTCACTTATTTATACATCTTTTTAGATTATTGTAGCATATTTTTCTTGTTTCAGCAATATATTTATTTGACTAAAATGTTGACAAATCTGACATTGTATGATATTCTGTTTTTATATAGGAAAAATAAGTGATTGTGCATTTAGCAGAAGGAGCATACTGTAATGGATTATATAGAAAATCGTTTTTGTTATACGATTCCCACGGATTTAAACTTATATTATTGCGGTAAGAGAATCAAAACAAAAAATCACAGATACGGGCCGCAGGTGCGTGATCATCTTCTATTGGTCTATGTCAAAGAGGGAAACGCGATTCTTTCGCTTCATGATAAATACTATCCCCTTTCCGCAGGGCAGCTTCTATGCATGTTTCCTAATGAAAAAATCTATTATTCAGCAATCGAAGGCAGTTTATGGAGCAATATCTGGGTTGGCGTATACGGCACACAGGCAAATTTTTATATTAAAGACATCGGCATTACACGAGATTATCCGATTTACACCTGTCCGCAGCCGAAAGAAACGGAAAAAATCATGGATGAGCTGATTGAAGTTTCAAAAATCAACAATGCCTACGGTAAAATAAAAACAATATCGAAATTATATAATTTTTTTGCCTCACTTTATAGCAAATCCGCAGAACCATCTACTTTGCCGGTCTATGATATTCACAGTACCGACACGCATGAAATCACCTATTTATCGAGCAATCTCTATATCAGAGAGGCTGAAAATTATATACGATTTCATTATGACAGCAATATAACGATACATGAGCTTGCAAATATGCTCAATCTGTCAACTGAATACTTTTCCAGACTATTCAAGTCCGAAACCGGAATAACACCTCAAAATATGATTATAAACTACCGTATAAAAAAGGCGTGTACCCTGCTGAAAACTACCGGTTTTTCAATCGGTCAAATTGCATTATGTATCGGAATACAGGATCAGCGATATTTTTCGAAATTATTCCGATCGAATGTTGGGTGTTCACCAAGTGAATATAGAAAAAAATCTTTATCGTAACCCCCGGATAGGCAGAGTCTTTGATGAATCGGGAACAACGGCTGAATATCCGCCCTTTATCCGTCCTGGGCTTAAAGCTGTTTCTTCGAAAAAATAAAAGTTTAGTTGAATTTTCCAACCATTTATGATATACTAAAACGAAAGAGAGAGAAAGCAAGGGACAAATTTTCCCATTGCTTCACGAAAGGAGTTAAAGATTATCAAAATGAACAAACAAGAATTTTTCCCGGACGGAACCCCAATTGACGGGTGGTTCTATGAAACCGAAATTCCAGCTCTGACAGAGCTGGGAAAGCCTTATGTGCTGACGCAGCATGGCATCTTGGATGACGGAAATGTACATACGCATGAAATTCAAGCCTTGATTGATACGGCTGCAAGTGAGGGTGGTGGAGTGATTGTCGTTCCTGCCGGTACGTATCTGACGGGAGCATTGTTTTTTAAGCAGGGCGTCAATTTATACGTCGCAGAAGGCGGCACATTAAAAGGCAGTGATAATATTGCGGATTATCCGGTTTGTGAAACTCGAATCGAGGGCGAGAACTGTCTGTATTTCCCGGCGCTGATTAATGCCGATCATGTTGACGGCTTCACCCTGTGCGGCAAAGGAACGATTGACGGAAATGGTCTGAGAGCCTGGAAATCATTCTGGACAAGATATTCCTGGAATCCGGACTGCACCAACAAAGACGAACAGCGTCCGCGGCTTGTCTATATCTCAAATTCCAGCAACATTCTGATTGCCGATCTGCATCTGCAAAATGCACATTTCTGGACAACGCACATTTATAAAAGCGACCATATCAAATACCTCAATTGTCATATCTTTTCACCCACATCCCCGATCCCGGCACCCAGTACCGATGCTATTGATATTGATGTATGCACCGATGTGCTGGTGAAAAATTGCTATCTTGAAGTCAATGATGACTCCGTTGTACTGAAAGGCGGAAAAGGCCCGTGGGCAGATATCGCACCCGAAAACGGCTCCAACGAACGCGTCATTGTTGAAGATTGCGAATACGGCTTTTGTCATAGCTGCTTGACCTGTGGTTCCGAATCGGTACATAACAGAAATATTATTATGCGGAATATCAAAATCAATCATGCTGCAACGCTTCTTTGGCTCAAAATGCGTCCCGATACGCCGCAGCGTTATGAACACATCACCTTGGACAACATCACAGGATCAATCAACAATTTTATTCTGATTCGTCCCTGGACACAGTTCTATGATTTAAAGGATCGCAAAGACATTCCGCTTTCCTATGCCGAGCATATTACGATTCAAAATTGCCGCTGTGCATGTGAAACCTATTTTAATGTTGCACCCGATACAACACAGTATCTCTTATCGGATTTCACATTGGAGAACCTTTCCATTCAAGCAAAGTCAAACAATTTCTCCGCGGATATGATTCAAAATGTATCGGTCAAAAACGTTACGGTAGAACCGCTTAATGAGGAATGATGATAAACGATAAAAACGGCTGCAATCTTAACATTGCAGCCGCTTTTGCTTGTATTCTGACCGGTTTTCATTACCGATTTTCTGTTATAAATTTCACTACATCGGAAACAGCCTCTTGCACTGTTTTCTCCGCTGCCGTTTCTGCGGTTCTTTCCTTGTATTCAACAATTCCCTCGCCGCACTTCTTGCCTACTACGATTCTAACCGGCACACCGATCAGATCAGCGTCCTTAAATTTAACGCCGGCTCTCTCTGCACGGTCATCCAACAGCGTATCAATGCCCTGCTTTTGCAGCTCATGATAAATCTCCTCTGCCAGTGCCATCTGATCCTCCTGCTTATTGTTGACAGGAATTACGATTGCTTCATACGGAGCAACCGAAACCGGGAAAATAATACCGTTTTCATCGTTCCCCTGCTCAATAACTGCCGCAAGGCATCTGGAAACACCGATTCCGTAGCTTCCCATGACAACCGTCTGACTCTTGCCGTTCTCATCGAGATATTTCAAGCCTAAAGCTTCCGAATACTTCGTACCCAGCTTGAAGATATGTCCGACCTCAATTCCCTGCGCCGTCTTAATCGGCTGTCCGCAGCGCGGGCATACGTCCCCGTCCGTAATCACGCGAATATCCGCAACCTTGAACGGTGCAAAATCTCTGCCCATATTGACATTTTTATAGTGCATATCCGTTTCGTTTGCGCCGACAATGAAATTCTCCATAAACTCCACTTCTTTATCGACATAAACCGGAATCTCCAATCCGATCGGACCGGCAAAGCCGACCTCGGCATTCGTTAATTCCCGTACCTTATACGGCTCCGCAAGCTCCAAATCATCCGTGCAGCCCACCAGATTCTTTAACTTCACTTCATTGATCTCGCGATCACCGCGAACCATTGCGGCAATATATTGATCATCTGCCTTATACAAAATCGTCTTAGCAAAATTATACGGCTCCGCACCCATGAACTCTACCAATTCCTCGATGGTGTGAACATTCGGCGTATGAATTTTCTCCATCGCAAAGTCACCCTTAACGGACGGCTTTTCCTGCACAACGCACTCTGCTTTTTCATAATTTGCTGCATAACCGCATGCGTCACAATAAGCGATTCCGTCCTCACCTACCGGCGATTTTACCATAAATTCCTGGCTTCCGCTTCCGCCCATCGCACCGCTGTCCGCGTCAACAATTGTGAAATCCAAACCCAAACGATTGAAAATCCGGCAATAAGCGTCATACATTACCTGATAGGACTGATCCAATCCGGCTTCATCCAAATCAAAGCTGTATGCGTCTTTCATAACAAATTCCCGACCACGAATCAAGCCAAATCTCGGACGTCCCTCATCCCGGTACTTTGTCTGAATCTGATAAAGAGTCATCGGATATTCCTTATAAGAATGTACCTCATTAATCACCGTCTGCGTGAATAATTCCTCATGCGTCGGCCCCAGGCAGAAATCACGATCGTTTCTGTCCTTCAGCTTAAACATGCTGTCGCCAAAGACCTCCCATCTTCCCGAAGCCTGATAAGCCTCCGCCGGAAGAAGCGCCGCCATCAACAGCTCCTGCGCACCGGCTCTATCCATTTCCTCACGTACAATTTTTTCAATCTTCTGGTAGAATTTCAAGCCCAGCGGCAAATAGGAATAAATTCCGGCTGCCAGCTTGCGGATTAATCCGGCTCTGAGCATCAGCTTATGGCTTGTGATCTCCGCCTCTGCCGGAACCTCTCTCAGCGTAGGCATCAATAATTTTGACATTCTCATAATTCTATCGTATTCCCCTTTCATTTTTCGTTTTTATGGTTTTTAATATTTATCCCCTTTTATCAGCGTACCGATTCCGGTTTTTGTGAAAATTTCAAGCAGTAAGCAATGCGGAATCCGTCCGTCAATAATATGTACGCCCGAAACACCGGCGTCAATCGCGTCACAGCATCCCAGTACTTTCGGAATCATACCGCCGCTGATGATTCCATCGCGAATCATTTTCTGAACCTCATTGGTATGAACCTCGGACATAATCCGGCCCTTATCATCCTTAATGCCCTCGACGTCCGTCAGCAAAACCAGCTTTTCCGCCTGAACCGCCGCCGCTACCGATGAAGCAACCGTATCGGCATTAATATTGTAGCTGTTTCCCTCATCATCCGTACCGATCGGCGCAATAACGGGAATGTACTGGTCGGAGGAAAGCAAGTCCAAAATACAATGCTTTACATGAACAATATCGCCGACATATCCCAGTTCCTGCTCCTTGCCGTCCACCATTGTCGTTTGCTTTTTACATTCGATAAAGCTGCCGTCAATACCGCTGATGCCGACCGCTCTGCCGCCCTTTGTATTCAGCAGCGCAACAATCTCTTTATTCGTCTTTCCGATCAAGACCTGCTGTGCCACACTCATCGTCTGAGTGTCGGTATAACGCAAGCCGTTGATGAATTTGCTCTTTAAGCCGCGATCATCCAAAGCCTTTGAAATATCCGGGCCGCCGCCATGTACAACAATCGGTTTTAAGCCAATATATTTTAACAGCGTAATATCCTGCATCACCAAATTCTTTAATTCTTCATTAATCATCGCATTGCCGCCGTATTTAATAACAACGGTTTTTCCTGCGAATTTCTGCATATACGGAAGCGCCTCAACCAAGACCCCCGCTCTTTTTATCAGTTCTTCCATCTCAAATTCCGATCTCCATTCTGTCCTGTCGTGCGGCTCCATATTATAAATAAAATCCTGCATTTTTTAATCCCGTTTTTTCGTCCAGTCCAAACAATAAATTCATGTTTTGAATTGCTTGTCCTGCCGCACCTTTTACAATATTGTCCAATGCCGAAACCACAACCGCGCGCTGAAGCCGTTCATCCACCACAACACCGATATCCACAAAATTCGAACCTGCAACATGCTTTGTTTCCGGCAAGAATCCCGGTTCCTTAACGCGGACAAAAAACTCGTCCTTATAAAATTCCCGATAAATCTCCAGAATCTCCTCTGTCGTACAGGGGCGATTCAGATTGATGTAAATCGTAGCCAAAATTCCGCGCTTTTGCGGTATCAAGTGCGGCGTAAAGGAAAGCATAATTTCCTCTCCGGCAACATGTGAAAGCTCCTGCTCAATCTCCGAGGTATGACGGTGCGTTGCAATTTTATATGCCTTTGTATTTTCCGTACATTCGCAAAAATGCGTCTGTAATGCCAAACCGCGTCCTGCTCCGGTAACGCCCGATTTTGCGTCTACAATAATATTTTTCGTTGAACCCAAACCGCTCTTTAACAGCGGAGCAGCGCCCAAAATCGAACAGGTTGTATAACATCCCGGATTGCCGATCAAGCGTGCGGATTTGATTTTTTCACGATGCAGCTCCGGCAAGCCGTAGACCGACTCCTTCAGCAGCTCCGGTGAGGAATGTTTCTCCCCATACCATTTCTCATAAACCGCCGCGTCATCATAACGATAATCTCCGCTTAAATCAATCACCTTAACGCCTTTTTTGAGAATATCCGGAATGACCGTTTTTGATGCTCCATGCGGAAGCGCCGTAAATGCCACGTCGCACTGCGCGATTTTATCCAAATCAATTTCCTCGCAGGGCAGCTCCAAAATATGATTGAAATTCTGATAAATGTCGCTGATTTTCTGTCCTGCAAAGCTCTTGGAACCCAGAATCTCGATTTCCGCCTCCGGGTGATTCGACAGCAACCGAACCAATTCAATCCCGGCATATCCCGTAGCGCCAAGCACTGCTGTTTTTATCATTGATAACATCTCCCATACAGATTACTGCATCCCATCCGTCATGCAGCTATATTCATACTTTCTTATTATATTACATTTTTTCGCGTTTGTAAAGAGATTCCGGAAAAGGATTTTGCATTTTTCCGCAAAAAAAGAAAATATCGCCGGAATCCACAAACAAACCGGTAAATTCATGTATTTTTTTGTCAAATTCTCATTAACAAAAAAAGACTGTAAAAAACTTTCATACATCCGATACGGCTATCCGTCCTCTATACCGAGGATGGACAGCCCGTATCTATTGTATTTGTTTTCTTACAGTCTTTTCAGAGAAATTCTATTATTTGTTCGGCATGAAATCCGGATAAGCGGATGCAAGACCATGCTCTGCTTCGTCCAAACCACCGATTTCTGCTTCTACACTGGCTCTCAGGATTCCTGCCTTCTTCAAGATCAAGAAGAAGATTGATCCGATGACTGCTGCCCAAACGATCAGTGAAACCATACCTAACAATTGAATACCAAATTGTGCCGGATTGCCGTAGAGCAAGCCTGTAACACCGTTATCGTTTGCAAACAAGCCTACTGCCAAAGTTCCCCATGCACCGCATACGCCGTGTACCGATACCGCACCGACCGGATCGTCGATCTTGAGCTTTGTATCAATGAACGGGATTGCCAGACACATCAAGATTGAACCGATTGCACCTATAATAATTGCATTCAGTGGAGATACAACATCACAAGGAGCCGTTACTGCAACCAAGCCGCCCAGAACACCGTTCAATGTCATTGATACATCCGGCTTGCCGTAACGAGCCCAAGTAAAGAACATTGCTGTGATTGCTGCTGCACATGCACCCATGTTGGTTGTGATAAATACCTTTGCTGCAACGTCAACACCACCGTCTGTCAATGCGCCTGAGGATGCCGGGTTGAAACCGAACCAACCGATCCAAAGCAGAAATACGCCCAATGCACCGATCAGAATGTTATGACCCGGAATTGCGTTTGCCTTACCGCTCTTTGTGTACTTACCGATTCTGGGACCAAGGATTGCCGCACCTACAAAGGAAAGCGTACCGCCCAGCATATGTACGATTGCCGAACCTGCGAAATCGTGGAAGCCTAACTGTGACAGCCAACCGCCGCCCCATACCCAGTGACCTGCGATCGGGTAAATGAACAGTGAAATTGCTGCTGAATAAATACAGTAAGCTGCAAAGTTCGTTCTTTCAGCCATAGCACCCGAAACGATTGTTGCGGATGTTGCACAGAATACGGTCTGGAAGAACAGCACCGTATAGTTATAATCACCTTGACCGATTAAGCCGGCAGCGCCGTTTAAGAAAGTTTCGCCAAACGGCTTTCCTATAAATCCGCCGATACTGTCACCGTACATCAATCCATAACCGATTACCCAATAGATAATGGATCCGAACATGAAATCGACGATATTCTTCATAATAATGTTACCTGTGTTTTTTGCTCTGGTAAATCCCGCTTCAACCAGTGTAAAGCCTGCCTGCATCGTGAATACCAAAACGCCTCCGAAAAATAACCAAAAACAATCTATTATCTTACCCATTACATCAAAATCCATAACCCATCATTCCTTTCTGTTTTGCGTCCGCTGTTTTTACAGCAGAGCCTCTCTATCCTCTTCACCTGTTCTTACCTTAATTACTTTTGCAACCGGGGTAATGAAGATCTTACCATCTCCGATTTTACCCGTTCTCAGAACCTTCAGCGCCGTATCGACAACCGTCTGTACCGGAACCGTACATACAACCATCTCAACCTTAACCTTCGGTAATAAATCCACGCTGTATTCAACACCTCTGTAGTGATGCTTGTGCCCCTTCTGTGTACCATAACCCAGCACCTGAGAAACCGTCATACCGTTGATGCCTACCTCGTTCAGAGCTCCTTTCAGTTCTTCGAGCTTTTCCTGTCTGGTGATAATCTCGATTTTGTTCATTTCGTCCATGACCAAGACTCCTTTCTTTCAAAAAAGACAAAAGGTGCGCCTGCGAAAAGCCAAGCCTTTCACAGGACACACCTTTGTGCCTTACATATATTATTTTCGTTGTGAAAAAGAAAAAACGTATTTAAAAAGATGGACTCTTTTTAAACACGCCTTTGTGCTCTTTCAATCTTAACTTGGCTTTATTATACTACTGCAACTTTTCAAAGTCAAGGTTTTTTTTCGATTTTTTTCATGTTTGTATATTTAGTCCAATAGCGGAGTGTTTGCAGAAGCTAATTTATAAAAAATGAACAAATTGATAAGATTTTATAAAAATTAAAACTTGTGTATTGACAAATAGTTTCGACAATGGTATAATAGTCAAGATAAATATAATGAATAGCAAAACAAAGCTGGAAATCAGCCAACGAACGGTTGAGCTTCTGCTTTGGACAGAGGTCGCATGATGCGGCGGAATGGAGATTATAATGGACGAGGATATGAAAATCAGCATCAAAAAGAAATTTTATGATGGGTATGTTTCTCACCCTCTGTTTGTTATTTCTGTTTTTTGACAATGTATACATTGTCATTTTTTTTGCAATAAAATAGCAGAAAACTGCGTATTTCGATTAAATTCGCTTTTTTCCGCAATGAATCACGAAGGGAGAATAGAGAAATGAAGGCACAGCTTATATTGGAAAACGGCGCCCGATTTACCGGTACCATGTTCGGGCATCAAGCAGACATCGTGGGCGAGGTCGTTTTTACCACCGGTATGACGGGGTATCAGGAAACGCTTACGGATCCTTCCTTTGCCGGGCAGATTGTCACAATGACTTTTCCGCTCATTGGCAACTACGGGATCAATCTGGAAGACAGCGAGGCGGCACATACTAATTTAAAAGCCTTTGTTGTCAGAGAAAAGTGCAACCACCCGTCCAACTTCAGAAATGAAATGAATCTGGATGATTTTCTAAAGGAAGAAGGCGTTGTCGGTTTAGAGGGAATCGACACCAGAGCATTAACCAGAACGCTTCGGGATCATGGCGTTATGAAAGGTGTTATTATGAAAGGCGAGCCTTCGGATGCAGAAGTCAAGGCGCTGATGGACACCCTGGACAACACCCACGTTATTATGGATACTACCGTAAAAGAGGTGTCTGTGCTGAATGAAAAAGGCAGTCCGCATATCGCCTTTATTGATATGGGCGCAAAGTCCGGAATTTTACGCGATTTAGTAAAGCGCGGCTGTAAAATCACCGTGTTCCCGGCTGATGTGAAGCCGGATGCACTGGAGGCAGTTCACCCGGATATGATTTTCCTTTCCAATGGCCCCGGCGATCCCCTGGACGCTCCCGGAACGGTTGATACCGTCAAGGCATTAATCGGAAAATACCCCATCTGCGGAATCTGCATGGGGCATCAGGTAATCGGTCTGGCGCTGGGTTGTAAGACAAAAAAACTGAAATTCGGACATCACGGCGGCAATCACCCCGTAAAGGATCTGGAAACCGGTCATGTCTATATTACCAGCCAGAATCATAACTATATTCTTTCCGATTATCCGGATACAATAGAAGAAACTTTCGTCAACGTAAACGACGGAACCTGCGAGGGAATCCGTCATAAGACACTTCCGATTCAAAGCGTACAATTCCATCCGGAGGCTTCTCCCGGCCCTTTGGACAGCGGCGAATTATTTGATAGATTTTTAAAGGAGGTAAAATAAGATGCCTTTAGATAAATCCATAAAAAAAGTACTGGTTATCGGTTCAGGCCCGATTATCATCGGACAAGCGGCGGAATTTGACTATTCCGGCACACAGGCATGTCAGGCAATCAAGGAAGAGGGTATCGAGGTTATTCTGGTAAACTCCAACCCGGCAACCATCATGACCGACCGCGGCATGGCAACCCGTACCTATATTGAACCGCTGACAGCGGAATATATTGAAAGAATTATTCGTGAGGAACGTCCCGATTCCGTCATTGCCGGGATGGGCGGACAAACCGGTTTGAATCTGACCTGCGAATTGCATGATAAAGGAATTTTTGATAAATACGGCGTTCGCGTTATCGGAACCTCCATCCCCTCCATTAAAGAGGGCGAGGATCGTGACAGCTTTAAGCGTCTGATGGAGCGCACCAATCAGCCGATTGCACCCTCGGAAATCGTAACCAATCTCGATGACGGTCTTGCATTTGCCGAAAAGATCGGCTATCCGGTCATTGTGCGTCCGGCTTACACACTCGGCGGAACCGGCGGCGGTATTGCCGATAATGAAGAACAGCTTGTGACGATTCTGTCGCAGGGTCTGCACCTTTCCAGAATCGGACAAGTCTTGCTTGAAAAATCCATTAAAGGATGGAAAGAAATCGAATTTGAGGTTATGCGTGACGGTGCAGGAAACTGTATTACGATTTGTTCAATGGAAAATGTCGATCCGGTCGGCGTTCATACGGGTGACTCTATCGTAGTTGCTCCGGCTCTGACGCTTGCGGATAAGGAATATCAGATGCTTCGGAAAGCGGCGATTGATATTATCAACTCCATCGAAATCAAGGGCGGCTGTAACGTACAGTTTGCACTGGATCCGAATAGCTTTAACTATGCCGTAATCGAAATCAATCCGCGTGTAAGCCGTTCTTCCGCACTGGCTTCGAAAGCAACCGGCTATCCGATTGCCAAAATTGCCGCAAAAATCGCTCTGGGTTATAACCTGGATGAAATCAAGAATGCCGTTACCGGAAAAACGTATGCTTGCTTTGAGCCGGCAATCGACTATGTTGTAACCAAAATCCCGAAATGGCCGTTTGATAAATTCTTCGGCGCAAAGAGAAATCTCGGTACAAAGATGATGGCAACCGGCGAAATCATGGCAATCGGCAACACGTTCGAAAGCTCGCTTTTAAAAGGTGTAAGATCCTTAGAGATTAAGCAATACACTCTGGAACGCGCCTCCTCAAAAAAGCGTACCATGAAAGAATTAAAGCAGCGTGTTATCGTGCCGGATGATGAGAGATTATTCGACTTAGCCGAATTAATCCGCAGAAATTACAACCTTGAAATGCTGGCTGAAATCACCGGCATGGATATGTTCTTCCTGCAAAAGATCAAAAATATCGTTGACGCCGAGGAGGAATTGAAACAATACACATTGGATACGCTGACCCATGATATGCTGAAACACTATAAGAAAATGGGCTTTAGCGATAAGGGAATTGCAGAGTTAATCGGCTGCGGCGGTGATGAGGTTTACCGCAAGAGATTGGAATTGGGGATTACTCCGGTTTATAAGATGGTTGATACCTGTGCCGGCGAATTTGAAGCCGTATCGCCTTACTACTACTCGACCTATGACGAGGTTACGGAATCCCATCCGTCCGATCATAAAAAGGTAATCGTCATCGGTTCCGGCCCGATTCGGATCGGTCAGGGAATTGAGTTTGACTATTGCTCGGTTCACAGCGTATTATCGCTGAAAAAAGCCGGCGTGGAAACGATTATCATCAATAACAACCCCGAAACGGTTTCAACGGACTTTGACACCTCGGACAAGTTGTATTTCGAGCCGCTGACCGAGGAGGATGTTTATAATATTATTGAATTGGAAAAACCGGACGGTGTAATTCTGCAATTCGGCGGTCAGACAGCGATCAAGCTTGCGAACTTCCTGGCAGATATGAACGTCCCCGTACTCGGAACACAGCCGAAGTATATTGATGAAGCCGAGGACCGTGAAAAATTCGATGAAATGCTGGAAAAGCTGAACATTCGCCGCCCGAAGGGCAAAGCAGTCTGGAGTGTTGAAGAGGGCGTTGAAGAAGCAAGCAAACTGGAATATCCGCTCCTTGTTCGTCCTTCCTACGTTTTGGGCGGTCAGGGAATGGAAATCACCCGAAACGAAGCAGATTTGGTTCGTTATCTGACAGACGCATTCCAAAAGGATACGAAAAACCCGGTATTGATTGACCGTTATCTTGGCGGCCGTGAGTTGGAGGTTGATGCCATCTGCGATGGAACAGACGTATTGATTCCGGGTATTATGGAGCATCTGGAAAGAGCCGGTGTACACAGCGGTGACTCCATCTCTATTTATCCGCCGCAGCATGTTCCGGAGCATATTATTGAAAAAATCAAGGATGTTACGTATCGGATCGCTTTGGAATTAAAGGTTATCGGAATGATTAATATTCAGTTTATCGAATTTAGGGATGAGCTTTACATCATCGAAGTGAATCCACGTTCCAGCCGTACCGTACCGTATATTACAAAGGTAACGAATGTACCGGTTATTGATATTGCAACGAATATCATGCTCGGAAAATCCTTAAAGGAAATGGGATACTCCACCGGAATCGCACCGTCTACGAATGCCGTAGCAATCAAGGTTCCTGTGTTCTCCACAGAAAAGCTGCCGCAGGTTGAGGTTAGTCTTGGGCCGGAAATGCGTTCAACCGGAGAAGTTCTGGGTGTTGGAAAAACCTTTATGGAAGCCTTGTATAAGGGCTTTACGGCTGCCGGAACCACCATTCCGAAGCCGGGTTCCACAGTGTTGGTAACTGTACGCGATTTGGATAAAGACAACTTCCTGCCATTGGCAAAGAGAATGCATGCGATGGGTTGTAAGTTTGTCGCAACCGGCGGAACAGCGCGATTACTGGAACGCAACGGAATCCATGTTCAGGCAGCAAAAAAGATTTCGGAGGGTGTGCCGAATGTTCTGGATATTATCCGAAGCGGCATGGTTGATCTGATTATCGACATTCCGAAAAAGGGAAATGATATTCACTCCGACGGTTTCAAAATCAGACGTACCTCCATTGAGTGTTCAATCACACTGATGACCAGTTTGGATACGGTCGGTGCTTTGGTTGACGTTATGGAACAACGATATACCTCGGACAATGTGCATATTATCGCACTGGACGATATTCAATAAAATAATAAAAGGCTGTGAGGATGCCAAAACATCTTCACAGCCTTTTTGATAATTGCCGCAAGGGATAATCCTATAAAAATCTCCGGCAAATGCCATCATATTTATCCGAAGGTGCCTCCGCAGCACAAAGCTTCTCGTAAATTTATAACGCAAATTCTTCTTTTGATCATAGATTAAATTATTTTTTGATAAAAATCATAATCCTCCGGCGAGCAATTATGATTTTCATTGCAGAAACCTTATGCGATTTCTTCCATCGCAGTCAATACAATTTTAGCATTTTCATCATAGACATCATCCAGCATGCTCATAGGCAAGGGATTCTTTCCGCTACCGATTTCAATCGTAAATCCCTCTTTGCCAAATTCCTTAATAAACCAATCCTTGCAGCCGCCAAAGGACGCAGTTCCGGTCGGCTGTGCCAATTGATAGCCGCTTTCTTCGGACATTCGCCGTGCAATCTCTTCCGAGCGCATTGCCGTCATACCGTCGAAATCATAATAAATCTCTCTTCCCTGGCTATGAAACGCAAGAATCATATCAATATCATTTTCACGTGCAAAATGTACTGCGGCACATGTTTCCGGCTCAGATTCCGGATATGGGCCGCCAAACTTTGAAGGCGCCGGTCGTTCAACAACCATCTTCCAGTTTGCATCATAATTATGATTAATATCCACCCCTCCGGCATTTGCCTGCCAAACCTGATTAAAGCTGTGGATTCCGACCAGGCTGATTAAGTGCCGGTGATAGGGATTGGTAATATCCAGCCCGTTCACCGCAATGTCCACGCCATCCGGATTGAGCATCGGGATAATATATAGCGTCACTTTTTCATTCAACTCATGAATATCG
Source organism: uncultured Clostridia bacterium (assembly GCA_959602045.1). Classification (GTDB taxonomy): domain Bacteria; phylum Bacillota; class Clostridia; order UBA1381; family UBA1381; genus Ornithomonoglobus_A. Next base: position 24,698 of record CAUGRT010000004.1, on the reverse strand, counting down.
TGATCAAAATAAAGATTTTCCGTAAGCAAACGCACCGTATAATTTGCCAGAAAGCGCATCAAAAAAGCAGAGGTAAGATACTCCAAGCCATGATGCGACCCAATCAGCAGCAGCCGGTTCTCACCCTCCCCTATCTTCAGGCATGGGATTTCCTTTCCCATCACACTTTTTCCTACCGTAAATTTTGTAATCACATCCGAGTAATTTTCTGTCAAAATTTTAATATCCTCGTTCAAACGTTTATAATCATAGCACATATCCTGATTCCTCCCAAATGAATAACCCCCGAAAATCATCCCCGACATATTGCTTAATTCGCCGTATTCCGACATATTTCCGAGAGTACTTGTACTTTTTTATTATAATCTATGAACGTTTTTTCGCATATATGACTCATTTTTATAAAATTCCAATAAAAAAGGGGCTGAGGTACAAAACCGTCAGACACCCTTCATTCCGATGAAGTATTGTTATTGGTTATTCTGGTTTTTGCCGTCACCGACAACGTCATTCACCGCATTTCCGGCATCCTGAGCAACATCTCCAACAGCATCTCCAACGTCTTGAATCGCATTTCCTGCTTCATCCATCGCACTTTCGCCATTATTGGAGGTTGCAGCCGGAGCTGTTTCGGTTGCCGTTGCGGTCGGCTCCGGAGACGGTGTTGCCGTCGTACTGTTTTTCGTTCCGCAAGAACAAAGTACCATACACCCCATAATTGCAATGACTAAAAATTTTAAACCTTTCATAGCTATGACTCCTTTCATAAAAATCTTTCATTCTGCCGCCAACAGCAGCATAACTACCGGAATATAATTCCCGTATGTTTTTTCAGAATGTACATCCATATTATTCTCTTATTTTTAAATTTTAAACGCAAAAATATCAATTATCTTCATTTCAAAACTCAAAAAACGAATACACAACCTTTTTCAGCTTATCTTGTATCGAAAAGCAAGTGTCAATCAAATAACATTTTTTATTACTCCCCTCGAACAGACCTCTGTATACTCATCCACTTCGCTTCCATCAAGATACCGCTGCTGATATTTTTAATCAATTCGTCAATAATTCCTGACTACTTTTTATACTGAATTATTGCAATCCTAATTGCAGTGCTGCCTTCTTGACTCCTATTTCATCGGACAGTTTTAACGCTTCCTCTTTAAATTCCTTGCTATACTTTGACATTTTCTTTCCCTCTTTCTGATTTATTATATCAGATTTTTGGGTGTTTGTCGACTCTATTTATATTATACCACTCCATAATAATGTCGTTATTACAACAAACAGCGGTTTCGGTTTCGCGGCAAGACCGAGGTGCTATTAAAAACAAAAGACAGCGGGGAGCATTTCTATATGCCTTTCGCTGTCTGTATGAAAGAACCACACAACCGAGAATTATTCTCTGCTGTGTGGCTCTGTTATTATTTTTCCCGTGCATACAGTGCCGCAAAATTAAGAAGCTGCTTTTTTGAGGAAACGCCGAGCTTGCTGTAAATATTGCCGTTATGGTATTTAAGTGTACTCTCTTTAACTTCTGCAATCTGTAAAATTTCAGGAACGGTTTTTCCCTCCAGATAGAGGTCAAATATTATTCTCTCCTTGGGAGTAAGACTGCGTAAACCCGAACAGAAATGATCATAATCATCCTGTATGATGATATTTTTATGCTCTTTCATCAGACGCTTGTTTTCGGTTCTGATGCGTTCAATCTCGCTTTGCAGACTCTCGTTTTTTTCGGAATGCTCATCGAAGATTTTTTGATATTCGTTATCCTTTCCGGCAAGAAATGCAAAAAGGTCGTCAATTTCCATAATACCGCTTTGACTTTCGTCGGAATATGTCTTTTCGGATTGCTTTATTTTGTCAAGCGATTTTTTTATCGGAAGGATAAATCGTTTTGAAAAATACAGGCTAAGGCTTAAAACAGCAAATCCCAAAATCAGAATTATGAGTATAAGCTGTATGGTGTTTTTCGTTTCCAGCCCGGAATAATCCGCATACGGCATCATAACCGTAATAGAATAAGGTGTGTTTTCGGAATAAAGAGTTGTGTTTCTCGTCATGCCGATATATGCGCCGTATTCATTTTTTAAAGCGACAAGACCCTTTTTCAGCGGCTTGATTTTGAGGGAATCCTTAGGTGCAAGAAAATATCCGTTTTTTGCTCCGCAGCTTAATCCCTCTTTGATATTGATTTCTTTATCGCCCGAGCGGGAGAATATGCAGGTTATGTGCGGAAGCGTGGACGGCTGTGCGTGTGCGGACTTAAAAACGCTTTCGTTTACTTCAAAGCCGCAGATGCCGTAAACGCGGCCGCCGTCGCCTCTGATAGGAAGCGCTACAAGCATAACACGCTCCGACGTTCCGGGAAGCGTTATAATATTACAAATATGAGTGGCTTTTTCAATCGGCTCGGCGGTATCCGAAAGAACTTCTTCAAAATTCGGGAATACCCCGGTGTCAAATTCCAAATGCCATTTACGGTGAGGCATAATGCCTTTGTTTATTGCAGCCTTCACATTTCCCCTGTAAAGAAGCATTGTTTCCTTGTCCGTTGTTCCGAACAGATCCTGATTAAGGTACACGCCTGCTTTTGAACCGCTTTCGCCGGTTTGAGATGCGTTAATCAGAATAAAAGCGCCGGAACAGCTTGCCTTTAAAAGCTCGTTCTTCAATAAATCAATATAGCGTTCCTCAAGAGCGTTGATATGCAAAGAAGAATTCTGAACGACGCCAAAATCTGTATTTTCCGAATTGAGATATTGCTCGGTAAGCTGTGCGGCTTTTTCGGAAAGCTGTGCGCCGCGCAAGGTAATATCATTGTAGTAAGACGTCATTTCACGGTCGAAAAACTCAATCTGAAGGCTTAATATATCCGATATTTTATCCTCGGTTGTCGAAAAACGTCCGAACAGGAAAAGAAAAGCCGCAAATATAAGCAATAAAACGATAGCCAGGATAAACATATATCCAAACAGCTTTTTTTGCATAGATTGTCTTTTGTTTCTTACCGATATTTGCATAACAATCCCCCGTCTATTTTTCGCAGAGCTTTTGCCAAAGTCCCTCGGCAAGTGCTTCGGGCGGTGTGTTGCTTAATATAAATTGTTTCTGTTCGTTTCTTAAATAATCGTAAAATGCGTAAACTCTGCTGTAATATTCGGGACTTTGCTGTTCCGATAAAACCTCCGAGCTTTCCTTAATTTTTTTTAGGGCTGCATAGAGTTTTTCATAATCGGCTGTCTTGAAACGGCAGTCGTCTATTTTGTCAAACGCACCGTTTGTAACCGGCATATAACCTGTTTGGCATACGAACTCAAGATTTCTCTCCGGCTCGGTGAGCCATTTGGCAAAAATCACTGCAGCCTCTGCTTTTTGACTTGATGTTTTATATGCGCAAAGACCGACTCCGGCTTGCGTGATATACGGCTTTTTTCCGTTTTCAGCGGGCAGAGGCAGTATCTCCAGATCCATCGGCTCACTCGTTCCGTCCTCATATGTCACGGTATCATTATAGTAAAGAATTGCGGCGGACGAGCCTATGCCGGCTACAACCTCGCCTGTCATCACCTGTGTGTTTGAATAGAGATTTGAAAGCATAATATGCCCTTTTGCAAGCGAATCCGCAAATTTCATGAAGGTTTGCTTAAAAATCACGTTTGACGGGTCATAGAATCCGTTGTCGGCAAAAATATTTCCTGCGCCGCTTTCCGCAGCCGCAAGCTCAATGGCTCGCAGCGGATAATCAAGAGCGCAGAACGGTTTTCCGCCCGACCAGTCATAATATTTCGCGGCAGCATCGAAAAACCCGTCCCAGGTGGACAGTGCTTCATATGTAACGCCCGTATCGGCTGAAAAGCGTTCAAACTGACCGCCGGCGATAAACAAAAGATGGGTGGATTTGGACACCGGGAACACGGACAGCTTTCCGTCTGCCGTGCCGTCCTCTAAAAACCCCGGAACGTATGCCGAAAGCTCTTTTTCGGAAAAATATTCGTTCCAGTCAAGTAAACAATCCGTTCCAAGCTCCAGCGCGTTGCTTTTGTGCGCAAAGAAAAGGTCGGGCATTTCGGCGGAACCGGGAATCTTATTATGTGCGTCAAGCAGTTTTTCGCCTATTTTGGAGGCATTCGACATTGCCGTAACATTGATAATAATGCCTTTTTCCATGCCAACTGTCTCGTTAAATTCGTCAATAAGCCGATTCATCGGCGAATCCGCTTGTTCTCCGTAAACGTGCCACATTGTAAGCGTAACGGGTTTGTTTTTATCAAGCTTCGATTTTTTGCAGCCGGAAAGGCAGCATATTGATATGCTGAAAATGAGTAAAAGCAAAAACAATTTTCTTGCTGATTTCATATTTAGATTCCCCCATGATATGATTTGATGATTTTTTCCGTTTTTCCTGTTTTATGCCGGTAAGTTGCCAACAGATGTAATCAATCCTATACTTTTTCCCCTACTTTTTCAAAAAAACTTAATTTTTTTTGAAATTCATCCTATACTTTTGGTAAAAAGTATGGGGACAAAAAAGATATTTCTATGTATAATGAAAACATGTAAAAACAACAATTTGCAGCACCGGAAAGAATTATCTGCAAAAAAAGATAAAGGGGCGACCTTTTACGTATGTGTTTCAACCTATTATAAAGTAATCGCAGTTTCTTAAATAAAAAGACGGGTTCTTTTTTAGCAGACATATCCAGCACAAGTATATCACATTTTTGGCAATTAGTCAACGGCTTGCGGATAATTTGCGTAGGTTTGTGCAAAAGAAACGGGTTTATAAGTTTTTCAGAGAGGAGGCGAGGCGTATGATAAATGAGAAGCATAAAACGGCTGCATACAAAATTATTCCGTCACAGGGCGGAAACCGTTACAGCTTTTTCTGCGAATTGTCGGGGATGCTTGTTTGCACAAGCGGAACATATTATGCGGATAATCCGGAAAAAGAGCTTTTTACCGCTTGGGAATCGGAGGGCAAAAATAATTTTAATGTTTGTCACCGATGCGGCAGATGGGTTGATTCCGTTGTGTATAATCCGGATGTGCTGATGTGCGTGGACTGTGCTCCTCTCGAGGAGGAGGCGAAATACTGCAAGCACTGCGGAGCAAGAGCGAAAGAAGGCGACATAGTTTGCTCCGTATGCGAAAAAAAGTTGTTATACGGAGGTGCCGATGAAAATGGCGAAATATAATAATCCGTCAAGAAAAGAAGTTTTGGAGCATTTCGGTTTCGGTACGGAAAATATGAAAAGGCTTAAAATCTGTCAGTGCTGCGGCAACGCACAGGCCGCAAAAAACAAGCTTTGCGAGGTTTGTCATACAAAGCTGCACGATGAAACGCTTTTTGATATTTACAAAGCAAAGCACCGCTGCTGCGAAAAATGCGGGAACGTGCTTCCGGATGACGCGGAGTACTGTCCCTTGTGCGGGGCGAAACAAAATAATGAAAGAGAGTCAATATAAAGATGTTAAAATTCCGGAGGATGTAACGCTTGATGCGGGCGACAAGATATTTCTTTGGGAAAATCTTAAAACGCTGAGACCGCTTTGCGATGCGTTTACGATAAACAAATAATTTAATTGTAATATCCATTTTTAAAATGTGGATATAAATAAAAAATTTTAAGGAGGTTCATTATGAAAGGAAGAAAGTTTTTGAAGGTCACGGGTATTCTGATGATTATTGGAGGAGCATTTGGTATCATCGGAGGGATTGTTGCAATGATCGGAGCAGGAGCTTTGGCGGCGGTTCTTGAAACGAGTGCCGGCGGGCTTATGCTTGCAAGTGCGCTGATTCTGGCAAGTGCAGTATTTCAGCTGATTGCCGGAATTATGGGTGTAAAAAACTGCGATAAACCCGAAAAGGCTCAAAGCTGCATAGTTATTGGCGTAATTGTGGCAATTTTAAGCGTAGCGGGAAACGTTATTTCAAACGTGCTTGGCAGTGATTTTAACATTATTAACTACGCTACCGGTCTGATTATTCCGGTTCTGTACATAATTGGTGCGGTAAAAAATAAAGAGCCGGCATAAGTAAAATATCCGAATGCTCCCGCCGTCCTGTTTTTGGCAGCGGGAGCATATGTGCCAAAATTCAAGAGGTGATTTTTATTAAAAAATATATTGCTTTTTTAACGGTTTTATTTCTTTTTATTTCCGGTAATATAGTTTGCGTCAATGCCGGCGCAGATATTGCGGTTGGGATAACGATAAATGGGGAAATTATCGAAACGGAGGTTTCACCCTTTGTGGAAAACGGACGGACGCTCGTTCCGGTGAGAGCCGTTTCGGAGCATTTAAAGTACAGCGTTGAGTGGTCCGCAGAGGAACAAAGAGTCGATATTGATTCGCCTTCCGATAAGCTTACGCTTTATATAGGCAACGCAGACTATTATAAAAACGGTGAAAAAAGAAGCATGGATGTTCCGGCGGTAATTAAAGACGAAAGAACCTTTGTTCCCCTGCGGCTGGTTGCCGAGGAAATGGGATGCGAGGTTAAATGGGACGAAGAAAATAATATTGCAAATATAATAAAATATAACATTGCGGAGGCGAAGACGCCTCATGATATTATACTTAATGCGGCAAGCTATACAAAAATCATTCTTAAGGAGCAGGAATATGATTTATCGGAGCTTGACGCGATAAATATTGATAACTCTAGGGGGTGAGTGCGATGAAAAAAATTGTTATACTTATTACAGCTGTCTTTTGTCTTTTGTCAGTGCTTCCCGTCTATGCGGAATTTGAACGGCCGCCGATTACGGATTTGGCGGGATACCTTACCGAAGAACAGAATGAGGAGCTTACGGCGCAGTTTAACAGTATCCGTGAAAAATACAGCTTTGACGTTGCGTTTGTTTCGGAAAAAAGCCTCTCTGCCGTTGATGCACAAGCGTCGGCAGACGACATTTACGATTATAATGGCTACGGTTACGGTGAAAATTATGACGGAATACTTTTTTACATAGCAGACTACGAAAGAAAATATCATTTTTCCGTCTGCGGCAGCGGTGAAACGATATTCAACGAAAACGGTCTTGCCTATCTTGAAAAAAAAGTTGTGCCGTTTCTGAAGGAAGATAACTATTATGCGGCAGTCAAATCCTATGCCGAGCATACGGAAGAGCTTTTGGAGATGGCAGCAGAGGGTAAGCCGTTCAACAAGAGTCAGCACAGCATGAAGTATATCCTGTGTGTGGTTGCCGTGGCGCTTCTTCTTCCCCTTATTCTTGCGTATTTTATGATGCACAAAAAGCTCTGCGCAATGAAAACGGCGGTCAAAGAGGACTATGCCGGCAATTATATGAAGCCGAACAGTATGAATCTTGACTTTTCAAGGGATATATTCCTTTACAGCACCGTGACAAAAACGGAAAAACCGAAATCGGATTCCGGCAGCCATACATCGTCTTCCGGAAGAAGTCACGGTGGAAGGGGCGGAAGTTTTTAAAAACAAATTTTAAGGAGGAAAGAATTATGGGAATAGGTGATTTTTTTAAGAACATTTTCGGTAAAAAAATTTGTGCATTATGCGGCAAGGAATGCGGCATGATGCATCGTTCGAAAATCAGGAACAAGGAATTTTTATGTGACGATTGCGGAAATCTATGTTCAAAGTACATTAGGCTGAGCGAGCTGACATTGGACGAAGTCAGGGGGCATATAGAATATATGAAAAGGCAGAACAGACTTTTTGAGGAGGTCTATTCCAAAGAAGGAAAGAAAGACACATACCCTTCGTCGCTCAAGGAAATGGGCATTGAATTTTGCGATGATTTGGGAATGTTTCGGATTAAACACAGAAGCAACATGGGCAGAGGCAAAATGAACGAGCTTTTCCGCTACGATCAGGTGGCAAGCTATGAGGAATACATAGATGAAACACCGGCAAGCGAGCCGGGAAAAAATCCTGAATTTAAGGAATGCGGACTAAAAATCAAGCTTTTGGGCGGAAATATGAGCAAGGTGAATACAGACAACAAAAAAGGTCTTCGCCCTCATCCGTATATTAAGCATGAAATTAAAGTTTGTTTCAGCAAAAAAGACCGTTCGGATTTGCAGTATGCACACAATGCAAAATGCAAGTTTGATTATATTTTCGGCGTTCACGATGATGAAAGAGGCTTGTTCGGCTTTGGCAGAAGTAAGGCAGAAAAAAGAGAGGATGCGGCAGCGATTGGAATGGCGGCGGCATTCGGAACGGCTTTTAAGGCCGCAACAAAAGGTGAGGAAGCCGTAACGGAGGCGGACAAAGAAAAACTGAAGGAAGGCATAAATGCCATGAATGACGCAGCGACCGGCGGCATGGCGGTTTACACAAGACGCGCGGACGATGCGGAAGCCAAAATAAAGTAACGGGAGGTGCGAAGCGTGAAAAAATTATCGTTATTGCTTGCAGCACTGCTGATTTTAAGCAGCACTGTTGTCTGTGCGGAATGGGAAACATTCAAATCGGCAGACGGTATGTATGAATACACAAAGGATGGAGTAATTACCGCTTATTACGGTGATGAATTTGCCTTTTTCCCGGCAGAAATAGACGGAACAATAATCAATGAAATCGGTGTTATGGCTTGTTTTGACTTAGGACTTGAAGCCATATCCGTTGCCGAAGGAATTGAATTGATAAACACAAATGCATTTGAAGGTTGCAATACCGAAAGTGCATATATTCCGTCAAGTGTGAAAAATATCGGTGAGCGTGCTTTTGCCAACTGCACAAATCTTAATGAGGTTACATTGAATTCAGAGGAAATAACGTTTGATTTTGATGTGTTTGTCGGAACCGGATTTATACAGTTTTATATCCCGTGCACGGCAGATGAGCATGTGATGTACGAAAAAATATCCGATGCAAAGGGTGACGGGAATTTTAGTTTTTCACTTATGCATACTGCGCTTGTTGAGAGTATGACGGAAAAGGATATTTTCGGTGAAAACATGATATACTGCGAGGACTGCGGTTTTAAAGGAAGCAAATATCTGGAGGATACCTCTCTGCCGTTTGCGGACATATCGCCGGACGCATGGTACTATTCTTATGTGCAGACGGCTTACAGCTTCGGCATCATAAACGGGAAAAACAAAAGGGAATTTGACCCGAATGCAGGGCTTACCTGTGCTGAGGCAGCCAAAATTGCCGCGGTAATTCACAATAAAAGCCAATACGAAAGAGATGAAGTTGAATTCCAAATGACCGGTGAAAACTGGTATGATGTTTATGTGGATTATTGCTATTACAATGCAATAATTGAAGATTATATAATCTTCGATTGGGAGGAAAACGCAACGCGTGCACAGATGGCATATCTGTTTTCACGGTGCGACGTCAATCCGTATTTTATAAACGATGTTCCGATAACCGATATTCCGGACGTTTATGACACAACGCCCTTCGCATATGAAATTTTGGATCTTTACAATAAAGGAGTCGCAGTGGGAAGCGATGAATACATGGCATTTTATCCGGATTCACAGGTTAAACGGAGCGAAGCTGCAGCACTGATTTCGAGAATTCTTTGCTACGATATGAGAATTGAATTGCCGAAAGGGTGATTAAGGTGAGGCTGATGAAAGCAATTGCGATATTTACGGTTATTGCCGGTATTTTCGGATGCAGGGCTCCCAGAGAAAAACCTTTTATGCTGGACGGACCGGGCATGGTATATGTTGACAGCGAGCATCGTACAGAATACGCAAACACTCTTCCGTTCGATGAAATCGATGACTATCCCTATTGGGCGGTCGCATATCTCGGAGAGGGAGAAAACGGCAAAAATACGGCAAAGGAATATATAGAAAAACTTTTTTCAAAGCTTTCAGAGGAGCAGCGCAAAGCCGTAAAGCATTATGATTACGGCGGAGAAAAATGGTATCTTGTTATTCCGCGGTACGGAGAGGAAAACGAGCTGATTCAAAACGGAGACAAGAAAAATTTGCAAAAAGTACATGACGGCACACCGTATATAATAAACTGCGGCGGCGATGTTGAAATTTATATCGTTATGCGCGGCGGACACAAAATCACGCTTGATACGGATGAAAACGGCAGGCTGATATGTACACCCGATATATGGGATATAACAGAGTATAAAAAATAAAATAATTGAGAGGAGAACAGAATTATGGGACTTTTAAAAGCAGGCGCAGGGGCGCTCGGCGGCGTTTTAGCTGATCAGTGGAGAGAATTTTTCTACTGCGAAAGCTTGGATGCTGACACACTTGTGGCAAAAGGCGAAAAACGAGTGGGAAAAAGAAGCTCCAACAAAAAGGGAGACGACAACATTATTTCAAACGGTTCAATCATTTCGATAAATGAGGGGCAGAGCATGATTATCGTGGAATCGGGCAAAATTGTTGAATTTTGCGCCGAGGCCGGAGAGTTTGTCTACGATAATTCCACCGAACCGAGTATTTTCTGTGGTAGCTTAGGCGAAAGCATTAAGCAAAGCTTTGCGCAGGTAGGCAAGCGTTTTACTTTCGGAGGCGAACCGGGCAAGGATCAGAGGGTTTATTATTTTAATACAAAGGAAATAACAGGAAATAAATTTGGTACGTCTTCACCTGTACCCTTTAGGGTAACGATAGATGAGTCTATGAACTATAAGCTGTCGGTGGATTTAAGGTGTAACGGCGTGTATTCCTATAAAATAGCCGATCCCGTTATGTTTTACACGAATGTGACCGGTAATGTCGAATATGTATACAGCCGTTCGGAAATTGACGAAATGTTAAAGAGCGAGCTTCTGGACGCTCTCAGACCGGCATTTGCGCAGATTTCGGCAATGAAAATAATGTATTCGGAAATTCCTGCACATACAAAAGAGGTTACAAAGGCGCTTGCCGATGAGCTTAAAGCCGAGTGGAAGGAAAAACGCGGAATCGAGCTTTTCGCCGTAAGCATTAACGGTGTATCTATCCCCGAGGACCAGAGAAAGAAGATTACCGAGTGGGAGGAAAACATTATGACAACCAATCCGAATATTGCGGCGGCGCGCATTGTCGGCGGGCAGACAGACGCTATGAGAACGGCAGCGGCAAACGAAGGCGGAATGGGTGCAATGGGCGGATTTTTCGGAATGAATATGGCGCAGAACGCAGGCGGCATGAATGCAGGCAATCTTTTTGCGATGGGTCAGCAGCAACAGCAGCCTCAACAACAGGCGCAGCAGCCTCAGGCGGCAGGCTGGAGCTGTGAATGCGGTCAGACGGGCAATACCGGGAAATTCTGTATGAACTGCGGAAAACCGCAGGCATCGCCCGACGGCTGGACGTGTTCGTGTGGCACGGTAAACAAGGGCAAATTCTGCCAAAACTGCGGGAATCCGAAACCTGCGGGCGCACCGCTTTATAAATGTGATAAGTGCGGCTGGGAACCGGAAGATCCTAAAAATCCGCCGAAATTCTGCCCTGAATGTGGTGACATATTTGATGATAATGATAAACAATAAAAAAACGGAGGAATTCAATATTATGAAAAAGTTATTAGCAATGATTTTGACAATCGGAATGATATTCACACTTGCATCGTGCGGAGGAGACAAGACCGAAAACGGCGGACAACAAGCCGGGGGAGCTAAAAAGATTGACTACGCAAATATGACGGAGGACGATTTGATAAAAGAGTTTATAAAGGATGAGCAGAACATAACCCTGGACGAATTTATAAACCTTGCTTCCACATATTCATATGCAACAATCAACGATAAGCTTGAGCTTGATGAAAATATAACGGATAAAGCAATTAAAAAGCTTAAGGATAACAAGGCGAAGCTTCCTGCGGCAAAGGAGTTTGTCGAGCCTCTTTTAAAAAGCGACTCACCTCAGGTAAGAGGCTATGCGTTTTCAAACATCGCCACATTTTTCGGGGCAAGTGATTCACATAAAGCGGCGGCAAAGGAAATTCTGAAAACCGAAAAAGAGCCTTATGTTATTAAATGTGCGGTGAGAGCTCTTGGAAATGAAGGCGGCAAGGATGCAGAAATCGGCAAATTCCTGCTTGATGCGGCAAAGAATGAAAACGCAGTTGTAAGAAGGCAGGCGGCGGTTGCTATTGGAAGCACATGGAACAAAACTCTTGATGGTGCGGTTGATGCGGAAATCGAGCTGATGAAGGATTCGGATAATGAGGTTCGGAAAGCCGCATATGAGTATGCCGGTCTCCTCGGTGATGACAGGGTGGTTGCGCCTATCTCGGAAATGCTGAAAAACGAGGCTGACGCAGACCTTCATTCAAACGGTGTAAGAGGGCTTGTTTGGCTGTGGTACGATTATCCGTCGCACGAAAACACAAGCGAAGCGGCATACAGAGCTACGATAGACTATTTTAAAACCACACCGGGCAGTGACAAAGTTCCGGCATGGGCAGCTGTGACAAGCTTTACAACCAAATCCGATGAAAATTATGACGCATGGAGAGAAAAAGCTACATATTTCAATACGGATGAACTTTATGAGGTTATGCTCGGACTTGTAAAAAACGAAAATTTAGGACGTATGACGCGCGGTTATGCCTGCAAACCCGTTGCGGCACACTGTTCAAAAGAGCAGTTTGAAGCGTTTGGCGAGGTTGTAAATGCTCTTACAGATAAGAATGCGAAATTTATACAGGACGAGTATCAATATCAGGCAAAAAAGCTTGAATAGCCACAGAACGGAGGAATGACTATGAAAAGAATAATCGGCGTTATACTGATTATAGGCGGATTGCTCTTTGCCGCCCTTGCAATAAAAGCGCTTTTTTCCGCCCCAAAAGCCGAAAAACAAATAAGGTCGGCGGTAACGATTAAGGACGGCAGGATTCTTCCCGAAAACGAGGGAAAGCTTGTGGTTGTTTCGGGAACTCTTAAACCGGCAGAACAGCTCCAGGACCCGATAACGGGCGTTAAGCTTCCCGGAGTAACGGCGAAAAGAACGGTTTGGACTTATAAACAGGATACCGGCAGCGGTGATGAAAAAGTGTGGGACTGGCACCCGGAGAATACCGACTACAGCGAAAAGGCGAATTTTGGAATAAACGCCGAGATACTTACATCAACCATGCTTGCCGCACCTACCGTGCTCGGTGAATTTAAGGTGGAAAGCGAGCTGCTTAATCCCCTTATAAGAAACACCGAATTTACGCAATATGACGAGCAAAGTCTTAATGCGGGCTGGAAGGTGCTTTCGGGCGGAAAAGAAAGCCGCTACTGCGTTTCGAAAGAAAGTTGGCTGCCGAAAAAAACAACAGGTATGTACTCATCAGCGGGAGACGGAGCTCAAAAAATATCCTACGGTATTGTTTCGCCCGACGATCCGCTCGAATATACGATTATCGGCGTACAAAAAGGCGATACCCTGATAAAAAGCGAAGATGTAGATTCGGTTACAACCTTTAAGGGACTTATGACGGCGGAGGAATTTGCCGAGGAGAACAAAAAAGGCGTGCGCGGCGGCTCGATTTTCGCCATAGTAGCCGGTATACTGCTTGCGGTAATCGGTGCGGGAATGATGATATTTCGGAGGCAGTGAAAATGAAGACGAATACGAATACGAAATTATTCTCCGGCGGCGGAACGTATATTTCAGCGGCGGCAATAGCAAGACTTACATTGAAGAAGCACATACAAATGATTATAGGCGGCTTCTTCACGGCGGTTTTTCTGTTTGGAATTATTTCGGGGGTTACAGGGTATAACGAAAAGCTTCGCGATAACCTGATTACCAATATAGTTATGCTTGTTCCGTCCGCACTGATGTTTATAAACGGCATAAAAAACGGAATAAGAGCTAATCTTGCACGCCGTTACGATTCAATATTTATGTGCGACCAAGACGGCACTGTTACGATTGAGGAGATTTCAAAGCAGATGGGAAAACCGTCCTATAAGGCGCTTTCCGAGCTTGAATGGCTTTTCAGAAAGGGCGTCTTTCGAGATTGTACACTGCAAAAGCAGGGATCGCCATGCGTGCTTCTCTCGGGCAGAGAGAACAGCAAAACAAGCTTTGTCAACGTTGTATGCGAAAAATGTAACGGAACAACAAGAATCCGCGCCGGAAGCTCCGGTAAATGCGAGTATTGCGGAAATGCAATCTCGGGTCGAAATATCGGATAAATGCAAAACCCAAAAGAAAGGAGATGCAAAGTTATATCGAAAGATACTAACGCAGACAAAGAAATCTGAAGTTCGGATTATACTGATAGTTAATCCGATACATTCCGGCAAATTTTGCAGAGGAATGTAAAATATCACATCAAAAGGAGGATATAAATGTGAAAAGGACAAGACAATTTTTTTTCTGTTTTACTGACACTGGCAATGCTGCTTACGCTTGTACCCGCCATGGGCGTGACGGTCAGTGCAGCGGAGACGTGGACGACGGTCACCACCTATGATGAGCTGAAGGCGGCGCTGAGCACGCAGAATCCCCCGGACAATATCAAGCTGGGCAGCGACATCGACACCGGCACGCTGAGCAGCGGCATGGGTATCCTTGAGTCGCTGGAGGTCAGGGGCAAGAAGCAGCTTGACCTGAACGGCCACACGCTGCGGATGTACTCCGCAAAAACCGCTATGAGCAATATGTTCATGATCAATCATGGCAGCCTGACGGTGCTGGACAGCAGCTCCGGCCAGAAGGGAACCATCCTCGGCTCGACCTACAACGACTCGTGCTACCTCATTAATGTACATACCTACGGACAGTTCACCCTCAACAGCGGAACGCTGAAGGTGGATGCCGGCAGCCTCAGGAACGATACGAGATGGAAGCGTGTGATCCACTGCTACGCCGGCGGCAACGACTGGAATCAAAATGAACCCCGCGTCAAGATTAACGGAGGCACCTTTGAAAAGAAGGTCATGCTCAATGGCCCGGGTGACGGCACCAAACCGCTCACCGAGATCAACAACGGTATTTTCCTCGACTATGTACAGGCATGGGTGGCTGCTACAGCTTTTTCACACCCGAAGTGGTCATCAACGGCGGTGAGTTCCACAAGAAATTTTGGATGAGACCAAAATTTTTAGATAAAAACGAAAAGGATTTAACGGGTTACCATGTAGCGGCAAAGCTGAACGGCGGCACTATCCATGAAACATTGTCAGTTGATAAGCAATCCTCGGATTATGGTTATGCACCTGTGAGACCGCGTCTGTCATATAGCGATGTCACGTTTTTGGCAGATGAAATGCTGGAAAAAAACGTTGTTCAGACCGGCAAGGGCACTTTTGCGGCACAGGACACCAGTAGCTACCGCGAATATATTTCCTATTACAACAAAAGTGGGCGATGGTCAGAGGGCTTTGTATTTGAGATCAAGGCAGTGAATGACCAGCCGACCAAGATTCTTCCCAACGCATGGGGCATGAAGTCCGTCACGCTGGACGGCAACCCCATCGATTACTTCAAGGACTGGAAGGGCACCGTTGAGAATCTGAACAACGACGAGGCGCATACCCTCAAATTCGAGTGGAAGCCTTTGGCGCAGGAGCTGAAAGACGCAGGCTACAGCTATAACGCAACGTGCGACCGCTATATCTCCGGCTCTGCCACGCCCACCCCTGATGCCATCAGTCCCACCGCCACCGAATATAGCTATACCATTCCTGCGGGCGCAGCCCCCAAGGTCTATTCCTTTGCCCTGCATCTGAATCTGAAAAAGGGCACCGGTAACATCGGTATTTACAGTAACGAGCATATCGTCAAGCTGGTGGTGAATGACGCGCCGGTGGTTGAACCCGATCCCACCATCGAGGGCAGCGTGTACTACACCAGCAGCATTGTCTACGACCGCCCCATCTCCATCGCTGCCAGCGTTACCCCCGCGGATGCCACCAAGGCGTACCGGTGGCAGCGCAGCACGGACGGCGGCGGCACATGGTATGTGGTTGTATACGATGATTCCACTGTGGCCAATGCTTTGAGACTTGAGAGCGTTTACGCATACGAGGATATTACCCTGAGCGAAAATGACGAGGCGGAGCTTCCGACCAATCTTCCGAAGCTGCTGCCCGAGAACAGCGGTTATCATCTGGAATGGCGCATTGTCAAGGTTGGAACCAGCGGCGCTTCGTATCTGACGAGCGATGATAATATTACGCTGGAGAACGGCAAGATCAAGCCGAAAGCGGCGCACACCGGATCGGCAAACACCAGACTTGAGCTGGTTGCTGTCAAGGAAGGCGAAACCAATGTCAAATCGTTTTCTCAGACTTCCCGCTTCAACGTCACCGTGACCGCAGCCCCCGTCATTGAGCTTACCGGCCTTACCGTTGCCCCGGCAAAGGTAAATCTGGATATCAACGACACCTATCAGCTCTCCGCCGTGAAGGAGCCTGTCAACGCAGCGGGCAGCCTGACTTGGACGAGTGACAAGCCCGCAGTCGCGGAGGTTGATACTACCGGCAAGGTAACTGCCAAGGCACAGGGCACGGCAATTATCACAGCCACCTGCGGCACCAAATCCGCTACCTGCACCGTAACGGTCGGCCATACCCACGATACCAACGGGCAGGATTGGGTGTACATGGACCCCGGCACGCATATCAAGACCTGCGCACAGCGGGCGACGATTTCAAGGTGGAACCCCACGACTTCTCCGCATGGACGAAGGTTGATGATACCAATCATAGCCGTACCTGCTCCAAGTGCAAGAAGTCCGGCGAAACCGCAAACTACACCGAAACCGCCAACCACAACTGGCAGTGGGTGACAGTAACCCCCGCAACCCCCAATGCAGATGGCAAGCAGCATGAGGAGTGCGCAGACTGCCATGCTGTGAAGGCAGGAAGCGAAACTGTGATCCCTGCACTGACCAGCATAAAGGTAGAGAATCTGACCGTTGCCAAGCCCGTCAGGGATGTTGCTGCGGCAACAGCTGCCTCCACCGACAGTACATATTATGTGGATAGCACCGAGTGGAAGGCTGCGGACGGTACCACTCTTGCCATTGGCGATACATTCCGTTCCCGTACGGTCTACACAGTGAATATTACTCTTAAGACCGCCGGCACAGACGTATTTTCCGAAAAGTCCACCTATAACGATATCGAAGGCAAGACGGCTGCGGTCAACCCCGTGCTGACCGGCGATGCCCATGCGGACAGCGTTATTCTGACCTATACCTTTGACTCCACCGGTGGATCCGGTGGCGGCGGTGGACGAAGCACTTCACACTACACCGTATCGTTTGAATCGAACGGCGGCAGCAAGGTTTCAAATCAGACCGTCACAAGAAACAGCGTTATGAAAGAGCCGACAGCGCCGACAAAGGAAAACTTTGATTTTGACGGTTGGTACTCGGATAAGGAACTCAAAACCAAGTACGATTTTTCCGCAAAGGTAACAAAGAGCTTCACACTCTATGCAAAATGGACGGAACAAGGAAATCAAGCTTGATTCCCCTGCGTTTATCGAAAACGACCGTACCTACACACCAATTCGCTTTATATCCGAGGAACTCGGCGCAAGTGTTGAATGGGTTGAAAAGGATAAGAAGGTAATTATCACAAAGCCCGAAATCAAAAAGGCTGAAACAAAGTAACACTAAATAAAGCTTTCCGAACAGGAAATTGGTGACGGCATAGCAGGCCGCCCGGTATAGAGGCAAAACGCCTTTATTGCCGGGCGGCTTTTTTTGTGCCTTTTTATATGATATTACAAAGCAAAGAAAGCGAAAGCGATTACCTCATAAATAAAAAATTGCCCTGCATAGGACAAAATTATGCTTTTTGTCGAAATTACAACAAGCTATATCTTGCCGTAAGAAAAGACGGAGTTTTCAAGGGGCATTATCATGATCTGGGCGCAGAAACCGCAAAAAAGTTACCTGATTTTTTAAAAGCGCCGGACGCTATTATACAACTGGGGAATGGCAGACTGAATTTATTCTCAACAGTCACAACAAAAAGAGGCAGTAACGGTATTATCTCGGTGGAGCTGAACAGCACAAAGGATATCGGCGGAAAAAATGAGGATTATAATGTTGTTGTCACTATGTTCAGTTCGGATGATCAATATGTAAAAAATCTGATTCATTCGGACGGCGTGACAGTAAAATATGCAAAAGAGGATTTACCACAAGTGAATCCCCAACTGTATAAGTGGTTGGCAACTATTAACGATAAATCCTCTTCTGATAACAATACTATATCACAAAACAGTAATGTTGTCAATAATAATTTATCCGAAAATACATCTGAGTATACCCCACAAAATACCGGAACGGTGCAGGAGCAGTACAGAAACCAGCTTTCGGCAGAGGAACGCGCGGCAATCGCAGAAACATCCAAAGCATTGGGTGTTGAGGTCAGAATTGCACAATCATTAAAAGGTGGAGAAGCAGACGGATATTATAAGGACGGTACAGTCTATCTGGCGATGGATGCGGATGATAAGCTTATGAATGTCTTTTCGCATGAAATTACCCATCATTTTGAGGATGCAGCACCGGAATCATATGCAGAGTATAAGCAGGCTGTTTTAGAAATCTTAGCACGTGATAGCGCGGACACAGCACGCGGAACGGATTCAACGGTTGAAACATTAATTCGGGACAAGCAAGAAAAGTATGCTCGTTCAGGCGTGAATTTGAGTACGCAGGAAGTAGAAAATGAGCTTGTGGCGGACTATACACGCAGAATTTTAAACAATCCGGAACAATTTCAGAAATTCACAAGCCACGCAGAACATCAAGGCTTTTTGTCAAGGCTTCTGGAAGCTATTCGGGAGATCTTTGCCAAGATCAAGGGAAAGTCAAGTAATTTGGCAATGATGCACAGCCTTTATGCAATAGCGGATATGGGGAACGGCAGAGAGCTTGTTAAGCTTTATGTTGAGGAGCTAAATGATGTAAACAGCGACGGAACTATAAAAAGAGCTTATCAGCTGCAAAATATAACAAAACAGCAGCTGAATGCTAAGGGTTCAGAAAAAAACATCCTAGCCCAGTCAACAGCTGCTGATACTTATACTGTATCACAATTATTTGACCTTGTCAAGGGTTTGGATAAAAATTTTAAGCCGAACGAGGCGAGCAAGGTTGTGAATGAGGATGGAACGCCGAAGGTTGTGTATCATGGGACAAGGGCGAGCTTTAACACGTTTATTTTGAAACCAGAAGTGGAGTTTGGCAGAGCATTAGGGGATGGATTTTATTTTACAGAAAATTATAAAAGAGCGTTCAGATATGCTAATGGGATAACAGGCAAAGACCATGGCGGACATATCATGTCCGTATATCTCGACATAAAAAAACCGTTCTATATAACCGAGCAAAACAAAATGAATTATGGTGATGAGCTGAACGAAGGCTTGTCTGATGGGAAATATGACGGTGTCATAGATACAAGAAACGGTACATATCTTGTATTTTCTTCAAACCAAATCAAATCCGCAACGGATAACATCGGAACATTTGACAAGGGGAATGACGATATTCGATATTCGTTGAAAGAAAGTAAAATGAATGAAGATGCGGATGAGGAAAATTCTAATATTTATGATTATACGAAATCATTTTCCGAGCAACTTGACGATTGGCAAAATGGGAAGATTCCGCGCTATGATACCTTGATGATTGGCGGTACGCCAAAGGTATTTCAGAAAATAGGATTTAATGCTTTGCCGTTTACCATTAACCAAAAGCATGTTATCTCTTGCATTGTCTTTTACAACATCTGTATTTGCAGCCAACATTCCCGTTGAAAGCTATCCCGACAATGCCACAGATGAAAGCGTTGCAATAACACAAAACTTAATAGGCGGAATTTTAGACGAGGTGCAAAACGGACTTGGTTATCAGCCTGCTTGGTGTAAGGCAAATAACGCCATATTCGCCGCCGTGCTTGCAAATGAAACAGGCGGTTACGGTTATGCGGATTTAGCCGCCATTGCCCGAAATGCTATACTGCAATGCAGAGATATGTATTTACGCCCCGAATATTACGCCGAAAAGGAAAATACAGTCAGAGCCTTAATATCCGACTTGATAAATGCGGTCGAAATCGGAGCAACGGACTACAAAGCCGCCGAAAAACAAGCCTATACAAGAATATATCAGACGGCAGAGCCGACATTTAACCCCGACACCGACTGCGTGGGGGACTTCTGTTATTGGGATATTCCGCCGATAGACAGCGCATTGCTCACGCAAGCAAGGAAATTACTTAAAAATGCAAGGTCAAGAACCGAGCAGATAACAGAAATACAATGAAATAATATAAACAGATGCAAAGCCGTTTCCGAATGTTCGGAGGCGGCTTTTGACTTGAAAAAATTAAGCAAAAAAAGGAGATTACAACACAATGAAATGCAGACTTACAAAATACGAGAAAGAAACTATAATCTTATTCAACGAAGCCGAGCCTACGGCAAATATTTATACCTACAACAAAGCATTGCAAAACAGGCTTGCAAAATTCAGCAGACAAAACCCGAAATGTGCAAGGCTTGTAACAGCTTACCCCTGCGGTGCGGTATCTTATGAGGCTGATAAAAAACGTCTGTCAATACGATTCACTTCCCCGTATTCCGAGGAACGCAGAGCAAAGGCAAGAAATTACGCAATAAAGAATAACATAATTTCCAACATAGACAGTAGACATAAAGAGAACATATAACGGTGGTTTTGGGTAAAAACATCAAGTCAAGACTTGGGTGCGAGAAGTTGAAAATCTTGTTTTGATATGGGTAATGTGTTTATATTAAAGTCGCTGTTTTTGAGGTTTAAAATGCTAAAAAAATTGAAAAAAATGATTCTTTTTTAAAAAAAGTATAGACAAATCTATAAAAGCGTGATATAATATTTTGTGAAGTTAAGTTCACAAAAAAGGAGAAAACGCCTAATGAATAGAGTTAAAGAAATAAGGAAAGAAAGAGGAATCACACAGGAAAATTTAGCGCATTCTGCCTCTATAAGCCGTAAATATTTATCTATGATTGAAAAACAAACGGCAACTCCCTCTATTTCCATAGCAATCAGTATCGGAAACATATTGGGCGTATCAATAGATAAATTATTTATAGATACGTCTGTCGAAACGCCCACAGTATATCCGAATCCTATAAAATTTATTGATTTGTTCTGCGGTATCGGCGGTTTTCGGTATGCCGCACAGTCGGCATTTGAGCATTTGGAATTAACCGGAAAATGCGTTTACAGCAGCGATATTGACAAATTTGCACAAGAAAGCTATGCGGCAAATTTTTCGGAAAAGCCTCAAGGCGATATTACCAAAATTAAAGCAAGCGACATTCCTGATTTCGACATGCTTTTCGGCGGTTTCCCTTGTCAGGCATTTTCAATTTGCGGACTTCAAAAAGGTTTTGCCGACAACACCAGAGGGACTTTATTTTTTGACATTGCAAGAATTATTAAAGAAAAAGAGCCGCAGGCGTTTGTTCTTGAAAATGTAAAAAACCTTATAAGCCATAATAGCGGAAACACGCTCAAGACCATTTTAAGTATATTGCGAGACGAACTGGGGTATCACGTTGATTATCATTTATTAAATGCGCTGGATTTCGGCTTGCCGCAAAAAAGAGAGCGCGTTTTGATAATTGGTTCTAAAAAACCTTTTGAAATGAATTGGAGCTTCGATATTAAAAATAACAAGACCCTTTCCGATATTCTCGAAAAAAACGTGGATAAGAGATACTATGCGTCACCTGAAATAGTTGCAAAAAGAAAGACGATGCACAAAGCGGCTTGTTCTCCTTCTATATGGCACGAAAATAAATCCGGCAATATTTCATCTTACCCATATAGCTGTGCGTTAAGAGCGGGTGCAAGCTACAATTATTTGTTGGTTGACGGGGAGCGACGATTGACCCCCAGAGAAATGCTTCGTTTACAGGGATTCCCTGATAGTTTTAAGATTGCCGTATCCGATGCGCAAATCAGAAAACAAGCCGGAAATGCAATACCCGTTGATATGGTTGCTGCCGTTATTGAAAGATTTTTGCCGTTGGCTTTTTAAAAAATCGGCTTTATTCACAAATTTTTTGTAAAAGTGTAGCTTTATTTTTTGTTTTGTGATATAATACTTCGTATAGAAAACATACGGAGGTTATATTATATGCTTGAACCTAAATTGCGAACAGTAAATAAAGCGACTGCACCGTTTGCCTTAAATAAATTCCCGACAAAATTTATCGAAACTCTCGCCAAAGAAATTGTTTATATGAGAGCTACAAAATCCGCAATGTCGTTGGAAGGCAACGAGTGGGAACAAATATTTGCAAAATGTATTGGGGCGGAATGGAAACCGTCAAACGTCGGTTTAGACGATGTTGTTCTCGATAATTGTTGTTGGGGCGCAAAAACTGTATTTGGACAATCGAAAGATTTAGAAAAACAAAAAACCGTGCGGCTAATATAGGGGAGAAATTCACCGACATATAGTTACGGTATCGATAAAATCACAAGCGAAAATCCCAACGAAATAGGAAAACTTGTACTTGATATTTGGAATGAACGAGTTTCCGCCGTTCGACAAATATTTAAGTTTGTTCGTACTGTTGTTCTTGTGAAGTCAAAGGACTATGGGAATTATCTTGTTTTTGAATTTGATACTGTGCGCTATGACCCCGAATTATATTATTTTGAATGGAATAGCCGAATGAATTTAGAGGGTTATGAAAAAACAACAAAAAAACACAAGTTCACGTGGCAACCAAGCGGCAGTCAATTTACAATAATTGAAGATATACCACAAAAAAGATTACATATATCAGTAAAAAAACCGGACCGAGTTGATAGAGAAACTATATTAAAGGCGGTTAATTTTGACGATAGTTGGTATAGTATTGTGTCGGATCATATAGAGAATCAATGAGCTATGGCAGATGTATTTGACAAAAGCAAACGCTCCGATGTAATGCGGAAAGTACGTTCCAAAAATAATAAATCAACAGAATTAAAGCTGATTGATTTATTCAAACAGAACAATATAAAAGGTTGGCGCAGAAATTATAAGGTTAAGGGTCATCCGGATTTTGTGTTTCTTAATAAAAAAATCGCAATTTTTGTCGACGGTTGCTTTTGGCACGGACACGATTGCAGAAACACCCGCCCGTCAGATAATGCGGACTATTGGCAGAAAAAGCGTAAGCGCAATATTCTGCACGACAAACAAGTAACAAAATTATTTGAAAATCGGGGTTGGGCTGTCTTGCGAATATGGGAATGTGAATTAAAAAAATCTAATCAGCAACAAACGCTTGAAAGAATATTAAAGGCGTTAAAATAATTAAGTATTGTATATAGAGTAATCGTAAAAATGCGGTTACTCTTTTTTTATATCCAAAACAAAGAAAGGAACGATGATTTATGAAAAATTTTGATGAACAAATCGCAAAAGCCGAGGAACAAATAAGGCAGCTCAACAACAAGAAAAAGCGGCTCATATCGGAGCAAAAGCAAGCTGAACGCAAGAAACGGACAAAGCGGTTAATTGAGCGTGGGGCGATTTTGGAAAGCGTAATCGGCAACGCAGATGACTTTTCAAATGAGCAGCTGCAAACGCTTTTAATTGAAATCTTTTCGAGTGAGAGCGTGAGGGCGAAAGTTAAGAATTTACGGGAGCATACGGCGGACGAGGACAATCCCTTGTTTTAACAAGGGCGCACTTATACACCTTTACAGGTGTGTGCGTATTCTGCAAAAGATTGCAGAGGGCATATACAAACAAAGATTATTGTTTGTATCGCAGGGAAAAGGCATTTTCCCCGCACCCCTTTTGCGGACTTGATTTTTTATGTCAAAACGAGTTTGACACAAAAAAACAAGTGTAAATAAAGAAACGGAAAGGACAATTAACTATGGCTATTTATCATTGCAGTATAAAAATCATCAGCAGGGGCAAAGGCAAATCAGCCGTTGCAGCCGCCGCATACAGAAGCGGCGAAAAGCTGGTAAACAATTACGACGGTATCACGCACGACTATACGAGGAAAAGCGGAATTGCACATACGGAAATTTTGTTACCCTCACACGCACCGCCTGACTTTCAAAATTGCTCTGCCCTATGGAACTCTGTCGAGAAAATCGAAAAGTCTAAAAATTCACAGCTTGCAAGAGAAATTGAGCTTGCCATACCGAAAGAATTACCGCCCGAACAGCAAATTGAGCTTGTACGGGAATATGTCAAGGATAATTTTGTATCTGCCGGAATGTGTGCGGACATTGCTATTCACGATAAAAAAGACGGAAACCCACACGCCCACATTATGCTGACAATGCGACCGCTTAATGAAAACGGTGAATGGGGTGCGAAGTCAAAAAAGGAATACATCACCGACAAAAACGGTGAGCGTATCAGGTTGAAAAACGGAAATTTCAAAACGAAAAAGGTTGATACGGTTGACTGGAACGAGCAGAGCAAAGCGGAATTATGGCGGTCAAAATGGGCGGAGCTTGCAAACAAATATCTTTCCGAAAATGAGATTGCCGACCGAATAGACCACCGTTCTTTTGAACGGCAAGGCACGGAGCAGATACCAACTATTCATTTAGGTGTTGCGGCTTCTCAAATGGAGCGTAAAGGCATTACCACCGAGCGAGGAAATATAAACCGTGAAATTAGGGCACACAACAGAATACTTGCTGGAAATGTCAATAAAAGTGCAGTCGGGGGCAATCCCTCATTGGGGCAATCCCTCATTTTGTGTAAACCTCAAATTAGGCTCCAAAATGATAATAT
>CAUGRT010000003.1 GCA_959602045.1 uncultured Clostridia bacterium | reverse complement strand
CCTCATGGCTGTGCATTTCCATGTATTCATCATAAAGCTCTTTAAAGGTTCTGGTAGGCGCTGTTTCCTCTTTCTGATTTATTATATCAGATTTTTGGGTGTTTGTCGACTCTATTTATATTATACCACTCCAAAACTGACGAGTGTAGGTATATCAAAAAGTATGTCAAAGAAGGCAATCTAATTTTAAGATAGAAGTTAATGCCGCTGGTTGTGCTGAAGTTAAAATTGACAAAGAAGGAAATGTTATAAGTAACAAAGGTGGCTTTGTAGTTGATGGAGGTGGAAAAGATTCAATAGGAAAAAACTTTTTCAACAGCTATTGGACCATATGGAAATAGTCTCTCGACGATATAATTCATCTACAAGTGCTTGGAATGGAAAAAACAATTCTATTGCCTTGGTGTCAATGTTTGAATCTCAGGAGGACGATGGTCTATGGGTATTGCAGAATTCAATATTACCTGATTCAATTCCTCAAATAGAAAATGTGGGTAATGATAGTTTAAAACGTTTGGATAGGCATAAGTATGTCAAATGTGATTTTGACAAGATGGAATGTTCTTAAAAATCGCATAGATAAGCCAATTTTATTTTATAATAATTATATTTGACATTTCAGGAAAAATGGTGTATAATATAATTATCACAAATTATTTTTTCTTAAATTTCGGATTCCTAAAGTTTCCCAATAATTTAATTACTATGCGGTGTTGCCGCCGTGTATTTCTGATAATTCCGTGAATTATAAAAACATAAAGAGAGGTATAAATATGCAAGATGGCGTTGCATTGGAACGAAAAACCAAGGAGGAATTGAAACAAATTGCGCAAGGGTTGGAAATTGAAAAAATTTCTGCCTTAAGAAAAGATGAAATTATTGAACGGATACGCGCAAAAAGAAAACAGCTCGAAGAAAAGAAAAATGCACAGCAGGAACAGCCTAAGCGGCGTGAACGGCCGGCAGATGTTGTTGAGGTGCGGGGCATATTGGATGTTATGGGAGATGGATTCGGGTTTCTTCGCGTGGCAAATTACAGCTCGAGCAGAGGGGACATCTATGTTTCGCCGGTTCAGATTCAGCGATTCAATCTGAAAACCGGTGATGAAATTATAGGAGATTGCCGCCCGACACCGGACGCGGATAAATATGCGCCGTTGATTTTCGTTAAAAAAATTAACGGGGATTCGATTGACGTTGCCCTAAAGCGTCGCCCGTTTGAATATCTAACACCGATTTATCCGACGGAGAAGCTTAGATTGGACAGCGGTGTTTACGGCGGTGCGGCGGCAAAGCTGATTGACATTATTGCACCAATCGGCAAGGGACAGCGCGGCATGATTGTTGCACCCCCAAAAGCAGGTAAAACTACATTAATTAAAACGATCGCAAATGCAATTACAAAAAATCATCCGGAGGTTAAGCTGATTGTCTTGTTGATTGATGAACGTCCGGAGGAAGTGACCGATATTCGGGAGTCGATTGACGGCGATGTGGTATTTTCGACCTTTGACCAGATGCCGGAAAACCATTGCAAGGTTTCGGAGATGGTATTGGAACGCGCGATGCGATTGGTGGAGCAAAAAAAGGACGTTGTCATTCTTTTGGATTCAATTACAAGACTGGCGCGGGCAAACAATCTGACTGTTGCACCGACGGGGCGGACGCTTTCGGGCGGTCTGGATCCGGACGCGTTGTATAAACCGAAAAAATTCTTCGGTGCGGCACGAAATATTCGCGAGGGCGGAAGTCTGACAGTTTTGGCAACGGCATTGGTGGAAACCGGCAGCCGCATGGATGATGTTATTTTCGAGGAATTTAAGGGAACCGGCAATATGGAATTAAAGCTGGATCGGGGACTCCAGGAGCGGCGGATTTTCCCGGCGATTGATATTGTGAAGTCGGGGACAAGACGCGAGGAATCCCTGCTTACCAATCTGGAAAGAGAGGCTGCATGGTTGATTCGCCGCGAGGCGGCAAAGGTTGGCAGTGCTGAAGTGATGGCGATGCTGCTGAAAATGATTCGTACCGTGAACAACACACATGAATTATCGGAAACAATTATTAAATATTACGGAAAGGGTTAAAAAATTGTCCCTTTTAATAGCGAAAGAATGAATAAAAAAACAAAGAAGAAGCATGACCCGATAGAAATCCCATCCATTATTATATGCCGGGTTGTGGCTATATTTCTCATTCTCGGTGCACTGGGGATGGGAATGGTGAATCTGAATTTTAAGGATGGCTTTTATGACAATGTGAGCGTATCGGCGCTGCTGCACAATGGGGTAGTGTCGATTTTGCAAACGCATATGTCATCCGGTTCTGTGCTGACCGGGATTTTGGTGTTTATCGCGGTATCGCTGCTGTTTTGTCTGGTGTTGAAAATAGTGTCTGTGGAAAAACGGACGTTCTCACGACGGCTGAAAGTAACGATCGGGATTGTGCTTGCGGCATTGGGATTGCGGATTGCTGCGATTTTGGCATGGAAATTGCCGCAGACATCGGATTTTTTAGATAACTATGAAATGGCGCAGCTGCTAACCACCATCCCAATCGGTTATTGGGGAAGATTTTTGCACGAGATGGGAACGCAGTGGACAGGAATCTGGTCTGCAAATATGCCATTTTTGCTCTATGAGGCGATATTGCTGAAATGCGGAATTTCTCCTGGAGTAATGAATGTCATTTACGGAACGCTGACTTGTTTGTTTACAGCATTGGCAGCAAAGGAGTTGTTCGGAGAAAAGGCTTTTGAAACGGCGTTGCTGTTTATGGCATTGAATCCGTTAAATATCTTATTTACCGGGATTTTCTCCAATCAGCATCCGGCAACGATGCTGATGGTTGCGGCATTATGGATTGCCTTAAAATATAAAAGGCTGCCCGGAGCGTTGATTAGCGGTGCGGTTTTGAGTGCGGCACAGATTATGCGCCCGGAAATGTATGTTGTGGCAATCGGGATTTTACTAATTTATATCATCGCATGGGTGCGCGGCGAGAAAAAGGGAGCAGTGCGAGCAGTCGCTTTTTTCGCTGCATTTGCCGGCGGAATCCTGATTTGTGACGGTATAATGCGGCAGGGCGGATTGATTTCGGGGCATATTTACAGCGGGAATTTACAGTATAAACTGTGCGTGGGTCTGAATAAGGAAACGCGCGGCGGTTGGAGCCAGGCGGATATGGATTTATTAAATACTCCGTCTCAG
Source organism: uncultured Clostridia bacterium (assembly GCA_959602045.1). Classification (GTDB taxonomy): domain Bacteria; phylum Bacillota; class Clostridia; order UBA1381; family UBA1381; genus Ornithomonoglobus_A. The sequence continues at coordinate 138,291 of CAUGRT010000003.1, read as the reverse complement.
CTTTGGGATACATTAATGACGCGGCTGTTCGAACGCGGAAATCTGCCGCTGATGTTCCAAAAGGTGGTATATCAGTTCGGGAGCTATGTTTATCCATGGATTATGGATACGGAAAACCATCCGTTATTTTCGAATCTGATTTGCCGCAGAGCGGTTAGCGCTTATATGATGATTATTGCTTTACTTGCGGCAATCAAGCTGATACGAGATCAAAAAAATCGGAGTAAAATTTTTGAAGTGGGCGTTATTCTGTTTGGGTATATGGCGGTTTATGCTTTGATTGAGATTCAGCCGCGATATAATTTTACTATAATTCCGTTGCTGTCGATGATTGCGGCGGATATTCAAATGAAACAGGAATCCCGAAAAAAGGGATTAAAATAAAAAATTCTTACTGCCACGCCCGGATGGGTGAATGAAAGGAGAAATTGTTAAGATGGGAGAACAGTGTAAGACATGTCAGTATAATCAACGTGTTCTGGAACGGATCAAATCCGAGCTTCCGAGTGAGGAAACGACAGCCGGAATCAGCGATGTCTTTAAGGTGTTTGCGGATAATACGCGGATTCGGATTCTGTGGACGCTGTTTGATGAGGAATTGTGCGTTTATGATATTAGTGCGAAGCTGAATATGACTCAGTCTGCAATCAGCCATCAATTGCGTACGTTAAAACAGGCGCGGCTTGTTAAAGCAAGACGAGAAGGAAAAAATACATTTTATTCTTTGGATGATGACCACGTTAAGCGGATTATTGAGCAGGTCATGATTCATTTGGATGAATAAAGATACAAAGTCAGGAGGGGGATTCGGTGCTTGCAGTAGAACGGCGTAATCATATTGAGCAGATGATTAACGAGAACGGGAGCGTATTGGTCATAGACCTTGCAAAGCAGTTTGAAGTTACGACAGAAACCATTCGGAATGATCTTTTAAAGCTGGAAAAACAGGGCGTACTGATCCGCACCTATGGCGGAGCAACGCTTGTCGAGAACAATCCGACCGATTTGACCATCACCGAGCGCGATACGGTGAATTATGAGGAAAAACAGCGGATCGGAAAACGTGCGGCGCAGATTATACGAAACGGAGAAACAGTCTTTTTGGATGCCAGTACTTCTGCGTGGCATTTGGCAAGATATATTAAGGATAAGAGCGGCGTGACGGTGATTACAAATGCGTCTAAAATTGTAGCGGAGCTTTCGGAATGTGAGGGGATTCACGTAATCTGCACAGGGGGAGAGCTTACACCGAAGAATATGTCCTATGTTGGACGGATTGCCGAGAAAACCATCCGGGAAAATTACTTTGCCAATAAGTGCTTTTTTTCCTGCAAGGGTGTAACACTTTCTCGCGGACTGGTTGACAGCAGTGAGGGGGAAGCGGAAATTAAGAAAGCCATGATTCATAACAGCGAATCGGTCATATTCTTGTGCGACCATAACAAGCTGGGAAGATTGGGGGTTCCCTCAATCGGCGGTCTGGATAAGCTGGATTGCTTTATTACGGATGTGCAGCTGAGTGAGGAATGGAGCAATGCGCTCAATGAAGTGGATGTGCGCGTTATTAATGTTTGATTTTACAGTAAGAGGGGGCGATGATTTTTATCGCCCCTTTTTAATGGTTAATATCATACAGAATTGCGTCTTTAACTTCGGAAACATCAGTATCCAAAATCTTTTGGCGCAGCGGTAAAATCGCGTTGGGTGTGACGGACAGTTCGTCAATGCCGAGTGCAAGAAAGGTTTGTGTCAATTCCAGATCAGCGCCAAGCTCACCGCAGATACCGACCCATGTATTTTCAGCGTGAGCATTATCGCAAATCATCCGAATCAGACGCAGAATGGCTTTATGATGCGGATCGCAGAAGTTCCCGATCGCAGGATTTTGCCGGTCTGCCGCCAGTGTATATTGTGTAAGATCGTTCGTGCCGATTGAGAAAAAATCAAGATGCTTTGCAAGTAAATCACTGATAATTGCCGCCGCCGGTGTTTCAATCATACATCCCAATTCAATGTTCGGGGAATATGAAATTCCCTCCGAATCCAGTTCGGCTTTGACCTCATCAACGATTTCGAGAATTTTTAGAATCTCCCATTCTGATGTAATCATCGGAAACATGATGGCAAGCTTTCCGAAAATAGAGGCACGATATAGGGCACGCAGCTGAGTTTTAAAGATGTCGGGACGTTCCAGGCAAATCCGAATTGCGCGAATCCCCATTGCCGGGTTTTCTTCTTTGGGCATATGGAAATAATCAACTTGTTTGTCAGCACCAATATCCAAAGTGCGAATCACAACTCGCTTGTTGACCATCTTGGAAAGAACGGCTTTATACGCGCCGAACTGAACATCCTCAGAGGGGTAATCCGTCGCCTCAAGATATAAAAATTCACTTCGGAATAAACCGATTCCCTCGGCGTCGTTGGAGAGGGCAAGCCCGGTATCATGGACGTTGCCGATATTGGCGTATAGCTCGATTTTTCGACCGTCCTTTGTGATACTCTCGTGACCGCGAAGCTTTTGCAGGAGTTCTTTTTGACGTTTGGATTCGTTCAATTTTTCTTCCATTTTGCGAATTGTATCTTCATCGGGATCAAGATACAGCTTACCGGAAAATCCGTCTGCGATGGCATTTTTATCCACAAGGGAATTGGAAAGCAGACCTTTGACGCCGATAATCGCCGGAATATTCATCATCCGTGCCAGAATTGCAGTGTGAGAGCTTGTGGAACCGCCTTCCGTGACAAAGGCAAGAATTTTGTTTTTGTCAAATTGAACGGTTTCACTGGGGGCAAGATCATCCGCGGCGACAATGACCGGGGTTTCATCCATCAGTACACTGCCGCTTCTGCCGGAAAGAATCCGGATCAGCCGTTCGCTGACATCCCGAACATCCGCGCTTCGCTCACGCATATAGCTGTCGTCCATAGCTTCAAACATCTGAACGAAATTATCGCAAGTCTGGGCGGTGGCGGTTTCAGCATTGAGCAGATGAGAGGTGATGATATTTTCGATGGATTCTGCGTAGTCTGCATCCTCCAGCATCATTTGGTGAATCTGAAAGATCATAGCGTTGGCATCGCCGACTTCGTTGATGGCTTTTTCATAAAGTGCGCCAAGCTCTGCAACAGCGGCTTGTTTTGCTGCGCGGAATCGCTGAATTTCAGCCTCGGCATTTTGTATATGGGTACGCTTTACGGTGCTTTCCTCTCTTGAAAACACAAAAACTTTGCCGAATGCCACGCCACCGCATACGGCTGTTCCCTCTAAAGTAATCAAAAAATACCCCTCCATTCGCTGTTACCGGTAGCACAAATCCAATTGCCGGAGCGTTACTGTGATTTATTCATAGTTTGATCGCTTCTTTCTATATTATACCCAAATCGCCGTAAAACATCGAAATTATTTTGCCAATGGCTATGCTTTTAAATACTTTTACCCATATTATAGGCGTCTTTCATTGCCGGTGTATTTTTCACTTCACCAGGTGTATAAACACCGTTTCCGATAATAACGCCCTTTTCGACCGCACCTTCAACACAGTCTGCATACCCTCTAAAACAGGCAAGTGTGGTATCAGCGGAGGAACGCTCCGTATCTGCCATAGTAACAATATAATAAAACTCCTTGTTCTTTACTTCAAGCCACCGTGCTACGGTTCGGTCAATCACCGCTTTAAGCTGTGCATCAATGGAATAGAAGTAGACGGGACTGGCAAGTACCAAAACATCTGCGTCTATCATTTTTTGCAAAATTTCTGCCATATCGTCCTTATGAACGCATTGCCCGTCGTTAGCACTGCAATAATAACAACCCGAACAGGGCGCAATCTTTTTCGTTGCTACTCTGATTTTTTCAACTTCATTACCGGCGTCTTTTGCGCCTTTCATAAATTCATCACATAACAAGTCGGAATTGCCGTCGTTTCTCGGACTTCCTGATAAAATTAAAACTTTTTTACTCATTTCAAATTCTCCTTATCAATCATTTTATACTTTACCGTATATAAATTATGCTTGGGGGTTTAATGGACCGTAATAGTAAGAGGAGGTGGCGCCGCCGTCAATAAGAAAGGTTGAACCGGTAATAAATGCACCTTTATCGCTCATTAAAAGCTCCGCGACATTTGCCACTTCATCGGCTGTTCCGGGTCTGCCTGCCGGGCATTTGGCAAACATATTTTTATAAAAATCTCCGCGCGGTCCGTTAAATTCGTCTATTGCAAGCGGCGTTACAATAATTCCCGGCGCAATATCATTTAATCTTGCTTCGCGTTTGCCCCATTCTACCGATTGAGCCATGACGCGTTTTTCGTTGCAGCGTTTTGCCAGCTGATAGGCATGGAGGGTATCTTTGATATTTTTCGGCTGCAAGATTTCTAAATTCAACAATTCCTCGGTAGGAGTAGTCGCCAATGTGGCATCTTCTTGCGCCGTAAGCAGCGGCATTCTCCATCCCGACTGACTGGAAATTGTCACACCGACACCGCCGTCGGCAATAACTTTTCCCACTTCCTCCAATAATACCGCCGTTCCGTATAAATCAACCTTTAAAATAGCTTCAATCGGAGCCTGACTCCGCGATACGCCTGCACCGTTGACGAGCATCTTAATTTCTCCGTATTCCAGAGCTTTTGCTATCATGCTCTTAATGGAGGCTCTCGATGATAAATCCATCTCTATCGGTTCTACATCAAAGCCGGCATTATTCATAATCTCAGCGACAGCTTTCGCATTATCAATATTCTTGTCACCCATTATGATTTTTTGCCATATCCCATTCTTCTTGCAATAGCCATGGATAGCTGTCCGGCTCCGGTTACAATCATAACATCTTTATTCATTTTATTTTCCTCACTTTCTGTCATTATTATAACACATTTATTCTCATATAAGAAGTATCGTTTGGTTTTCTCATTCCAAACCAAAGGTTTATACGGTTGGAAGCTATAAAACGGGAAACTCCAAATTTTCTATTGCTTCTATTAAGATCGGATGACGAATTACAAAATGAATGGTAGGTGCCGTATTTTTGGAGATCATCACATATTCATTTTCGTGAGTGATGATTTGTATATTGGTAAAGGCATTTTCTCTTGTCTTTATGGCTGAGTAGTTTTTATTTTCTTTTGCAAATTCTTTTGTGAGCTTCAGATGCTCGGCATATTCCTCCAATGTATATTCATAATTTGTATCACAAAACATATGCGATAAAGAGAGTGACAGCGGCTGTTTCATGAAATCATTCTCGTCCGCGTAAGGAATTTCATCGGTAACAGAATTATTTTTTAAAATTTCAAGCATTTGTTCCCTGCGTGCGGCGGCATGTTTAAGAATTTTTTTCTTTTTATCGGCAGAAACCTTGCGTTTATTCAAAAATTCGGTTAAAAACTCGGTTGTTGCCGTATATATTGGAAGAGTGGAAAGAATGTTTCGCCGATTTCCGCCGGTATGGGAATTGGCAAGCAGCAATGCCGAAAGCTCCGATGCTCTGTCTTCACGGTATATATCCATAAGCGGATGTGCCTTTTTTAAGATGCAGGCGCTGTGCTCTTGATAGTATGTAAGTTCCTCTTTGGTTTTTGTCAGATAATATTTGCCTTTGGCGTGAAACCCCGAAATGCATTCGCCCGATAAGGCGGCAGCGCCCGATACATTCAGTAAACGGCAGAACAACTGATTGTGAGTACCTTTCAAATAATACGGCGAAATCTGCCCGGTCATATATAGAGGAATCCAACATTCAAGTCCTAACATCAGCTCGTTAAACGGACGATTCAGATTGTGAACCACATTGAGGTGCAGCTCCTTTTTCAGCATCGCCGCCAGTCCGAACATATACTTTTTTGAAAATTCCGAATCAGCTGCCATATCGTCCATTTGCATATCACTGTACATAAAGACGCTGTGCTTGGATTTTGAAAGAGCGGTGGCTTTGAGAAAATCCAGCTCGCCGTTTTTCATTTCATCAATACCATAATAGTTTTTTGTTGTCGGGAGCTGAAAGGGAAGTGACGGAACCTTTAATTCGTCAAAGCGGATGGCTTTTATGTATTCGTTTAAATTAAATGAATCCAGTGTATCCAAAAATTTTTTTACGGGATTTACGGGATTTTCTGCTGATTCGCTATCCGTAAGCCAATTTGCAAGCTCCGACACATAGGTATCCGGCGTTTTTATTTGCTCCGGTTGAATGTTCATTATTTCAGCAATGATTTTTCTGCGATTTTCAGAGTCGTAGTATCCGGAAAAATATCCGGCAACATCAAAAGCAAATTTTTGCGGATTAGCCGGTCGGCGCTTACCGCTTTTTATCCTCGACATATAGGAGGAATCATACTTTAATTTTTTTGACATATCGGCGAGATTAACCGAGAAAACAGAACACAGCATATTGAATTTTCTCTGTAAGGAGTTATAATCAAAAGGGGTAAGCTCTGCCAGTGTGTTCAACTCTTGCAGCACAGCATTATAGGGCAGATCAATGCCGTTTTGCCGGGCGATTCCGCAGATACCGCGGCACAGTTTTTTGAGATCCTCGGAATTGGCTTTGGGTATCCTTGTGCCGGACTTGTATCGGCTTATCGTTGCTTCGGAAATTCCGGATTGTTCTGCAAATTCTTTGCCGGAGCAATGCAATAATTCTATATATTCGTTTAGCTTTTCACGAAACATTTTATTCACTTCCTTGCGCTTTTCTTTAATTATACCACATTTTTGGAAAAAAACAAATAGAAAACCAAAAACATTTCCGGGTGTGGCAATGCCAATTGAGGAAATGACGTTTACTAAGCTTGATAAATATGGTATAATAAACGTGTGTATAGCAGGATGATTGTATAGGGGCTGAAAGTCCTGTCATTCACCGTTTCGGCTGCGGATTGGACCGCAGCCGAAAAAAGCAAGCTGTTGCCTGTCAAGACGGGGAGGGGGACGCCTTGTTTTTAGTTATCATAAAAGAAAGGATGATATTGATGTATGTGAAAAAACTTATTTGTACAATGCTCAGCGCCGCGATGCTGTTTACCGCGGTATTTGTTCAAACGGCAAATGCGTGGAGCGTTTACGACACCGACTACGGAATGGAGGGATATGAGCAGAGCAAAACGGTCATAACAGACGATATGGAGCAGCTTTATCAGAACGATTCGCTTGAGTCGCTGGTATATACTGTTCGTGAGGACGGTTCTGCGATGATTACGGACTATTCGGCAAGATTCTGGTATGATTCGGATCCGAATTTCAGCATTGAACTCAACATTCCATCGGAAATCAACGGACATCCCGTTACGGCAATAGGCGACAAGGCACTTCGTGAGGGGGCAACGAAAATTTCGGGTATCACACTTCCGCCAACGATAAAGGAAATCGGGGTTAATGCAATTTACGGCCGTTACTTGAAATATCTTAAGCTAAACGATGGACTTGAAGTAATCAAGGATGCCGGAATCAACTGCGGCGATGAGCTTGATACTCTCGTTATTCCGGAAAGCGTCAAGTACATAGGCAATGAGGCAATAAGCGGCGAAGCACTGAAAAATATAACACTTCCGAGCAATCTTGAATTTATGGGTAAGAGAATATTCTTTGGTTCGGCTTACGATCAAGACCCGGCAAACCGTGTGGACGGAATACAATATCACGGACAGTATTTGATAGCCGGAATCAGAATAGGCTATGCTGTTATAGAAAATCCCGATCCGTCCGCACCGACCGAAAACAAGCAGATTCACGAATGGGAAGCCGTGGGCGATATTGAAATCCGTGAGGGAACAACCTTGATGGGAGCCGATGCGTTCGGGATGTCCAATATTACCTCAGTCAAGCTGCCGTCAACCTTAAAATCTATCCCGTATCTCGGCTTTTATTGGTGCAAAAATCTTAATAATGTTGTAATCCCGAGCAATGTAAAGGAGATTGGTCCCAACGCTTTTTCGTGGTGTGAAAGCCTCTCAAACCTCACCATTTCAGAGGGCGTCGAGCATATCGGCGAAGCGGCGTTTTTCCGCTGCAACAACCTGAACGAGGTTACAATTCCCAAGAGCGTGACGCAGATTGATATGCACGCTTTCGGCTGGGACTATGTAAACGACTATGATGTAAGAAATGAGAATCTTGTCATCAAGTGCTACAGCGGTACGGCGGCTGAACAGTATGCAAAAGATAACGGATTTAAGTGTATTTTGCTTGACACGGGCGAAACAATAGAAAAAGGTGAACCGACAGCTGCCGCAGACGACAGATATGTATGTGAAGAAAAGGGCAATAATTGTGCCGTTAAACGCTTTAAAGATATAAAGAGTGCCGACGGTGACCCTGACCATTCCGGAATTGAATTCTGTCTTGACAACGGCATTATGACAGGAACGGGTTCAGATACCTTTTCTCCGGATGATACCATCACAAGAGCGCAGTTTGCAACAATGTTTTACCGCCTTGCAGGTCAGCCGGAAACAGACGGAAGCTCGAAGTTTACAGATCTGACACAGGATTGGTATAAAAAGCCTGTTGCATGGGCTGCGGCAAACGGTGTGTTAAATGGCACAGGTGATACCACTTTCTCGCCCGACGACACCGTAACAAGAGAGCAGATTGCGGCAATATTTTATCGCTATGCACAAGCCAAAGGACTTGATGTATCACTTGGTGATTCGGGGATTTCCACGGCGCTTGAAAGCTACAACGACTATTCGGATATATCGGACTATGCAAAAACTCCCGTTGCGTGGTGCTTTAAAGAAAATGTTATGTTTATACATTCGCTCAATGGATATGAATATGCAATATATCCTAAAGCTGCTCCGTCAAGAGCCGATACAGCAACGATGTTTTCAAAGTTTGCATATGTGCTGAATAATAATTAACGTATAAAAGGGTGGTGTGATTTGAAGAAAAGAATTTTAGCATTTATTGTTTTCCTGACAGTTTTATGTACGGCTTTTCCGACATTTGCCGAGAATACAGTTACAGGATCATGCGGTAAAGATCTGACATGGATATATAATTACTCGGAAAAAACGCTTACAATAAGCGGCAGAGGCAATATGTCGAATTATTATTCGAACAGCAGAGCAGGCTCGCTTGCGCCGTGGGTAAATTCTACTAACATTAAAAATGATCTTGAAACCGTTGTGATTTCAGAAGGCGTGACAAGTATCGGCGAATATGCATTTTTCGAATGTACAAGTCTGAAAAATATTGTTCTCTCTGGCAGTGTTAAAACCATTAATATGGGTGCGTTTTACCAATGTGCTGCCTTACCGGGCATAACAATTCCGAACAGCGTGACAACCATCGGTAACGGTGCCTTTTCCTCTTGTCATATTTCGGCAGAGGAGTCGGAAAGCGGTATAGAAAGTGGTCTGGAAAAAGTTACAATTCAAGACGGTGTAGAAGCGATTGGAAAATTTGCATTTAACGGGTGCAAAAAATTAAAAGACGTAACGCTTCCCGACAGCATAAAAAGCATAGGCGATAATGCATTTCAACAAACCGGACTCTATAATGACGATACAACATGGGAGGAACTGTATATAGGAAATCATCTTATCAAAGTAGACGAATGGGCGTTGAACCAAGGTGGAACAAATGATTATAGAATAGATCCCGGAACAAAAACCATTGCTGATCATGCGTTTGACGGTTGCATAAGCTTAACAAGCATAACAATACCGAACAGCGTGCGAATCATCGGTAAGGAGGCGTTTGAAGGATGCCCAAGAAAAATTAAGGTTAATTATATCGGAAGTACAACTGATTGGAATGAGGTGATCGGAGACGGAAAATACGTTTTAGCCAATGTGGGTATTAATTACATCAGCGGCATAAGCACAAAACATTCCGACGATGGAAAAATTGTTGTCAAGCTGATAAATATAGATACCGGAAAAACCGTTATCATGGCTCTTTATGACGGCGATAAGTTAGCCGAAATGCAGCTATCGAGTGAATACAGCGAAACTAACAGAGAAATCACATTCACACCAACCAAAGACTATACACGTGCAAAGGTTATGGTTTGGGAAAGCCTTGCCAGCATGTCATCTGTATGCGAAAGCAAAATTGTAAAATAACTTAAATATCGCAAAATCTTATATATTTAACCATACTGATATATCAAAAAGGACAGCTTCCAATATCGGCTGTCCTTTTTAAATGATCAAGAATCAATATAGAATCGGGCAGGACAGCGGAGTTTGTCAATTGTGGTTGATATGAGGTTAGCAATAATGAAAAATCGCATAAGTATGCCGTTTCAAAAGTATAAGCCAACGACTTGACAAAAATCGGCTCACGTGGTATACTACCAAATAGATGTTATTGTATATTCATGGGATTTTGGGATTACTGCAATCCATCAGAAGATTATACTTTTCAGAAATATTGGGAAAACTTTAGAACAGATCGAAACATTCGGAGGAAAATATGCCAAGAAAAAAAGATTACGGAAATGACAGTATAACAAGCTTGAAGGGTGCGGACAGAGTCCGGAAACGTCCGGCAGTTATCTTTGGTTCTGACGGACTGGAGGGATGTGAGCATTCTTTTTTTGAAATTCTGTCCAATTCTATTGATGAAGCCAGAGAGGGTTATGGAGATTTAATTGAGGTAACGCTCTTTAAAGATCATTCCATCGAGGTGCGCGACCACGGCAGAGGGATTCCGCTGGATTATAATGATAAGGAAGGCAGATTCAACTGGGAGCTGGTTTATTGCGAGCTTTATGCCGGCGGAAAATATGAAAATAATAAAGGCGGAATGTATGAATACAGCTTAGGCTTAAACGGCTTGGGCGCTTGCGCAACACAGTACAGCAGTGAGTTCATGGACGTTGCGGTGGTGCGGGATCATACAAAATATACGCTGCATTTTGAAAAGGGCGAAAACATCGGCGGCTTGCATAAGGAACCCGTAAAAACCAACAAAACGGGATCCGTACAGCATTGGAAGCCGGATTCGGATGTGTTTACGGATATTGAAATTCCGTTTGAGTTTTTTGAGGATGTCTTAAATAAGCAGGCGATGGTAAATGCCGGGTTGAAGTTTGTGCTTTATAATGAAACCGATACCGGCATGGAGATGCGCGAGTATTATTATGAAAACGGTATCGTAGATTATTTAAAGGAAACAGTAGGAGAGGACGCATTCACTACGGTAGAAAGCTGGGAGTGTGAGCGCGAGGGGCGTGACCGTGAGGATAAAGAGGACTATCGCATGAAAATGCAGGTGGCGTTTTGTTTCTCCAACAAGGTTAATCTTTTGGAATATTATCATAATTCAAGCTATCTGGAGCATGGCGGATCACCGGATAAGGCGGTGAAAAATGCATTTGTTTACGCGATTGACAAATATCTCAAGCAGAATGGTAAATATAATAAGAATGAATCTAAAATCAATTTTAATGATGTTTCCGATTGTCTTGCTCTTGTGATTAATTCATTTTCAACTCAGACCAGTTACGAAAATCAGACGAAAAAAGCAATTAACAATAAATTTATTCAAGAGGCAATGACGGAGTTTTTGCGGCATCAGCTGGAGGTTTACTTAATTGAAAACAAAGCCGATGCGGAAAAGATTGCAAACCAGTGTCTGGTCAATAAGCGCAGCCGCGAAAATGCCGAAAAGGCACGAATTGATATTAAGAAAAAGCTGACAGGCTCGATGGATGTCACAAACCGTGTGGAAAAGTTTGTGGATTGCCGTTCGAAAGATGTATCCAAGCGTGAGGTTTATATCGTGGAGGGAGATTCGGCGTTGGGCTCCTGCAAGCTGGCGAGAGATCCTTCTTTTCAAGCGATTATGCCGATACGCGGAAAGATTCTGAATTGTTTAAAAGCCGATTATCCGAAAATCTTTAAGAGTGACGTTATTGTGGATTTATTGAAGGTTTTGGGCTGCGGTGTTGAAATTCAATCCAAGCATAATAAAAATGTGGACAGCTTCAGTCTGGATAATTTAAGATGGAGCAAAATTATTATTTGTACCGATGCCGATGTGGACGGATTCCAGATCCGAACGCTGATTCTGACGATGATTTATCGGTTGGCACCGACTTTGATAGAGGCAGGAAAGGTTTATATTGCGGAATCGCCGCTTTATGAAATCACGATTACCAAAACCAAACGCAAGGGCGAAAAGCTGTTTGCTTATAATGATGGCGAGAAAGAGTCCATTCTGGCACAGCTTACAAAAGATGGTCTTTCGAAAGACCGGGATGATTATGACATCAAGCGTTCAAAGGGATTGGGCGAAAACCAGCCGGAGATGATGAGCTTGACGACAATGCATCCGTCAACGCGGCGATTGATTAAGGTCACGCCGGAGAGTATGGAGCGTACCGCCATGATGTTTGATATTTTGTTGGGAGATAATATCCAGAGCCGAAAGGAATTTATAGCTGATAACGGCGGATTGTATATGGAAATGTTGGATATATCTTGAGTTTCGGAAAGGAATAATGAGCTTTGGCAAGAAAGAAAAAAGAAGAAGAAATTATTATTGAAGCACCGATTGATGAACAGCCGATTACAAGAACGCTTGAAGAAAATTATATGCCTTATGCGATGAGCGTAATTGTGTCGCGTGCAATTCCGGAGATTGACGGCTTAAAGCCGGCGCATCGAAAGCTGCTTTATACAATGTACAAAATGGGATTACTGGGCGGAAAGCTGACAAAATCCGCCAATGTAGTCGGACAAACCATGAAGCTGAATCCGCATGGTGACAGCGCGATTTATGAAACGCTGGTACGTCTGACGCGCGGAAATGAGGCGCTGCTGCATCCGTTGGTGGAATCCCAAGGAAACTTCGGTAAACAGTATTCGCGCGATATGGCGTATGCGGCATCCCGTTATACCGAGGTGCGTCTGGAGCCGATTTGCCAGGAGTTGTTCGGGGATATTAATAAAAATACCGTAGAGTTTGTGGATAACTATGACGGTGAATTAAAGGAACCGGTTCTGCTGCCGGCGGCATTTCCGAATATTATTGTCAATCCTAATCAGGGAATTGCCGTGGGTATGGCAAGCAATATCTGTTCCTTTAACCTGCGCGAGGTTTGTGAAGCAACGATTGCTTATATGAAAAATCCCAATACGGATTTGATGGAAATCATGCCGGCGCCGGACTTTTCGATGGGCGCGGAGTTGATTTACAACCGTGAGGAAATGGCGAAAATCTACGAAACCGGACGCGGAAGCTTCAAGCTGCGTTCAAAATATCAGTATGATTCCAAAAACAATTGTATTGAGATTACGGAAATCCCATACACCACCACGTCCGAGGCGATTATTTCCAAAATCATGGAGTTGATTAAGGCAAATAAGCTGAGGGAAATATCGGACGCGAGAGATGAAACCGGATTGAATGGTTTTAAAATCACATTGGATTTAAAGCGCGGTACCGACCCGGACGCTTTGATGCTGAAATTATTTAAGATGACGCCGTTGGAGGACTCTTTTAGTTGCAATTTCAATATCCTCATTAAAAATCGTCCGATGGTTTTGGGGATTCGGGAAATTTTGGAGCAATGGGTGCAGTTCCGTATCGGTTGTATCAAGAATAGCTTAAAGTATGATATTACGAAAAAGAGCGAGAAGCTGCACTTACTGACCGGTTTAAAGAAGATTTTACTGGATATTGATAAAGCGATTTCGATCATTCGTCACACGGAGCGCGAGCAGGATGTTGTGCCGAATTTGATGGAGGGCTTCAATATCGACCGCGTTCAGGCGGAGTATATCGCGGAAATCAAACTGCGGAACTTAAATAAGGAATATATTTTAAACCGTACTTCCGAAATTGAAAAGCTGATTGAGGAACTGGAGGAACTGAATCGGATTCTGGAGAGCGAAAAGGAAATCAAGAAACTGATTGCCTCGCAGCTTAGAAATATTGCGAAAAAATACGGTCAAGATCGGAAAACAACGCTGATTAGCGGTGAGGAGCTGACGGAGTACAAGGAGGAAGAACATATTGAGGATTATCCGCTGACAATTTTCTTCACCAAGGAAAATTATATTAAGAAGGTCAGTGCGGTATCACTGCGGTCTACTACGGCAGAGCAAAAGCTGAAAGAGGACGATTTTGTTTTCCAGACGCTTGAAACAACCAATAAATCCGAGCTGCTGTTCTTCTCCAATAAGAGTACGGTTTATAAAATGAAAACATATGATTTGCCGGATGGCAAGGTCAGTGCGATGGGAGAGTATTTGCCGGGCTTGTTGGAACTTGACGAAAATGAAAAAATATTGTATACTGTAGTTACGACAGACTATAGCGGCATGATGCTGTTTGCATTTGAAAACGGAAAAATGGCAAAAATCGAGGTCAGCAATTATGCAACCAAAACCAATCGAAAGAAACTGATCGGGGCATATAGCGATAAATCTCCAATATGCGGCATTGAATTTTTAGAGCAGGATCGGGAGATTGTGGCATTTGCGGACAATAATAAGGTACTGTGCTTGAATACGGATAAGATTCCGCTAAAGGCAACCAAGAGCACGCAGGGCGTACAGGTTATGACAATCCGTAAAAAGGGTGCAAAGCTTGCGCGTGTGATGTTTGCGGAGGATTGCGGAGTGGAGGATTTGAAGCATTATACCACGAAGAATATACCGGCGGCAGGGAGCTTTTTAAAAAAGGAGGATTTCCAGTTAAGCCTTATATAGACAGAATAAGCGGTGGCAGACCGTGAGGAAAGGAAATGATGATTTATGTTGACAGCTGAGGAAAGGGAAGCGCTTAAGGAACGTTTTCAGCATCAGGCGGAGGGAATGTACACCCCGTTTCCGCGGGAAACGTTTAAAAAATACGGAGTAAAAAGAGGATTAAGAAACGAGGACGGCACAGGTGTTATTGCCGGCTTGACTTCCGTGGGCGCGGTTACCGGATATTATATTGATGACGGCGAAAAGATTCCGACAGAGGGACATTTGCGCTACAGAGGATATGACATCACGGACTTAGTTCATCATGCCGAGGAAGAGGGACGCTACGGCTTTGAAGAAGTTGTATATTTGCTGCTGTTCGGCAACCTGCCGGATCGGCAGACATTGAAGGATTTTACCCGTTTGATCGGAAATCTCCGACCCTTACCGAAGGGATTTGCGGAGGATATGATTTTAAAAGCGCCGAGCAAGAATATTATGAACAAAATGGCGCGCAGTGTTTTGGCGGCATATTCGTATGATGACAACCCGGATGAAATCAGCGCCGGAAATATTTTGCGGCAGTCTATTGAGCTGATTGCGCGTTTGCCGGTTATGGCGGCATACGGCTTTCAGGCAAAGAGCCATTACCATGACGGAAACAGCTTGTTTTTGCATGCGCCGCAGCCG
Organism: uncultured Clostridia bacterium; assembly: GCA_959602045.1. Taxonomy (GTDB): domain Bacteria; phylum Bacillota; class Clostridia; order UBA1381; family UBA1381; genus Ornithomonoglobus_A. Next base: position 122,950 of record CAUGRT010000003.1, on the reverse strand, counting down.
AGAATTTCTACATCGGAGAATTTTCTATACATGATGCGCAGGGATAATCAATATACACGCGAGGAAGCGGAAATGCTGGATGTTTTGCTGATGATTCATGCAGAGCATGGCGGCGGTAACAACTCCACCTTTACCACCAGAGTGGTATCTTCATCGGGAACCGATACGTATAGTGCGCTTGCGGCAGCCATCGGTTCTTTGAAAGGCCCGAAGCACGGCGGCGCAAATGCCAAGGTTATGGGCATGATGGCGGATATTGAGGAGCATGTGGCAAATTGGGAGAATGACAGTGAGGTTCGCGATTATCTGGCAAAGATTCTCCGCAGGGAGGCGTTTGACGGTGAGGGGTTGATCTATGGAATGGGTCATGCGATTTATACCTACAGCGATCCCCGATGCGTTTTGCTGAAAGAGAGAGCGGAACGGCTGGTTGCTCAGAAACCGGAATTTGAAAAGGAATTTAATTTGTATAAAGCCGTAGAACGTCTGACGCCGGAGGTTTTTGCGGAGGTTAAGAAAAACAGCAAGGTAATGTGTGCGAATGTGGATATGTATTCCGGGTTCGTTTATAAAATGCTGGGAATCTCATCCGATATGTTTACGCCATTGTTTGCGATGTCCAGAAGCGTTGGATGGTGTGCACATCGACTGGAGGAAACGTTAGGCTGCTCCAGAATTATTCGTCCGGCATATAAATCGTTAATCAAAACAAGAACCTATAAGCCTTTGGCGGAACGGTGAGAATGAAAGGTAGCAAAGAATGAACAAGGTTAATATTTTAGGCGTTAAGGTGGATATGGTAAATATCGCTGAAGCGGCAGATAAGATTATGGGATTCTTTAATGAAGACAGGCTGCATACAGTGTTTACCCCCAATTCGGAGATCATTATGGCGGCATACCGCGATCCGGAGTTTTGCGCGATGCTGAATGAATCGGATCTTTTGACCGCCGATGGGATCGGTGTTGTCTATGCCTCGAAGATTTTGAAGAAACCGATCAGCGAGCGTGCCGCAGGGTATGACATTGCCAGAAAGGTTTTGGAAAAGCTCAATTATACCAATCATAAGCTGTTCTTGTTCGGCGGCAAGCCGGGAGTGGCGGAGGAAGCGGCGAATAATCTGCGAAAGGATTATCCGGAGCTGCATATTGTCGGTATGAGAAACGGATATTTTCAGCCGGAGGATGAAGCGGAAATTGTACGCGAAATCAACGAATCCGGCGCGGATATTGTGTTTGTTTGTCTGGGTGCGCCAAAGCAGGAGCGATGGATTTATGCGCATAAGGATGAGCTGCGCGTCAAAGTGGCGATGGGAATCGGCGGCAGCTTGGATGTTTTTGCCGGACGTGTGGAGAGAGCACCGGATTTTTGGTGTAAAATCGGAATGGAGTGGTTTTACCGCTTAATGAAAGAACCGTGGCGTATCGGGCGAATGATGGATTTGCCGAAATTTGCGGCAACTGTTTTGGCAAAAGGAAAGAAATACAGCCAGGATAAGGAGTAATACATGGGATTTTTAATAGCTGTCGATGGTGTGGACGCAAGCGGCAAGCAGACGCAGACGGAGCTTTTGCAAAAACGCCTTTCACAGGAGTCGGATGTAAGATTGGTTTCTTTCCCGGCTTATGAGCAGGAATCATCAACTTTGGTGAAAATGTATTTAAACGGCGAATTCGGCACAAAGCCGGAGGATGTCAATGCCTATGCGGCGTCCGTGTTTTTTGCGGCGGATCGGTATGCAACCTTTAAAAAGGACTGGGGAAAAGATTATTTGGACGGAAAGACGATTATAGCAGATCGTTATGTATCCTCCAATATGATTCATCAAGCCGGAAAAATAGAGGACATTCGGGAAAAAAATAATTTTCTGGAATGGCTGTTCGATTTGGAATACAATCGCTTGGCGTTGCCGCAGCCAGATATTACGATATTTCTGGATATGCCGCCCGAATACGGCGCACGGCTCATGCGTGAACGCGCAAATAAAATTACAGGAGCGGCGCAAAAAGACATCCATGAAAGCAATCGCGGGTATTTGCAAAAAAGCTATGAAAACGCGCTTTTTGTTGCAAGGAAATACAATTGGCAGATTATCTCCTGCGTGAATGGTGAAAACATTCGGACGATTGAGCAAATTCATGATGAAATCTATCAGAAAATAAAACAGCTTTTATAAAAAGAACCTCATGGAGTCGGTATGGAACCGCTTCATGAGGTTTTTTTTAATGCGCTTTATAATAACTGGAGGGCAGCTCTTCATCGGCGATACATTCATCGTTTTCGTAAATATACCGTTTGGAGTATACATATGTGCCGCCCGAACCGTAGGAAACGGAATGATCAAGCTTCACGGTGCGCGGCGGATCCCATGCAGTACCGATAATATCTACATAAATAGAGGAACCATCGGTATGGGAGCTGACCTTAATGGGGTATTCGGTATTATTTCTGAATTGGAAATCCAGACCGCCGTCTGCAACTGTTGCATCCTGACCGAGCGGTGCATAGGAAACCGTAAACATGTGGTTGGTACGCGAGATAATATCCAGTCCGGCATACAACACTGCACTGTAAAGCGTTGTGCTGACTTGACAAGTACCGCCGCCAATGCCTTGAACCGTTTCGCCGTTTACATATTCCGGTGCGGTATAAAAACCGTTATAGGTTGTTCGTTCACCAACACGGTCATTAAAGGAGAAAATTTCGCCTGCTCCCAATACCGCGCCGTTGAGTAGGCTGGAGGCTCTGGCTACATTGGCGCTGCGGTTTGCGGTTGAGTTGCCGTAATACGTAGAATAAGAAGCCAATACATCCGCAAAAAGCTTTTTTTGCAGACTTTCGGCGGTGATGTCAGCATAAGCGGTTTCCCACGGAATGATGACCGGGTCACAGCCTTCTTTTACGGTGGCAAGCATTGGCGCAACTTTTTCTTTGTCGATATAGCGTCCGTTTTCTTCGGGAACGACCGTTACTTGACCATTGGATACTTCATAATATGCATCGGTGGGATCTTTATATACCGCTAAATCAAATTGTTCGACCGTAATGTCCGATGGCGGAGCGGATTTGAGCGTTACGGGGATGTTGGTAAACTGTTCTTTTGAAAAAGCGTTTAAAACATCCTTTTGTGCTTCGGAAACATCGCCGTCAAATCCGGTATGCCCCGGCCAGACCGTCGCTTCGTTATTGTCGCGAACCTCAACATAATGACCGACCAATTCGCCGTAAACCTGCATACCGAATTGTTGCAGTTTTTCATCCAGTTTTTCATGATTAATATCCGCAACCGGAATCACCGTATGCCGATGGAGCAACAATCCCATTGCTTTCAGCGTGTTTGAAAATTGATTTCCCGATTTTGCATAGGAAAATGCCTTTTGAGTCGTTTCTTCCGGACTGGCGGATAAGCCGATGTCCAAACCGTCAAATTCAAAGGTTTGATTCTCGCAGCGCAATGTCACTTTCTGATCTTCAAACAGATAGGTAGCCTTTACCGAAGCCAAAGCCTCGTCGTAGGTCAAACCGCCTACATTCAAAGCCTCAATATAAACATTTTTTGCAATGGTGTCGGTCGGGAGCGAAGCGGCACAAATTATGTAAAGCACAATAAAAACACCGACTGCGGCTGCACATGCGATGGATACGGGCTTTTTGATTTTTTTCCAACGTTTCAATACTTTTTTCAGCTTTTTTTGAAAATTCTTTTTTGCAGTATGTTTTGGAGTTTTTTTCACTTCTTCCTCCACTTCGGTATAGGGATCAATCTCATCTTCCGGTCGTTCTCCAACGACGTCCTCACGTGTGAAAAATATCGGGGCAAAATCATCCTCGACATCGGGGAGATCATCGGTAGCCGACTCCGCGGACGGTTCTTCCTGGGATTCTTTTTTTGATTTTACAAGATTGATTTTTTGTGTGGCATCCATATCCGGTTCAACGTGTTCCGAAGCGGCTGAAATAATATCCTGCGCCTCTTTTCCGACAATGGTGGGTGCATCATCTGTAGGATTTTGTGATAAATCGGGTGTATTTTTTTCTGACATAAAAAATACCGTAACCTTTCTGCCCGCTGCTCAAAAAACTTAACGCAGTCCGTGCGGGCGTGTTTGCGTTAGGGAATACACGTTGCTTTTAAAAGAAACGCTGAAATTCATCAAGATATGCCGAGTATTCTTTCAAGAATGCATAAATGCGCGGATTCTTGGCTAAAAGCTTAAATGTGCGCCGAATGTTTTTAATAAACAGGGGAGAAAAGTCCTCCAATTCGAAGCCTTGCGCCAATCGGCAAATCCCCTTTGCTCTGGGGTCAATGATGATTTCCAGAGTGTTGTCAGCGTTAATATACGGAGTCAGCGGAAAAATTCTGCATGCCAGCGGACGTTCGAAACGATCGCAGTGACCGTTACAAAGCGCAATGGGAACTCTATAGGTTTTTCCGTCAAATTCATAAGTAAAATCAGTATTTTCAATCCGAATCCATTCCGGTTCCAACAGCTTATAGACAGATTCTTCGCCGGGAAATAAAAACATTCCGCTGTCATCTCCCTGACAACAGGCGCTTTCGCAAAGCTGTCCGCAGTCAATCTTTATCGGCGTTACTTTATCAAATAGCTTATAAAGCTGTAAATACACATATGCGCTTTTCATACAGTCATTCGTACTCCTGTTCTATAATAATATTATACGGATATTATTATAGCATATTCAAGGTTTTAAAACAACACTTTCTTTATTTTTTTCTGTTTTTTCTGTTTTTTGCCGTTTCCTTTGCACTGCTTTTATTTAAAACTACGAAGTTGTTAAAAAAATGCGTTAAAACATCATAAAAATGTAAAACTCATGTAACAATCCCACCGCTTGCAGATACCAATAAGGTATGCTATACTGTTACAGAAATCTTAAATTGAAAATTCATCTGTTTATCAGTCTATGGAGGCGAGTTCCGTGCAACGTAACGGATGTCTGAGCCGGAATAGAATGATAAACAGATGAATTTTCAGAGCCACACTTGTGGTCTGTACGCGAGTTCCGCACGATGTAACGGATGTCTGAGCCGGAATAGAATGATAAATAGATGAATTTTCAGAGCCACACTTGTAGTCTGTATACGAGTTCAGCGCAACGCAACGGATGTTCGAGCCGGAATAGCATGAAAAACAGATAAATTTTCAGAGCAGCACCTATAGTCTATACGCGAGTTCCGTGCAACGCAACGGATGTCTGAAATGGAATAGCATGATAAATAAACGAGTTTTCTTTAATATTCGCGATTAACAGAAATAAAATTCAATAGAAAATGCAATAATTCATTCCTCTGAATTGTATTATATATGTATTTGCAAATACGAGCGAAACACTCCGCCGAGAATCGGAGTGTCTGATCGAGAAAGGAGCTGTTATAAGTGACAAAAGAGGATTCCGCATATTTTTCGGAGATTTACGAACGGTATGCAGATGATTTGTATAGAATGTGCCTGGTTTATCTGAAGAATAAATATGACGCGGAGGAAGCGGTATCCGAAGCCTTTATCCGGCTGATGGAAAACAAACCGGCATTTGAAAATAAAGCGCATGAAAAGGCGTGGCTGATGAAAACGGCTGTGAATTGGTGCAGAAACATGCAGAAATCATCTTGGGCAAGGCGTGTGGTTTCGGATGATGAGGTCTTGCAATACATGACCTGCGAGGAGGAAACCTCTATTATGGAGGAGGTTCTTGCATTGCCGCCAAAATACCGAATGATTTTGTATTTGCATTATTATCAGGGATATAAAGCCGGGGAAATATCCGAAATGACCGGATTGAAGCAATCAACAGTTCTCTCCCGTCTTGCACGCGGAAGAAAGAAGCTGAAGGATATTCTGATAGAAGGAGGTTTTTCCTATGTATGAGCATGATTTAAACAGCGCTTTTTCGAGAATTAAAGCAGACGAGGATTTAAAGGATAGAATTTGGGAAAGGATAGAGGAAAGAGAAATGAAGCAGACTACGATTAAAAGAACACGCAAGGCAACGGCGGTAATAATTTGTGCGGCGGCATTGTGCCTGACAACGGCTTTTGCGGCATCGCCGGTGGGACAGGAAGCCATCGGCAGCGTGATTGATTATTTTAAAAATACGCAGGCAGTGGAAGTGACGGACATTGATACACTGAACCAATACAACAGCGCAATCGGTGCAAGCGTCACCAAAGACGGGTATACGCTGACACTGGATAATGTTTCGGCAGACGATAATTTTGTGCATGTGTTCTATACCGTGACCACGGACGGAGAACCGTTTTTCACAGGCGGCACTCCGGAAAAACCGGAGGGGATGCAAGGCAGCACTTGGGTGGACTGCATGATTGACGGGCAGGTGGCGAGCGGCAACAATTCAATGTGGGATTCCTATTTTGCAGATAACAGAACGTACAAGGCTGTGCAAAAATTCAGTGTCGCCACACGGGAAATTCCGGATCATTTTAAGATTGAATTGTTGGGAATGAATGAAAATGCGGTACTGGATCTCAGCCGTTTTGACGCTTTCGGGGACTTCTATCAGCCGGGGGCAACGCTGAGCGACGAGGAAAAAAGCAAAATCCTCTATGTCAGTGCGGATATTGATAAATCAGCTGTTAAGCTGAACAGCGTTACCAAGGAGATTCATCAAAAACTGTGGAACGGTTCGGAGGTGGAAAAAGCAGTATTTTCTCCATTCGGCAATCAAGTGGTTTTGAAAACGCCGCCCATCGGAGAGGATGATAATATGAATATCGACGGATTCGCATTATTTGATGAAAATAACCGAAGCTTGGATATTATAAACAGCGGTTTGACGGCAAGCCCTGAAAGAGAAGTGAAAAATTCTTTTGAATTTCTAAAAGCAGACGCTGCTATCAAACAGCTGAAATTTGTGCCGATTGAATATGACACCGACAATCGGGAGGAGATTGAGGTGCTCAAGCAAGCGATCGGAACGTATCCGATTTCTTATAAAGTCAGCGATTACGGCAATGTTGTGGTAACGGGAGTTCGTTTTTCGGATGGCGAGGTTGATGTTGATTATTATAAAGACGGTTTTGTTTTGTATGATCCGGGATTTTTATTCCTTGACGAAAACGGTGAAGATGTAATGACAAGCGAAAAGCTGTCATGGGTGCAGATGACGGATGTACATCAGAAAAACGGAACCTATACCGCACGCTATGTCTATGATCCGCTGGATGATGAGGGCAATCATCTTCCGACGGACGACAGCGTAAGCGCAGAAAATCTGAGAAAAAAATTCAAGGTTCTGGGAACGTTTGACACCGATTATATACACTTGAATTTTGATAAAGCGGTGGTGGTTGATTTGCAATAGACAGGCAAAGTTCTGAAATTTCTCAGCACCGTGTTCGGATTACTGAATTTTATCATTCTCAAAAGGGTATACTGTATAGGAGCCGCCGCAATCAGCGGATTTTATGAAGCCTTTGAAACTGCGATTTTTGGAGGTTTATAAGATTTTTTTGACAGCCGGAGCAAAAAAATCCGAAAATCACTTGACTTTTGCGGTAAAGTATATTACAATAGAAATATATGCTATTTGGGTAATTGCGAAATATTGTCATTCAAAAATCGGGTCTGGGATCAGACGCTGTCCTTGCAATTACACCGGACTATAAAATTACTTAGGAGGATTCTTATATGATTACAGCAGGTGAATTCAGAAATGGAAGAACATTTGAGCATGACGGAAACGTTTATCAAATTGTTGAGTTTCAGCACGTTAAGCCCGGTAAAGGCGCGGCGTTTGTAAGAACAAAGCTGAAGAATATTATAAACGGCGGTGTGGTTGAAAAAACTTTCCGTCCGACAGAGAAATTCGAGGAAGCGCATATTGACAGAAAGGATATGTCTTATTCCTATGGGGATGATGATTTCTATCATTTCATGGATAATGAAACTTTCGACATGTTGGATATTGCAAAGTCTGAGATTGAAGAACAGATGAAGTTCGTAAAGGAAAACGATATATGTCGTATCATGTCTTACAAGGGCAATGTATTCGGTGTTGAGCCGCCGACATTTGTAGAGCTGGCAATCACAGAAACAGAGCCGGGCTTTGCAGGTAATACCGCAACCGGTGCAACAAAGCCGGCAACATTGGAAACGGGAGCCGTTATTCAGGTTCCGCTGTTTGTAGATGGTTCCGATATTATTCGTGTAGATACCAGAACCGGTGAATACATGGAAAGAGTAAATAAGTAAGACATCTATTGCAGATAGGGAAAGGAATGGTTATAATGATGGATAATCAGGACTTAATTAAAAAAGTATCCTATATTAAAGGCTTAGCTGACGGAATCAAGCTTTCGGACAAGAGCGACGAGGGAAGATTAATTTCACAGCTGATTGACGTTGTTGATCAGATTGTAGATGAATTGGCTTCTGTAGATGTGCGCGTGGACGAGTTGCATGAAGAAGTGAATGAGTTGGATGAAAGCTTATGCGTGGTATCGGACGATGTCGATGATTTATATTCGTTGTACGAAGATGAGGACGAGGATATGTCGTTTGATGATTCGGATGATTACGATGAATATGACGATATGGATTATGATGACGATGAAGAGGATGAGGACAGCGAACTTTTTGAGTTGGAGTGTCCCAACTGCGGCGAGGATGTCATGATTGATTTTGATATGCTTGACGAGGAAAGCACAATCATTTGTCCGAATTGTCATAAGAAAATAGAACTTGAAATTGATTATGACTGTGACTGCGGTTGCCATGATCATAATCATGATGATGAGGACGAGGAATAATTCATTAAAAAGAGCGGCGCTGTTGGTTAACAGCGCTGTTTTTGCGTTGCGAGAATGGAGATAAGAAATGAAAGGACTCTATATTCATATTCCGTTTTGCGTTCAAAAGTGTGCGTATTGTGACTTTGTATCCATTCCACACGGTGAAGAACTGTTTCGGGATTATGTTCATGCGGTGATCCGCGAGGCGGAAGAATATCGCGGCGAAAAGGTGGATTCCGTATTTTTAGGGGGCGGAACACCAACCGTATTGCCGCCGAAACTTTTGGAGGAGCTGCTGCAAAGCTTACAAGGGATTTTTCGATGGTCTGCCGATGCGGAATGTACTTGTGAGAGCAATCCGGGAACAGTGACAAAAGATAAAATATCGGCGCTTTTAGCCGGCGGAGTGAATCGTATCAGCGTTGGGGTTCAATCGTTTGATGATGGTGAGTTAAAGACGATTGGCAGAATACACAATGCGCAAACGGCATATAATACTGTTTGTGAACTTCATCAATGGGGCGTTTCCAATATCAACATTGATCTTATGACCGCACTTCCGGGTCAGACTCCGGCAAGTCTGCAAAAAAACCTGAACATAGCCGTATCTCTCCCGATTACCCATATCAGTGCATACAGTCTGATCTTGGAGGAGGGAACGCCTTTGGAGCAGGCTGCCGCAAACGGAAAGCTGACATTCCCGGATGAAGATACCGATCGGGAAATGTATCACTTTGCAGTACGTTTTTTGGAACAGCATGGCTTTATGCAATATGAAATTTCAAATTTCGCAAAGCCCGGATTTCAATGCAGACAGAATTTGAAGTATTGGGATTGTGACGAATATATCGGATTGGGAGCAGCGGCACACAGCTATATCGGAAAGCGGCGTTTCTCAAACAGCAGCAATATCCGCCAGTATATGACCGGCAATCAAAGGGAAGAGTCGATTCTGACGCGGTCGGATGAAATTTCGGAATTTATGATGCTGGGATTGCGCAAGACAAACGGCGTCAGTGAAAAGGAATTTCAAAAACGCTTCGGCGTTTCGGTGCAGGCGTTATTCCCAAAGCAAACGGAACGGTTTATCAAGCTGGGGTTGTTGACGGAACAGGACGGCTTTTATCGTTTAACGCCGAGAGGGATGGATGTTTCCAACAGTGTGATGTGTGAGTTTATGATGAATTTGTGAATAATTGTGAACATTTTATGAAAAATCAAAAAATCACTTGACAATCCATGAAGATAGTGGTATCTTATAAATATAGTTATTAGCACTCATTAAAGTTGAGTGCTAATAGCCTGAAATAAGGAGATGAAGCCGAATGGATTTGAGTGAAAGAAAGAGGAAAATCCTACAGGCGATAATTGACGAATATATCGGCACTGCGGAGCCTGTGGGGTCGAGAGCCATTTCAAAGAAAGAGAGCCTGGGACTTTCGAGTGCGACCATTCGAAATGAGATGGCGGATTTGGAGGAGATGGGTTATCTGATTCAGCCGCACACTTCGGCAGGCAGAGTTCCTTCGGATGAAGGATACCGATTTTATGTCAACTCTTTGATGCGAAAGTATCAGCTTGGAGTCGAAGCCATTAATCGGTTGCAGGAGGCGTTGGAGAATCGGGTGGTTCAGCTTGAAAATATTATCAAGCGTGCCGGGATTCTGACCTCATCGCTGACGGATTATACAACTTTCGTTACCACTCCGGGAAAGGGGTCAAAGATTAAAAAGATTGATCTTGTTCCGGTGGGCTACAACATGGTGATGTTGGTTGTGGTAACGCTTACGGTAGGCAGCCGGGTGATTCATGCGGATATTAACGCAGAACAGTGTTCAGAGATTGCGGCTGTTTTGAATAAGCATTTAACGGAGTTGAGTGCAGATGATATTGACTTTCTGAAAATCGAAGAAATTCAGAAAGAGATTGAGTCGAAAATGGATTTGCCGGTACAGATTTTGATTAATATCCTGCATTTCGTTTATGAAACGATCAGTTCCATGAATGACAGTGATATTTACATTAATAACGCAAAATCCATTTTAAAGTATCCCGAATATTCGGATTTGGATAAGGCACGTGAGATTTTTAATTTCCTTGAAGATAAGGAAAGCTTAAAACTTTTGGCAAGTGCCGAGGACGAAGAAGGAGTTCGTGCAAAAATCGGAAAAGAGAACGGCGTTGATATTTTAAAGGATTGTTCTCTGGTTACGGTGAATTATGCACTGGGGGATAAGAAAGCCGGCAAGCTGGGTGTAATCGGGCCGAAAAGGATGGATTATGCAAAAGTGTTTGCGAGCTTGGATGTGATTTCGAAAGAAATTGATAAAATATTGAAATATTATCTGGAATGAAATAAAGGAGGCGAAGGATAAATGGCAGAGGAGATTAAAGAAAATCAGCAAGAAACTGTTGACGAGGCAGAAACGGCTCCCGAAAAATCAAAAGAGGAGGAACTGGAAGAAAAGCTTCGTGAGCAGTCTGATAAATATATGAGGCTTTATGCCGAATATGATAATTACCAGAAAAGAACGCAGCGCGAAAAGGACGCACGCTATGCGGACGCGGTTATTGACGCGGTTGCGGAGCTTCTCCCGATCGGAGATAATCTGGAAAGAGCCTTGCAGACCGAGGTGGATTCGGAGGATGCCAAGAAGCTGAAAGAGGGCGTTGAAATGGTAATGAAACAGTTCAACGATTCACTGACAAAGCTGAAGGTAAAACCGATTCAAGCGGTCGGCGAGCAATTTGACCCGAATCTTCATAATGCGGTAATGCATATTGAGGATGAAACGGTGGATGACAATACTGTAGTTGAGGAATTTATGAAAGGCTACATATACGATTCCGGTCGTGTTGTACGACATTCGATGGTAAAAGTAGCAAACTGATTTCAATATACTATTCAATCATATTGTAAAAATAAAATGTAATTATTGAGGAGGAAAAGACAATGGGAAAGATTATAGGTATAGACTTAGGAACAACAAACAGCTGTGTTGCGGTTATGGAGGGCGGCAGCCCCAACGTTATCACCAATAGCGAGGGCGCCAGAACAACCCCTTCGGTTGTTGCGTTCCAAAAGGACGGAGAAAGAATTGTAGGACAGGTCGCAAAGCGTCAGGCGGTAACAAACGCTGACAGAACGATTATGTCAATCAAGAGAAAAATGGGTACCGCCGAAAAGGTTACAATCGACGGGAAGGCTTATACACCGCAGGAGATCAGTGCGATGATTCTGTCAAAGCTGAAGCAGGATGCGGAAAGCTATTTGGGTGAGCCGGTAACTCAGGCGGTTATTACGGTTCCGGCATATTTCAATGATTCGCAGCGTCAGGCAACTAAGGATGCCGGTAAGATTGCAGGTTTGGAAGTATTAAGAATTATCAACGAGCCGACAGCAGCAGCTTTGGCTTACGGTATGAGCGATAAGGATCAGACGATTATGGTTTATGACCTGGGCGGCGGTACGTTCGATGTTTCCATTCTGGAAATCGGCGATGGCGTGTTTGAGGTTCTTTCAACAAACGGTGATACCCATCTGGGCGGCGATGACTTTGACCAGAGAATCATTGATTATCTTGTAGCAGAGTTTAAAAAGTCCGAGGGCGTTGACTTGTCGGGCGATAAGATGGCAATGCAGAGATTGAAGGAAGCTGCGGAGAAGTCCAAGATTGAGCTTTCCACAACAACTACTTCAAATGTAAATCTGCCGTTTATCACAGCAGACGCTTCCGGCCCGAAGCATATGGATATTACGATCACAAAGGCAAAGTTTGACGAATTGACAGCAGATTTGGTAGACAGAACATTGGTATGCATCCGCAATGCTATGAGAGATGCTGACATCAGCGCGTCAAAGATTGATGAAGTTCTTTTGGTTGGCGGTTCTTCAAGAATCCCGGCTGTTCAGGAAGCGGTTAAGAAAGAAATGGGTAAAGAACCGCACAAGGGTATTAACCCGGATGAGTGTGTCGCTGTAGGTGCTGCAAGACAGGCAGGCGTTCTGGGCGGCGAAGAAACCGGCGTTCTTCTGTTGGATGTTACTCCGCTTTCGTTGGGTATCGAAACAATGGGCGGCGTGTTCACAAAGCTGATTGAAAGAAATACAACGATTCCAACCAACAAGTCACAGATCTTCTCAACAGCGGCAGACGGTCAGACGAGCGTTGAGGTTCATGTATTACAGGGTGAGCGTGAGATGGCTCAGTATAACAAGACCTTGGGACGTTTCAACTTGACAGGCATTGCTCCGGCTCCGAGAGGTGTTCCTCAGATTGAAGTTACTTTTGATATTGATGCAAACGGTATCGTTAATGTATCAGCAAAAGATCTGGGCACAGGCAATGAGCAGAAGATTACGATTACGGCTTCTACAAATCTGTCCGATGAAGATATTGACAGAGCTGTAAAAGAGGCTGAAAAGTACGCGGAAGAAGATAAGAAGCGTAAGGAAGAGGTTGACACCAGAAACAATGCAGAGTCCATGGTTTATCAGTCAGAAAAGACCTTGAATGAGGTTGCTGATAAGATTGACGCGGCAGACAAAGATGCTGTTCAGGCGGAAATTGATAAGGTTAAGGAAGCATTAAAGGGTACGGATACAGAAGCCATCAAGGCAGCAACCGAAGCTTTGCAGCAGAAGTTCTTCGCGGTATCGGAGAAACTGTATCAGCAGGCAAACCCGAACGGTGCACAAGGCGGTCAGGGCTTTAACACGAATGATTTCAATAATGCACAGGGCGGCGCTCAGCAGACAGGTAACGGCAACGATAATGTGTACGAGGCTGATTACCGTGAGGTTGACAACGATAATAACAACTAATGCATTTCAGAATGGGCGGACGCTTGTCCGTCCTTTTTGGAATGAAAATTAGATATTGACAAATGCATAGGATGTGTTATATAATATATTTTTAGTAGGTGAGGAGTCTGAATAAAATTCCGGAGTATACGATCTGCGAAATTTTCATTCAGCCTTCAATTTAGAAAGGAATGGGTATAAATTTGGCTGATAAGCGTGATTACTATGAGGTGTTGGGAGTTTCCAAGAACGCCTCAGAGGATGAATTAAAAAAAGCATATAGAAAAGTAGCAAAGAAATATCACCCGGATTTAAACCCCGGCAATAAAGAAGCCGAGGAGAAATTCAAGGAAGTGAACGAGGCCTACGGCGTTTTATCCGATCCGGAAAAGAGAAGCCGATACGACCAGTTCGGTCATGCCGGAGTTGATCCGAACTTCGGTGCCGGCGGCGGTGGCGGCTTTAACGGAGCAGGCTTTGATTTTGGCGATATATTCAGTGATATTTTCGGCGGCGGTTTCGGCGGATTTGGCGGCGGAAACAGGCGAAATGGGCCAAGACGCGGCGCGGATGTACGCCAGGTGGTCGATATTTCTTTTGAAGAAGCGGCATTTGGCTGTAAAAAAAAGATCAATATTGTAAAACAGGAAAAATGCGATACCTGCGGCGGCAGCGGTGCGGCACCGGGAACTACGGCAGAAACCTGTCATCGTTGTAACGGAACCGGGCAGATTCAGACGCAGCAGCGCACAATGCTGGGATATATGACAAATGTTTCGACCTGTCCGGAGTGTCACGGAACGGGTAAAATTATTAAAACTCCATGTAAGGATTGCCGCGGAACGGGTAGAGTACGGAAGTCAAAAACAATTGAGATTGATATTCCGGCAGGAATTGACGACGGTCAGACCATGCAGCTTTCGGGACAGGGAGAAGCCGGTGACAGAGGTGGCCCCAACGGAGATTTGCTGGTAACGATTCGCGTCAGACGGCATACTCTGTTCAGACGGCAGGATAATGATGTTTATATCACGATGCCGATTACGATTGTACAGGCGGCATTGGGAGCGACGGTGAAAGTGCCGACGTTGGACGGCCCGGTAGAATATGATATTCCGGAGGGAACGCAGCCGGGAACGCGGTTCCGCTTAAGAGGGAAAGGAATCCCGTTCTTGAGGGGTCGCGGCAGAGGCGACCAGTATGTGACGGTGGATGTGGAGATTCCGAAAAATCTGACATCACGGCAAAAGGAGCTTTTAAAGGAATTCGATGACGATAAATTCTATAAAAAGAAGAAATCGTTTATGGATAAAGTAAAAGATTTATTTAATTAGGAGGAAGAGCCATGCAGCCCAATATATACGAGTTGTCAAAAATGACAAAAGAGCAGTACGATTTCATCATGAAGCGTGCGGAAATGGACATTACAGAGCAGATGAAAATCGCGAAGGAGGTTTCCGATGATATTCGCGATCGCGGTGATGAGGCTGTGCTGGAATATACGGCAAAGTTTGATAAAGTGCAGCTGACAAAGGAAACCATGAAAGTAACGCAGGAGGAGATTGACGCAGGTTACGCACGTTTGGATGCGGAAACCAGAGAAGCAATCGAATATGCATACAAGAATATTTATGATTTTCATGAGAAGCAGCTGCCGGAGGAAATGTGGTTTACGATGGTGGATGACGGTCTGATGGTTGGCGAAAAGACAACACCGATCGTAGATGTTTGCTTATATGTACCGCACGGAAAGGGCAGTTTCCCGTCTGTATTGTGTATGTTGGGGATTCCGGCTGTGGTTGCGAAGGTGCCGAAAATTGTTGTTGTAACACCTCCGAATGAAAAGGGCGAGGTGGATGACGCGATTTTGTGTGCCGCTAAAATTATCGGAATTACCGAGATTTATAAGGTTGGCGGTATTCAGGCAGTGGCGGCTGTTGCTTACGGAACGGAAACGATTCCGAAGTGCCATAAAATCATCGGCCCCGGAAATAGCTATGCGACAGCGGCAAAGCGTGTTTTGGCGAATAATATTGACGCAGGATTACCGGCAGGCCCGTCGGAAATCATTGTACTTGCCGATGAAAAGGCAGATCCCCATAAGGTGGCTTTGGATTGGATGATTGAAGCAGAGCATGGCCCGGACAGTGCGGCATTGCTGGTGACTCATTCAAGAGAATTGGTGGATCAGGTTATTCCGATCGTCAACGAGCAATTAGAAAAGATTTCGGCAAAGAGAAAAGATTTTATCGAAACGAATCTGACTACATACGGCGGTGTAATTTTGACAAATTCATTGGAAGAATCCATTGATTTCGTAAACGAATATGCTCCGGAGCATATGGAGGTTATGACGGAAAAGCCGTTTGACACGCTGCCGAAAATCAAAAATGCAGGTGAAATCCTGTTGGGTGACTATACTCCCGTAACGCTCTGTAACTTTGTACTGGGTCCGAATGCCATTTTGCCGACAGGCGGATTTGCAAAGACTTATTCCTCTGTCAGCGTTCAGGATTTTCTGAAACGTTCTTCGGTAGGCTATGCATCAAAGGATGGCTTTGAAAAGGTACGCGGCTATGCTTATAAATTTGCCCAGGTAGAGGGCTTTGATACGCATGGGTTGGCTGTAAAAGAGAGAAAATAGTTGCCATATACGGCGGAATAGAGTATTAAGATGAAAGATATTACAGTAACAAGAAGAACAACGGAATCAGAAATTTCAGTAAAACTGGATTTTTCACCGCTTCGTTCGGATTATAGAAAGTATATCCGGACACCTATTATATTTTTGAATCATATGCTGGAGCATATCGCATGGCGCGGTGGTTTCAATATCGAGATTGAGATGGAACTGGATGAATTTACCTTGACGCACGTTATTTGCGAGGACTTGGGAATTGCGCTCGGTAAGGCGGTTAAGCAGTATGTGGACACGGTAGACGGCTGCTACGGTTATGGTGACGCGATCGGAATTATTGACGAGGCGAAAGCTGAAACAGCATTGAGCTTTGAATCGAGAGCGTACTTTGAGATTGACTACCACGGTGCAGAATTAACCGAACAGGTAGAGGGCATGGACACACAGGATTTGGAAACGTTCCTGGAGGGGTTTGCTCAAGGAGCGATGTGTACGTTGCAGATTGACCTGTTCAGAGGGCATAACGGACATCATATCTGGGAAGCAATCTATCGCAGCCTGGGTTCGGCGTTGAATCGCGTAATGGAGGTCAGCGAAGAACGAAAGGGTAAAACAAGCGGCGTTGCCGGGAAAATTGAATGGACGATTGAATAAGCAATCCAAAGGGGTGTTGCAAGGCTGCAATATCCCTTTGTTTGCGTTTTGAAATATGAATTTCAATAAAACAATTTGGAGAAAAAAGATGTTGAAACAATTTTTAAATCAGTATGATACCATTATTTTTGATATGGACGGCGTTATGACAAGCGAGCAGGCATATTGGGACGCTGCCGCGCTGACGGTTTGGGAATATCTGAAATGGAATAAGGATGAACCAATCAACGCGCCGGAATGTATGGAAAATCTGCAAGAAATCAGAAAGAAGGTTTTTTGTGACGATCAGCTGATTGCTGTACTGAAAGAAAAAGGGGTCAATTCCAATTGGGATTTAGCCTACATAACGGTCTGTATGGCGTGGATTTGCGGCGTGGAAGATGATTTTTCAGCTGTGTTGGAGTATGCCCGAAATATGCCGGAAAATATTTTGAATTATTATGATGAGCTTGCTCTTTTATGTTCAAAAAAGACGGGATTTGATTATGATTGGCTTCAGCGTAATCATTTAATGTGGCAGACCATGCAAGGAATTTTCCAGGAATGGTATCTGGGGGATCGTCTTTTTGAAGAGCAGTATGGATATGTGCCGAGAAATTGCGGAAAAAGCGGTTTGCTGTTTCGGGAAAAGCCGATTATCCGATTGGAAATCTTGCAGCAGCTTTTGTGTGAATTAAGCGAAACCAAACGGCTTTGCACCGCAACGGGCAGACCTTCGGTAGAGCTTTTTCAGCCGATTACCGATTGGGATATTAAAAAATATTTCGCTCTGGACGGATTTTGCAATTATGATCATGTGGTAGCGGCAGAGCAGGGAAAACGCACCTTGACAAAGCCGCATCCGTATATGTTTTTAAAGGCATTATATGGAACGGATTATCCGGATGAACGGATTTTAAATGGTGATTATGATCGTTCAAAAATCAAAACAACACTGGTGGTCGGTGATGCCGGTTCGGATATTTTGGCAGCAAAAGCGATGGGCGCTGATTTTTGCGCGGTATTAACCGGAGTGGCAGGACAAGCCGGAAGAAAGTATTTTGAAGAAATGCAAGCAGAATACATATTAAATAGCTTAGAGGATTTTTTAATAATAAAAACATAAGCAGAAAACTCTCAAAAAGGTTTTGCATAGGGGTTTCAGTCTATGGAGGCGAGTTCTACTCCGCGCAGCGTAGCGGATGTTTGAGCCGCAATAGAATGAAACCCCTATGCAAAACCGTGCGGAACACTTGGATTAAGAGGGAATTTATGCAGCAAATTTCAACTCAGCCCGATAAGGCGGATGTCTGGGGCGTAATGGAAAAAATTCTCATGCAAAACCATGCAGGATACTGAGTTTAAGATTGACATATCACATTTTAACTTGAAAGTCAATATGCATTTTCAATAAGAAGTTTCCGCAAAAATCCATACAATTTTTTTGAAAATTTTTGCAATATATTGTTGCGATATTTCGGGAAATATGATAAAATAAGATATATGCTTAACTTGGTGTCTTTGGCACGGAAGGAATGGATATAAAGTTTGAATAAAAATGCTTAGCGCAGTTTCTTACATTGTATAGTGTCACTCGCTGCAAGACAGCAGTCTGAACATTTTTTTCGAGCTTAGTTTTGTGAAAGGATTTGGTGGTCATAGAAATGGCAAAGGTTAGAAGAATTTATGTAGAAAAGAAGCCGGGGTTTGACGTTGAAGCCAAGGGGACTTTGGAGGATTTAAAGGAAAATCTTTCGCTTGGTGGCTTGCAGGATGTCAGAATTATCAACCGATATGATGTCGAGGGGATTTCAGATGAGGAATATGCAAAGGCGCGCGGATTGATTTTCTCGGAACCGCCGGTTGATTATGCTTATGATGAAACCATAGAGATCAAAGAGGGGAGAGCTTTTGCCGTTGAATATCTTCCGGGTCAGTTTGACCAAAGAGCGGCTTCCGCCGAGGAATGTATTTCGATTTTAACCGAAAAGGAGCGTCCGAAAGTACGCAGCGCTAAGGTCTATGTTTTAGTTGGTGATGTTTCGGACGAGGAAGTGGAAAAGGTAAAGGAATATGTTATTAACCCTGTTGAGGCGAGAGAGGCTTCTCTTGAAAAGCCGGAGTCGCTGGATATGGAGGTAACGGTTCCGGCAGATGTAGCTGTCGTAGACGGCTTTATTTCCATGGACGAGAGTGCAATGGAAGCGTTCTTGAATGAGATGGGATTTGCAATGGATCTGGACGATCTGAAATTCTGTCAGAATTATTTTCGTGATACCGAAAAACGCAACCCGACTGTTACAGAAATGCGGATGATTGATACCTATTGGTCCGATCATTGCCGCCACACGACATTTTCAACACGAATTAACGAAGTAACCATTCCGGATGGCAAATACGCCGATGTGATTCGGGATTCTTATGAAGAATATAAAAAAGCAAAGGCAGAGCTATATGCACCCGACAGAGATACCTGTCTGATGAATATGGCAACGATTATTGTGAAGCAGTTAAAGAAAAAGGGATTGCTTAAGGAAATTGATGAGTCGGAAGAAATCAATGCATGCTCCATTGTGGTAGACGTGGATGTGGACGGTAAGGACGAGCCGTGGCTGGTTATGTTTAAGAATGAAACGCATAACCATCCGACGGAAATTGAACCGTTCGGCGGCGCTGCAACTTGCCTTGGCGGTGCAATCCGCGATCCGTTATCCGGACGTTCCTATGTATATCAGGCGATGCGTGTAACGGGTTCGGGCGATCCGCGGGCGTCACTGAAAGATACCTTACCCGGAAAGCTTATGCAGCGTAAAATCACAAAAGGCGCATCGGCAGGCTACAGCTCCTACGGAAACCAAATCGGTTTGGCAACCGGGCAGGTTCAAGAGATTTATCATCCCGGATATGTGGCAAAGAGAATGGAGATCGGAGCGGTTATCGGAGCAGCACCGAAGAAAAATGTCATTCGTGAGGTTCCGGCAGCAGGGGACGTTATTGTGCTTTTGGGCGGACGTACCGGACGTGACGGAATCGGCGGTGCAACGGGTTCCTCGAAAGCACATGACGAAAAGAGCGTCGTAACCTGCGGTTCGGAGGTACAGAAAGGTAATCCTCCGGTAGAAAGAAAGATTCAGCGTCTTTTCCGCGATGAAAAGGTTACAACCTTGATTAAGCGTTGTAATGACTTTGGTGCGGGCGGCGTTTCGGTTGCTATCGGCGAATTGGCAGACGGACTGGAGATTAATTTGGATAAGGTTCCGAAAAAGTATGAGGGTCTGGACGGAACGGAGCTTGCAATTTCGGAGTCCCAGGAGAGAATGGCAGTTGTGGTAAGAGCAGAGGATGCCGATACCTTTATCCAATATGCAAATGATGAGAATCTGGAGGCAACGAAGGTTGCGGTTGTAACGGAAAATCCGCGTTTGGTTATGAATTGGCGCGGCAAGACCATTTGCGATATTTCAAGAGCATTTTTAAATACTAACGGCGCTACAAAGAATACGGATATTGAAGTCGAACTTCCGGAAGAAAAAGACCGTTTCTTTAACCGCGAGGTGGTAACGGATGTTCGGGCAAAATGGCTTTCAGTGCTTTCGGACTTGAATGTATGCTCCCAAAAGGGATTGTCGGAAAAATTTGACTCCACGATCGGCGCAAATTCTGTTCTAATGCCGTGGGGCGGTAAGTATCAGCTGACACCGACAGACGGTATGGCGGCAAAGGTTCCGGTTCTGGGCGGCGAAACGAATACGGCAACGGTTATGACATTCGGTTATAATCCGGATTTATCCAGCTGGAGCCCTTATCACGGATCTACCTATGCGATTGTGGAATCGGTTTCAAAGGCTGTGGCTTTGGGTGCGGACTATAAGAAGATTTATCTGACATTCCAGGAATATTTCGAAAGACTCGGAACGGATCCGAAGCGTTGGGGCAAGCCTTTTGCGGCATTGCTCGGCGCATATCAGACGCAGTTGGAATTAGGAATTGCGGCAATCGGCGGAAAGGATTCCATGAGCGGTTCATTTAATGAACTGGATGTTCCTCCGACATTAACTTCCTTTGCGGTAGCACCGGTAAAAGCGGATAAGGTTATTTCGCAGGAATTAAAAAAGACGGATTCAACATTGGTTCTGTTTACCGTAAAGCGTGATGAAAACGATTTACCGGATTTTGAACAGCTCAAGAGAATGTACGATACGGTTCATGCGCTGATTCAATCCGGAAAGGTACTTTCATCCTGTGTTGTAAAAGGCTTTGGCTTGGCTGAAACGCTTTCGAAAATGGCATTTGGTAATAAAATCGGTATTCGGTTAAACGATAATATTTCGAATGATTTGCTGTTCTATGCTCCGTTGGGATCAATTGTCCTTGAATTGGAGGATACTGCAGGAATTATTTCGGATAGCGAATTTATCACATTGGGTAAAACGCAGGAAAAGGCTTCGATTGATATGACTGGAATTTCCATTGACCTTGACGAGGCGTGCGAGGTATGGAAAAAGCCGTTGGAAAAGGTATTCCCGACGAAGGCAGGGCATTTTACGAGCGAGCCGGAAACCTATAGCTATGATAAGAGAAGTGCAGCAGTGGCAAGCGAGAAATTTGCAAAGCCGAGAATCTTTATTCCGGTATTTCCGGGAACAAACTGCGAGTATGATACGGCAAAGGCATTTGAAAAAGCCGGCGGTGTTGCGGATGTATTTGTGATTCGGAACTTAACCGGAGATGACGTTGTGTACTCCATGAGAGAAATGGAAAAGAGAATCAAAAATTCACAAATTGTTATGATTCCGGGCGGTTTCTCAGGGGGTGATGAGCCGGAGGGATCCGGAAAATTCATTGCAACAGCATTCAGAAATCCGTTGGTGAAGGATGCGGTTATGCATATGCTCAAAGATCGGGATGGCTTGATGCTGGGAATTTGTAACGGGTTCCAGGCATTGATTAAGCTCGGACTGGTTCCTTACGGTGAAATCCGTGATTTGGATGAGTCATCACCGACTTTAACCTTCAATACAATCGGCAGACACGTATCCTGCATGGCAACAACAAGAATTGCTTCAAATAAGTCACCGTGGCTATTCCATGTAAATACCGGAGATGTACACACGATTGCATTATCCCATGGTGAGGGTCGGTTTATCGCGTCACCGGAGCAGGTTGCGCAGCTGGCGGCAAACGGTCAGATTGCGACACAGTATGTCAATCCGCAGGGTAAAGCAACTTATGATATTGCATGGAATCCGAACGGATCTGTTTCGGCAATCGAGGGTATTACCAGTCCGGACGGACGTGTGCTCGGTAAGATGGGACACAGCGAACGTATTGGTAGGAATATTGCATTTAACGTACCGGGCGAAAAGGATCAAAAACTCTTTGAATCCGGCGTAGAATATTTTAAATAAAAATCCCGGCCGCCGCTGAGTTGCAATACAGCGGCGGCTTTTGGAGTATTTGGATTGATCTTGTTTTGAGGGATTGTAAGGATATGCTGTTAAGGAATTTTATTTGCTTTTCATTCTATAGAGGCGAGTTTCTCGCAACGCAGCGGATGTTTGAGGAGGAATGAAAAGCAAATAAAATTCCGGTTAGTAACGTTTATAATCACTTGATAATTCTGTTTTTGAAAGGAGAGGATTGTGCATGAGTCCTAAGCTGGGGAGCGTTTTTTCGATGATTATGGGCGAGGAAATACGCGATTTATCGGTTGATAAAATTCAGCTTTCAAAAAGCAGCCGCAGGATGCGGATTATTTTTGAATCGGGAACGGAACGTGCCGCTGCCGAAACCGCTGCCGCAGCCGTGAAAGCCGCTTATAATTTAAACGGTATCACTTTTGAGATTAATGAAAAACAGTCTTTGGTCGATAAAAATTCGATGGTTTATGAAATTTCCGAAACGGAAGTGCAGAATGAGCCGGGGATGCCGCAGCAGCGCAGACGGATTCTGGGTAAGGCAAACGCTACGGAAATGCTTTACGGAAAGGCAATTCATGATGATATTACTGCGATTGCTTCTATTCATGAAAATACGGGACGGGTTACGTTTTCAGGCAGGGTTTTTGCACTGGATGAACGTGAAATCACCTCGAAAAAATCCGGAAAGCAATTTCATCTTGTGACGATGGATGTAACCGATAATACCGATTCTATATCGGTAAAAATGTTTATCAATAAAACAGAGGATGACGAAGCATTCAAGAATCTGTATTCGCCGATTAAAGCAGGCGTGAAAAAAGGCGGCTTTTATATCATTTGCCGCGGTCAGGCGCAGTATGATGATTACGCCAAAGAGGTTATCGTTATGGCAAGGGATATTGCGCAGATCAGTGCGCCGCCGATTCGGATGGACAATGCACCGGTAAAACGTGTAGAGCTGCATTTGCATACCCAGATGTCGGCGATGGACGCGATTTCTCCGGCAGGGGATTTAATCAATCGTGCCGTGGCATGGGGACATAAGGCGATTGCCATTACGGATCATGGCGTTGTTCAGGCGTATCCCGACGCGATGCATGCGTCGGATTATAATAAAAAAATTAAGGTATTATACGGCGTTGAGGGGTATCTGGTGGACGATGGGAAACTGATTACCTATGATGTAAACGAGGAAACGATTGATTCGCCGTTTGTGGTATTTGATATAGAAACAACGGGACTGGATAACCGAACGAACGGCATTACGGAGATCGGTGCGGTAAAGGTGGAGAACGGCGTCATTGTGGATAAATGGTCTACTTTTGTCAATCCGCAACAGCCGATTCCGCCCAATATTCAGGCGCTGACCGGAATATCGGACGATATGGTTGCCGATGCGCAGACGATTGAGGAAATTTTGCCGAAATTCAAGGAGTTTTGCAAGGGCTGCGTCATGGTGGCGCATAATGCTTCTTTTGATATGGGATTTATGCGCAGAAAAGCGGAAGAAATGGGAACGGATTTTGATTTTCCGTATCTCGACACTTTAATGTTGGCGCGGTGTATGTATCCGTTTTTGCATAATTATAAATTGGATACCATTACAAATCACTTGAATGTTATTTTGGAAAATCACCATAGAGCCGTTGATGATGCGAAGGCGACGGCGGACGCATTTGTCAAAATGCTTGCCCAGCTCAGAGGCGAGGGAAAGCGGCTTCTTGCAGAGCTGAACGATAGCTATGATATGCGCGGCGCGGCAAAGAAAAATAAAGCATTCCATATTATTATTCTGGCGAAAAATTTAAAGGGCATCCGGAATATCTATGAGATGATCTCGCAATCGCAGTTAAGATATTTCTTCCGAACACCGCGGCTGCCGAAAAGTCTGATTCAGCAAAAGCGCGAGGGATTGATTTTGGGATCGGCATGTGAAGCCGGAGAGTTGTTCCGTGCTGTGGTACATCATGAAAGCGAAGAACGGATTCGGGAGATTGTGGAGTTTTATGATTATCTTGAAATTCAGCCGATTGGCAATAATGCCTATATGAAAGAATCTCCCGATTTTCCGGATGTCAACACCGATGAGGATTTACGGAATCTGAATCGAAAGATTGTGGAATTGGGCGAGAAATACAATAAGCCCGTCTGCGCAACCTGCGATGTTCATTTTATGGACAAGGAGGGCGCGGACTATCGGAAAATTCTGATGTATTATAAGGGATTTAAGGACGCGGAAAATCAGCCGCCGCTATATTTCAGAACGACTGAGGAAATGCTGAGCGAATTTTCATATTTAGGAAAAGAAAAGGCATATGAGGTCGTTGTGACGAATACGAATAAGATTGCGGATATGATTGAGGATGTCAGACCGATCCCGAAAGAAAAATGCCCTCCGGTGGTTGAGGGTGCAAAGGACGCGATCGTGAATGACTCCCTCAAAAAAGCGAAAGAAATTTACGGCGATCCGCTGCCGGAGTTGGTGCAAAATCGTTTGGATAAGGAGTTACATTCCATTACAACTTATGGATTCTCCGTTATGTACCGAATCGCGCAGGAATTGGTGCGTAAATCGCTTTCGGACGGCTATTTGGTAGGCTCGCGAGGTTCGGTAGGTTCTTCATTTGTTGCGTATTTATCCGATATTACCGAGGTAAATTCACTTCCGGCGCATTATATCTGCCCGAATTGCAAAAATGTTGAGTTTGTGGAATCGGATACGGGTATCTCCGGCTGCGATTTGCCGGATAAGGTTTGCCCCAAATGCGGAACGCAGTACCGAAAGGACGGTCACGATATTCCGTTTGAAACGTTTTTGGGATTTGCAGGGGATAAAGAGCCAGATATTGACTTGAATTTCAGCGGTGAATATCAGCCGGTTATCCACAAATATACCGAAACATTTTTCGGCGAGGGATTTGTGTTCAGAGCCGGGACGATTGGTACGGTGGCAGAAAAAACGGCATTCGGATATGTGAAAAAATATATTGAGGAAACCGGAAAATCCATGCGCGGCGCAGAGATGCGCCGATTGGCGCAGGGGTGCGTTGGCGTAAAAAGAACCTCCGGTCAGCATCCGGGGGGTATTATTGTTGTTCCTTATACAAATAATATTCATGAGTTCTGCCCGGTACAACATCCGGCGGATGATCCCAATTCAACCATCGTCACAACACATTTTGATTATCATTCCATTGACGCGAACCTGTTAAAACTGGATGAGCTTGGACACGATGATCCGACGGTAATTCGAATGTTAGAGGATATTACAGGAATTAATGCACAGGAGATTCCGTTGGGGGATAAGGAAACGCTGAGTTTGTTCACCTCCAATGAGGCGCTGCATGTGACGGAGGATATTGGAACAAAACTGGGGAGTTACGGGATTCCGGAATTTGGTACAAAATTTGTACGGCAGATGTTGGAGGATACGAAGCCGACAACTTTTTCGGAGTTGGTAAGAATTTCGGGTCTTTCGCACGGAACCGACGTGTGGTTGAATAATGCGCAGGACTTGATTCGGCAAGGCTTAACCGATTTGTCACATTCCATCTGTGCCCGTGACGATATTATGATTTATCTGATTGCAATGGGGGTTGAGGCAGGTCATTCGTTTAAGATTATGGAGAGCGTGCGAAAGGGCAAGGGCTTAAAGCCGGAGGATGAAGCGGCGATGAAAGCGGCAAATGTTCCGGATTGGTATATTGCGTCCTGTAAAAAAATTAAATACATGTTCCCGAAAGCGCATGCTGTTGCGTATGTTACCATGGCGTTTCGAATCGCGTATTTTAAGGTGCATTATCCCGAAGCCTTTTATATTGCCTATTTCAGCGTAAGAGCGGATGATTTTGACGCGCTGCTGATGGCAAAGGGGATGAAACGCGCCAGAGAAGCGATGGCAGAGGTTTTGGCAAAGAAGAAAGATAATACGATTTCTCCGAAAGAGGAAAATCTGATTCCGATTCTGGAAATCTGCATTGAGATGTACGCAAGAGGGATCAACTTTGTGGAGATTGATTTGTATCGCTCCCATGCTACGGATTTTCAGCTGACGGATGAGGGGATTCTGCCGCCGCTGAACGCGATTCCCGGTTTGGGGGAAAACGCCGCAAAGGCGATTACCGCAGCAAGGGAAAAAGGCCCGTTTAAGACTGTAGAGGATTTAAGAATCCGAACCGGAATCACTAAAACCAATATTGAAATTCTGGATAAAATGGGGTGCTTTGAGGAGTTGCCCGATGCGGATCAGGTATCGCTTTGGGATTAAAAAGTTCAAAATAAAACGAAAGGGAAAAAGAACAATGACTAAATTAGAAGAATTTAAGCAGAATATAAAGGGAAAGACCGTAACGGTGATCGGAATCGGAATTTCAAATCTTCCGCTGATTCAGTATTTGGTTTCCTTAGGAGCGGATGTTACCGCTTGTGATAAACGAACCAAAGAGGATTTGGGTGAGAATTATACTGTGCTGGAGCCGTTAGGCGTGAAATTCAATCTGGGCGAGGGATATCTGGAGCATATTGACGGCGAAATCATTTTCAAAACGCCCGGTATGCGCTATGATGTTCCGGCGCTTGTCGCAGCAAGAAAACGCGGTGCGGTTGTGACCTCTGAAATGGAGGTGTTCTTTGACGTATGCCCGTCGCATATGATTGCGATCACCGGCAGCGACGGAAAGACAACGACTACAACGCTGACCAATAGAATGATGACGAAGGCAGGCTATAAAACATGGCTGGGCGGCAACATCGGAAATCCGCTTCTGACGCAAACCGAAAATATGAAACCAGAGGATTGGGTCATTCTTGAATTATCCAGTTTCCAGCTGCACACGATGAGAAAATCTCCGGAGATTGCGGTGATTACCAATATTTCTCCGAATCATTTGGATATGCATAAGGATTATCAGGAATATATTGACGCAAAGAAAAATATTATGCTATATCAAAAATCTTCGGATACGTTAGTAGTGAACGCGGATAATGAAGTGACGGCACAAATCGGCAAAGAAGCAAACGGGACACTAAAACGCTTTTCAAGAACCGATAAAACGGCGGATTATTATCTGGAAAATGACTTTATCTGCCGCAGAGGCGAACCGGTATTGAATATTCATGAAATTACCGTTCCGGGCATGCATAACGTGGAAAATTACATGGCGGCAATGGCTGCGGTTGAGGGGTTGGTATCGGATGATAAAATCCGCGAGGTCGCAAAGGAATTTGAGGGTGTAGAGCATCGAATTGAATTTGTCCGCGAGATTAACGGCGTAAAGTATTATAACAGTTCAATCGACTCCAGTCCCAACCGCACGATTAATACGCTGCGGGTGTTTGAGGGAAAACCGGTTATTTTAATCAGCGGCGGCAAAGACAAGGGGATTCCGTATGACGCGATCGGCGAGCCGATTGTCAACGGGGTAAAAACGCTGATTCTGATCGGCGCAACAACCGATAAAATCAAGGATGCGGTCAAGGCAACCGGGAAAAATATAGAAATTATCGAGAAAGACAGCTATGAGGAGGTCGTAAAATGTGCACACGAAAAAGCGCAAAGCGGTGACATCGTGCTGCTTTCACCGGCGTCCACAAGTTTTGATATGTTCAGAAATTTTGAAGAACGGGGTAACCTGTTCAAAAAGCTGGTTCGGGAACTGTAACCGGCGGAGAGGAATCGTATGAAGAAGCTGATAGAAAAATTAAGCAATATGCGCGGAATATCCGGCTCGGAATATTTGATTACCGACGCCATCAGCGAAATGTTTGCGCCTTATTGTGATCGTGTGTATACGGATGCACTCGGCAGCGTCATTGCTGAAAAGAAATGCGGCAAAAAAAATGCACCGAAGCTGATGATCGAAGCACATTGCGATGAAATCGGGTTGATGGTAACTTCAATCACCGAGGACGGATTTTTGACTTTTGCCAATATCGGCGGTGTGGATCAGCGGATTTTGCCGGCGTTGGAGGTCGTTGTGCATGGTGAAGAGGATGTACCCGGTGTAATCGGAATCCAACAGCCGTGGTTGCGTAAACCTGGAGCAACGGTTGCAATTAAGGATATGGCGATTGATTTGGGACTGCCGTCAGACAAGGTTCGGGAGCTGGTTTCCGTAGGCGATAGCGTGACGATTGCACAGTCGGTCGGAAAGCTTGGGAAAAAGCAATGGAGCGGTAAATCTCTGGATGACAGAGCCTCGGTTGCCGCACTGCTGACTGTAATGAAAAATATAGCGGATGTACCATTGCAGGCAGATGTGTATGCAGTCTGCGCCGTACAGGAAGAAGTCGGTGAGCGCGGAGCAAAAACAGCGGCTTATGCGATTCATCCCGATATGGCGGTAGCGGTCGATGTAACGCATGGAATCACGCCGGATAATTCGGAGAATGCATTTGCAATCGGCTGCGGCGCGGTTATCAGTGTTGGACCGAATCTTCATCCAAAATTGACGGAACGATTACAAGAAACAGCAAAGAAACATGGAATTAAAACCGAAATTGAGGTAGAGGGCGGCGATACCGGCACGGACGCATGGGCAATTCAGATTGCAAAAAGCGGGATTCCGACCGCACTGCTGTCGATTCCGCTCAAATATATGCATACATCGGTTGAGACTTTAGCAATATCCGATGTAAAAGCCGTCGCAAAGTTGTTGACGGCATGGATTCTGGAAACAGAGGAGGATACAAAATGGCTTCTCTTATAAAGAAAATCAGTGAAATCGATGCCGTATCCGGAAATGAAAACGAGCTGCGCCGATATTTGACAGAGCATTTAAAAGCCGATAGTATCACGGTAGATTCAATCGGCAATGTCGTTGCTATGAAAAAGGGCACAGATCGTCAAGGACGGATTATGGTGGTAACCCATATGGATGAAGCCGGATTTATTGTCAGCGGTATTACGGAAAAAGGCTATCTTCGGTTTAAGCCGGTCGGAAATATTGATATGAATACGGTGATTTCCAAAAAAGTTGTAATTGGAAAGGATCAGGTCAAGGGCGTGATTGGCATGAAAGCCATCCATCTGCAAACGAGGGAAGAACGTCAGAATACCGTTCCGGCGAGCAAGCTTTTTATTGATATTGGCGCAAAATCCAAAAAGGAAGCCTTACAGCAGGTGCATTTGGGAGATTTTATTACCTTTGATACAAAATGCGCCCGGGCAAATGGAATCATCAAGGGCAAGGCACTGTCACGCTGTGGAATTATTCCGGTACTGGGCGAAATGGAAAAGATCAGCGGCAGTGAGCTGTATTTTGTATTTACGGCACAAAAGGAAACCGGAATGCGCGGTGCGTCGATTCTTGCAAGACAAATTGAGCCGGATGCGGTGATTACGGTTGATACTGCGGCAACGGACGATACCTTTGGTACAAAGCCCGAAAATCGGACAATCCGTTTGGGCGGCGGCGTCATTATTCCGGCGATGGATCGGTATTCGATTTATGACAGGGAATTGCTTGAAAAGACAGAAAAGCTGGCAAAGGAATTAAAGCTTCCGTACCAGAAAGCCATTATCAAACAGGAATTTGCGGATACCGGAGCAATTCAATATGGGGCAAACGGTGCAAGATGTGTGAATCTTTCCATTCCTTGCCGTTATGCAAAAACACCGGTGGAAATGGTATCGGAAAAGGATCTGTTGACAACGGAATTGCTGTTGGGCGGATTAATTGAAAATATAGATGAATGGACGGAGGGTAAATAGATGGAATTATTGGAGCGATTAACTCAAATCAGCGGCCCTTCGGGGTGTGAGGATAAGATCAGACAAGCGATCGGAGAAACAGCAAAAGGAAAATGTGATGAGATCATCACCGATCCTTTGGGAAATTTGATTTTAGTCAAACACGGAACGGCGGCGAACAAGAAGAAAATCATGGTTGCCGCTCACATGGATGAAATTGGTATTATTGCAAAGCATATTGATAAAAACGGTTTTATTCGTTTTGAGGCGGTCGGCGGCTTATATACCTGTCAATTGGTAGGCAGACGCGTTCGGTTTTTGAATGGCGTTGTAGGGGTGATTGGCTGCGAGGAGGAAGATAAAAAGCCGGTATTAGACAAGCTGTTTATTGATATTGGCGCGACATCCGATACGACGGCGAGCGAACGGGTATCCGTCGGGGATATGGCGGTATTTTGCGGTGAAATGTATAGAAACGGCGATATTGTGATTTCCAAAGCGTTGGATAACCGTGCCGGCTGTTATATTTTGTTGAAGGCATTAGAAAAAATCAACAGTAAAAATGATGTTTATCTGACCTTTACGGTGCAGGAGGAGGTCGGCTTGCGCGGTGCAGGAACGGCGGCATATACGATTGATCCCGATTATGCGATTGCCGTAGACGTTACCGATACGGGCGATACACCAAATGCACCGGTAATGGATGTAAAAATCGGCAAGGGAGCGGCAGTGAAAATCATGGATCATTCGGTTCTGTGCGACGCTTATCTGCGCAATTTTATGATTGCAACAGCAAAGAGCCACAAGATTCCGTATCAGGCTGAAATCATGACGGACGGCGGTACGGACGCCGGAAGAATCCATATGACGCGCGGCGGCGTCAAGACCGGCGGAATTTCTGTTCCAACGCGTTATATTCATTCTCCGTCCGAACTGGCAAGCGTCAGCGATATTCAAGCTTGCATTGATTTACTGGTTTGCGTATTGAATGAATTGTAAACAAAATAAAAACTTCATAAAAATATCTTGCAATATGCAGAATTTTTATGTATAATATGCTTTGTGATAAAAGGTTCGGGGCAAAGACTCCGAAGATTAGAAAGGATAGAGTATTAATGAACAATATGGAAGTCCTTCCCGTTGTGCCGATGCGCGGCATCGTGATTTTCCCGGGAATGACGCTGAATTTTGACGCCGGGCGGGATGTATCCATTAAGGCGTTGGAAACGGCAGGAGCGGAAAAGACAGAGGTATTTTTAACCGCCCAAAAGGATCCAAATGTAGGAGCACCGCGCTTGGAGGACATGTATCCTACCGGAACAGTCGTGAAAATAAAGCAAGTGATGAAAATTCCCGGGAATGGGGTACGCGTTATTGTTGAGGGATTACGGCGCGGAATTCTGCGGGAGCTGGTGTCGGTGACACCGTATTTTCAGGCAGTGATTGAAGATTTTGAGGAATATGCCGTTAATGACGGGCGGCTTGAGGAGGCGTATATTCGTCAGCTAAAAGCAGTCTATGAGGAATATTTCTCGAACATGCCCAGAACGGCATCCGAACAGTTTATGGCGGTGATGTCAGCTGAGAATCTGCCGCTTTTGTGCGACTTGATCGCTGCGAGCGTGGATTTTCGGACGGAAGTTAAGCAGACGATTTTAGAGGAACAGGATATTTGCGCACGGGCAGAATTGGTGCTGAGCGCATTGCAGAACCAAATCGGGATTCTGAAACTGGAGCAGAAAATTGCAAAGCGTGTAAAAGCAAGTATTGATAAAAATCAGCGCGAATATTATCTGCGCGAACAGCTCAAAGTGATCAACAAGGAGTTGGGCGAGGGCGCGGACCCTATGCAGGAGTCGGAGGAATACCGCGAGAAAATCAAAAAATTAAAGACAAGCAAGGAAACGAAAGAGAAGCTTTTAAAGGAAGTGGATCGGTTTGCAAAAATGCCGCCCGTTTCGGCGGAAAGCGGCGTACTGCGGAATTATCTGGACACGGTTTTGGATATGCCGTGGAATAAGCTTACGAAGGAAACTTTTGATATTCATGAAGCGGAGAAAATTCTGAATGAGGATCATTATGGATTAGAGAAAGTCAAGGAGCGTATTTTGGAGTATCTGGTGGTAAGGCAGTTTACCAACGGCAAAAGTACGGCGATTCTTTGCTTTGCAGGCCCTCCGGGTGTAGGAAAGACTTCGGTTGCAAAATCCATAGCACGCGCATTAGGCAGAAAATATGTGCGCGTATCTCTGGGCGGTATTCATGATGAGGCGGATATTCGCGGACATCGGAAAACGTATATCGGCGCGATGGAAGGTCGGATTATGGCGGCAATGAAAGAGGCAGGCACCAAAAATCCGCTGATTCTTTTGGATGAAATTGATAAGATGGGAACGGATTATAAGGGGGATCCGTCAGCGGCGTTGCTGGAAGTACTGGATTATGAGCAAAATTCAGCATTTCGCGATCATTATTTAGAAGTGCCGTTTGACTTGTCGAAGGTGCTGTTTATTACCACGGCAAATACACTGAACACGATTTCAAGACCCTTATTAGATCGAATGGAGATCATTGAACTTTCAGGTTATACATATGAGGAAAAATTCCATATCGCTAAGGACTACCTTGTAAAGAAAGCGATTGAGAAAAATGGATTGACAGAAAAACAGCTTGTAGTGAGTGATGATGCTATAAAAGATATTATCGACTATTATACGCGTGAAGCTGGTGTGCGAAAGCTGGAGCAGACGTTTAATACTTTGGCGCGTAAGGCTGCAAGGCTGATTTTGGAGCAGAATAAAAAAACGGTTCGGATTACGGCAAAGAATCTGGAAAGCTATCTCGGAAAGCACCGCTATCATGTTGAAGCGATGAACGAAAAAAGCGAGGTCGGCATTGTGCGCGGCTTGGCATGGACATCAGTCGGCGGAGAAACGCTGTCGGTAGAGGTCAATGTGATGGATGGAACCGGTAAGGTGGAGCTGACAGGAAAACTGGGAGATGTTATGAAAGAATCTGCCAAAGCCGCTATCAGTTATATCCGTTCCAAATCGGATCAGTTGGGAATTGATCATGATTTCTATAAAACAAAGGATATTCATATTCACGTTCCGGAGGGTGCAGTTCCGAAAGATGGCCCCTCTGCCGGTATTACGATGGCAACAGCGTTAGTCAGTGCCTTGTCCAATAAGCCGGTGCGAAACGATATTGCGATGACCGGAGAAATCACCCTGCGCGGAAGAGTTCTTCCGATCGGCGGCTTAAAGGAAAAATCACTTGCTGCATACAGAGCCGGGATTCGGACGGTGATTATTCCGGAAGAAAATAAACCGGATATTGAAGAAATTCCAAAAGAAATCCGAAAGCATATCAAATTTATTCCGACTGATAATATGGACTCTGTTTTAAAACGGGCTTTGGTGTAAAATTTAAGAAGCTGCCGCGGTACGGCAGCTTCTCTTATCGACTTCATTTAAGTATTAGTTGCACATGCAGGTTACGATAACGATGATGATAAGAACCCAAAGAATCATGTCGAGATCAAAGTCGCAGCCATTGCCGCAGTTGCCTCTCATCATGCAGTTGTTTTCACAGCAATCATTCATTTCGGAGCCCCTCCTTTCTTGCGGTTTGTAATGTATATTATGAATTTTGCAAAAAAAATGTTCCGGAATTTAAAAAACTATAGCGAAACCCTTGCAATTTTTGCATAAATAAGGTACAATATAGAGTAGGTTCGTATGAGAGCGAAGCTTTGGACGCTTCTAAGGAAGGGGGAAGAACTTTGGACAGAGCCAAAATAGCAAGAATTAATGAGCTGGCGAAGAAATCAAAGACGGTCGGCTTAAATAATGAAGAACGAAATGAGCAGGCGTTGTTAAGACTGGAATACCTTGAAGCGGTACGGGCAAATTTCAAGGCGACGCTTGAGCATATAGAAGTTGTAGAGGAAAAATAAAAGATAAAGGAGTATTGATCAAATGTCTTTAATTTTACCGGAGGGCTATCAGTCAAAATTAGACGGACGGCGTACCGAGGAAGCAATTAAATCCATCAAGGATACGTTTCAGCGCGAATTAACAAGCGCACTGAATCTGCAAAGAATTTCAGCACCGTTATTCGTAAGACCGGAAACGGGAATTAATGATAACTTAAACGGCGTAGAAAGACCGGTTTCTTTTGACGCACCGGCAATCGGCGGCACTTTGGAAATTGTTCATTCACTGGCAAAATGGAAACGGCTGACTTTGGAAAAATATAAATTTTCAAAGGGTGAGGGTCTTTATACCGACATGAACGCGATTCGCCGTGACGAGGAATTGGATAATATGCACTCGATTTACGTGGATCAGTGGGATTGGGAAGTTGTGATTGATAAATCCGAAAGAAATCTTGACACCCTGAAAAAGACGGTGAATAAGATTTATTCTGCGGTAAAGTCCACAAACGCAATTATTAAGCAGAATTATCCGGAATTGGATACGACACTGCCGGATGAAATCACCTTTATGACAACACAGGAATTAGAGGACATGTATCCGGAATTAGAGCCGAAAGAGCGGGAGGACAAGCTGTTAAGAGAAAAGAAAGCAGTTTTTCTAATGCAGATCGGCAAGGTTTTGAAATCGGGTAAAAAGCATGACGGCAGAGCACCGGACTATGATGATTGGGAGTTAAACGGAGATATTCTGGTATATTATCCGTTATTGGATATTTCTTTTGAGATTTCAAGTATGGGAATCCGCGTGGACGAGGATGCTTTGAAGAAGCAGATTGCCGAGGCGGGCTGTGAAGAAAGATTGAAAATGGATTTCCATAAGAAGCTTTTAAACGGCGAACTTCCGTATACCATCGGCGGCGGAATCGGTCAGTCAAGATTATGTATGCTGATGCTCGGCAAGGCTCATATCGGTGAGGTTCAAGCGTCCGTTTGGAGCGATGAGATGATTCAGACCTGCAAAGAGCATGGAATAGAATTAATATAAGAATTTAGGAAGGAAACACATATGAAAACACTTGTAAGACAGCTGTTTCGTGAAACGGATTCATTTGCCGAAAAAGAAATTACGGTATCCGGATGGATTCGCACGATCAGAGTTTCAAAAAGCTTTGGATTTATTGAATTGAATGACGGAAGCTTTTTTAAGAATCTTCAGATTGTTATTGAAGAAGATAAGTTGGAGAATTTTAAAGAGTTATCCAAGCTGAATGTCGGTGCAGCAGTGACGGCGACGGGCACACTGGTATTAACGCCGGATGCAAAGCAGCCGTTTGAGTTAAAAGCGGCATCGGTTGTGGTTGAGGGTATGTCCACTCCGGATTATCCGCTGCAAAAGAAACGTCATTCCTTTGAATATCTGCGCACGATCGCGCACTTGCGTCCGAGAACCAACACCTTTGCGGCAGTCTTTCGGATTCGTTCCATGATTGCTTATGCAATTCATCAGTTCTTCCAGGACAGAAATTTTGTCTATGTTCATACGCCGATCATTACCGGCAGTGACTGCGAGGGTGCAGGCGAGATGTTCAAGGTGACAACGTTGGATTTGGAGAATCTTCCGAAAACTAAGGATGGGGCTGTGGATTATTCCGAGGATTTCTTCGGAAAACCGACCAATCTTACCGTTAGCGGTCAATTGAACGTGGAAACTTTTTGTATGGCATTTAGAAATGTGTATACATTTGGCCCGACGTTCCGTGCCGAGAACTCCAACACGACGCGCCATGCGGCTGAATTTTGGATGATTGAGCCGGAAATCGCTTTTGCGGAATTAGGCGAAGATATGGATTTGGCAGAGGATATGTTAAAGTATATCATTAACTACTGTCTGGAAAATGCACCGGAGGAAATGGCGTTCTTTAATCAGTTTGTGGATAAGGGCTTGCTTGACAGATTGCATAACGTGGTTTCAAATGAGTTTGCAAGAATTACCTATACCGAAGCGATTGATATTTTGAAAAAGAATAATGATCGTTTTGAATATCAGGTGGAATGGGGCAGTGATCTTCAGACAGAGCATGAGCGGTATTTGACCGAGGAGGTTTTCAAAAAGCCGGTATTTGTGACGGATTATCCGAAAGAGATTAAGGCATTCTATATGAAGCTGAATGAGGATGGAAACACTGTTGCGGCAATGGATCTTCTTGTTCCCGGAATCGGTGAGATTATCGGCGGAAGTCAGCGTGAGGAAAACTATGACACATTGGTACAGAAGATGCAGGAGTGCGGCTTAAAGAAAGAGGATTATGGTTTCTATCTGGATTTGAGAAAGTACGGCACCAATAAGCATGCAGGCTTTGGTTTGGGCTTTGAGAGAGCAGTTATGTATATCACCGGTATGCAGAATATCCGTGATGTTTTGCCGTTCCCGAGAACGGTAGGCACAGCTGAATATTAAAAGGCTGAAGGGACGGCGCCCTTGGCGTTCCGTGAAAAGATCGGAGCCACGGGTGCTGTCTTTTGCTATAAAATGGTTATGGCGGCAGGGGTTGTTCGCAAAGCGGAACTTGCTCCATAAATAAAAACATATGTCGCTTTGGGGAAAGGTAACGATTTATAGAATGAACTTTCATCTGTTTTTGATTTTATGGAGGCGAGTTCCGCGCAACGTAGCGGATGTCTGAGCCAAAATAGAATCAAAAACAGATGAAAGTTCCTAACAATTCCCGGAGTGCACAGAAAGGAAAGGAAAATGAATTTTATTTATGCAATATGCGTCGCGGCGGCAATCTTTTTTGCGTTTCGGTTTAGCTGGATTATTGGTATTATTGTCAGTCTGTTGGTAGTAATCTATGCGATTTACACCTATATCCCAACGCTTTGGGCAGTAAAGGCGCAAAAGGCTTTTGCGGATGGAGATTTTAAAGCGGCAAAAAGATTTTACAGAAAGTCGGTCAATACAAACCGTGCAAAGGCGCAGATCCGAATCAACTACGCTTATGTATTAATGCGTACCGGAGATTTTGATGAAGCCGAAAAGATTTTGGATCCGATTGTTCGGGCGAAATATGCAAAAAAGCAGAATCTTAGTCTGTCTGCAAAGCAGCAGCGGTGTATGGTCTATTATAAACAGGGACGTTTGGATGAGGCGATGGAAGACGCTATGGAGCTGTTTAACAGCGGCTATAAAAATACGCAGCTTTATGGCATGATCGGCTATTTTAAGCTGGAACGCGGCGATAACTTAAATGACGTAACGGCTTTTTGCGAGGAAGCTTATGATTACAACAGCGATGACCGTGATATTATGGATAATCTGTCGATTTGCTATTATAAGCAGGGAAAATATGATAAGGCAGCGGAGCTGTCGGATAAGATTTTAGAGGACGCACCGAAATTTGTTGAAGCTTATTATCATGGCGCGCAGATTGCTTTAAAGCGCGGCGAATACGAAAAAGCGGCTGAGCTAATGTCCAATATTGATGATTGCCGCTGGTCTAAGATGACGACAGTATCGCGCGAGGACGTAGATCGGTTGAATCGGGAGATTGAAAGATATATGAGATAAGAGATTGATTCAGCGCTTGAATATGAACCAATGAACGGAGGGGTAGAATGAGTAAGACGCCGTTGGCGGATCGGATTCGTCCGGAAACCTTGGATGAGGTATGTGGACAGGGACATTTGATAGGCGAGGGGAAGCTGCTTCGTCAGATTATAGAAAAAAATGAAATTCCCAATATGATTTTCTATGGCCCGTCCGGAGTCGGAAAAACGACCATTGCCAATATCATTGCCTCCAGAACCGGAAAAACCTTGCGCAGACTCAATGCTACGAATGCGTCGGTTTCCGATATCAAGGATATTGTTTCGACACTGGATTCCTTTTTAGCACCGGAGGGTGTGTTGCTTTATCTGGACGAGATTCAGCATTTTAATAAAAAACAGCAGCAGTCCTTGCTGGAATTTATGGAGAACGGAAAAATCACACTGATCGCAAGTACGACCGAAAATCCGTATTTTTATGTGTATAACGCAGTGCTGTCGCGGAGTGTTGTTTTTGAGTTTAAGCCATTAGCGCCGGAGGATGTGGAAAAGGCATTGTCGCGTGCGGCAGAGATACTGATTCACGGTGATTACAGTGCCTACAATATTACTATTGAGGATGGAGTTTTAACCCATCTTGCCCATACGGCAAATGGAGATGTGCGTAAGGCATTAAATGCGTTGGAGGTGTTGTTTTTGGCGGCTGCACCGGACTCTGACGGAAACATGCGGCTCACAATGGATTCGGCACAGCAGGCTACGCAGAAAAAGGCGTTTCGCTATGACCGTGACGGTGACAGCCATTATGATATTCTCAGCGCCTTTCAGAAATCCATCCGCGGATCGGATCCGGACGCCGGGATTCATTATCTGGCAAGGCTGATCAGTGCAGGAGATTTGCAAAGTATTTGCCGGCGGCTGTTGGTGATGGCAGCAGAGGACATAGGCTTGGCATATCCGCAAGCAATTGCGATCGTCAAGGCTTGTGTTGACAGTGCGCTGCAATTAGGCTTGCCGGAGGCACAGATTCCTTTGGCTGAGGCTGTTATTTTATTGGCAACCGCCCCGAAATCCAACAGTGCGGTCAGCGCGATCGGAGAAGCGATGGAGGATTTATCAAAAATGGACACCGGGGAAATTCCGGAGCATTTAAAGGATTCGCATTACAGCGGCGCGCAGAAAATGGGGCATGGAGTGGATTATCAGTATGCTCATAATTATAAGAATCATTATGTCAAACAACAATATTTGCCGGATAATATTAAGGATAAACAGTATTATAAGTATGGCCCCAATAAGGTGGAGCAAGCGGCAAAGGCATATTGGGATCAGATTAAATAGACAATTGATACTTCCGAATAAATTTTCATCTGTTTTTTGTTCTGTTCCGGCTTAAACATCCGCTACATTGCGCGGAACTCGCCTATATAGAACGACAAACAGATGAAAATTCTTATGATGTGGATAGTCTAAAATAAAATTAAGGAGTAAACGTTACGATCATGAAGGATGGATTTATAAAAACCGCCTGTGCTTCGGTGGATATTCGCGTGGCGGATGTGGAATTTAATACAGATCAGATGATCAGCACGGCGAAAGAGGCATGCCAAAACGGAGCAAAGCTTCTTGTATTTCCGGAGCTTTCTATTACGGCGTATACCTGTGCAGATTTGTTTTTGCAAAAATCCTTGCTTGACGGTGCGCGGGAGAGCTTAGTACGCTTTGCAAAGGAAACCGCGGCACTGGATATGGTTTTGGTGGTCGGCTTGCCGATTGAATTTCAAGGAAATCTGTACAACTGTGCGGCGGTAGTCAACCATGGAGAAATCAAAGGACTTGTGCCAAAATTGAATATTCCGAATTATAGTGAGTTTTACGAAGTCCGGCATTTTAGTCCGGGCTTTCATGAGGTGCAATCCATTGAGATTGACAACAAAAAGATTCCAATCGGTGCAAATTTGCTGTTTCAGGCGAAATCCATGCCGGAATTTGTTTTGGGAATCGAGATTTGTGAGGATTTATGGACGGTGACGCCGCCATCCAATGCACATGCGCTTGCCGGTGCGACCGTTATCGCAAACTTGAGCGCGAGTGATGAACTGATCGCAAAGGCGGAATATCGGAGTATGCTGATTCGTGCGCAGTCAGCAAAGCTTTTCTGCGGTTATCTTTATGCTGACGCAGGACACGGCGAATCGACAACGGATATGGTGTTCGCCGGAGATCATGTCATTGCGGAAAATGGTGCGATTTTGGCGCGTAGTAAAAGATTTACCAATCAATGCGTATACGCAGAGCTGGATTTGGAAAGAATGATAACGGAAAGAAGAAAGACTACAACCTATCAGTCTTGCGGACGGAATGAATATACCGTCATTGCGGTGGACTTGAAACCGACGGAAACGGAACTGACAAGATTTGTTGATCCTAATCCGTTTGTACCGAACAATGAGAATGATCGGGAAAAACGCAGTGAGGAAATTTTAACGATTCAGTCGATGGGATTAAAAAAGCGGTTGGAGCATACGCATGCCAAGACGGCTGTCATCGGAATCAGCGGAGGATTGGATTCAACTCTTGCTCTGTTGGTTACTGCCAGAGCTTTTGACAGTCTGGGATTGGATCGTAAAGGGATGATTGCTGTTACCATGCCTTGCTTCGGGACAACAGGAAGAACGTATCATAATGCGGTAAATTTCGCAAAATCGTTAGGGGCAACTCTGCGCGAAATTCATATTCATGAGGCAGTTTCCAAGCATTTTGAGGATATTGGTCATGACGGAAAGACATTGGATGTTACTTTTGAAAATTCGCAGGCGAGGGAAAGAACGCAAATTTTGATGGATATAGCTAATATGAACGGCGGTTTGGTGATTGGAACGGGCGATTTATCGGAGCTGGCATTAGGCTGGGCGACTTATAACGGGGATCATATGAGTATGTATGCCGTAAATGTCGGTGTGCCAAAAACTTTGATACGGTATCTGGTGGATTATGAAGCGCGCCGAACAAAAAATGCGCTCTTGCAGGAAACACTCAAGGATATTTTGGCGACTCCCGTCAGTCCGGAGCTGCTGCCGCCAAAGGACGGCGAAATCTCGCAAAAAACAGAGCATCTTGTCGGGCCGTATGAACTGCATGACTTTTTCTTATATCATTTACTGCGGTTTGGGTCGCATCCGTCAAAGATTTTGCGTTTGGCGGTAAAAGCGTTTGATGGGATGTATGACCGTACGGTGATTTTGGCATGGCTCAAGGTCTTTTATAAGAGATTTTTTGCACAGCAGTTTAAACGTTCCTGTCTGCCGGATGGCCCAAAGGTGGGATCTGTAGCGCTTTCTCCGAGAGGTGATTGGCGTATGCCAAGTGATGCCTCTGTGAATTTATGGATGGATGAGCTGAATCGGTTATAAAAAG
The DNA here is from genome assembly GCA_959602045.1 of uncultured Clostridia bacterium. Taxonomy (GTDB): domain Bacteria; phylum Bacillota; class Clostridia; order UBA1381; family UBA1381; genus Ornithomonoglobus_A. The sequence goes on along the minus strand of CAUGRT010000003.1, from coordinate 82,089 downwards.
CGTCAGCCGTTCCGTCTGAAAGAGGGATTTATATGCGCGAACGGTTGATGAATCAAAAGGGAAAAATTTGCTTATTAATTTCAGCTTTTATTTACGGTCTTGCGCCGATTCTTGCCAAGACTGCATATTCGGGCGGCACGCGTGCGGTAACGCTTGCATTTTTGCGGGCGGCTTTATCGGTGCCGCTTTTATTTATTCTGATGAAAACCAATCATATATCACTGCGATTAACGGCAAAGGAGCTAAAGCGCGTGATTATTTTGGGGATTTTCGGCGGTGCTGTGCCGATTATTTTGCTATATCTTTCCTATAGCTATATTTCGGTAGGACTGGCAACCACGCTTCATTTTGTATATCCGCTGGTGATTGTTTTGGCTTCTGCGTTTATTTATCATGAAAAACTCCGATATACAACGATTATTGCATCCGTTTTGGTTACGATAGGGATTTTTATGTTTGTGGATATTAACAGTGCGTCCGATAAAATCGGAATTGTTCTGGCGCTGCTTTCCGGGATTTTTTATAGCTTTTATGTACTGTATATGGATAAATCCGGTTTGGATTCGATGGATTATATTAAATTGACGTTTTATACGATGATTATTATCAGCATCGGGACGTTGATTTACGGATGGATTGTACATGGAATTTCGTTTGATATGACCCCAAAGGCTTGGTTTTATTCCTTGATGATTTCTTTAATGGTGACGCTGTTGGCGGTTCCGCTGTTTCAAGCAGGCGTAAAATACGAAGGCGCATCCACTGCCGGAATTTTGTCTACGATGGAACCGATTACTACCGTTATTTTAGGAGCTGTTTTTCTGGGGGAATTTGTCGGAAATATGCAGTATATCGGCGGATTGATGATTCTTGCCGGGGTGACGGTGGTGCAGGCAAAGTCGTAATTTAAAAAAGGCAGTAAAAAACAAATTCTGTTTTTTACTGCCTTTTTGCTATTCAATGGGATTAATGACGGAAAGTGCAGAATATCCCTTTTTAAAATGTTCGGTGAATCGGTTCTTTACATCCTCAAAGGTAACGCTTTGATACACCTTATCGTAGTTGAAATAGTCAATTCCCATAAAAGTATCCGCGATAAAAGCGTTGGCATAGCTTTCTGTGTCGTTCATGGAACGGATATAATGTCCCCAAAGCACCTTTTTTGTGCGTTCAAAATCATCTTCGGAGATTCCCTCGGCTCTTAAATTCTCAATTTCCGCTAGTACCGCCTCATAGACCTTTTTCGGATCTTTGGATTCGCCGCATACGGAAGAAAAGGCGTAGTCAGGCTGCATGGTGTATTCAAATGCATAGTTGGAATTAATCAATCCGTCCTCGTATAGCTTTTTATAAAGACGCGAGCTTTTGCCGAAAATCATTCGCAGTAAAATTTCTGTTTCAATATTCTTTTTTAACAGCCGATCGCCGGAAAAACCGGTATCAGTATCCTTATAACCCAACATGAACATCGGCGCGGAAACACTCAGCCGCTGCTCCGAATATTCCTGTGCGATGCCGTCCGGTTCTTCGGGATAAACCTTCTTGATTTCCTCATCAAACGGTTCGTTTTTCTTTACGGATTCGGAAATGATATTAGCAATGCTGTGCGGTTCAACATCACCGATAACAACGATCGCCATGTTGGAAAGGTTATAGAAGGTATTGTAGCATTTGTAGAGATAGTCCGCGGTGATATGGCTGATACTCTCAACCGTTCCGGCAATCTCAGTACGAATCGGATGCTTTTGGTACAAGCAGTTCAAAAAATTGAAAAAGACTCTCCAATCTCCGTTATCGTCATACATGCGGATCTCCTGACCGATAATCCCTTGTTCTTTTTGTACGCTTTCTTCGGTAAAATACGGACTTTGCACATAGTCCATCAGTGTTTTCAGATTTTCATCCATATGGGACGCAGCACTGAAAAGATACGCCGTCATGTTAAATGAGGTATAAGCATTTGCGTTTGCACCGAATTTTGAAAATTTATCAAAAACATTCGAACCGTCCGGCTGATCAAACATTTTATGCTCCAGATAATGCGCGATTCCGTCCGGTACTTCCGTTAATTCTGTTTCACCGGGAACAACGAATTTGGAATCAACACTTCCATAGCGTGTTCCGAAAATTGCATAGCCTGTGCTATAATCCTTTTTGGGAATAATATATACATGTAAACCGGAGGAGTGTACACCACTGTAAAGTTCTTCACCGGTTTGTTCATTCTTTTGATATTGCAGTTCCATTTGAATCCTCCATTCCGCCGCCGATAGCGGCATAAATCTAACGTGAAAAAGCAAGCATGTGCTGTTTGTTTTTTACGTTAGTCCTCCGTTTTGCTGTTTCCTTTTAGGAAATATACCGTATCCAATTCAAGCTTTGACGCCACTTTTTGAATATCTGCTATTGTAACTTTTTGAATTTGCTGTTTTACTGTTTCAATATCGCGGTTTGTTCCGGCGATGTATTCACCGAGACAGAAATTTTGCAGTGATCTCTGATCATCGCGGTAGCTTTCCAGAGAATTGAGTAATGCATTAATGCTTGAGGTATACTCTAAATCGGAGATGTTTCCTTTTTTGACTTCCTCTAATTGTGCAAGTGATTCATTATAGGCGCTTTCAAAATTTTTAAATTCAATTCCGGCATTGATAATCATCAGTCCTTTGAATTTTTCGAGCTGCGTTGAAGCATAATATGCCAGACTGAGCTTTTCACGGACGTTGTTGAAAAGCTTGGAATGAGCACCAGAGCCGAATACGCTGTTCATGACTGTCAGCGCCGGATAATCAGCGTCGGTGGGCTTGATGTTGGTTCTGAATCCGATTGCCAGTTTCCCTTGCACAACATCCATTTCCTCGGAAACATTTTTCACCGGAACGGATTTTTGCAGAATTTCGGTCTGCGGCAAAATCGGCGTTGTGAAGCTGATATTCTGAACGGCATCCCGTACAATCGTTTCCAGCTTGTCCATGTCCGCGTCACCGCAAATGTAAATATCAATCGGGGAAGAGGGAAGAATGGAACGATAGTAGCAGTACAAGGATTTTGCGCCGATCTTATCGACATCCTCTACCGTGCCTAATCGCGAAATCGCAAAAGCTTCTCCCTCACACATTTCTTCAATGCAGCGTAAAGACGCATAGCTTCTCTTGTCATTCATCAACGATAAAATTCTGTCCTTCGCATTATCCTTTTCCTGCTTGACAACGGCTTCATCAAAGGAATCGTCCGTTACCGCAGGTTCAAGGACAACCGACAGCAGCAGCCGAACCAAATCTCCCAACAAATCCTCACCGTTGGGGGCGTAGGGATTGGAAATGGTTTCTGCATCGAAATAAAGAATCTGATCCTCTCCGCGTTTAATGACTGTACCTGAAAGAGAGGCACCGTACAGGTTTTCAAGATATTTTGAAAGCGCTTCGGTATCGGGGCACAGTTTACAGCCGCGGCGAAGCACATAGGGGAGAAGTGCATTCATTGACGCTTCTTCCTTGTTGAGCGGTCGATGAATAAACAGACCGACCGTTGTCGTTTTTAACTTCGTCATCGGGATATATTTTAAAGTAATATTCTGATTAATGCTGATTTCCTGCATATATTTGTTCAATCCTTTCCTGTTTTTTGTGGTCTTTCAATCAAAACAGGATAAATCCTCCTGTTCTTGTAATATATCTTACTCTATTTTTTAAAATCTGTCAACCCGTAAAGGCTAATATTTCTTCTAATGTAATATTTTTATGCAATGCGAGATTGATGCCGTCGGCAATGGTTTTGGCGCATTTTTTGATAACCAAATCAATATCCTTTGTTGTGACCATTAACGGTGACAGCTCCTGAGGAATTTCCATATCGGAAATATTACGGGCGTCAATGACGGTCGGGACCCCGATGGAGATTACTTTTGTACCCAGAGTTTCTTCATTCATGCCGGCGCGGTTATTACCCACTCCGGAGCCGGGCTGAATCCCGGCATCGCTGATTTGAATGGTATTGGAAACGCGCTGAATTTCACCGGCTGCCAGTGCGTCTATGGCAATAATTAAATCCGGCTTGATATGCGCTGCAATTCCCTTGATCGTTTCCACGGTTTCAATACCGGTAGTTCCCAATACACCGGGCGTAATTGCGCAAACGCCGCTGATTTCTTCACCTAAGGCTTCTTTTAAATATTCCTGCATATGATTTTTGAGGTGATGGGTAATCAGAATATGTGAAACAACCTCTGTTCCGAGCGCATCGGGGGTGATTTCGGGATTCCCTAATCCGACAATCAGCGTTACGGTATTTCGGTCAATTTTTGTCATTTTACGGATTTCCTGCGCAATCTGGGAACAAACGCGCCGGGAGTCGTCAGCGCTATACCGAATGGTGGGACATTCAATGGTAATGTAATTGCCAATGGATTTGCCTAAGGTTTCAGAACCGGCATCATTGATAATTTCTACTTTGGAAATCGTAATCTCGCCCTCTTGACGATTTGTGACAATAACGCCCTCGATTTCTTTTCCATCTTGCGTTGAAAGACGATGCGCTTCCAAAGCTAAGTCCGTACGGATATTTCTCATAGTGATTCATTCCTTTCTCTATAACGACTGTGAGTACAGAGTGCCTGTGTTATAGTTTTTGTGAAAAGAATCAATATATTCTTGTGATTTTTAACAAAAATTAAAAAAGACTGTAAAATTCCTCTTACAGTCTTTGTGTTTTTTACCGAATTAATCTTACTGCAATGACTTCATTGATGGATTGCAATTGCTGAATCATTTCATCATTGATCTCATGGTCGGTATTGATGATTGTATAAGCAACGTCATTTCTGGATTTGCTTACCATATCGGAAATATTGACTTCTGATAAAACATCAGTAAACTGACCGATTACGTTTTTAACATTCTGATGGATAATCGCAACTCTGCCAATACCGCTTACCGGAAGTGAGCAGTTGGGGAAGTTGACGGAATTTACGATGTTTCCGTTCTCCAAATAATCCGCAAGCTGTCTGGATGCCATAACAGCACAGTTATCCTCAGATTCTTCGGTTGAAGCGCCCAAATGCGGAATTGCAATAATGCCTTTTTGATTGATGGTTTCCTCATTGGGGAAGTCCACAATATAACTGGAAACCTTGCCGCTTGCCAAAGCCTGTTTGATTGCGTCATTATTGACCAAACCATTTCTTGCAAAGTTCAGAATCTTCACGCCATCCTTCATAGTCGCGATGTTTTCAGCATTGATCGTATCCTTTGTGGATTCCATATACGGAACGTGAATTGTGATATAATCGGAGGTTTCATAAATCTCTTTCGGATCATTGACTCTTTTTACGTGTCTTGAAAGCTTTAAAGCAGCGTCAACCGAAAGATAGGGGTCATAGCCGATTACGTCCATGCCTAACGCATAAGCTGCGTTTGCAACCAGAATACCGATTGCACCCAAGCCGATTACACCCAAGGTCTTGCCTTTGATCTCGGAACCGGCAAAGTTGGATTTGCCCTTTTCAACCTGCTTTGCAACGTTATCGCCCGTTAACGTCTTTGCCCATTCAATACCGCCGATAATATCTCTGGAGGATAGCATCAGACCGGCAATTACTGCCTCTTTAACGGCATTTGCATTCGCTCCGGGAGTGTTGAATACGACAATTCCCTTTTCAGTACACTTGTCAATCGGAATGTTGTTGGTTCCGGCGCCGGCTCTGGCAATCGCTTTCAGATTGCTCCCAAGCTCCATTTCGTGCATATTAAAGCTTCTCAAAATAATACCGTCTGCGTCAATTGATTCGTTGTCGGTGATTGTATAAGCTTCACCTAACTGGTTCAGACCGCATTTTGCGATTTTATTTAGTGTAAGAATATTATACATAATAATCTCAGTAATCTCCCTTCAAAAATGAAATCTTATTTATTTTCAGCTTCGAATTTCTTCATAAACTCAACAAGCTTTTCAACGCCCTCAACCGGCATTGCATTATAAATGCTGGCTCTCATGCCGCCGACCGTTCTGTGACCTTTCAAATTCACAAATCCGGCTGCCTTTGCTTCTTTTACAAATTTAGCGTCCAATTCTTCATTGCCCGTTACAAACGGAACATTCATCAATGAACGATCCTCCGGAACAACCGTTCCCTTAAACAGTTCGGACGAATCCAGGAAATCATAAAGAATCTTTGCTTTAGCTTCATTGACCTTTTGCAGCTCGGCAATACCACCCTTGCTCTTGATCCATTCCAGAACCAATTTCAATACATAAATTGCATAGGTAGGCGGAGTGTTATACATAGAGCCGTTGTCAGCGTGTGTCTGATAATTCAGCATGGTCGGTGTTCCGTCCAAAACCTCACCGATCAGATCTTCTCTTACGATAACCAGTGTTACGCCGGCAGGACCTAAATTCTTCTGTGCGCCTGCAAACAGTAAACCGAATTTGGATACATCAATTTCTTCCGACATTGCGCAGGATGAAATATCGGCTACCAATACCGCGTCCGTGTCGGGCAGCTCGGTATAACGTGTTCCGTAAATCGTGTTGTTGTAGCAAATATAAAAATAGTCTGCATCCGGTGAAAAAGTGCTCTTATCTAATTTGGGTATGTATGAAAAGGTCTTATCAGCAGAAGAAGCCACTCTGTTTACGGTGATGAATTTTTCCGCTTCGGAAGCTGCTTTCTTTGCCCATTGACCAGTGATTACATAATCTGCTTTTTTGTTCTTTGTTGCTAAGTTCATCGGAATCATTGCGAACTGTGTGGAACCGCCCCCTTGAAGGAACAATACCTTATAATTATCCGGTACGTTCATCAGCTCTCGCACAAGTGCCTCCGCTCCGTCTATAATCTCCTTATAGTCAGCCGAACGATGGCTCATTTCCATGACCGACATTCCGGTTGTGCCATACTCGGTCATTTCCTTCTGTGCTTTCTCAAGAACCTCCAGCGGAAGCATGGAAGGACCTGCCGAAAAATTGTATACTCTGCTCATTACATCCATTCCTTTCTAAACAGACAACATTTGTTGTTAATATCATCTAATATTATATACCACAACCGAAATTAAGTCAATATAAATTTCAGAGATTCCCATATTCTTTGTTAGAAAAATGTCGATTGTTTTTGTTGATTTTTTATCAATTTGTCTATATTTCGGGGATTTTGGGCTTTTTTACGGCATATCTTGTGTTTTTTCGGTTAGAGTTTTGGCGATTGCCCACGCAATCCGGGATTGGTAATCATCATCGGTGAGCTTTTTTTCTTCCTCGGGATTTGAGAGAAAGCCGCACTCTACCAAAATTGCGGGAATTGTTGTGTTTTTCATTAAATACAGCGTAGCGGCAGCCGGTCTTACATCGTGCATCGGAGCGCCGGTCGCATCAGAAATTGCCGTTTGCATTTGCTCTGCCAGTTCTTTGATGGATTCATGCTTCTGGTCGTAAAAAACATGCAGCCCATTTGCTGATGGATTCCCGAAAGAGTTCATGTGAATGGATATAAACAAATCCGCGTCGGAATGATTGATGATTTCCAGCCGTTTTTTCATATCCGTTACCTTCATACTGCGAATCGTTCCGGTTCCGTCATGCAAGCCGTTGTCCGAGTCCCTGGTGAGAACGGTTTGAATTCCTTGCCCCTCTAACAATTCTTGAATTTTTAATGCAATTGCAAGATTAACGTCTTTTTCCAAAACCCCTGTCACACCGACCGCTCCGCCATCGGGTGCCCCATGCCCGGCATCAATCACCACTTTCTGCGTTCCTTTTACCGGATTAAAAGCATAGTCTAAGGGAACATATCGCGTCAAAGCACCTGTCAACATTCCGAGCATTAAAAGGAAAATATAAATTTTTTTCACAAGCGCATTCCACCGCCTTTCCGTTTAACGGTTTACCGTCATCTGTAATGTATATGCAAAAAAAGATTTTTCCATTCGGGCAATTTAAAAACATAAAAAAATGTACATGGGCTGATACATTTCACAACCCATGTACAAAATTATAACAGGAGACAAATTTATTAAAATTTGAAATACTCTTTGGCGTTCTGATAGCAAATGCCCTCTACGATTTTCTTTAAAGCTTTCATATCGTTCGGATATTCGCCCTCGTCCACCCATTTACCCAGAAGATTGCATAAAATTCTTCTGAAATATTCATGTCTGGGATACGATACAAAGCTTCTGGAATCCGTCAGCATCCCCGCGAATCGAGCAAGCAGACCGAGATTGGCAAGCGACTGCATTTGGTTTTCCATGCCGTCGCGCTGATCGTTAAACCACCAGCCGGAACCAAACTGTATTTTCCCCGGAACGGGCGCTTTCTGGAAGTTGCCGAGCATGGTTGCCAGAACGTAGTTATCTTTCGGGTTTAGCGTGTATAAGATTGTTTTAGGCAGGCAATCCGATACTTCAAGATTGTCCATGAATTTGGATAAATCTTCGGCGATACACAAATCATTGATGGAATCAAAGCCGGTATCCGCGCCTAATTTCCGATACATTTTTGTGTTATTATTTCTGAGTGCGCCGATGTGCAGCTGCATCGCCCATCCGTATTGGGTGTAATTTTGCGCACAGCGCTTGAGAACGGCGGTTTTGAAAATGTTTTCCTCATTTTTGGTAATCTCTTGATCACTCATGCGCTTTTCAAAAACGGCTTTTGCATCACCCTCGGCAAACGGAACATATTCCAAGCCATGATCTGACAGTCTGCACCCGTGTGCATTAAAATATTCAATTCTTTCATCAAGCCACGCTAAAAGCTCGTCATAGCTTTGGATTCCTATTTTGTTTATGTAGGGGATAAACGTTTCTTTTGCGATTTCGACCGCTTTATCGGGACGGAATGTGGGGAGGATTTTGGTTGAGAAATTCTTGAGCTGCTCATGATATTTTAAATCGTCTGCCGGATCATCCGTTGTGCAGATTACTTTTACATTGGATCTTTCAATTAATCCCTGCGCTCTAAATTCCTCTTTCTTTAAACATTCATTGCAGGTGTTCCAGATTTCCTCGCAAGTATCCTCGGATAAGGTTTTATCAATACCGAAATACCGCTTTAGCTCCAGATGCGTCCAGTGGTACATCGGATTTCCGATCATCAGCGGAACGGTTTTTGCAAATTCCATAAATTTCGCATAATCGTCTGCATTGCCGGTGATGTACTCTTCATCAACGCCGTTGGAACGCATCAAACGCCATTTATAGTGATCGCCGCCCAAAAATAAATCATAGGCATTTTTAAATTGGTAGTTTTCTGCTATCATCTGCGGCGAGAGATGGCAGTGATAGTCAATTATCGGCATGTTTTCCGCAAATTCGTGATATAACTTTTTTGCTGTTTCGCCCTTTAACATAAAATCGTCATGGATAAAACTCATCGTGTAACACCGTCCTTAAAATATTGATAAATCTGCATATCTGATTTGCAGTTCCTATTCATTATACAAAATTATTTTTTAATTTTCTATCATAATATGCTTTTTTTTTGAAAAAAACTTTAAAATATTCTTTTTTTATGATATAATACAGGTGGGTGTGAACCGAAGTGAGCGGAGAGACGTTTCATATATTTTTCATTCTATTGCGGCTCAAACATCCGCTACGCTGCGCGGAACTCGCCTTCATAGAATGAAAAACATATGAAACGTCTTAGCAAAAAGGGGGAAAGAATATGAAGACATCTTCAGTATTTACCAATGACATGCTGGAGTTGGGCGAGAAAGAGTTTTATTATTCGCGGCGCATGGTGAATGGGCCGTTTGACGTGTTTAAAACTCATGCGCATAATCGTTATGAGCTGTATTTTTTATTAAGCGGAAAACGGAATTATTTTATCAAAAATAAAATCGTTCGGGTTTCGAGAGGCGACATTATTTTAATTCCTCCTCATACCATTCACAAAACAACCTCAGTTTCACGATACGGACATGAGCGGCTACTGCTGAATTTTACGGAGAATTTCATAGAGGATTCGATTCGGGAGCCTGTCTTATCCTTGTTTCGCGACTATTGCGTATCCGTACCGGAGGATTGTATAGAGCGAATCACCGCGGTTTTTGACCGAATTGCAGCTGAATATGAGAATAACGCAAAGCATTGCGAGGTTATGCTTAAAAATTTACTGACCGAAATTTTCGTTATTCTTCTGCGTACCGGAGAGCAGACGTTGAAACCGAATACATTGCCGAGCAAAACGGAGCTGAAGATTAAAAGGGTTCTCAATATGCTGGAGGACAATATATCGGCGGATATTACGGTGGATTATGCGGCTCAGACGGCGACGCTCAGTAAAAGTCATTTTGAAAAGGCATTTCGGGAGCTGACAGGGTATACATTTATTGACTATCTGAATACGCGGCGGCTTTTAAAGGCGCAGAAACTGTTGATTAAGACTTCAAAATCCGTCACAGAAATCGCATTTGAATGCGGCTTTAACAGCAGTAATTATTTTGCAACGGTGTTTAAAAAGCAAATCGGGATTACACCGCTTAAATTCAGGCGGTTAAAGAGTAACTAAAAAAACAGGATATACGGAAAATGAATCCGCATATCCTATTTTTATTGAATTTCATCAATATCATAAGGCGTAATTTGATAAACAAAATAGTTCAGCCAGTTGGAGAACAATAAATTTGCATGGGAACGCCAGTTGGCGACAGGCTTTCTGCAAGGGTCATTTCCGGGGAAGTAGTGTTTCGGAATCTGCGGATTCAGCCCCTTGTCAAGGTCGCGATAATATTCGTCCCTTAAAGTATTGACATCGTATTCGGCATGACCCATCACAAAGATTTTTCTTCCGCCCTTTGTGAATACGATATAGACACCGGCTTCTTTGGAATCAGCGAGAATCTCAAGACCGCGTACCTTTCGGATGTCCTCTGCGCGAACCTCGGTATTTCTGGAATGGGGTGCATAAAATTCCTGATCAAAACCGCGTACCAGCTTTGCGGTGCGGCGATGAACCCGGTGCTTGAAAATCCCGGAGCATTTCTCTTTGAGTGGATATTTGGGAATCCCGTAATGATAATATAACCCTGCCTGTGCTGCCCAGCAAATATGCAGGGTGGAGGTGACATGCGTTTTTGACCACTCCATAATTTTCACCAATTCATCCCAATAATCGACTTCTTCAAAATCCATATTTTCAACCGGTGCGCCGGTGATAATCATGCCGTCAAATTTTGAATTTTTGATTTCGTCAAAGGACTTGTAAAAGGTTTTCAAATGCTCCAACGGCGTGTTTTTGGAACGGTGAGATTCCATTTGCAAAAAGTCTATTTCCACCTGTAACGGCGAATTGGAAAGAAGCCGCAAAAGCTGTGTTTCTGTGGTTATTTTTGTAGGCATCAAATTCACAATTACGATTTTTAGCGGTCGGATATCCTGATGCATTGCCTTTGTTTCCGACATGACAAAAATATTCTCATTTCTCAGCTGCTTTGTTGCAGGCAGCTTGTCGGGTATACGAATCGGCATATTTGACCCCTCCTTTGGGATTTTTTGGATTCGGCTGATTTGGTATCCGAATCGGATTCGGACACCAAAGAAAAGCCGGCAATTACATATCATTATAACACAAAAGCTTGGTTTTGACAATACTAAATCATGAATTAATTTTATATGCGAAAATTCGTAAGTTTTTATTCACAACTTGTTTCATTTATATGCTTTACTTTTTAAAATTTTTGTGATATAATGTAATAAATCTATATGCCGGTAATTGCCAAAAGCAATTGTACGATAAGTTCGTATAGAGAAGGAGGTTTTTCGAGATGTCAAACAATAAGGTTCTTGTTGTGGATGATGATGCTCATATTGTAGAGCTGATTAAGTTGTATTTTGAAAAAGAGGGTTTTCCGGTTGTAACGGCGAGCAACGGACGCGAGGCGATTGAGAAATTCAAATCGGAAGCGCCGGCGATTATCATACTGGATGTCATGATGCCGGAAATAGACGGTTGGGATGTATGCCGTGAAATTAGGAAAACCTCGAATACCCCGATTATTATGCTGACAGCGAAGGGCGAAACCTTTGATAAGGTTTTAGGTCTGGAGCTGGGCGCGGATGATTATATGGTGAAGCCCTTTGAAACAAAGGAGCTGATTGCGAGAGTTAAGGCGGTTTTGCGCCGCAGTGACGCAAAGGATTCCGAAGCGTCAAAGGAGATTAATTTTACAAATCTTTCGATTAATCTTTCCAATTATGAGTTAAAAATTAACGGAAAAATCATGGAGATTCCCCCGAAAGAGTTGGAGTTGTTGTTTTTCTTAGCGTCAAATCCGAACCGGGTGTTTACCAGAGAGCAGCTGTTGGAGGAGGTTTGGGGATTTGATTATTTCGGTGATTCCCGAACGGTGGACGTGCATATTAAGCGTCTGCGCGAAAAGCTTGAACAGGTGAAGGATGCGAACTGGCAGCTCAAAACCGTATGGGGTGTGGGTTATAAATTCGAGGTGAGATAATTCGTGGATACGCAGAAAAGCTCAATATTTCAGCGTTTGTTTGTGGCGTACAGCTTTATTCTGGTCATTGTCCTGTTATGTGTGTCGATTCCGTCAATCGTATTTGTCAGCAACTTCATTGAACGAAAGCAAATTGCGACTGCGATGGCGATGTCCGAAACAATCGAGCATTGGACGGGGGCCACGCATATCGAGGATAACGATGTTCGAACGCGGATGGCATTTAAGAGTACACTGCAATTCTGGAGCAGCTTTCTGAATGCGGATATTATTATTGTCAATAATGACGGTGAAATTACAGAAAGCACAGCGACAATCAACAGTGTGCCGGCAGAATACATGAAGGAGCTGGAAACCAAAAGCCGTATCGTTAAGAAAGGCACGTTTAACGGAGAATATCCAAAAAAAATGCTGACGGTAGGGTATCCGATTTATTATCAGGGAACACGTATCGGTAATGCGTTTTTGAATATGTTTCTGCCCGAAATGCAGCGAACGGCAATGGAATTAATCTACGTCTTTATTTTGGCGGCATTGATTTCGATGATCTTTGCTTTCGTGATGGTATATATCCAGTCCATGCGGATTTCACGCCCGATCAGCCGGATTAACAGCGCGGTTCGGGATATGGCTGCCGGGAATTTCGGCAAGCGTGTTGAGGTGGAATCCAATGATGAGATTGGGCAGCTTGCCTCCAGCTTTAATTTTATGGCAGATAGCATTGAGGATTTGGAAAAGCAGCGTTCCGGATTTGTCAGCGATGTTTCGCATGAGCTGAGAACGCCGATGACGAGTATATCGGGGTTTGTAGAGGGGATTTTGGATGGAACAATCCCTCCTGAAAAGCATGAATATTATTTGCAGATTGTGTTGGACGAGTCCAGACGTTTGACGAAGCTGGTCAATGATATGCTGGAAATGTCTAAAATGTCCTCCAGTGAGTATAAGCTGGATATTAGTGAATTTGATATTAACGAATTGATTCGCACCTGCATTATCGGTTTGGAAAACCGAATTTGCGAGAAGAACCTTGATTTGAATGTGGATTTTAAAACCGAGGAATTAAAGGTGCTTGCGGATAAGGATTCCATCAAGCGCGTGGTGCTGAATATTATGGATAATGCGATTAAATTTTCTTATCCGAATACAACGATGGGAATTTCGACTTGGATTGAAAAACGCAAGGTGTATGTTTCGATCGGGAATTTTGGCGATGGCATTGACAGCGCGGATTTAAGCAGCATTTTTAATCGTTTTTATAAAACGGACAAGTCCAGAACAAACGAAAAGAGCGGCGCCGGTTTGGGGTTGTCGCTTGTAAAAAATATTATGATAATGCATAAGCAGAGCATCTGGGTGGAGAGCGTTGACGCAAAGGAAGGCTCCAATGCAAAGTATACGAAATTTACTTTCACTCTGGAAAAATCATAAAAACACCCCATACGGGTCGATAGAAAAATCGGCTTGTATGGGGTGCTTTGTTATTTTGATTGTTTTTCCATCTTTTGTGATTCCTCAACCGCAGAGGGCAGATAGTCCATTACGGCATTATAGGAGGCAATCGCATAATCATTTTGCGGCGCGGAGGGAATTAGTCCCGTAAAGTCCGTAGCGCTGATCGCATCCTCCAGATCAAACATTCCGTCATTCATTTTATATTGATTCGGTTTTTTCTTTATCATACCTGTCATTTGCCCCTTTCTTGCAGCATGTGCTGCTTTTTTTATTGTCTGCAAAATTATCGCGGACAATACTATATAATTTTTAGATTTTTAACATATTTTAGGATTTCGAACGTAAGGATAGAATATACTCATTTTTATGCCAAAGAAGGGGACAAAGATTATGCTGTTTAAGACGATTCGTATTCCGAAAAAGCTGGGTTTCATCTTGTGTATTGCGGCAGCAGCGGCAGCAATCGGCACCGGAAGCTTTATCCTTTGGAATCACCGCACAACAACGGTATTTCGGCAGGTGGATACGGATTATACAAAAATCCTGGATGAGGGATTGCCGTCAGAGCAGCAGGACTTTAATATTAAGGATTTCGTAAATCGTTTATTAGGATTTAATACCGAACGTCCGGAAAGCGTAGTAGGGGAGTTCTCGCCCATATTCCGGTCAGATGATACGAATACTCCGGCAGAAATCACTCCCTCGGAAACGCCCGTTGAGCAGTCTACGGAGCCACCGCAGGAAACAGCAGCACCGGAGCCTGAATCGCCGCAGGTATTGGCAAAATTTCCAACGAAAGAGAGTATTGATTCGGGAGAAAAATTAGAGATCAATAATGCAACCACTTATTCGGTGGATTTAAAGCAACTGTGTGCGCAGCCTTTGGATTTCACAATTGAGAAAAATGCCGAACCGCAGGTTTTGATTGTTCATACGCACACAACGGAATGTTTTGATGGGGATGCCATGAGCGGAGAAACAGAGCGGAATGCCGATGAGGAGAAGAACATTACGGCGGTAGGAAACGTGATTGCCGAGGTGCTTGAAAACAACGGGATTCACTGCGTTCATGATAAAACCGTTCATGATTATCCGTCATATCAAGGCGCTTATACGCGAACGCTTTCTACGATTGACTATAATTTAAAGCAATACCCCAATATTAAGGTCGTTTTGGATATTCATCGGGACGCCTTTGTTTATCCGGATGGCTCAAAGCTGACGGTTCGCTGCGATGTGAATGGTGTGCCGACCGCAAAGGTGATGCTGGTGTTGGGAACCGATAGTCTGGGGCTTTCGCATCCGAACTGGAAAAAGAATCTGAGTCTTGCGGCAAAGGTGCAGAGTGCGGCGAATCAAATGTATCCGGGCATGATGCGACCGATTAATTTGCGGAGAGAACGGTTTAACATGCATATGACGACAGGCAGTATGCTGATTGAGGTCGGGAGCAATGGGAATACACTGGATGAAGCAAAAGAGGGTGGAAAAAATATTGCAAATGCACTTTCAGCGGTTTTAACCCAAGAATAAAAAAAGATCAGCTCGGTTTGTGAGCTGATCTCTGTGATTTTCTGATTTTGTCAGATGAAAATTATAGATTATGCTTTTTTATGAATTTTGCGGTTTCTGCCGAAACAACACCGCTAAGAGCAAATAGCGCAATCAAGTTCGGGAGCGCCATTAAACCGTTAAAGATGTCGGCAAAAGTCCAAACACAGGAAACGGTCAGATAAGGACCGATAAACACAGCTGCGATGTAAACGAATCTGTAAACCTTTATAATCCATTCTCTGTCACCGACAAGATATTGCAGACATCTTTCTGAATAATAATCCCATCCAAGAATTGTGGTGAATGCAAAGAATGCCAGACAGAGCATCAGCAGGAATGCACAGACATTATTTGAGAAAGGAAGCCCGATGGTAAAGGCTTGTGTAGTCACTGCCGAACCAACCAGTTCTTTGCTCATTGCCGGAATATGAGTACCTGTTAAAATAATGGATAAGCCTGTCATGGTACAAATAATGATGGTATCAAAGAATGTTCCGGTCATGCAGACAAGACCTTGACGAACCGGCTCTTTTGTTCTTGCCGCGGCTGCTGCGATAGGCGCTGAACCCAAACCTGCCTCATTTGAAAAGATTCCTCGTGAAATACCCTTTTGCATCGCTGCTTTCATGGTAATACCAACAGCACCGCCGAGAGCTGCCTGAGGACTGAATGCGCTCTTGCAGACCAATACAACCGCTGCCGGGATTTTAGTGATGTTGCAGAAGATTAAAATTAAGGTACATCCGACATATAAAATTGCCATAAAAGGAACAATTAATTCCGAAACCTTAGAAATTCTCTTAATACCGCCGATAACAACCAGGGCAACAAAGAGAGTAACAACCAAACCGGAAATAACCACTGCCCATGAATAATCCATACCGCCGATTGAAAAAGCGATCGCACTGGAATTCGGATCAAAGAAATTCTGAACAGCACCGGTAATACCGTTAATTTGGGTAATCGTTCCGATACCCAACAAACCTGCCAAAACCGCAAACACAGCAAACAGCTTGCCAAGCCATCTGAATTTTTTACCCAGACCCTTTTCGATATAATAGAACGGGCCGCCGAGAACTTTTCCGTTTTTATCAATTTCTCTGTATTTAACCGCTAACAGACCTTCTGCGTATTTTGTTGCCATTCCGAAGAAAGCGGCTACCTCCATCCAGAACAATGCGCCCGGGCCACCGGCGGCAATGGCTGTTGCCACACCGACAATATTTCCGGTACCGATCGTTGCCGAAAGAGCTGTACAAAGTGCTCCGAAGCTGCTGACCTCGCCCTCTCCGTCTTCTTCATCCGAAATCATGAATTTTAAAGCTTTCGGCAAATGATGGATTTGCACGAATTTGGTTCTGAAAGTCAATAAAATGCCGACCGCTAAAATCAGTACGATCAGCGGGATCCCCCATACCACGTCATCAATTTTAGATAACACATCGTTAAATAGTTCCACTTGAATACTCCTCCCCAAAAGTAATTTAAAAGATTGATTTTGAAAACGATGCCCCCTTTGTGTTTGGATAAAACAAGATAAGCCACTGACAAATTGGTAGTTTTGCAGAGACGTGCCGACATCGAATTATTCCAATAACAAATATTATATAACAAAAATCAACAAATTTCAAGCAATTTCCTTGTTTTTTTTGAATATTTATTAAAAATATGCATATTTGCAGGAGAATAACGGGGATTTACAGCGTCTCCAAAACCGTGTTCCGATAAATTTTTTTCATCAGAATACAAGCGATGGCAGCAGATAGGATTTCGGCAATGGGGAAGGTCATCCATATCATCCAAGCATGATCTATAGAGCGCAGTGCCGCCAGAGAAAGCAGCCAGGCTATCGGGAGGATAAATAAAATCTGTCGGCAAACTGAGATGATAAGCGATTCGAATCCGGCGTCCAGTGCCTGAAATATGCCTTGAAAAGCAACGTTCAATCCGGCAAAAATAAAGCTTAATGAAATAATCCGCATGGCGCTGATACATAGGGATTGTGTAAAGCCGGAAAGACCGAAAATCCCGGAGAAGGATCTTGCGAAAACTTCAAGAAGAACCATTCCAATCAGCATAATTCCGACCGTATATTGTAATCCATATCGGATTCCGTCCCGGATACGCTCTTTGTTCTTCATGCCGTGGCTGAAAGAAATAATCGGTGTGATTGCATCACGCAGACCAAAAGCGGCAAACAGGATAAATTGTTGGATTTTATAAAATAATCCATAGGCAGTTACCAATGCTTCATCTACCCGTACCAAAATAATATTAAAGCCATAGGTCATAAATGACATAAGCGCCTGAGCAATAATTGCCGGAAAGCCGATGGCATAAATACCGCGAATAATATTGGCAGAGGGTTTTATATATTTTAATTTGTTCGGAACCGCACAATTGAACCGAATATGGAAAAACAGTGCGATCAGAAACGATGCAATCTGCCCGATTACCGTTGCATAAGCCGCGCCTTTGACACCTAATTCCGGCATTCCGAAATATCCGAAAATTAGAATCGGATCGAGTACAATATTCAAGACAGCTCCCGAAACTTGCGCAATGGTTGAATAAAGCGATAATCCTGTTGCCTGTAACATTTTCTCATAGATAGAGAAGAATACAATACCGGGAGACAGGATACAGCATATTTTTAGATAATCCACAGCCAAATTAAAAATCTGCGAATTAACAGTCTGCGTGGAAATATAGGCACGGACGCCGAAAAGTCCAAAGAGCAGACAGATGGCATAGATAACACAGCAGAGAAAGAGCGAGCAGCCAGCAACCCGTCCTGCTTTTTCTTGATTGCCCTGTCCAAGGCTTTTAGAGAGCAGTACATTTGTGCCGACGCCTGTTCCGATACTGACCGCAACCATCAGCATTTGGACAGGGAAAGCAAGCGTTAGTGCGTTCAATGCTGATTCGCCGATGCCGCCCGGAATGGCTGAAACAAAAGCGCTGTCAACAATATTATAGAATGCTTGCAGCACCATTGATAAAATCATGGGTGTTCCGATTGATAAGATAAGCTTGTTTATGGGCATTGTTCCCATCTTGTTTAGTGATTTTTCCATAAATAATCCTCCATTTTACCGCATAAAAGATACAGTATCTATCGAAATGCAAAAAAAATAAGCGTAAATCCATCTGGATTTACGCTTACGCAACTCGATTATCTATATTATACTCTATTTTCTTGTAAAATTCAATAGCCTTTTTGGCTAAAAATTTGCAATATTTTTTTCGGGAATCTTAGTGATTTCTTAAAAAATTACGCTTTAAATAACTGACCGCTCTCCTGAAGTCGGCAAGCCTCATGATAGCTTTCGATCGTTCCGATATCAATCCGCATAGCGTCAAACACATGAGCATATACATCCTGTTTTGTAATCAGCCAGGGGATAAAATGTCCCGGCGCATCCGGATTGTTTCCCTCGTCCAGATATTGGCGGAGTAGGGGAAGGGTTTCACGCCGATAAAGATAGAATGGCGGAACGCCCAGATCAGACTTCGGTTCTGCCGGCTTTTCCTCAAAACTGAGCACCTTATGCTGTGCGTCCAATTCCACAACCCCCATAGAATGAAGCTCTTTCGGGTCTTTTATGATATGAGCGCAAATCATATCCGCATGATGCTTTTTATAAGCGTCAACAAAATCAGTAAGCGGGAATCCGAAAATATTGTCCGAAGCCATTACCAAAATATCATCGTCAATATTTTCCTGATCAATTACATACTTTAAATCTCCGATTGCGCCAAGACGATTGCTGTTTGCAGTGGTATGGTCATTCAGAACCCGAATGTTTTTTGATCCTTGATATTGCTTTGCCCAATCGCAGAAGCATTGAAAAAACTTATCATTGGTAACGATATAGATGATTTCTACTTCTTCCACAGCATTGATCTTGTCGACTACCATGTCCAGGATTGTACGATCTCCGAGCGGCAGTAATGCTTTTGGCATGTTTTCGGTTAGGGGATAAAGCCGCGTGGCATAACCTGCGGCAAGTAAAATACATTGCATCGTCTTTCTCCTTTTTAACAAAGAAACGGCGTATATTCTGCGCCGTTTCAAATGATTTTTTATGCGTTCTGACTTTGAATTTTTGAAACCAAAGCTTCGATTTTTGTAACCGGATCCAATAGCTTTGAAATGGTATCGTCATGATTTAAAGTATCAATCAAAAGTGAAATATACTTTGACATATCTACCGAGTGGTGCCATTCTCTGCTTGCCAGTCCCGGATTTTGATAAATCAGATTCGTTGTGAAGATTTTATCAATCACACCGTCTGCATAAGCGGTATCAAATACCTCAAGTCCGTTGACGAAAAGACCAAAAGAAGCAAATACAAAAATTCTCTTTGCCCCCTGTTTCTTTAGAGCAGTGGCAACATCAATGATGGATTCACCGGAGGAAATCATATCATCTACAATAATAACGTCCTTGCCGTTTACTTCACGTCCCAGATATTCATGAGCAACAATCGGGTTTTTGCCGTTGACAATTCTGGAGTAATCGCGGCGCTTATAGAACATTCCGAGATCCAGCTTCAATACGGAACTGTAGTACATTCCTCTTGTCATGCCGCCTTCATCGGGTGAAATAACAACAGTATCAAATTTATTGAGTGAAATATCGGGAACCGCCTTAATAATTGCTTTAATCATCTGATAAGTAGGCTGAACATCATCAAAGCCCGAAAGCGGAATCGCATTTGAAATTCTGGGATCGTGTGCATCAAAGGTAATAATATTGGATACTCCCATGTTTACAAGCTCATGCAGCATTAATGCGGCATCAAGGGATTCACGACCGCTTCTTCTGTGCTGTCTGCCCTCATAAAGCATCGGCATAACGACTGTGACACGTCTTGCTTTACCGCCCAATGCGGCAATAATACGCTTTAAATCCTGATAGTGATCATCGGGACTCATGTGATTTTCAACGCCGTACATTTTATAGGTAACGCCATAGTTGAATACATCACAGATAATGTATACATCGTGACCTCTTACGGTATCGTCAACAACGCCTTTTCCTTCGCCGGTGCCGAAACGCGGGCAGTGAACGTGCGTTACATACGTATCAATGTTCTCAAAGGGACGCCATTTCTTTAAGTAGTCATCAATTTTTGCGGTGAAAGCTTCGCAGCCTTTCATACTGATAATCGTAAGCTTACCTACGATTGGTGTTTCCTCGGTGAAAACGTTTTTTGTCATGATTTTTGCTCCTTCTTTGGATAGGCTTTCCTGGATGAAACCAGAAAAGTGTTTGTTTTGTGCGCGCTGAATAACTTTCGTTTATACAGCGGATTTATATTGATTGGGTATTTGCCCAAACGTTACAATTCCATTACAAATATAACATAAAAACCACCATTTTTCAAGGGATATGTAAAATTTATTTTGTAGAAATTTGTATGTGTTTTTTGTGGAATATTATACAAAATAGTTAAAATTATCTTACATTTTTATCCAAAACCACAAAGAGCCGCATATCTAAGCTATTTACAAACGGATTTTGCAAAACGAAAAGTCAACAGATTGGTTGTTACAGTGATATGGTTTTATGAAAATGAGTGGAATTTTTTTATATGAAAGCAATTATCGGAGGATAAACAAAACGGCACTGCTTTAAGACAGTACCGTATATATTTCGAAGATTGCTTTATTATTAATCGCTTATTTCTTCTTTTCAACCGCAATCCAGATTTCGCAGGTATAATCCGTGTTTTGCGTTTCGGCGGACGGGTAGCTTTCGATTTCTATTCCGCAAGGCTGATACTCGCTTGCCGGGAAAAACTCCGTACAGATATATTTATATACCTTTTGAAATGCTTCGGGCATCTTGCCAACGCATGTGAATACGGCATAGGTATGAGCCGGAATAGTTTCGACTGTTAAGAAATCCTCCGTAATCTTTTGACCGTTGTAATGTGCACCGATTCCGTAGGGGAAATCGTTATTGGGCAAAGTAGGGTCGGCATCAAAGCTTATACCGATAATGCACCCGTCAAAGATGTTATTTTCAGGAATATATTTACAGATTGCCGGAATAGTTCCGTCCATCTGACATTCGCCCCAAAACTTTGCAATTTCGCGTGTTGTAATTTCGTGCGCTTTCGGAAACTTCTTCTTTTTGAGTACCACGTCAAATGCTTCTTTGTTTTCGATTCTGTAATCCATTGTTGTACCTCCGTGTAATATTAATTTTACGGAAAGTTTGGAAAAGGATTTAAGATTAGAGCCGTGCTTTGCGGCAGAGGGCGTCACACCGTGAAAACGCGTAAATGCACGGGAAAAGCTTTCGGGCGTGTCATATCCGTATTTCAAAGCGACATCAATTACTTTTTTATTTGTTGCCGCAAGCTCGCTGCCGGCAAGCGATAGTCTGCGAAAACGAATGTAATCGCCTAAGCTGTAACCGCAAATTGCGCTAAACACGCGCTGAAAGTGGAAGCTGGACAAATATGCAGCCCTTGCAACCTCTTCATAGTTGATAGACTCTGTGATATGCTCCTCCACATAGTCGAGTGCGCGCTGAAGCCCCGAAATCCAATCCATTTCTTTTTCCTCCTTCCGATACTCTTATTATACGGAAATTTCAGCCTACTTTCCTGATATTTTGTGCTTTGTTCTGTCAGATTGCGTGATGATTTTTTCGACCGCCGCTCCGTCAAGCTGATTGACGGTTACAAATTTTCCGTCATAAAGCGCCACCCAGTTGTTAAATACGCAGGGGAGGTTTTTGGCTGTTTCAAGGGAATCAACGCATATAAAATTTGCAGAAATGTTCTTATCAGCGCAAAAGGCTTGCAGCTTTTCGATTCTTTGCAAAATATACGGACATTGATAATCATAGTAAATGATCAAGCCGTTTTCGGCTGTTTCCTGTTTGACTGTCGGAGCAAATTGCGGATGCGTACCATCAAAGGATAGGGACAGGAGCTCGTAGCCATCGGGGGTGGTATCAACCGTTTCAAAGCCGTACTTTTTTGCAAATTTTTGATCTGATAGCCAATTCTTTTGCTTCACCGCACCCAGCATGCAAATTCCGGATTTTCCATGCGCTTTTGCATCATGGATGCAGTATTCCATCAGCTGACGTCCGTAACCGCAGCCTTTGGGCGCACCCTGTACCCAAAGACAGTAGATATAGTAGAAATGATCTCCTACAATCGGTACCCACGCGGTTTCAAGCGGGGCATATTCAATAAAAACGCACCCCTTAACATTGAGCTTGCGGAAAACATGTCCCTCTTTTAAACGTTCCGAAAGCCACTGGCGTTTTGCTTCAACACCGGGGTGCGGCTTTTGGGTACGGATGATACAGCATAAATGTTCGTCTGCAGGATTTTCGGGAGTTAAATTGATAAATTTGAAATCCATATTCTTTTTCCTCCTGCATTAAGCATTTCCGTTGATAATTTTTGCGTAGATTTCCTCAGGAATCATCGGCGATGTGATTTCGCTCATAAGTTCTCTGTTAATGCCGCCGCTTTCAGCATATTCTTTGCCGGCTTTTTTGATTGCGGCAAGACGGGGGAGGGTGACGGCTGCTGCTTCGGGGGCATTAAACATCGGACTTTCCGGTACGGTGATTATGGTATGATGATTCGGAAAACACAGCTTAAATTGTGCCGTGGCAGGCTCAAAATTGTGCTTGCTGTTCGGAAAACCGCAGCTGCAAATCATAATGTATTTCAAATGCGAATAATCCGCCTGCCCGACATGCTCATACCGTTCTCCGATCTTTTGCATTGCCATATTGGAAAGCGGCAAGGTGCGGTCAATCATAGCCTTGAGCGGTGCCGGCATCCCATAACAATACAGTGGATAACTGAAAATCAGTAGATCACTTTCAAGAATTGTTTCGAGAATATTGCGCATATCGTCATTGTGAATACAGCTTCCACCGTTTCTCATGCAAGAAAAACAACCGGTACAGTATTCAATATGCCGGTCAATGATGTTTATTGTTTGGGTTTCATTTGAACATACCTCGTTCATTCCCGCCAGAAATGCGTGGGTAATGTGCAAGGTATCGCTTTTTTCACGTTTTGGACTCCCGTTCAATATGAGTATTTTCATTTTTATCATCCTTTCTTTCCGACCGGAGAACTTTAATTTTATTCGGACCTATTTTTTCTCTGTCAATGATCTGGATATCGCATTTTTGTTGAATTTCTCTTCCACCAATCCCGGAAATAACGATTTGTGGCATCCGCTTTTATAGGATGGTAATTGTGCATTGAGCATGATGGTTATCATAAATATCTGCTCCTGTATTACAACACAAAAAGACCTCACGGAATGGAGTGGTATAATATAAATAGAGTCGACAAACACCCAAAAATCTGATATAATAAATCAGAAAGAGGGAAAGAAAATGTCAAAGTACAGCAAGGAATTTAAAGAGGAAGCGTTAAAACTGTCCGATGAAATAGGAGTCAAGAAGGCAGCACTGCAATTAGGATTGCAATACTATACGCTTGCGGATTGGAGAAAAGCTCGTAAGTATGCAAAAAAGCATACTGTGGTTCTGACAGAAAATGAAGCTAATGCAAAAATATGCGAGCTTGAACGTGAAAACGCAGAGCTTCGTCAAGCAAATGAAATATTAAAGGATGCTCTCGGTTTTTTCGCAAAAGACCGGAAGAGGTAAAAACAGCTGAAAGGCATATATTTATTTTGAAATACAAAAATAGATACGCAGTAAAATTAATGTGCAAAGTCTTAAAAATCAGCGAATCCGGATATTATAGGTGGCTGAAAAACAAGGACAAGCCTTCCAAACGTCATCTTCTTCTGGTCAAAATAAATGAAATCATATCCGAACATCCGGATAATGCGAATTACGGATATGACCGTATACATAAAGCATTAGAAATACGCGGGATTAAAGTGAGCCGAAATACCGTATACCGTGCCATGAAAGACGGAAATTTAATCCACAAAGTAAGGAAGCCGCACGGTATAACAAAGGCAAGCACAGAGATACAGGATAAAGAAAATTTAATAAAACGTGATTTTACGGCAGATAAACCTGTAAAAAAACTATTAACAGATATTACAGAGGTTCAATGTTTAGACGGCAAATTATATATTTCACCGATAATGGATTGCTATAACGGAGAAATACTTACTGTTGAAATGCACGACAAGCTGAATATCGGTCTTATCCGCCACCAGCTCCATGCCCTCGTATTCACTGACATGAATCGTACCCTCAGCGGTACTGTTTCCATACCAAACCTTTACCTTGTGATCGCCCGGAGTCCCTGCATAAAAGCTCTTTTTTCCAAAGTCCAGCGTATCACATTCAATCCGGTCGTAGGCAATTTCCTCATTTGCCGAATTAACAATTTTATACTCATTCACACTGCCCAGAAGCACACTTTCCGGCAGAATCAGTTTAATCTCACGATCCGCTTCGCCAACACAAATTTTCAAGCTCGCCGTAAGCTTTTTACCGTCAATGCTTTGGGTCTGTACCTTGACCACCGTTTCCCCTGTTTTTTTAACGGTGATCCGTTCATTTTCTATTATAACCGCCTCACTATCCCATGTCAATTGATATGTTTCGGGAGAAAGTCGGTAATTTTTTCCTTCATTAACTCCAAGAATCTGAAAATCACATACCTGCCCTGCCTTTGGCGCTGTTTCGGTCTGAATCTGCAATGCCGTAGCCTCTGCCAATTCCGTAATTTTCAGAGAGTCGATACTGACATCAACGGAGTGTACCGTTAGTTTCATGCAATTTCCGCCTTTTCCGGACGCGGTTGCCGAAATTTCAGAATTTGCCGCGATCTTCTTGTCCCCCTGCTCCAGACTCAGCAGACCGTCCATTTTTTTTGCGGTGAGATTAAAATATTCCGTTGTATGATCTGTTTTATTCAGCTGTCCTGTTTCATCGGATACCACAATTTTATGCCAAAAAGCAGCATTATCATTTTCATCCGAATACCCCAGCATCAGCCGATCGCGCATAGACTGATCGACATCTGCGAAAACGAATCTGTCAAAAACACTATTTTCCTCGTCCACACCGACCGCAATTGAAAATGCTCCGTTTTTTGCCGCTGTACAGTCATTTTGCTTCATTCGGGCTTCTATGATATAATCATCTGCATTGAACTCGAGCTCACCGCTCGCCGCAATACTGCCGCTGCCGCAGAGCCGCATCGCTCCATTATCGCATTTTACATCAGATGATCTGAGGGCGGCCGGTATGCCGTCCTCAAAATCTTCATCTATAATGATTCTTTTCGGAATATAATATTTTCGAACCGGATCTGTTCACAAATCCGCCACCGTCAGCGGAGCCATATCATCCCATACAAATGCTTTCAGATAATGGCTGTCAGAACTGTATCCTGACGGCAATGTAAGCTGAGCTTTCATGGTATCGGCGGTGTTCGGTGCAAAGCTTTCTTCATAGGATACACTTACACCGGCAAGACTTCCGTCATTTGCATAGACTGCCAGAAATACCTTTGCCGTATGGTCGATCATGGTTGTATTCTGAACCTTTACCGCAGCTTCTGCCTGATTGCCGCTGATACTGATAACCGGTGTACCGGAACAGAATACTTCGTCTCCCTGAACATCAACCTCTTTTACGAACCCTTTTCTGTTGCCGTTAGCACCGATATATTCTATCGGAATAATATTCGCGCCTTCATTTTGGAATGTCACAGTAGAAGCACTGCGGTCAACATCAATTCCCAATCCCTCACTGTATATGATAAGATCAGTTCCGTCCGCTTTATAATTGACAACAGCCTGAGGAACCGCACTATTATCCACACCGTTGAGCGTTACAGACACCGGAATCGCCTCGCCGGCGGTTGCTTGTGCCGGTATATCATCCGCATAAATGTTCTTGCAGTTATAAAGCTTATAAATTGCAACGTCATCAATGCGGTATGCATATGCTTGTGCAGCAAAAACCGTTTTTCCTCTTGTCAGTTTACTGGTAGGAATCAGCTTAGAATCATTTGTTGTCGTGCTGATATTTCTTAAAAGCTCCAGTCCGCCACTCTCTGTAATCCCATATGTACTTGCCTCCAGTGAATCACTGAATGCCAGAGCCGATATCTTATAAAACTTATTTTCAGCAAAGCCATAGTTATCGGTAAGCGGAATTTTTACGTCACTTTCATCGGACGCATACGATCTTGCACTTGCCGAAATATTGATTTTGCTGAAATAATAGCCATCATCTGAATAGGATCTTCCCAACGCCAGAACATCAAGAATTGAACTTCCGCCCGTAAGCGTACTGCTGCCGTTTTGCGCATACGGCGCATACAAAACCTTATAAGCATTGTCCGTTTCGGTATCGGCTCTCAGCCCCAGCTGCAAGCCCATTACGGAAGACGGTCTGTTGCTGCCAATGTAATTTTGACCTCTGAAATAAAAATCTACAGCATAATCCTGAAGCTCCGTGCCCTATTCTCTGTTTTTATATCTTTCGTATGCTCTCTGTTCAGCCTCCAGTATCTTTTGAAGTCCTCTGTTATTCATTTCCTGGACAAAATTATCAAAGTTATCAATCGGCTCGATACCCATAATGAATTTGATGACCATTTCAGACTGATAGGTTGTGACTGAATTGGTGAGCTTTGCGATTTCGCCCGACTCCGCCTCATCCATATACAGATACGGCATAAGGTGCTCATAGGCATTGGTTTTGCTCCATGTTTCCCAAGCCTGTTTTTGCTGCGGAAGCGATGCATATTGATCCATATATCGCTTATCCTGCACAAACGGACCGGTATTATAGGACTGCATATAAAGCGCCATGACAGCCGACATGGATAGTCCATCCGGATTGTTTGTAATCTTTTCCGTATAGACCGGCTCACCGTCTTTCATGGTGTAGCTTTCGCCTTCAATTCCAAAGTTGTAAAGCATATGGCCTTCATCGGAGTAACCGTAATCCAGCAGCTTATATGCCAGATCAACATTCTCACAGCTCCTTGTGATTGCACTGAAACCAAATGGCAGCGGCGACTGCATTTGTCCATATCCCGGATAATCCCCTCGGAAATGGCTTTGCCCGGACCTCCCGGATATTCCGCCCAGCGATATTCTATAATATCCGGCAGATCATCCATCGCCACCATAACGTTGAATTTTTCACCCTCCTGTCCCTGAGGCGGATGCTGATATTCAATATCAATCCCCAATCTTTTTTCAAGCTCTTTTGCAAACGGCGTTTCACCGTAATCGCTGACCGACATCGCCGCATTGGATTCCAACGAAACCCAATAAGTCAGCTTGTTTGACATTGTATCCTTCCCCTTGCTTCCGCAGCCTGTCAAAGCGATCGCCGCGAGCAGCGCAGTGATACCGATTATTGATTTTTTATTCATTTTGATAACCACAAACTCCTTTCCTAAAACCATGCCCGAACAAAAAATTTTCGAATGATGCGATTGCCGCACGACTTTCGGCATTGCCATCGCTTCGAATCAATCTCCGTCCAAGCTGTTCATCTTTCTTTCGGTATTTATATTTTATCGCATATCCATGCCGTTTTGCAACGTCCAAAATCTATGAATCGTGTTCAATTTCTATAAATGAAGACAAAACGACTGCTCCAAATCGCTTTTCTTTCCAAAAACAAAAACCGCTTTCCGAGCGTCGGATAAAAATTGCCATACCTATGCCTGAAGATATAAAATACGAGGGAATGAATGTTATGGATAAAGAATACATAATTATATTTCTGACCTTTTTCCCAATTTCAACATAAATTTTCAAAACCCCCTTGCATATTACCTCAATATAGTATATAATTATTGTAATACGCAATTCTAATAAATCAACATAAAAAATAAAAGGAGGAATTATTGTGTTGAAGAAAATTTTAACGGCAGTGCTTTGCACATTTATGCTGCTTTGCACTGTTGCGTTTGCAGCCGAACTCAAGGCAGGCGATACCGCCTATGTTGTATACGACGGCACTGTAAACGTTACAAAAAACCCAACTTATTCGGGAGGTGTCAAGGAGATCAGCAAAGGAGTCAGAGTGACGGTTCTGGAAGCTTATGTAGTCGGAGAGGATAACAGAAAGTTTCATAAAATTCAGCTTTCGGACGGCACAGTCGGATATGTACTTGCTTATACAACGGCTCGGGAAACAACACCGATACTTGATGGCGGCGAGTCTGTTGAAAAGGATTTAAACAAGCAATGGGCATCTGCTGATACCGACAAGTATCAGCATGCAATAGAGATGACATTTCTTTCCGATTATATCTACGGCGGAAGCAAAACAACCGAGGGCACCGAAAGAAATTTTTATGCTAAGGTACCGACAGAATGGGTAAGACACGCCCGCCCCGCTTCATTGCCGCTTGTGGGAATGGCTATTGTACATATAGGCGATGAGGGAAAAATCGGCTCGGTAAAAGCCTCGTTCTATCCCGGCAATCCGCCGATTAACTATCATGTCAGAAGACTTGATGAACTTAGAGAAATAGGGTATGAGCCTCTGTTTTCCGAATGGACCAGAACAGACGCATATGCGAACACAGCGTTTTATGCTACAACGACGAATGAGTTTGAGGTTGTTGCCTATAATGAGGATTGGGTTGCCATATGGAGCGAGGGCGGCGTTGACGAAACGCGCGGTTCAATCAGACAGTGCGGCGAAAAGGACGGTACTGCTTTCACAAGCTGGAAGCCGGCTGTATATTTCCTGCCGAGAAAAAATTGCTACATTTTAGATATTAACAATCAGGTATCAACGCCTCCGACAATTGAAGCAGTAGGTAAGGCAACCGGTCTTTTAATGGTTAAGACGACTCCTGATGATACGGATTATGTAAAATCAGGCGTTATTAAAATCAATCAGTCGATTCAGATTGTAGACAGCACTCCGCAAAACGGTCATTATAAGATTTACTATAAGAAAGGTCTTTATTATGTTGATGCAAAGTATGTGAATATGCAGCTCGCAAACACCGAAAAGCCGACAACTCAGTACAAAGCAATAGCGGCTGTCGACTGTGATATTTCTGACGGTTCTTCGGTTGTCGGTTCGGTTAAAAAAGGCGCGGCAATTGATGTTATTCAGCTGGACTATGACGGAGTAAATTCAAAAATCTGGTTCAACTCAAAGGAATGTTACATTCCGACAAGCAATCTTGAGGATTTAACCAAAACCTTGTCCGCAGCGGACACGGCAGCGCTCGGTACACCGATCGGCGTTCTGTCCGTAGATACGCCTTGGGGCGAATGGGGTGCGCTGACTTATTCTGCCGAGGGACTGGCAAAGCTGAAAGAGTACCGCTACGGATATATCAATGTTGATGAGAATAAAATGTCAGAGTACAGTAAGTGGGTTCTTTCAAACAACGGTGACATCAATAAAATACAAGACAGAGAATGGGTAAATGTCTATGGTATTGAAGAGTTTTCGTTTGACCGTGATGCAGATATGCTGGATATTCCCGGAATAGATCCTTCTGATATAGATCCTTGGATTATAACAGGTAAAATCTATACGATTTTCTATAACGGAGAGATTCGCTATCTGGTTCATGAGGACGATATGCACGATACATTTACCTATTATCCCGGAAACGGATTCAGCAAAAACTCTGTTGCGAAAACGCAGACTGTTTGCCTGGAAGGCCGTAAATTTAATACCGTCGCATATAACATAGATGACAACAACTACTTTAAGCTCAGAGATATTGCAAAAATCCTTGACGGAACCATTAAAACCTTTGACATTAAGTATGACGGCGCAACAAATTCTATTGATATGTTGAGCTTTTATGATTACACATCGGTCGGCGGTGAATTAACACCGGGTGACGGCAACGAAAGAACAGCATTTTCATCATCGGCATTTTTAACGCTTGACGGCGTGCCGATTAAGGCAACTTGTTATAATATTGAAGGCAATAATTATTTTAAGCTTCGCGATATAACAGACGCGCTGGATTGCCGCGTTGAGTGGGACGGAAACACTCAGATGATTTGGGTCATTCCTGCCAGAACCGCATATGATGATCCGGATGAGATAGTGGGCTGATTTTTCGAATATATTAAAGCAAATGAAAATTTTAGTCAATATGAGGTTTAAAAATTTCATGTAAAAAAGATTCCTTTTATGATATTATTTATATTCTATCATAGAAGGAATCTTTTTTTATAGACTTTTTTCACACCCTAAAAGATTTGTTTTCCCTATGCAAAATTGTTTCCGTTTTTACGCTGTATTTACCGTGTTATTTCCGCATGACCGCATTGCAATCCGGCAGCTTTTATAATAACTCCCGTTACTTCAGCGCCGTTATCGCGCTTCGCAACCGCAAGCGCACGTCCCTGGAATGTATGACACCGATTACTTGCATAATCATCTTCATTATTCGGGCATCCGCTGAAAATTCCGACAAGCTCTCCGCCATATACTTCACATGCAATTTCATTTGACGCATCGGCAATTCTGTTTCCATTGATGTCCGAAATTTCGATATCAAAATATAAAAGCTCATTTTCTTTAGCTGCTGCCTCAGGTATTACAGTTATTTTATCTGCCGTTTCCGTTGTACGCAATACGGAACTTTTCTGCTCTTTCCCGTTTTTGAATGCAATGGCTTTCAGCGCTCCTTTTTCATACGGAATATCCATGGAGGCAATTGCTTTTTCCGGCTTTGTTCTGCCGATTTCTTTGCCATTTAAGACGAACATAATCTCATCCGCATCGGTATACACTTCGCATTTTACAGGCTTTCCTATATATTCATCTTCAAATGTCCAGGTATCAAGAACATCATACCAATGCCATTCCGTACCCGAAAAGCTTTCACCATAGTGTTTCGGATGTGTTGTAAATATTTTTGGCTCACAGTCGCCAAGCCAAACTGCCTCGCGATAATAGGACTGCGGTCTGCGAAAACCGCAAAGATCAAGATCCCCCTGATAACAGGTTCTCCACGGATAATCAGCAAGAGATATTCCCGGAATAAAACCGTCTCTCGCCCAAAGACTTCTTCCCGTTCCGGCTTCACCCAAATTGTCATACGCCGTCCATGTAAAATCTCCGATCACATTGTTCAATCTTAATACTTCATTCCATGAATCATAAAAATGTATTGCATGGGTTTCACTCCCCCATATAATACGTTCCGGAAATCTTTTACTGTCACTTTCATATCTTTCGTACAGATAATTATACCCTACAATATCCAACGGCTCCATATATTTTTCGGTCAAAACCGTCCAGCGATCCTTGTTGTATTCATAACTTCCGCATATTTTTTCACGATAGAAATCCTTATAATCATCCGGTGCATCGTTCGGTACTGTATTCCACAATCCGCATACTCCCGATGTTACAAGTTTTGTTGCATCATATTTCCGAATTTCTTCTGCAATTTTCCTTGACCATTCATATCCTTCGGAAGATCCATCTCGTTCGATGATTTCATTGCCTATGGAATACGATACAACGCAAGGGTGGTTTCTGTCACGCATAACCATATACCGAATATCTCTGTCCCACCAATCACGGAAAAATAAACTGTAATCCAGCTGATTTTTCGGTTCATTCCACATGTCAAATGCTTCATCCATGAGAAGAATACCCGCTTCATCGCACTTTTCAAGAAGTGAAAGCGACGGTGGATTGTGCGCAATTCTAAGAGCATTAAATCCGGCAGCTTTAAGCTTTTCTATTTTTCGATTGACAGCGTCTTTGGATTCGGCACTGCCGAGAGCACCGTGGTCATGATGTATGCATCCTCCGCGAAGCTTGATCGTCTTGCCATTCAGCATAAATCCATTTTGGGCATCCGCCGAGATTGTCCGCACACCGAATTTTGTTTCAAAAGTATCGGTCACTTCACTGTTTACCGATATTATAGCCTGAACAGTATAAAGATACGGCGTTTCCATATCCCAAAGATTTGCATTTTGAATACTAATATTCGTAATATCGTTGTTTTTGCCGCATTTTACATCAATGGATTTTGATTTTGTGCAGACGGTATTCCCCTCTGCATCAATGATACAAAATTCAATGTTCGCTTCCGTATCAATATCGGCACTGATAACTGTATCAATTTCAATTTTTCCATCTCCGTTATCAATAGAACAGGTTTTAATAAACATATCCCATGGCTCAATCCTAACATTTCCACCCGACCATAAAAATACATCTCTGTAGACTCCGGCACCGCTGTACCATCGTGTTGACGGCTGAATGTTCTGCGTCGTTATCTTGATCAAATTGTTGATTCCGCGCTGAACATTTTCACTGAGATCAACCAGGTACGGAGTATATCCGTGCGGATGCATGTCCAAGAGATCATTATTCAGATAGATCCTTGCGCACGCGTATGCTCCATCAATATCCAGTATGTAATGAGAATCATTTCCGAATTTCAAATATTTCGAGTAAGCTCCCCATGTTCCGTCAAAAAATCCGTTTTGCGCTCCCCCGACTGCTTTCCGATTTCTCGGTTGTTTTATGAGAAAGTCATGAGGAATGTCTACTTGAATATCCTGTTCGATATCCGGTGATGAAAATGTCCAATTTTTAGAAATACAAATTTTTTTCATTGCTGCTCTCCTTATAAATAATTCTTGACAGTCTTATATCCATCTGATATAATTATATTATACAATATAAACTTTAGTCAATATAATTATCGTGCATTTATATAACTATATTGCAAAATGAGAATTATAAAAAAAGCGGATAGTTCTTTAGGATTGTGGCACCACTAAAAAAATTGCACACACAAAGCAGTAACCGTTTTGTGTGTGCAATCTAAATTTTCTTCATTCCAAAATTGTCAAATCTGTACCATCACAAACAGAGGACAAACCGTAAATCATAAAAATCTCCCCATATTGATTTTCCTCTACTAATTTGGATACAGGTTCAAAATAATACCGCAAATCCACCATATCAATCTGCCGATAATGTTGGCTCAAAAACGGAATCATTGCGTGAGCGTATGAATCCTTTAAAACCAGGATTTTCCCCTCCGGCACGTCCGGATTCACAATCCGCTCAAACGGCTGATTCCCGTTCAGAAAAACAGGATACTTATCCGGCTCCTTTAAATGCTCGTCAAACCACAGCGATGGATAAAGCTGCCCTCCAATCTCCACCGTTGCAGCAGAGGGATAGCGCCAAACCTCAAACTTTTCCCCCGGCTCACGCCATAATGCACTTTTAGAATAGGATGTCCCGTAAAAGCCATCATAGCTTTCAATCGTATAATCCCGGAAAGGCTCCAGTCCATGCTCCTCGCAAAACGCCTCATATGCCAGATAAGCGCCGTAGGTTGTATAATGATGATCTGTCTTATAATAAATCTGACCGCTTTCCTTTGCGTTCATAAATTTCGGAAGAATATCCACCCACCGAATATCGCTTACAGCCTGCTGATGAATCTCGTCCAGAATCTCATCATCGCGATATTCCGGATGATTTTCCGGCAACTGATCACTCATAACAAATCCGCTCGTCGGCATCAGAATCATCGTTGACATAGTTTTCGTCTTTTGCGCAAATTGTATCAATGCCGAAACATTTTCCCGGATTGTCTTTTCATCATGCTGAACAGGCTTTGTAAACAAATACCCATTCTTCCCCTTATAAATTCCATTAGAGCCGTTTCTTCCAGTATAGAGCGCACCATAGGCATCCGCCGAAACCAAAGACTCACGAAACGGAAAGTGATCGTTTAAATAAGTTTCAAAACCGGATTCGAATTTCCCATTCAAAATTGTTTGCAAGGAAACCTTCGGCGGCTCTGCCAATTCCCGTTTTTCATTCACCGAAAAGGTTTCACGCGGTAAAAACAAAAACAGCAGTCCGAACCCAAATATAAAAATACAGAAAACACCGATCAACAGCTTATCAATCCATCTCATCTCACGCGCCTCCTAAAATCTGAAATACAGGAACGGGTTATAGCTTTGGCTTACCAATGATGCTATACAAAGCAATAATACCGCCGCGCACAGAACAATTTCCGCAATCCGATAAACAGCGTTCCCCTGAACCCGATCGTGAATCCGTTTCAACAGCGGTGTACTGCCGATCGCTCCGGCAATCAGTAGCGGCAAATAAGAAAGCGTCACGCTGAGTGCGTCATGCCCGATCCATCTGTTCTTCCCCGAGAATAAACAGCCGACAAATGCCGAAAGCTGCGAAAAATCCTCAAAGTAAAACAAAACCCAGCTCAGCAAAATCAAAAACAGCGCATATATCCACCGAATCCCGGCAGGCAGCTTTTCCAGCCATCGTCCGTAAATAAATTTCTCAGCCACCAACAGCACAAAGAAATACAACCCCCATAAAATAAAGTTGATATTTGCCCCATGCCAAAAGCCTGTCAATGCCCACACAACAAACAAATTAAAAATCTGCCGCGGCAACCGACAGCGGTTTCCGCCTAACGGAATATAGACATAATCCCGAAACCAGGTGCTGAGGGAAATATGCCAACGTCGCCAAAATTCTGTGATACTTTTTGAAATATACGGATAGTTAAAATTCTCGATAAACTCGAACCCGAACATCCGTCCCAAACCGATTGCCATATCAGAATATGCGCTGAAATCGAAATAAATCTGAAAAGCATAACCGATAATTCCGAGCCATGCTCCAAGCACACCGGCTTCCGTTCCCATCGGACGAAGCGTGTCCCAGAACATTCCCATCTGGTTCGCAATCAGCACCTTTTTCCCCAATCCGACCACAAACCGGCGAACTCCATCGGCAAACTGTCGGATATTTTCCCGACGGTATTCCAGCTGCTCCGCAATATCCCGATAACGAACAATCGGTCCTGCTATCAGCTGTGGAAAAAATGACACATATGTACCAAAGTCCACCAAGCTTTTCTGCGCTTTGGTATCTCCCCGATAAACGTCAATTGTGTAAGACATCGCCTGGAACGTATAAAAAGAAATTCCGATCGGCAATGCAATGTTGGTTCTCGGCAGCATAGATAAAAACGGAATCTGCCGCAATAAGCCTGTCAGAAAATTGGTATACTTAAAAATTCCCAATAATCCCAGACTGATGACTACAGACAAAACAACGAACGTCTTTGCCAGACGTTCGTTGTCACGGTATTTCTCTATCAGCAAGCCGCATCCGTAATTCACAATGACCGAAATCGCCATAATCAGAATAAATACCGGCTCTCCCCAACCATAGAATATTAAATTGACAAGCAATAAAAACACATTTCTGAACCGTCTGCCGATCGCATAATAACATGCCAAAACCAACGGCAGATACAGAAACAGAAAAATCAAGCTCGAAAAGTACATGTGTTCTCCCTCGTTATTTTGTCAGTGAATCTACCACACTCTGCGCTGACGCATTATCTGAGGATACGACATAAATCACATAATCCCCTGCCGTCTTTACAATCGCACTATCCAGCTTTGTCACTTCATTCGGTGCATAGGACTGATACGTTTCAATCTGTGCCGCAACGCGCTGCTGAATTGCACTTTCGACATTCCCCGGATTGGTGGTTTTGATAATGGCAAACTCGTCCACTACCGCATTGGTGCTTGCATAAGCAACGCAGCTTTCCACATCCGCTTCATTCACGCCCAATCTCTTTAACGCAATTTTCTCTGAAGCCGGCTGAAGCTGTTCCGCAAATGAAACGCTTGTTAAAACCGTATTGGAAGCCGCCGTTAAGTCCAGCTCCTTTCCGCCGCCGCATCCCGTTAAACAAATAACACTCAATGCCAACGCCGAAATCCCTGCTATGATCTTTTTCATATTAATCTCCATCCCTTTCTATTGGTTTCCTATTGATAATTTGTCTGAATATAAACCAGACACTTTGTGTAGTAATCTTTATCAAAGTGAATCCCGTCCGTAGCAACACCCTCCGGCAGGAATCCATCATTGTCCGCCAGTGCCGTATACAAATCCACATAAGTGACGTTATTCGTCTTTGCAATCTCTTCAATAT
Organism: uncultured Clostridia bacterium; assembly: GCA_959602045.1. Lineage (GTDB taxonomy): Bacteria > Bacillota > Clostridia > UBA1381 > UBA1381 > Ornithomonoglobus_A. Next base: position 45,636 of record CAUGRT010000003.1, on the reverse strand, counting down.
ACTGATTGAATTTCAAAATCGCACTCTTACTCACGCCTTCTGTTTGCTCGGAATCCGCTTTTTTTGAAATTGGTGTTACCGATAGCAGATAAATCTGTGCTGACGGCTGATATTGCTTTGCTTTCTTGATCAGCGAAGTGTAAGCGCTTTTGAAGGTTTCAATGTTCGGCCAATTCAGTTCATTCTCCCCGAACATCATAAAAATCCTTTTATATTGGCGATCGTTATTCAATTCGTCAATGACCGGAATATTGCTGTTGATCATTGCAAGCTTTGCCGCGTCCGTCACGTTCAGACCGATTCGTGCAAAATAATCGGCATTGTCCACCAACTCATAAATCTCCATGCTTTCAATAACCGAATTTCCGACAAAGCATGAATCGGCAAAATAGCTCTGATCCACATCCGACGGTTTCACATTTCCGACAGCATTCGCCGTAGGCGCTTTCGTTGCCGGAGGAATCGTGATCGCAGGCAAAACCGTCACTACCGGTCCTTTTGCCGTTGTATTTTTATTGCATCCTCGGATTCCCGCAATAATCAAAATCAAAAGAAGCACAAGAATAATCAATGCTCCGATGCGGCGTATCCGATACTGCCGCTGCTTTTTCCGGTGCGCGTTTCGCTGCACCTCTCGAACCCGTTTTCTGCTTGCGGCATTCATTTCTAAAACCCCCTGTAAGTCCATCAAGGCATCTCTTTCCCCAAACAATAAAAACCATTTTTTATGAGATCCCTCTGAAAAAATAATTTTAAAGCATTATCTTATATATTAACATGTTTTAATTGTTTAGTCAATACGTTTTCGGAATTATTCAAAAAATATTTTACACGATTTCGACAAATTTTTTAACGCTTTTAACAAAAACAAACAGACCGATACATTCCATACCGGTCTGTCTGCTTCTGTTGATTATTCGGCTGACTTCTCTACTGTAAATTTATTGTCTTTCCAGTCCACCGTAACCGTATCGCCCTTTGCGATATTGCCATCAATGATTTCCTCACTCAGCATATCCTCAATCTCATTCTGGATTGCACGGCGCAGCGGTCTTGCACCATATGTCGGGTCAAATCCCGCTTTGGCAATTTGAGCAACCGCTTCATCCGTAAACGAAACCTCCATCTCGTTTTCGTGCATTCTGTCTTTCAAGGATTTCAGCATCAATCTTGCGATAGCCTGAATATTTTCCTCCGTCAGACGGTCAAATACGATGATTTCATCAATACGGTTCAGAAATTCCGGTTTAAAGGCACGCTTAACCTCCTCCATGACCTTATTCCGAATCCGCTCATTATCATCCATCTTCTTATCGTCCTCTTTGCTGTCAAATCCCAGCTTTGAGTGCATATTCCCCAGGATTTCTTTTGCACCCAGGTTCGATGTCATAATAATTACGGTGTTCTTAAAGTCCACACGTCTGCCTTGCGCGTCGGTCAAAATACCATCATCCAGAATCTGGAGCATGATATTAAATACATCCGGATGTGCTTTTTCGATTTCATCAAACAGGATAACGGAATACGGATGCTTTCTGATTTTTTCAGTCAGCTGACCACCCTCTTCAAATCCTACATATCCCGGAGGCGAACCGATGAATTTGGACACCGCGTGCTTCTCCATATATTCTGACATGTCAACACGAATCAACGCGTTTTCACTGCCGAACATAACCTCTGCCAACGTCTTGGAAAGCTCGGTTTTACCAACACCCGTAGGCCCTAAGAACAGGAATGAACCGATCGGACGTTTCGGATCCTTTAATCCCGCTCTTCCTCGTTTGATTGCCTTTGCCACTGCCGTAACCGCCTTATCCTGACCGATTACACGGGCATGAAGCAATTCTTCCAGTTTTCTCAGCTTTTCAGCCTCGCCCTCTTTCAGACTGGATGCCGGAATATGCGTCCATTCCGCCAGAATTTCGGCAATATCATCCTCGGTAACAACCAATTCGGAGGAAGTACCTGTGCCTTTCCAATCCTGCTTCATATTTTCAATCTGCTCTTTCAGCTCTTTTTCCTCATCACGGAGCTTTGCCGCCTTTTCAAAATCCTGCGCCGTAATCGCTTCTTCTTTCTCACTTAACAGCTTTTCAAGCTTTTCATCCTTTTCTCTTAATTCCTGCGGTTCCGTCTGAGAAGAAAGACGTTTCTTTGACGATGCCTCATCAATCAAGTCAATCGCCTTATCCGGAAGGAATCTATCGCTGATATACCGCGCTGAAAGTGTCGCTGCCGCATGTAATGCTTCATCGGTAATATTAACACTATGATGCGCCTCATACTTATCGCGAATTCCTTTCAGAATTTCAAAGGTTTCCTCAACGCTTGGCTCACCGACCGTTACCGGCTGGAACCGCCGCTCTAAGGCTGCGTCTTTTTCGATATATTTCTTATATTCTTTCAAGGTTGTTGCACCAATCAGCTGCAATTCTCCTCTTGCAAGGAACGGTTTTAAGATGTTAGACGCGTCCATTGTTCCCTCTGCGCTGCCTGCTCCCACAATGGTGTGCAGCTCATCAATGAACAAAATAACGCTTTCGTCTTTTAAGACCTCGTCGATTGCGCCCTTTAATCTTTCCTCAAACTCACCACGGTATTTTGCGCCGGCAACCATTGAGGACAAATCCAAGCCGACCAGACGTTTATTTTTCAACGGTTCGGGAACATTACCCTGGGCAATTCTCTGTGCCAAGCCCTCTACAACCGCTGTTTTACCAACACCCGGCTCACCAATCAGACACGGGTTATTCTTTGTACGTCTGGACAGAATCTGAATCACTCTGTCGATTTCCTCCTCACGACCGATGACTGGATCAAATTTATTATCCTTTGCCATCTGCGTAAAATCTCTGCCGTATTGATTCAAAGTCGGAGTATTCGGATTGCTCTGTGCTCTTGCCGCACCCTCGGCATTCTCATCGCTCAATTCCCCCTCAACGCTTCTGACCGTATCGGTATAAAGACTGGGCGGATTTACGCCGATCGTTGCCAGAATCTTTGCGCCTACGCCATCTCCGTCACGGATAATCGCCATCAGCAAATGCTCCGTTCCGATATAGTTATGACCCAGACGCCTTGCCTCCGCAACGCTCATTTCCAAAATCCGTTTACTTCTCGGTGTCAGCGGAAGCTCGGTATTTTCCGGAAACGCCCTGCCGATTCCGACATATTCCCGGATTTTTTGTACAACCTTTTCTTCCGTAACCCCGTTCTTTTCCAGAACCTTTGCAGCTACGCCGCTGCCTTCCTTTACCAAACCAAGCAAAAGATGCTCGCTTCCTATATAGTTATGACCCATCTGCGCTGCGCTGTCATGCGCTTCGTTGATGGCAATTCTCGCTTTCTCAGTAAAATTAGAAAATAACATAATTCTCATTCCCTTCTATATCTGAATTTATTTAAGTAATTGTAAAATCCAATCGGATATTGTGAAATTCATTTTTCGTTCTATTACGACTCAGACATCCGCTACGCTATGCGGAACCCGCTTTCATAGACTGAAAAACGGATACAAAACCCTTGATTTCACAATCACCTTAAATATTATCATTTAAATATTTTGCACGCTTTACATCGCGCTCTGCCGGATCGCTACCGCCGATAAAAGAGGGTGTAACATTAATCATACACTCTAATGGCGATAACTTTCCTTTTTTAAGGATTCCCATATTTTGTCCTAAAATTACATCACTCAGTAATTCTCTTGCTTCAGAGCTTTCCATCGTGTATGCATATTTCAAAAGACCATAGGAACGCATAATTCTATTTTTCAATGCGCTTTCATTTTTTTCAAGCAGCGCTTTTCTTGTCTTTTGTTCCGCTTCAATCATTTGTTTTACAACATGGTCGAGCTTTTCGATAATTTCCATTTCGCTCAATCCCATTGTCACCTGGTTGGAAACTTGATACAAATTTCCATAAGCTTTCGTTCCCTCTCCGTAAAGTCCACGAACCGCAATTCCGGCGTTGGATACCGAAGAAAGAATCCGCCCGATGTTATCTGTCATCGTCAATGCCGGCAAATGCAACATCACCGATGCCCGAAGTCCCGTACCTGCATTGGTCGGACAAGCGGTTAAATAACCGAATTCCTCATCAAATGCATAAGCCAGACTTTCTTCTATAACATCATCTACCCTGGAGGCTGTTTCATAAGCTTCTTTCAAGCGATTTCCGCTTTCTATAATTTGCAGCCGGATATGATCCTCCTCCATCAGCATAATGCTCATGGTTCGGTCATGATTAATCATCACCGAATGACCCTTTCCCGACACCATTTCGGGACTAATCAGATGTTCTTCACGCAACCGCTCCTTTTCATCCTGCGGCGTTGTATCCAGATTGATAAAATCAAAATCTTTCGCCAGTGTTGAATTGGAATCCAATATTGCGTTTTTTATCTTTTGCGTCACCTCCGCGGTATCCTTCAAAGCTCCCGGAAAAGGGGTTCCCTCCAGGTTTCTCGCTAAACGGATTCGCGTGGAAACTACTATATCCGAATCATTATTCTTATACCAAATCATTTTAATCTCTCCATTCCGCAGCAACTATTTTCCTTCCATTTCCCGGATCTGCTTATGCAGCTTTGCAGCGGTTTCGTAATCCTCATTTCTGACCGCCTCTTGAAGCTGCGCCTTTAAGGCTTCCAATTGCCTTTTCTTCTTTAATTCACCGCCGGACTTTGACGGAATCTTTCCGCTGTGATGGGAATTGGAATGAATCTGCCGAAGCGTTTCTTCCATTACCGGACGGAATGTCTGATAACATTCGCCGCATCCCAATCTGCCGGTTCTCTTGAAATCCGAAAGTGTATGTCCGCATCCCGGACACCGCTTTTCTTCTTTCATGACATTCGATGTACTGAACATCCCGAAGTCGTTCCATATATCATTAAATAAATCTGAAAACAAGTCCATGACCATGCCCTCCTTATAGCGTTGCCAACATATTTTTCATAATTGAGGCTCTGACCTCATCCTTGACCGGCTGATTCAAGCACAGCGCCTGATCGGATACCGCACTTAAAATTAAGCCTGCCGTTTTTTGATCTATACGATGGGATTCAAACAGGTTGTGCACATAAGATTTTGCTCTCGGATAATCCAGCGTATTTCCGATTGCACAAATGACTGAATGAACCGATGAATCGGATTCCGCGCGCTTGATTCTTAAATATCCTCCTCCGCCCCGTCTGGATTCTACAATGTATCCGCGCTCCGGACTGAACCGGGTTGCAATAACATAATTGATCTGAGACGGAACACAGTGGAAAACTCCCGCAAGCTCGTTTCGCTTTAATTCAATCCAATCATCATCGTCTTTCATCAGCTCATTGATGAAAGCCTCGATTTTATCACTCATCCCCATTTGATAATCACCTTCTTTTTTGTCTTTGACTTTCTTTGACCTTTCTTTTTTACAAGTTATATTATACACGTTTTTGCGGATTTGTCAATGAAAAAATTGTATTCATTTTATGAACTTTTTATGAATATCCAAATGCTTTTTATTATGGTAAGGGGGCGTGCGCCGCCCCCTCGTACGGCTGATTTCTACATCAGCTGTTCTGTTGGCGCAAGAGGGGGTTAATGCGAGCCCCCTCTTGACACCCACGCATAAACTTTTCGGTGAAAAGTTTAATCAAAAGCTTACAGCTCAAACATCCGCACGTTGCGCGGAACTCGCTATTGGACACTTTTGCTTCACAAAAGTTATTTTATGGCAATAATCCTCATAAAACAAAAAGCCATGCGATGTTTCGCATGACTTTTTGTTTTATCTCGGTACTACCGTTGCTGTTGGAGCAGGTTCAATTCCTCCTGCCGGGACGTACGGTGTCGGTGCAATGGTAGGTCGCGCCGACAATTCGCCGTTTAGGTTATCAATTTGAGTTTGCAGCTGTTCAATTTGCTGCTGTAAATCTGCAACCTCCTGCTTCAAGCTGACATTTTCCGCAACAGTTGCCGACACATTCTGATTCTCCGCACTATCGGAACTGGCAATTAAGCCAACCAACGCCAAAAAAATCAGCACCAATCCAAGTATCACCGCAAGAATAATCAAAAGCTTGCGCAGCTTGGACGGCTTTTTTGAATGAATAGATTGATAATTCATATACAATTCCTCTTTCTTTTATGAAGGAAAGACTTCGATCTTTTCCACGCCTGCCAAAGCCTCCTCAATTAGCTTATCCACATCCAGATGTGCTTCACTTTTTTCGATATTGGCACGTTTGGGGTTCACCGTGGGGTGTTTCGGGGTAAAGACAGTGCAGCAATCCTCATAGGGTAAGATGGATGTTTCAAAAGTTCCGATTTCACGCGAACGGTCAATGACTTCTATTTTGTCCATTCCGATGAGCGGCTGAAGCACCGGCATATCAATGACCGCATTGGTAACGTCCAGTGCCGCCAGCGTTTGAGAAGCCACCTGTCCCACACTCTCACCGGTAATCAGCGCTAAGGATTTTGTCTGCCTTGCAATCCGTTCTGAAATTCGCATCATAAACCGACGCATCAGCAGTGTCATATGCTCCTCCGGGCAATGCTCCCGAATCTGAAGCTGAATCTCGGTAAACGGCACAATATACAGATTGATTTTCGAGGTATACCGCGCAATAATGGACGCTAACTCAATCACCTTTTCCTTTGCCCGTTCCGAGGTATACGGAAATGAAAAGAAATTAACCACATTGATTTCCACGCCGCGTTTTGCGATCATATGTCCCGCAACCGGGCTGTCGATCCCCCCGGAAAGCAGTAAGGTTGCTCTGGAACCTGTTCCGATCGGCATTCCGCCCTGCCCCTTGACTTTATTTTCATCACAGTAAACATACGCGGCATCCTCACGGATTTCCACTTTCACCGTCGCCTGCGGCTCATGAACATCCACCACCAGTTCCGGAAATTCATCATGCAAAAAGCCGCCGACTTCTTGACTAAGCTCAATGGAATTGAACGGAAAATTCTTATCCGAACGCTTGGATTCCACCTTGAACCTTGTCCCCGGCGTCAAATCCTTCTTTAAATAAGTCTTTGCTGTCTGTTCAATAGCCTCGATATTCTTTTCGCACACCGCCGCCTTGACAATCGAAACGATTCCGAAAATCTTGCTCATCCGTTCCAGAACCAAATCAATCTTTTCCTCATCAAAAACCTCAACATAAATCGTTGCCTGAGAAAGTCTTGCTTTAATTTTCGTTACATTCCGGATGGCATTCACAATATTATTCATTAAGATACTTTCAAACCGCGGACGATTTCCGCCCTTTAAAATGATTTCTCCGTATTTTGCCAACAATATTTCTTTCATGATATTCTCCCATTCCTATATTTTTAAGTGATTCGCAAAATTTCAGCAATATGATTTTTCAGCTGCTTTCAATTATCAAATATATTTTCGAATTGTCCGCACCTCGGAAACAACAGTTTTTACGGCATAGTCCTCTTCCTCAGCGGTTAAAGGTCTTGAAAAGCTGAACCGCACCGCACCTGTAATCTCCTTTGCCGTTTTCCCCATTGCGGCTAAAACATGTGAGGGGGACGGCTTATGTGAAGAACATGCCGAACCGGTTGATACATAAATCCCCTTTGCTTCAAGCGCATGTAATAGAATCTCCGCCTTAATGCCGCAAAACGAAAGATTCAGTACCGAACCGGATTGATCGGTTGCAGAACCGTTCAATACAACATCCTCCAGCTCTGCCATAATTCTTTCCGCAAAGCGTTTTCTAAATTCCTGCATTCGGTCATCCTGATAAGAGTACGCCTTTATTGCCGCACCAAACGCCGCAATCCCCCCGATATTCTCCGTACCCGGACGAAATTCCTTTTGCTGTTCTCCGCCGTAAATCAAAGGGCGGATATGCACACCGTCTTTTACATAAAGTGCGCCCGTTCCCTTAAAGCCATGAATCTTATGGGCAGAAATACTAATTAAATCCGCACCCCATTTTTTCGGTTCAACCGGCAGCTTGCCGAAAGACTGCACGCAATCACAATGCAACAACGCTTTCGGCGACTGTTTGCGCATCAGCGCCTTTAATTCGGAAACTGGCTGAATCGCACCGGTTTCATTATTGACATGCATCACGCTTACCAATGTGGTATCCTCCGTCAAAAGCGCCGCCAATTTCTCCGGCAAAATCCGCCCGTCCGATTCCGGCTGAAGATACTGCACATCAAATCCGTCCTCTTCCAATTTCTTAAAACATTCCAATACAGACGGATGCTCGATTGCCGTTGTAATGATCTGCCGCCCCAGTTTCCGGTGTCCGTATGCCGTTCCGAATACCGCTGTATTATTTGCCTCCGTACCGCCTGAGGTAAAGTATATATTTTTCCGTTCCACACCTAATTTTACCGCAATCGCATCGCCTGCCGACTGAATCAGTTTTTCCGCTTGCAAACCCAAGCCATGTAAGGAGGATGGATTGCCAAACACTTCCGCTGTTTCCATCCACGCCTGCACCGCCTCCGGGCAAGGCTTTGTCGTTGCCGCATTATCTAAATATATCAATTTATTCTCCATTTCCGATGATCACAATCCCCTTGCCGTTTTCTACACCAATCTCCGCATCGTCAGCAACAATAACATTGCTGTTACCGCGCGTTGTACCGAAAAACAATGTTCCCCGATTCAGCGCATATTCCAGACCCGTTGTGGTAATTCCCTCCAGATTTCCGTAAACCGGAAGAATCGAAAGCGTCTTTCCGCACCGATTTTGAATCCGCAGCCTATCGCTGATCGCATAAATCTCATTATGCTCGTCAATCAAGCACCCATTCGGGCAGCGAAATAACAACAAAATATTATTGATCGTATGATCCAACCGCGTCCCTGTCATGCCAAGCAGCAAAATTTCCGAAAAGCCGTTTTTCACCGCATAATCCACACACAGCTCGCCGTCGGTAAAATCCTTTCTTGTCGGATATTCGATCACCTTTGCCGCCGCCTTTTCTCCCGTTGAAATACTGTCAAAATCCCCTAACAGTACCTCCGGGGTCAGCCCCATCCGCATTGCATGGCGCATACCGCCATCGGCACAAATGATAAAATCCTCCGGTCGCAAAAAGCTCTGGATTCTCTCGTAATCAACAATATCGCCATTCCCGATAATAACCGCTCTCACCGCATAATCCTCTTGACCGAGCCTGCAATATCATCATTAAAAATCGCAGTCCCTGCCACAATAACATCCGCTCCGGCAGCCAGCGGTGAATCCACTTTTTCAGCATACACGCCGCCGTCCACCTGGATATGAAAATCCGGTCCAACCATACTGCGCAGCTTGTGTAGTTTTTCTTCCACTTCCGGAATATATTTCTGTCCGCCATACCCCGGAAAAACCGTCATACACAGTACCATTTCAACATCCTGCAAATACGGCGTAACCGCTTCAATCGGCGTATCCGGATTAATCGCCAATGCCGGAACACATCCGCACTCCCGAATCAGACGGATACATCCCGGAATATCCTCGGTTGCTTCTGCGTGAATCGTGATTCCATCCGCTCCGGAATCCGCAAATGCCTTTATGTACTTCTCCGGATTCTCAATCATTAAATGTACGTCAAAAAAGATATTTGTGTATTTTCGAAGGGATTTGATAACCGGCATTGCAAAGCTGATGTTCGGTACAAAATGCCCGTCCATCACATCCAAATGCAGCCACTGCGCACCCGCGTTTTCCGCCTCGTGTACCTGTTCTGCCAAAATTCCAAAATCCGCCGCCAAAATTGATGGTGATAATATCATAACAATCCTCCGTTTTTATCATCAAAAAAAGTCCCAAAAGTCAAATCCTACTTTTGCCATTCCTTAACCAATTTCAATTTATTATAAATTTCCTTATAGCTTTCATATCGGGATTGCGCCAACTGACCGCTATTCAACAAAGCTTTCACCGCGCAGTCCGGCTCATTGATATGTGAGCAGCCGCGAAAACGGCACTGTCCCTCTGTATTTGCCATTTCAGGAAAATACCGCCACAAATCCTCCGCATGGACTCCCTCAATTTCAAGCGAGCTAAACCCCGGAGTGTCCAATACAAAACCGCCCTCCAGCAGTTCGAAAAGCTCCACATGTCTTGTCGTATGCTTGCCGCGGCTAATCTTTTCACTGATTGCACCGGTTTCAAGATTCTGATCGGTAATCAGCTGCAAAAGACTGGATTTTCCCACACCGCTCAGACCGGCAAACGCCGTAACGCGATTTTTCAAAACATCGTGCAGCTCGTCCACTCCAACTTCATCTTCCGCCGAGGTGATCAGAACCGTATAGCCGGCTTTTGAATAAATGTCTGCCAAATCCTCCCGATTCTCCAAATCCGATTTATTAATGCACAAAATCGGCTGAATTCCGCTAATCTCCGCATTAATCAACATTTTATCAATCAGAAAAATATTCGGGTCGGGTGAAGCCGCCGCAATCACCAAAATCATCTGATCAATATTTGCCACCGGCGGCCGAATCAACACAGAGCTGCGATCGTAGATTTTCACTACCGAGCCTTTGCCGTTTTCCTCGCAGTCAATCGCAACATGATCCCCGATCATCGGCGTGATCCGCTCTTTGCGAAAAATCCCGCGCGCTCTGCATTCATATTCCAAACCATCCTCGGCGCGAACGTAATAAAATCCGCCGATTCCTTTTGTTATTATTCCATTCATACTTTTTTCCGTCCAATGCTTCACCGTTCAAAACGATGTCAGAAACTAAAATGTGATCTTTTTCTGTGCCGCCAGCGCACCGTCTATCAATGCCTGTACATCAACCGTTCCGCTGCCGGTAATCTCAACCGATACATATCCCTCGCTCTTGGAATGAACTCCGGAATGAACCGTCTGACCGTTGGCTATGATTTCAACATCCACCGTATCATTTGCACTATCCGGAATCTTGACCGTAAACGTCTTTGTCGAAACCTCACCGCCCCCGTTGCCGCTTGTATTCTCCGTCATATCATGTTCCGGAACATTGGTTGGCTCCGGCACTGCCGGGACTTCCGGTTCTCTGCCGTTCTCTGTTGAAGGTGCTGCAGTATGCTCTCCCTGTTCCGGCTGCTGTTCCTCATCCACCGTTGTCTGGGTACTGGACTCATTGCCGCTTGAAAATACAACGGTTACATAGGAATCCTTTGCCGCTGTTCTGGAACTTTCCGGGCTTTGTGAAATAATCGTTCCCTCCGGAGCATTTGACGCTTTTCTCGTAACCGTTCCCAACTTTAATCCGCTGTTGTTCAGCGTCAATTCCGCCTGTTCACGCCCCATGCCGATTACGCTCGGAACCTCGACTTTCTGCACCGTTGCCGGCATTTGTGTCGCGGTTACACTCTTGCCCGTACTTACGTGCAGTGTTACAATATCATTCTTATTCAGCTTTGTACCTGCCATCGGGATCTGGCGAATAATCTTCCCGGATTCTACTGTTTCAGAAGGATCCTCAATGACCCGATAAGTCAGTCCTGCCGCCATAATCTGTGAAATAGCATCGTCAAAACTCTTGCCGACTGCATTCGGAACCGCAATACTACCTCCGGACGAGCCGATCGAAACAACCAGCTTGACCGCTGAATTTTTCGGAACAAAAACGCCCTTTAACGGATCCTGGGTAATAATTCTGCCCTCTTGAATATCATCCGACAAGGAATACTCCATTTCATCCGCGACCTTCAATTCCAGCTTTTGCAATGCCTGCGTTGCTTCCTCTACCGTCATATTCGTCAAATCCGGAACGGTTGAACCTTTTGTTCCATTGATAATCTTATAAGCGCCGAAAGCAATCAACAAAATTGCCACAACGGTTCCCAAAGCCAGTAAAACAGCAAGTCTGTCCTCTTTTTTCTGAGCGGCGGTCTTTTGTTTTCTGACCTTTTTCCGTTTTTTATTTCGTCCGCCCGTTTCCTCCTCCGGCATATCCTCCTCATCGGAATCCAAATCCGGATCGTCATATACCGAATCCTCCGTATCAAACATCTCATCCGAACGCGGCGATACGACTCCTCTTAGTTCCGCTCCCTCCCTTGACGGAAGCGGTTCTTCTGCCAATACGGCATGCAGATCGTCTAACATCTCATTCACGTTTTGGTATCTCGCGCTTTGCTCTTTTGCAATCGCTTTCATAACGACATACGCCAAATCCGTCGGAATCGCCATATTAACACACTTGACATTGACCGGCTCTTTTTCAAGATGCATTAACGCCACCGAAACCGGTGTGTCCCCATCAAAAGGAACCTTTCCTGTCAGCATCTCATACAAAACAATTCCCAACGAATAAATATCACTCCGCGCATCCGTAAAGCCGCCGCGCGCCTGCTCCGGTGAAATATAATGCACCGAACCGAGTGCCGTTCCGCCGACAATGGTTGTATCTGCCGCAATTGCTCTTGCAATGCCGAAATCCGTTACCTTTAATGTTTTATCCGCGGTCATAATAATATTCTGCGGCTTAATATCCCGATGAATGATATTTCTGGAATGAGCCTCGCCGATGCCTTGTGCAATCTGAATAGCATAGTCGCACGCCTCCTGCCAGGGGAGCGCACCGTTTTCCTTTATGTATTCCTTTAAGGTAATACCGTCCACAAGCTCCATAACCATATAATTGATACCCTGATCCTCGCCTACATCAAAAACAGACACAACATTGTTGTGCGAAAGTGATGCCGACGACTGCGCTTCTTTAATGAAGTTTGAAACAACCTGTTCCTCGCCCTCCAATGCGTCACGCAGAATTTTGATTGCCACATAACGGTTCAGCAAGGTATCCTTTGCTTTAAAAACGCTCGCCATACCTCCGCTGCCGATTTTTTCAAGTATTTCATATCTTCCGCCCAGGGTAGTACCCACAAGATTTTCAGTGTTCATCGCCCTACTGCTCCCTTCCTATCGTTACAATCGTTATATTATCGCGTCCGCCCCGCTCATTTGCAAGCGCTACAAGCTCTGCTAAATTTTCATTCAGCTTTTCTTTGCGGATCATTTTCTCAAAAATTTCATCATCATCTACAAAATTTGTCAGGCCGTCACTGCATAGCAGAATCAAACCGCCCTCATAATCCTGTATCGTAATATCCACCTTTACAACATCCTCCGCGCCCATTGCCCGGGTAATAAAATTTCGCTTTGGATGCGTCTTTGCCGCTTCGGGGCTAAGCTCTCCGCGCATAACCAGCTCCTGAACATAGGAATGATCGCGCGTAATCTGCCGGATTCCGTCCGCGTTGATTTTATACGCCCTGGAGTCCCCGACATGCGCAGTGATAACATTATCCTGATAAATCATCGCCAAAGTTGCCGTTGTTCCCATTCCCATGACCTTATAATGGTTTTTGGCATAAGTATAAATAATATTATTCGCGCACAAAAACGCCTGACGAACCACCTCGCCCGTTTCCACAAAGCTCAGTCCCGGTTCCAGATTGTGCCGTAAATGATTTTCAATAATATCCACAGCCATTCGGCTGGCAACCTCGCCTGCTTCATGACCACCCATACCGTCTGCGACAATCGCATACGGAAATTCACCGCTGCCATGAACCGCGCAGCTGTCCTCATTGATTTTCCTGACCTTGCCAATATCCGTAATTAAGCCGGTCTGCATATTCTTCACCCCTTTATTTCTGTAATGTCTTTTTCCTCAGCTGACCGCATGAGGCCGATATATCCGAGCCCAGCTCACGCCGCACTGTGGCATTAACACCAAGCTCCTCAAGCATTTCCTGAAATGCCTTGATTTCCGCATTAGTCCCTTTCCGATAATCCCGTTCCTCTACTTTATTCACGGGAATCAGATTCACATGTGCATGAAGCGGACGAACGAGCGCCGCCAGCTCACGTGCCTGTTCCAGGCTGTCGTTTACATCATGAATCAGCGAATATTCAAAGCTGATCCGCCGCCCGGAGATTTCGGCATACTCCTTGCATGCCGCCATTAATTCCTCAATTCTATACCGACGATTCACCGGCATAATCGTGTCCCGAATGGTGTTATTCGGAGCATGCAGTGAGATGGTTAAAGTGATCGGCAGTCCCTCTTGCGCCAGACGCCGGATCTGCGGAACCACGCCGCAGCTTGATAGGGTAATATGCCGATAACCGATATTCAAGCCTTTCTCATGATTGACATTATGCAAAAATCTTATTACATTCTCATAATTGTCCAAAGGCTCGCCGATTCCCATCATGACAATATTTGAAATACGTTCTCCCAAATCCTTTTGTGCAAAAATAACCTGATTCAGAATTTCACCGGCAGTCAGATTCCGATAAAGTCCGCCGATTGTCGATGCGCAAAACCGACATCCCATCTTACATCCGATTTGACTGGAAATGCAAATCGTCAAGCCATGATGATAACGCATCACAACGCTTTCAATGCAATTTCCGTCCGGCAGCTCAAAAAGATATTTCACCGTTCCGTCAATTTGCGAAACATATTTTTCGCGGATTTTCAAGACCGAAACCGCCGTAGTCTGCAAAAGCCTTTCCCGTGTTGCCTTTGAAATATTGGTCATTTCATCATAGCTTTCCACGCCCCGATGCAGCCATTCAAAAATCTGTCCTGCCCGGAATTTCGGCTCGCCGATTTCTTTCAGAAAATCCTGTAATTCTTCAAATTCAAAATCCTTTAAATCCATCATTTTTTCTCTAATTTACAGATGTAGAATCCGTCCGTACCGTCAATATGCGGATAAAAGGTCTTTTCATAAACCTTTTGAAAACCGCCGTTTTCCTTTAAAAACGCATTTGTTACGCCTTCATTTTCTTCGCGTTCCACAGTACAGGTCGAATAAAGCAGCTGTCCCCTGTTTTTTAAGTATTGTGCCGCATTCGTTAAGATTTTCAATTGCAGCGTCGGGAAATCATCCTCCGGTTTGCGGTTCCATTTAATATCCGGCTTTCGCCTTAAAATCCCCCATCCGGAGCATGGAGCATCGCACAATATCTTGTCTGCAATTCCCACCAGTGATGAATCGCACTGCTGAGCGTCCCCGATTTTTGCTTCTATAATCCCAATGCCCAATCGTGCAGCATTCTCTCGAATCAAATCAATTTTATGTTCATAGACATCAAAGGCAAGAATCCTGCCCCGATTTTCCATTCTTTCCGCCATATACGTTGTTTTACCGCCCGGTGCGGCGCATAAATCAAGCACTGTTTCTCCCGGCTGCGGATTTAACTCCTCCACTGCCGCCATTGCCGCCCGATCCTGTACGGTGTACATGCCCTGCCGATACAGTGAATCCTTGCCGACCTCCAAGCCGCTGCTGATCACAGCATTTCCAGAAATCTCCGCCTGCGCTCCCTGCTCCCGTAAAAGCTCTGCCAGATGCTCCGGCGTTGTCTTTAAACGATTCGGGCGAAGCGTCAGCTGCGGTACGGTGTCCATGCCCTTGAGCATTTCCTCCGTAAAATCATATCCGAATTCCGTTATCCATTTTCTACAAATCCACTCCGGAAACGAATAGAGAACAGAAAGCCGCAAAATCCCGTCCTCCGGATATTGAATCTCACTGCGTGCAATCGTCCGCAGCAATCCGTTGACATATCCTGCCGAACCGCCGTGTCCGTATTGCCGGGCAAGCTTCACACTCTCATCCACGGCAACCCTTTCGGGAATCTTATCCATAAACAGCATTTGGTAAATCCCCATACGAACAATCTGGTGAATATATCGTGAGAGCTTTTTGATTTTCAGCTTGCTGTACTGTTCCAGAATATAATCCAAAGTCAGCTTGCGGCTCAAAACGCCGTAAACCAGATTCGTCACCAGTGCCTTATCGCGCTTTTCCATCTCCGGCGGCATGTGTTTCAGCTCCAGATTGGGATACGCCCCCTGATACTCCGTTTTGCAGAGAATCAAAAGTGCCGTTTCTCTTGCAGACTTCATCCGTTCATTTCCTTTCTGTTAATTTTACCTTATCGAAAGGTTTGTTATCGTTTTAATCCCGTCGTCTGTTGTTGACTAACATCAAAAGCCGCAGCAACTGTAAGGCTGTTGATGCCGCCGAGGCAACATACGTCATTGCCGCCGCCGTTAATGTTTTTCTCGCGCCGGCAAGCTCATCCCCC
This sequence comes from uncultured Clostridia bacterium, assembly GCA_959602045.1. GTDB lineage: Bacteria > Bacillota > Clostridia > UBA1381 > UBA1381 > Ornithomonoglobus_A. Next base: position 29,557 of record CAUGRT010000003.1, on the reverse strand, counting down.
TCCAACAGCGCCATTGAATCCAGTGTTTTCATGGCTCTATGCGAAGCGTTAATCTCCACCGGCAGGGTGACTAATTGAAATACCAGCACCAATCCAAATAAAATAGCACCCAGATACGCCAGTTTTGTCAACCCAAAAATTAACCCGATGAAAAACAGCGGCATGGAAAGGCTGCTGCCGATATTCACAACCGGAACAATGGAATTGCGAATCTTAATCGGCACATAACCGACCTTATGCTGCACCGCATGACCGCACTCGTGCGCCGCCACACCGATCGCTGCCACGGAATCCGAGTTATAAGTCGCGTCCGATAACCGAATCACATTTTCTTTCGGGCTATAATGGTCGGTTAAATTTCCTCCGACATGTTCAATGCTGATTTGCTGCAAGCCGTTGGCATCCAAAATTCTCCTTGCCGCCATCGCTCCCGTAATTCCGCGTGAGCTTCTTACCTTGTCATATTTACTGAATGTTGCCTTTACCCCGAACGAGGCAAATATCGTTAGTAAGAATGCAATAATAACCAGTACATAAGTCGGGTCAAAGTACATCCCATAAGGTATTCCGTACATAGATTCTATCTCCTTTCAAGCATAGGGAACGGCAATTTCAAACATCTGCATACATAAATTGAAAAACTTTGGTGATTATCTTTCTTCAATCCCAATATTGCAGTTGGAATTTGTATCTGTTTTTCGTTCTGCTCGGCTCAAACATCCGTTGCATTGCACGGAATCTGCCTGCACAAGCTGAAAAACTTCAAGGATTATCTTTCTTTAATCCCAATATTGCGGTTGGAATTTGTATCCGTTTTTCGCTCTGCCCCGGCTCAAACATCCGTTGCATTGCGCGGAACCTGTCTGCACAAGCTGAAAAACTTCAAGGATTATCTTTCTTTAATCCCAATATTGCGGTTGGAATTTGTATCTGTTTTTCGCTCTACTCCGGCTCAGACATCCGCTACGTTGCGCGGAACTCGCCTCTATAGATCGAAAAACAGATACAAATTCATTCAGAGGATTGCTCGCAACAATTACCTTTTACAAATCCCTAATCACTTTTCCATTTTATATTTTATTCCCCTAAAATAGTTCCTATTTTGATTTCATGTCCTCTGGCGTAATCTTCAACGGGCATTTTTCGGCTTCCGGCAAATTGCGCCGTTTCTATATATAAAGCGCCATCGCCTGTTGCGACTTTTAAACCCTTTCCTTTGTCTAAAGATAGGATTTCTCCCGGCTTGCCGCTGCCCTCCGTAATTCTTGCGGTTACGATTTTTAAGATCTCACCCTGATACGTAGTATATGCAAGCGGCCATGAATTTAAGCCGCATATTAGTTTGGAAATCTGAACCGCATTTTTTGTCCAATCTATTTTCCCGGTTTCGCGATGAATCATTGGCGCATAGGTGTGCTTTTCATGATCCTGCGGAATCGGTGTCAGCCGATCCCAGTTTCGGATTGCCTCAACCAAAGCCTTGCCGCCCAGAACCGATAATCTGTCAAATAATTCTTCTGCTGTTTCATATTCGCCGATTTCGGTTTTTACGGTATAGAGCATATCGCCGGTGTCCAGACCTTCTTCCATTTTCATGATGGTTACGCCCGTTTCATGCTCGCCGTTTATAATTGCCCATTGAATCGGTGCGGCACCGCGATACTTCGGCAAAAGCGAAGCATGGACGTTAATACATCCGTACTTCGGATAATCCAGAATATAAGACGGGAGCAGTTTTCCGTAAGCCGTAACCACAATCAAGTCCGGCTGCAACTCATCCAAAATCGGCTGCAATTCCCCATTCTTTAACCGCTCCGGCTGATATACCGGAATCGAATGTTTTAATGCCGCCGCCTTGACTTCCGTCGGAACTAATTTATGTCCGCGTCCTTTCGGCTTATCCGGCTGCGAAACCACCCCGACCACGTTCAGACCCGCGCCAATCATCGCTTCCAATGAACCGACCGCAAAACCCGGCGTTCCCATAAAAAGAATTTTCATGCGCTTTTGACTCCTTAGTTTTCGATAAATTTTATGACGCGTTCCAAAAACAGCTTACCATCCAAATGCTCACATTCGTGACAAAAAGCGCGCGCAAGCAATTCTTCGCCCTCAATCGTAAACCATTTTCCGTCACGATCCTGCGCCTTAACCGTCACATGATTCGGCCGTTCCACTTCACCGTATACGCCCGGTACGCTCAGACATCCTTCCGACCCGATCTGCGTTCCGCTTTCTTCGATGATTTCCGGATTCACCAATTCAATACGTCCGCCGCCGACATCAATCACAACCGCTCTCTTTAAAATTCCCACCTGCGGTGCCGCCAATCCGACACCCTCATGCAGCTTCATTGTGTCATACATATCGTCCAGCAAAATCGCCAGCTTCTGATCAAACTTCTTTACAGGCTTACATTTCTTGGTTAGGATTTCATCATCTTTTTTTCTAATTTCACGTATCGCCATTTTAAATTATTAACTCCCTTCACAAAAACCGGACAATGCCGCTCCCTCAGACTTTTTTATCAATAAAGCATATTCGGGCTTTTATCAATTACTACCGCAACGCCCTCAAAACGTGCGTCTTTTCTGCATGCCGCCTCGGCTGACCGCAAAATCCCGTTCAGACTTTCGTCCTCCACGCACTTAATCAGCAGCTGCCAGCGATATTTATTTTTAATCTTCGACAACGAGGACGGAATCGGTCCTAAAATCTGAATGTTCTGCGGAATCTCCGCAATATTCCCCATGGATTTCAGAAAAAACTTTGCCGCACCGCTGACGCTTTCCTCCTGTTCTCCGCTGAACAGCACCGCTATAATCTTCGAAAACGGCGGATACCACATCATTTTCCGCTCGTTAATCTCGCCGAGATAAAAGCTTTTGTAGTCATGCGCCTGAACCAGGGTGATTGCCTCGTTTTCCGGACTGTATGTCTGGATTACGGCTCTGCCTTTTTTTCTGCCGCGCCCGGCACGGCCGCAGACCTGCTCCAAAATATCAAACGTTCGCTCGGCGCTTCGGTAATCGTTGACATGCAACATCGTATCGGCGCTTACTACGCCGACCAGCGTTACATTTTCAAAGTCCAAACCCTTTGCCACCATCTGCGTTCCGATTAATATATCCGTTTTTTCATTTTCAAACTGCTGTAAAATCTTCTCATGCCCCTGCTTTCGGGAGGTCGTATCCACGTCCATGCGAAGCACCGACGCATTCGGAAAAAGTCTGTGAACCTCATCCTCTACACGCTGTGTTCCGCCCCCGAAATAGCGAATATACGGACTGCCGCATACCGGGCACTTAATATAGTTACTTTGGGTGTGTCCGCAATAATGGCATTTTAAGTTGTTTTCATATTTATGGTATGTGAGCGAAATACTGCAATTGGGACATTCCGCCACATATCCGCAGCTTCGGCAAGATACAAAGGTCGAAAATCCGCGCCGATTCATCAGCAGTATCGTCTGCTCTTTTTTTTCTATATTATTCTCAATTTCGTGCAGAAGCTCCGTTGAAAACATACTTCTGTTTCCGCGCGCCAATTCTCCGCGCATATCGACAATGTGAATCTCCGGAAGCTGGGATTTATTATAGCGTTTTTTCATTTCAAGCAGCTCATACACCCCGGTTCGAGCCTTATAATAGCTCTCCACCGATGGAGTTGCCGATGCCAGAATAATTACGCTCCCCTGCTGCTTTGCCCGAAACTCCGCAACCTCACGCGCATGATACCGCGGCGACATTTCCGATTTATATGTATCGGAATGTTCCTCATCCATGATGATAACGCCAATGTTTTGAAGCGGTGCAAACACCGCACTGCGCGCGCCGATTACAATATCCGCCTCGCCGTTTTTGATTCGTTTCCATTGGTCATATCGCTCTCCTGCCGAAAGATGGCTGTGAAAAACAGCAATCCGCTCCCCGAAACGTGCCAAAAACCTCGACACCATCTGCGGCGTCAAAGAAATCTCCGGAACCAGCACAATCGCACTTTTTCCCGAATCCACAGCATTTTGGATACTGCGCATAAACACTTCGGTTTTTCCGCTGCCGGTCACACCGTGCAAAAGAAACGTCTTAGCTTGATTCTCCTGCATCGCAAGACTGATTGAAAAAACAGCCGCCGCTTGTTCGTCTGTCATTTTTGGCTGTTTTTCGGTCGCGTTTTGCTTCTTAAAAGCGCGTCGCTCAACCGTTTGGTCAAACAGTTCAAGACAGCCCTTTTTATAAAGCGCGGTAATCGTGGACGTACTGCCCTCCGCAAAACGCACCAAATCCGCTGTCGCCAAAAAATTATTGACGCTTAAAATCTCTAACATTCTGGCTTGAACCGGCGCTTTTTTCTCGATTTGAGTCGCCATCTCCATAGCCTCCTCCGGCGTAATTGCCAGACGGACAGCACGAATGACCTTATCCCGTATCCCCTGTGAGGTTCGGTATTCACGCGCCAATACATTCTTTTTGACCATATCGCGAACGCGCGGCTTGATGTCGGTATCAAACATGGAATACAGCATCCCGGCTTCCATACCGCCCCCATTATCCAGAAGAACCGATAAAATCCGATTCCGAATCTCTGATTTCTGCGGCAGCGGTTCGTTCAGCAAAATCCATTCCTCGCTCTTTAAGCTCGTTCCGCCCGGAAGAATTGCATGAATAATATCCAGATAAGACGCAAGATATTTTTCATGCATAAACTCAATCACGTCCAACATGTCTTGATCAAACGCCGTCAGTTCATTCGCCTTGCGCAAAATTTTCTTCAGACGTTTTGCTTCGCTGCTTTCGCAAAGACCGATACAAAATCCCTCAATCTCCGTATTACCTGCGGTAAACGGCACCAGCACCCGTGATCCGATTGTGATCTTCCCCTCCAGCTCCGGCGGTATCAGATAATCAAAGGGTCTGTCCACCGCCTTGGAGCGATGGTCAACAATAATTTTTGCTATCAAAAGGCATCATCCTTTATTCCTGCTCCAATGCGTTTTCTTCCGCAATGTTTTCCAATTCCTCCGCAACGGCTTCTATCTCATCGGTTGCGCCGATATTAAAGGGATTATTATCGCTTTCCGTAAGATTATTCATTGCTTCTGCCTTTTCCTTTTCCCATTCCTCGGCACGCTTGATGGATTCGCTTCTTACATATCCCACCTTGCCCTTTGCAATCTCATCGACGGCAATTGTGACCGGCTTATCCGCATGCGGATCATAAACCTCCGCCTCATTTTGCTCCTCGCTGATCATTCTTGCTCTTTTGGCTGCCATGGATACTAAAGTGTATCTGCTGTCCACATATCTCGAAAGCTCTGTTATTCCCGGTTTAATCATCATGATTCCATTCCTCCTAAATATTATAAAAGTTCTGTTAAAAGTGAGTCTACAAGCTCGCGTTCTACGATTTTTCGGTGTAAAATACCAACCACCTCGTCCACGCAGGTTTGCAGTTCATCATTTACGACAATATAATTATATTTGAGTGCTTGCTCAAATTCCCATTTTGCAGCAGCTAACCGCTCCGCAATCTGTTCTTCATTTTCGCGTCCGCGTTCCTCCAGACGTTTTTTTAACTCCGACATGGACGGTGGCAACACAAAAATCAGCACCGCCTCCGGAAATAGCTCCTTTACATGAAGCGCCCCCTGCGGCTCGATTTCCAAAAGCACATTCGTTCCCTGCGCCAGCATTTTTTCGACATTCCGTTTCGGCGTGCCGTAGTAATTGCCGTTATACTGCGCATATTCGAGCATTTCTCCGGCGTCAATCAACGCCTCAAATTCCTCTTTATACATATAATTATATGTAACGCCGTCCACCTCGCCGGCTCGCTTTTCTCGAGTCGTTGCCGATACGGATAAAAAGATATTCTCCGTCCGCAACAGTTCATTGCAAATCGTTCCCTTTCCCGTTCCGGAAGGCCCCGACATGACAAACAAAATTCCGTTTTTCATCCTAATCTCCATTCCGCCGCTATCAGCGGCATAAATCTAACATAGAAAAGAAGCAGATCACCCAAAATCAATCCGCTGATGTATACCCGTACCTCAAGGGTTGATTTTGAAATAAGCGGTGCCGCTTATTTTTCATGTGAATCCTCCAATCCGCCGTCAATTCTCGCCGCAATCGTTTCCGGCTGAACCGCCGATAAAATAATATGATCGCTGTCCGTTACAATGACCGCTCTGGTTCGTCTGCCGTAAGTGGCGTTTACCAGATTTCCCTTATCGTCCGCCTCGCGTATAATTCGCTTGATGGGCGCCGATTCAGGACTGATAATCGCAACCACACGCTCTGCCGCTATCATATTGCCAAATCCTATATTTACCAATTTCACTGCTGTACTCATTCCTTTCCGGCAGTCTATTCAATATTCTGAATCTGCTCTCTGATTTTCTCGATCTCGCCCTTGAGCGTAACGACAAGCTTGGCGATTTCAATATCCTGCGCCTTTGAACCGATGGTATTGACTTCTCTGTTGATTTCCTGAATCAAGAAATCCAGCTTTCTTCCTGCCGGCTCACCACTGTTGATAATGTTGTAAAACTCCTCAAAATGACTGCCCAAACGAACGGTTTCCTCATTCACAGCAATTTTATCGGATAAGATTGCAACCTCCGTCAGGATTCTGCCCTCGTCAATCTCGCGATCCTCCATCAACTCCTTAATCTTGCTGTAAAGCCGCTCACGGTATTCCGCAACCGTCTGCGGTGACCGCTCATCAATTTTTGCTGCCAGAGTTTTCATGTATTCAATCCGTTCCACCAAATCTCTTTCAATCCGCTCGCCCTCACGCTCACGCATTGCCAGAAATGCATCCAGGGCATCGGATAACACACCCTGAACCTGTTCCCAGATTTCCTCCTGATCCACTTCGCAGCGCTCGGCATTAAAAATATCCGAAAATCTCGCAACGCTCATTACGGAAATATCATCCCGTAAATCAAACTCATCGCGCAGCTGCTTTAATACATGAATATAGTTTTTCGCCAAAGCGGTATTCAGCGTAATGTTCTTATCCGCTTCCTCATAGCTGTCAACGCTTATGTAAATATCCACCTTGCCCCGCGTGATTTTTTCCGATGCAAAATTTCTTACGCGTTCTTCCAAAAATCCCAGATGCCGCGGCAGCTTAATACTGTAATCCGTAAAACGCTGATTCACGGATCGAATCTCTACCAATATCTTTTTTCCGCCGGCAAGACTTTCCTGTCTGCCATAGCCTGTCATACTTTTTAACATCGTGATAACCTATAAACTCCTTTCCATCCACCCAAATCACTGACGATATTTTATACTGTCTGTGATTTTCCCGACAGTCTTCCATCTATTGTAAAATAGCTATAATAGTCCATTATTTTTTATTATATCACATTTTGCGAAAAATGAACATACTTTTTTTAAAAAAATTATTTATTTGTTGAAAGCATACATTTATTGATTATTTTTTTCATGCTTTTCATAAAAAATAGATTGACCGATTCATAAAAATTTGTCATTTTTCCAATTATCCATTGCAATAAAAACCAAAATTTACTGTAAAAATGCTATACAAACTATTGATTATCCTGAAAATCATATCAAATTTTACAAAATTAACAGTGAATATTAAAAAAACATTGTGCTGACAAATATTTTATGATATAATGTGATATAATCAATATAAGTAGATTTCGCTTAACTAAGGGGCTTGTAAACACCACCGATCGGATAAGGTTTTTGTAAAACCGCTGCATAAAAATGAAGTCCCCAACGATAATCAAAGACATGGAAGCAAACGTTTGGAATTGAGTTTTAAGGAGAACTACATGGACAGAAAAGAGCGTGTATTCGCATATATTTCATCAAAAGAGTATATACCGCTGAAATTTGAAGAATTAATGACCGTACTGGATGTCCCTGCCGAAGCCGGAGATGAATTAAAGCAAATTTTGGATGAGCTTTGCCGGGAGGGAAAAATCTATATCACAAAAAAAGAGCGCTATATTTCCTGTGAGCCGGAAAGCAATACGGTAAAGGGGCGGCTCAGTTGTAATGCAAAGGGATATTTCGGATTTGTTTTGGTAAACGGTGATACGGCGGAGGATGTTTTTATCAAGGGTGACAATATGAACGGCGCCTTAAACGGCGATACAGTCGTGGTGCGCGTTGGAGATACGATCACCAACGGACACCGCGAGGGATATGTGATTCGGGTTGTCGAGCGCGGCAACTCCGTAGTGGTCGGCGTTTTGGATCATGATGATGAAGAATACTATTATCTGAAACCCGACAATCATCGGCTGTACACACGAATCAAAATCTCCCCCTATAATATTATGGACGCAGAGCTTGGTGACCGCGTTGCTGCGGCAATCATTCATTATGACGAGAACGGTGTCTACGGTCATGTTATTTCTGTATTGGGTGAAAAAGATTCCTTGAAAGGCTGCATTGAGGGCATTATTATCGAACAGGATATTAAACAGGATTTTGATGAGGAAACCTTAGAAAATGCTGATTCGGTCAGTACGCAGGTTACGGAAGAAGAAATCAAAAACCGATTGGATTTGCGCGACCGTCTGATTTTTACAATCGATGGGGATCAGGCGAAAGACTTTGACGATGCCGTATCTCTTGACATCCTGGAAAACGGTCACTATCTTCTCGGCGTACACATTGCGGATGTCACGCATTATGTGACAGAAAACAGTCCGCTGGATCGGGAGGCATTCGAGCGCGGCACAAGCGTGTATTTGGCGGATCGGGTCATTCCAATGCTGCCGGAACGCCTTTCCAACGGAATTTGTTCTTTAAATCCGCATGAGGACAGGCTGACATTATCGGTGTTGATGGAAATTGACCAAACCGGTCAAGTACTTTCCCACCGTCTTGAAAAAGCCGTAATTAATTCAAAGGAGCGCATGACATATCACAATGTCACCGAATTGCTGAACGGGAATCCGGAGATTACCGAACGGTACCGGCATCTCCTGCCGACACTTCAAAAAATGAAAGAGCTTTCGGATATTCTGGAAAATATGCGATCCGTCCGCGGCGCTATTGATTTTGACTTCCCCGAATCCTCGGTTGTTGTAGACGAAAACTGCGAACCGATTGACATTGTTCGGGAGGAGCGCGGCCCCTCCAATAAAATGATTGAGGAATTTATGCTGACCGCAAATGAAACGGTTGCGGAATACGCCTATTGGTCGGAGTTGCCATTTGTATACCGAACGCACGAACCGCCGTCAGAAGATAAAATTGCCGCATTCAGCAAATTTATCGCGCATTTCGGGCTTTCTTTAAAAGGAAAGATTGACAAAGAAAATCCGGTGCATCCGAAAGCGCTGCAAAAAATTCTCGAAGCGGTAAAAGGCACGCCGGAGGAGCGCATGGTTGCCTCAACCATGCTTCATTCATTGATGAAAGCGGAATACAAGCCGAACAATCTCGGTCACTTTGGATTAAGTGCAAAGTATTACTGCCATTTCACGTCCCCCATTCGGCGTTATCCGGATTTGACCATTCATCGGATTTTAAAGGAATTTATGGATACCGGTCTTTCCGAGCAGCGGCGCGGTTATTTTGAACGCTTTACCGCAGAAGCTGCCAAACGTTCCTCTGAAACAGAAATTAACGCTGAGCGTGCGGAACGGGATGTGGATGATTTAATGAAAACAGCATACATGTCCACCTTTGTCGGTGCGGAGTTTACCGGTGTGATCTCCGGAATCACCGGCTTCGGTATTTTTGTCGAGCTTGAAAATTCCGTAGAGGGATTGATTCGCGTTGAAAATATGACCGGAGATTATTTTGTGTATGACGATACCGCGTCCACGCTGAGTGGCGAAAAAACGGGGGTTCTCTATCGGATTGGCGATACAGTCGATGTTGTACTGATGAAAGCGAATGTTTTGGCAAGGCAAATTGATTTTGTACTCAGCCATGACGCTTCGGAAAGCATGTTCCGAAAATTCCGCCGTGCCGAGGTGTTATCGGCAAAAATCGAGGCACAAAAGCAATATCAAAGACGATCGAGAAAAAGATTCGTGAAAAAAAGAGGAAAAAGACGACATGGATAAAACAGAGCAATTTGAAATTGTAATTCCCACCCTATTCGGTTTAGAGGCTTTCACCGCAAAAGAGCTGCGGTGGTTAGGCTATGAAACGACCTCTGTCGAGGACGGACGGGTGACCTTCAAAGGAAATTACCGCGATGTCTATCGGGTAAATTTATGGCTTCGAACCGGCGAACGGGTTTTAATTAAAACGGCTGAATTTCAAGCCGTCACCTTTGATGAGCTTTTTGAGCAGACAAAGGCAATCGAATGGGAACCTTTTCTCCCATCAAATTGTGCCTTTCCCGTAAAAGGTCACTCCGTAAAATCTCAGCTTGCCAGTGTACGCGACTGTCAAGCCATCATCAAAAAGGCAATTGCCTCGCGAATGAGTGCCGCCTACGGAATAGAATGGCTGCCGGAGGACGGCGCCGAATACCGCGTCCAATTCTCTATCTTAAAGGATCGCGTCACGCTGATGATTGACACCTCCGGCGCACCGCTGCACAAGCGCGGATACCGCCAATTTTCCAACGCCGCACCGTTAAGAGAAACGATTGCCGCGGCAATGGTGATGATGAGCTACTGGAAATTCGAATATCCCCTGCTCGATCCTTTTTGCGGTTCCGGCACGATTCCGATCGAGGGTGCCCTGTTTAAGCGTAACATCGCTCCGGGATTCAACCGAACCTTTGCGGCGGATCATTTTGAGCAGATTAGTGATACACTGCGACGCGATGTATCCGAAGAAGCGAAAAGCCTTGAGAAAAATGTACCGCTTGAAATTCACGCTTCCGATATAGACCCGGCATGCGTTCAGCTTACGCAAAGCAACGCCGAAAAAGCCGGTGTCGGACAATTCATTCAAGTGAAGCAGGAAAAAGCGGAAAATGTATTTTTACCGGAGGCGTACGGTAGCATTATCTGCAATCCTCCATACGGTGAGCGTATGGGCGAACGTCGGGAATGTGAAACGTTATATCGAAATCTCGGCAAAAGCTTCAGCCGCTTTGACCGCTGGAGCTACTATATTCTAACCTCGAATGAAAATTTCGAAAAGCTCTTTGGGAAACGTGCCGACAAACGGCGAAAAATTTACAACGGTATGCTGCAATGCAATGTATATCAATACTTTGGCGCGCGGCCTCCGAAAACAAACAGGTGATATGATGAATCAAAATTATAATACAACAATCCGTGCCTGCTGCATGGGATATATCGTGCAGGCAATCGTGAATAATTTTATCCCGCTCTTATTTGTCTTTTTTAATCAGGACTTCGGGATTCCGCTATCCAAAATCACATTTCTGGTTACGATCAACTTCACAATACAGCTTGTGATTGACTTGGTTTCAGCCGGGTTTATCGACAAAATCGGGTATCGGGCGTCTGTGATTCTCGCGGATGCAATGGCTGCTGCCGGAATTTTGGCGTTGGGAATCCTGCCCTACATAATGGATCCTTATACGGGAATGTTAATTTCCATTCTATTGTATGCAATCGGCGGCGGTCTGCTCGAAGTGGTTGTTAGTCCGTTGGTGGATGCTTGTCCCTCGGATCATAAAGCCGGGATCATGAGTCTTTTACATTCCTTTTACTGCTGGGGACATGTTGCCGTTGTTTTGCTGTCAACGCTGTTTTTCGTCCTGTTCGGTATGGAAAACTGGCGCATTGCGGCATTTTTATGGGCAATCCTCCCCATCGTCAATCTGATTCATTTTCTGCGTGTACCGATTCCGAAAATGATGACAGAAGAAACCCATTCCGGATTTGGCGGATTGCTGACGCAGGGAATGTTCTGGCTGATGTTTGTGTTAATGGTATGCTCCGGAGCAGCGGAACAGGCAATGTCACAATGGGTTTCAGCGTTCGCGGAAAAAGGCTTGAATATCTCAAAATCCACCGGTGACGTATTGGGAACCTGCATGTTCGCGGCAATGATGGGTTCCTCCAGACTGCTTTATGCACAAATCAGCAAAAAAGTAAGTCTGAAAAACTCCATGCTTTTCAGTTCTGTCTTATGCGTGATCAGCTATCTGATTGCCGGCTGTATCAAAAATCCTGCGATTGCGCTGATCGGATGCGGATTATGCGGATTTTCTGTAGGAATCCTATGGCCGGGAACCTACAGTATCGCGTCAAAGCGTATCCCGACCGGCGGAACAACGATGTTTGCCCTGCTCGCATTAGGCGGCGATATTGGGTGCAGCGGCGGTCCGACGCTTGTCGGTCTGATTTCCGGCGCTGCTGACGATAACTTGAAATTAGGTTTATTGGCGGCAATCATTTTCCCGGTGCTGTTGATTTTGGGATTACTTGTACTAAAACGAAAAAAAGCATAAACAGACCGTATATAGGAAGCTGTTCTTATTTTTCTTGTCGGTTGCTTTTTTTGCACATAACAAAAATACCTCGATTCTTGATATTATATTATATCAAAAATTAAGGTGTTTTTATTTTGGTCTACCGTCTGAAGGGACTTTTTTTATTATGATTTCATTCCAAATACCATCATTGCAATGTTGAAATAGATGAAAATAGAGCAGCTGTCCACAATTGTCGAGATCAGCGGCACCGCCATCAATGCCGGGTCCAAATGACATTTTTTCGCCAGCATCGGTAGCATTGCACCAATCAGCTTGGATAGAATGACCGTAAAGATAATGGACAATGAAACTGTGATTGCCAGCTTCATATCATGATTGTACATCAGCCAAATCCGAATCCCGTTGACGACCGCCAGCACCGCACTGATAATAATCGCAATCCTGAACTCCTTGAATACCACCCTGAAGAAATCAGAAAATTTAATTTCCTCCAGTGCCAAACCACGGATAATCAATGTCGAGCTTTGTGAACCGCAGTTTCCGCCGGTATCCATAATCATCGGCATAAATGAAACCAGAATCGGCAGCACCGCAAATGCATTTTCATATTTTGTGGTAATCATCCCCGTAATCGTGGCGCTGATCATCAAAAACAACAGCCATCCGATACGGCTTTTTGCATGTTTGAAAACGCCGGTTCTGAAATACGTATCCTCATTCGGCGCGATCGCCGCCATCTTGGTTACGTCCTCCGTATTTTCTTCCTGGATAACGTCCATCGCGTCATCAAATGTAACGATTCCGACCAATCGCCCATCACGATCGGTAACCGGAATCGCAAGGAAGTCGTATTTGCGGAACATGTTCGCCACAACTTCCTTATCCTCCATCGTATCAACGCTGATAATATGCGTTTCCATAATATCGCCGATACGATCGTCCTCCTCGGCAAGAAATAAATCCTTTACCGTTACAATTCCCACCAATTTTCGGTTTTCGGTCACATAACAGGTATAGATGGTTTCCTTGTTCACGCCCACGCGCCGTATTTTTGCGAAAGACTCCCCCACTGTCATATCCTGATGCAAGCTGACGTACTCGATTGTCATAATCGAGCCCGCGCTGTCCTTCGGGTATCGCAGGATGGCATTAATCGCTTTCCGCGCTCCGGTTGATGAATTTTGCAGGATTCTTGCCACAACATTCGCCGGCATTTCCTCAATCATATCAACCGTATCGTCAATGAACGCATTGGCAAGCATCTCACGCAGCTCCGAATCCGAAAACGCCGAAATCAAATGCTTCTGCATGTCGGGGTTCATAAATGCGAAAACCTCTGCCGCCAAATCCTTTGGCAAAAGCCGAAATAAAATCAAAAATTCTTTTTGTTCCTCGAAATTTTCTCCGAAAAGTTCATCAAATAAGCCTGCCAAATCCGCGGCATTTTCCTCACTGATGATTTCTTTTACGGACATATACTTCTTTTGTTCCAGAAGCTGCGCAATGACATCAAGAAGATTTTTCATGATCCCCATTACCTCCCCTCGCAAAATCACAAGATTCCAACCTGATTTGCGTATGTACGCAAACAGCGGCTATTCCCCCTGCCGCTATGCTTTTATTTTACCGTAAAATGATCCGGCTTTTCCGCTCTTCTGCCAAATGCGTATAAAATGGCTTCGACCGTTCTTCGGGATGCTTCTCCATCGCCGTAGGGGTTCGCCGCATGCGCCATTTTATGGTAAGCTTCTTCATTTTCCAATAATTCTTCCGCCATAGAGATAATTACATTTTTATCCACGCCTGCAATCTTTACCGTACCTGCCTCGACAGCCTCCGGACGTTCCGTTTCGCGTCTTAATACCAGTACCGGTTTTGCCAGAGCCGGCGCTTCCTCCTGAATACCGCCGCTGTCTGTCATCACCATAAAACTTCTTGCCATCGCATTATGCAAATCCTCGACATCAATCGGATCAATCAGATGAACACGATCCAATCCGCCGAGAATCCCGAATGCCGTTTCCCGAACAGCCGGATTCAAATGCACCGGATAAACCAGTTCCACATCCTCATATTTCGTCACAATATGCTTTAAAGCATTGCAAATATTTTCCAACGGCTCTCCGAGATTTTCCCGTCTGTGCGCCGTAACGATAATTACACGCCGATTCGCAAAATCAATATGATTTAACGCGTCCTCCTTAAAAGTATACTGCTCCTTTACCGTTGTCTTTAATGCGTCAATAACGGTATTTCCGGTAATATAGATCGAGTCCTCCGGCACATTTTCTTTCAATAAATTCAAACGGTTCTGCTCTGTCGGCGAAAAGTTCAAATCCGCAATTCGTCCGGTCAGCTGACGATTCATTTCCTCCGGGAACGGAGAATATTTGTCATAAGTTCTAAGACCTGCCTCAACATGTCCCACACGAACTTGATTATAAAATGCCGCCAATGCTGCGACAAAGCTGGTGGAGGTATCGCCATGAACCAAAACAATATCCGGCATTTCCTTTTTGATAACCTCGTCCATTCCCTCCAGTACACGCGTTGTAATTCCGATCAGCGTTTGACGGGTTTTCATAATATCCAAATCATAATCCGGCTTCAAATTGAAAATTTCTAAAACCTGATCCAGCATCTGCCGATGCTGTGCCGTGACGCAGACAATCGGTTCGATCTCGTCATACTTTTTCAATTCAATCGCCAACGGCGCCATTTTAATTGCCTCCGGTCTTGTCCCAAAGACCGTCATTACTTTAAGCTTTTTCATTTCACTATCCCTTTCCGTGCCGAAAGCACAAAGTTCCCGGTTTCACATCTTTATTCGGTTTTATTTTCTTCATCCGTTTCGGATTTTTCTATATGATGCACATAACTGTTTTTTCCCAGTAAAGAGCCTATCAAAAGCAAAATCAAAACGCAAATCAGCAGCAGCAACGCTCTTAATGCACCGCTTTCTGCCAATAAAACAGCCGTAATTCCCAAAACACCGCTGATGGCGTACAAGATAAATACCGTCTGCTTTTGCGAAAATCCCATATCAATCAAGCGATGATGCAAATGTCCACGATCCGCTACCATCGGACTTTTTCCGGTTGCAACGCGCCGAATCATGGCAAAGCTTGCGTCAAACAGCGGCAGTCCCAAAATCAGCAGCGGTACGGCAAACGAAATCACCGCATAGCTCTTAAATACGCCTTGAATGGATAAGGTTGCCAACATAAATCCTAAAAATGTTGATCCGGTATCGCCCATGAATATCTTTGCCGGGTTAAAATTGAAAGGTAAAAATCCAAAGCAAGAACCCATCAAAGCGATTCCCAAAATAGCAATCGAATATTCCCCGACGCGAATGGATATGAATACCAAAGAAACCGACATAATCGCGCTGACGCCTGCCGCCAGACCATCCAATCCGTCAATAAAGTTGACGGCATTGGTGATAAACACAATCCAAATTACGGTCAGCGTAACCGACAGCCATTCCGGAAGCACCCAATACGGGTCATTGCTGAAAATATTCGGATTGGTAAAGACGTCAATCTTAATGTTTCCTGCAAAAACCACCACAAGCGCCGCAATAATCTGAATCACAAATTTCAGCTTTGCATCCAGAGCATGGCAATCATCAATAATACCCATGCCGACAATAATCGCCGCTCCGCAAAGCGTCCCGACAAGCTGCCGCGACATATTTGCAAAGCACAGTGTCGCTACCAAAAATCCGAAAACGATTGCTAATCCGCCAATTCGCGGTGTCGGTTTTTTATGCATACGCCTTGCGTCCTTCGGAACATCAATCGCCCCGATCCGAAACGCCAAACGTCTGACCAGCGGCGTTGTCGCAAAGGTGAAAACAAAAGATATGATAAACGCAAATATCATATACAAGACCTGTTGTGTTTCCATAATAATCCTCCATTCCGCCATGAACGGCGGCATCAATTAAACAAATCTCCCGGGTTTGTTTTTTATAGGTGATTGTAAAATTTTTAAGTATTCAGAGTTTTATCCTTTTTTTCATTTTCGACTTAATTATCCAAATGTGTCGTGCGGAAATTTTATCGGGTCTACTCTAAACATCCAAGTGTTGCACGTGGAAATTTTATCTGTTTTTCACTCTGTTCCGGCTCAGACATCCGCATGCGCGGAACTCGCCTACACAAATTGAAAAACAGATAAAATTTCAATTCAGAATTACTGTTTACAATTACCTGTTATGTTTTATTTTTCGGCAATCGTAAAATATGCCAACAGCCAAGTGTGGTGCGCAGAGATTTTATCTATTTTTCACTCCGTTCCGGCTCAGACATCCGCATGCGCGGAACTCACCTACATGAATTGAAAAACAAATAAAATCTCAATTCAGAATTACTGTTTACAATTACCTTTTGTATTTTACTTCTGGATAAATCCAACCTTTTTATAAACCTTATTCATCGTTCTGCGTGAAACCGCATATGCCTTTTGTGCGCCATCCTCGCAGATCTGCTTTAAATAAGTTTTATCCTGTATGATTTCGTCATAGCGTGTGCGAATCGGGCGAATCATCTCAACAACCGCATCGGCTACATCACTCTTAAACTGACCGTAGCCCTGACCGCTGTATTCTTTCACCACATCTTCAATCGTTTTTCCGGTGACTGCCGACATGATCGTAAGCAGATTATTGATTCCTGCCTTTGATTCATCGTCAGCACGGTATTCAATCACACCCTCGCTGTCCGTTACCGCACTCTTAATCTTCTTGGCAATGACATTAAAATCATCCATCATCGAAATATAAGCCTTCGGATTTTCATCGGATTTTGACATCTTCTTTGTCGGTTCTTGAAGACTCATAACCTTAGCGCCTGCCTTAGGTAAGAATCCCTCCGGAATTTTAAAGACATCGCCGTAAATCCCATTAAATCTCTGTGCAATATCACGGCAAATCTCGATATGCTGCATCTGATCCTTGCCGACCGGAACCAAATCCGTCTGATACAGTAAAATATCGGCTGCCATCAGCACCGGATAAGTGAACAAACCGGCATTGATGTTATCGGCATGCTTTGCAGACTTATCTTTAAACTGCGTCATTCTTTGCAGCTCGCCCATATAAGTATAGCAGTTCAGTACCCAACCCAATTCGGCATGATGCGGATTCTGTGACTGAACAAATAAAATATTCTTTTCGGGGTCAATGCCGCATGCCAGATATAACGCCAAAAGCTCCAGCGTTCTCCGACGCAGATCTGCCGGATTCTGACGCACGGTGATGGAATGTAAATCCATAATTGCATAGATACAGTCATAATCGTTCTGTAAATCCACAAAATTTTTGACTGCTCCCAAATAATTTCCCAATGTAATATTTCCTGATGGCTGAACCCCCGAGAAAATTCTCTTTCTAACCTCTGTTTCCATATTCCTGCAAGCTCCTTTTTACAATACTTCCGTAAGCGCTTCACCCAGACGGCGGATGCCCTCCTCAATCTTTTCCGGAGTGGCGGATGAATAATTCAGTCTGAATTGATTGGATGGCGCCGTCATGTCAATCGCGAAATTCGAGCCGGGAACAATTGCAACCTTCTTTTCCAGTGCCTTGTTCATAACCGGCGTAATGTCCTCAATTCCGTCACACGCACACCAGAGGAAAATTCCTCCGTCCGGAACCGTCCAACGTACCTTGCCTGCTGGAAAGTATTTTTCCATCGCTTCCAGCATCACCGCACACTTTTTGCTATAAAGCGCACGATTCTTTTCAATATACTGATCAATGTTATATTTTTTCATAAACTCAACGCACATCAGCTGAGTAAGTACCGGCGTATGCACATCATTTACCTGTTTCAAAATCTCGATTTTCTCCAAAAACTCCGGCGCGCCGATTATGTAGCCCAGACGCATTCCCGGTGACAGAATTTTTGAAAAAGACCCTGCATAAATAACCCGACCCTCAGTATCGAGCGATTTGATTGTCGGTACATCCTCGCCGCGGAACCGCAGATCTCCATAAGGATTATCCTCCAGTACCACCACATCATACTGATTTGCCAAAGCAATCAAGCGCTGTCTTTTCTCCAACGGCATCGTTGTTCCGGTAGGATTCTGGAAAGTCGGAATCGTGTAAATCATCTTTACACCCTCATTATTTTTCAACGCTTCTTCCAGTGCCTCCATATTCATTCCGTCATCATCCATCGGCACACCAACAAGCTCCGCTTCATAAGTTCTGAATGCATTCAAGCTGCCGATAAAGCTCGGACTTTCCACGATAATTTTATCACCCTTATTGATTAAGGACTTTGCCGTAAGATCAATTCCTTGATTAGCACCTGTCATAATCAGCACTTCATCGGTATCCTTTACGGAATTAACCTTCTTTGCACGCGAAATTGCGCATTGCTTCATTGCCGGAACACCGTCTGTTGTTCCGTATTGAAGTGCGCCGACCGGGTTTGTCATCAGAATCTTTCCGGCGATTTTTGAAAGCTCATCCCCCGGAAACAGCTCCGAAGCCGGATTGCCGCCAGCAAGTGATATAATCTCCGGATCTGCCATTCTCTTAAACATCTCACGGATTGCAGAGCCTTTCATCGGCTTTACCCGATCCGCATAAAATTTCTCATAATTCATCATCATTACTTCCCTTCAAATTTTCCGAAATATTTACTTCTGAATCTTTGCCCAGCTATCTTTTAATCCAACCGATCGGTTAAATACCGGTCTGGTTTCGGTTGAATCGGGATCCACACAGAAATACCCCTGGCGCATAAATTGGAATGAATCGCCCGGCTTCAAATCCGTTAACGTACTCTCAATTTTTGCATTGTCCAGAACAATCATAGAATCCGGATTCAAATTATCGGTAAAGCTTCCGACCTTACTTTCATCTGATGGATTTTCCACGTTAAACAGCCGGTCATAAAGACGAACCTCCGCCGTCACTGCATGTGCTGCACTGACCCAATGAATCGTCCCCTTAACCTTACGTCCGTCCGGAGATTGTCCTCCGCGTGTTTCGGGATCGTAGGTACAATGAACCTCTGTCACCTTGCCGTTTTCATCCTTAACGCAGCTGACAGCCGTTACATAATATGCACCCTTTAAACGAACCTCATTTCCGATCTTTAAGCGGAAATATTTTTTCGGTGCGTCCTCCATGAAATCATCTTCTTCAATATACAGAACCTTAGAAAATTCAACCTTTCTCGTTCCCATAGACGGATCTTCAGGATTAACCTCAACCTCAATCTCCTCGGTTTGATTTTCAGGATAGTTATCAATTACCAGCTTAATCGGTCGCAAAACCGCCATAGCACGCGGCGCTTTTTTATTCAAATCTTCACGCAGACAAGCCTCTAACAGCGCAAAGTCAATAACGCTGTTTGCCTTTGAAACGCCGATACGCTCGCAGAAATCGCGAATTGCCGCCGGCGTATAACCGCGTCTTCTCATACCGCAAAGCGTAGACATTCTCGGATCATCCCATCCGGAAACGATATGATCCTTCACCAACTTCAGGCATTTTCTCTTACTGGTCAGCGTATAATTCAGATTCATTCTCGCAAACTCAATCTGACGGGAGGGCTTTTCATAGCCAACCTCCTGCAAAACCCAGTCATAAAGCGGTCTGTGATCTTCAAATTCCAAAGAACACAAGGAATGAGTAACGCCCTCAACAGTATCGGAAATGGGATGTGCCAAATCATACATCGGATATACCACCCATTTATCTCCCGTTCTGTGATGGTGTGCTCTTAAAATCCGATAAATCACCGGATCACGCATATTCAGATTTGGTGATGCCATATCAATCTTTGCACGCAGCACCTTTGAGCCATCCGGGAACTCTCCCTTTGTCATTCGCTCAAACAAATCCAGATTTTCCTCCACCGAGCGGTCACGATACGGACTGTTTTTTCCCGGCTCCTTTAACGAACCGCGATATTCCCGAATTTCATCAGCAGAAAGATCGCAGACATATGCCTTTCCTTTTTGAATCAGCTTGATTGCCGCGGCATAAATATCGTCAAAGTAATCGGACGCATACAGAACGCTTCCCCATTTAAAGCCTAACCATTCAATATCCTGCTTGATTGCGTCCACATATTCGGTATCCTCTTTCGTCGGATTGGTATCATCCAAACGCAGATTGCACACGCCCTGATACTTCTCCGCCATTCCGAAATCAATGCAAATCGCCTTGGCATGCCCTACATGCAGGTATCCGTTCGGCTCCGGCGGAAAACGCGTTTGTACATGCGTATAGGCACCGCTTTCCAAATCCTTATCAATTGCTTCTTCGATAAAATTTCTGCTGAAATTCTCTTCCATCTTGCTTTATCCTTTCTTTATTTGTTCTTTGTAAGTGCTTGTAAAATCAATCATTGAAATGTTCCGGATTCTATTCCAGACTCTCAATCGCACGATCCAGACGTTTCATCACCTCATCCGTACCGAGCGTCTGAAGAATCTCATACAAATCCGGCGTATTTCTTCTGCCGGTTACGGCAACACGGATTGTCCCGGCAACATCGCCGACATGCCCTTTGTACTCGTCCGGATTCTTCTTATAAACCTTCGGTGCTTTGGCATAACCCAATTCCACTGCCATTTCCCGAACCTTCGGGAACCATTCCTCCGCCGAATCATTTTCACTGTAAAGCTGCTTATAGGTTTCCAAAATCTCTATCATATCCTCATGAGAAAGATTCTCCGCAAAATCCAGCTGCTTGTCCCACAGCTCATCATAGAAATAGGAAACATAATTTTCAACGTCCTCCCATTTCCCAATATCCTTACGCGGTTTCTCATTGCCGCGTTCGATCGCAAAAATCGCCTTTGCATATTCTTCATTGTCCATCAGGCAATTGAATAATTTCTCATTATATTCTTTCGCCCACGCCGATGTCATGTCAAAAACCTCCTCGGCGCTCAAGGTGCAGATATAGTTTTTAGAAACATCGTTGAGCTTTGCCAAATCGAACAACGCACCTGCCTTGCTCATTTTTGAAAGCGAAAAGTGAAATTCGTCCAAATCCGCCAACGGATGCTCCAACCGCCATTCCTCAAAATTGGAATTGGCAATCGTCAGCAAATACTCAATTACAGCCTCTGCCGGATAGCCTGCCTGCCGATAATAATCCACAGCCGCCTCCGGATCCTTTCTCTTGGAAAGCTTTCTCTTTCCGCCGGTTTCGGCATCCTCCTTTTGCAGCGGCGCGATATGCGCATACCGCGGTGCGGTAAAGCCTAAAACATCAAACAGCTGCAAATGAATCGGAGCGGAGGAAATCCACTCATCTCCGCGGATAACATCAGTCGTGCGCATTAAGTGATCGTCTACCGCATGCGCAAAATGATATGTAGGCGTTCCGTCCTTTTTGAGCAGCACCACATCCAAAATATTTTCCGGCATTTCAATTCTGCCCTTAATTTCATCCTCAAAGGCAATTCGGTTTTCTTCTTTTCCGGGTGACAACAGTCTTACCACATATTCCTCACCGTTTTCAATGCGCTGCTTTGCTTCTTCATAGGAAATAGTTCTGTATTTCGCATAATCTCCGTAAATTCCCGGCAGCTTCTTTTCCGCTTCCTGTCCGGCACGAACCGCACTGATTTCTTCCTCGGTCATAAAACAAGGATATGCCAGACCCTTTGCTACCAAAGCTTTTACATAGGCTTGATAAATCGGGGTTCTCTCACTCTGGATATAAGGGCCGTAATTTCCTTTGCTTTCCTTTTCACTCAGCATCCCCTCATCAATTTCAACGCCAAAGTTCCGCAGCCCTTCTACCATTCCGGTTACGCCGTTCTCCACCTCGCGCTTTTTATCGGTATCCTCGATTCTCAGATAAAACACACCGCCGCTGTCCTGCGCCGTTCTCTTACCGATTAACGCCGCAAAAAGGCTTCCCATATGCAAAAATCCTGTCGGGCTCGGTGCAAATCTCGTTACCTTTGCCCCATCCGATAAATTTCTTTCGGGGTATTGCTCCTCAAAATCAGCAGGTGTTTTTGTAATATGCGGAAACAACAGCTCCGCCATACTCTGTTTATCGTCCATTATTATGACCATTCCTTTCTGTAAGGCACAAAATCAAGTTTGAAAAATCGTTCAGAGTGCTGTTATGCAATCATGGTGCTATACAAGGATACCACCCCTGATAAATGGGCAATTTTTTCAAACTTGTAATTCTTTTTTCTGTTTCGATTAGTAATTATAAAATAACCCATTATAATATATTATAACTAATTTTACCTCTAATATCAATCCTTTTTTTAATTTTTTTATTTCTTTGTTCAAATTATACATCAAACACAAAGATCGGCGTGTGTTTTAGGGATAAATCGTCACTTCTGACGATTTATGCTGAAAATCTTTTAGAGATTTTTTAATTTTTTTATTTACCTTTTTGAATAATTGTGGTATAATAAGGTATATAGATTCGTAAAATACGGCTGAACATTCATCCGTTTTTTAGTCTATGAAGGCGAGTTCCGCGCATGCGGATGTTTGAGCCGTAATAGACTAAAAACAGATGAATGTTCCTATCGCCGAATCTCAGATATGGATTTATTGTTAGGAGAACATTTATGACTATAAAAAAACAAGAGGATTCGATTGCAATTTCCGCAGAACAGGTTCTTCCCCATCAGGCAAATCCTGCCGGTAATGTGCATGGCGGAGAGATTATTAAAATGATGGATTCCACCGCTGGAATCGCCGCGCAGAAGCATTGCCATACCAATGTGGTTACGGCACGCGTAGATGAATTATGCTTTAAGAAACCGGTTCGAATCGGCGACTATGTAAAATGTACCGCGCGCGTCGTTTATGCCGGGGTTTCCTCGATGGAGGTGTTCGTCACGGTCGAATCTGAAAATTTATATACCGGCGAAACGCAAATTGCGCTTACCGCATTTTTCACGATGGTTTCACTGGATGAACACGACAAACCCGCAGTTGTTCCGCAGGTTGACAAAGGCACGGACACCTATTCGCGTCTGCTCTATGCAACCGGCGAACGCAGGTACCTGGAAAACAAAAAGCGCATGCATCGAGGCTAACACTCGTCATACCAATATAAATAGGAAAGGTTTTAGATATGGCTGCTACAAATATGAAAATTCTGGCGCAGAACAAAAAGGCGCGTCATGAATATTTTATCTTAGAAACGATAGAATGTGGCATTGAGCTTGCCGGAACAGAGGTGAAATCCGTTCGTCTGGGCAAAGTCAATCTCACAGACGCTTATGCTTCCGTGGATAACGGTGAGGTTTTTATCAAGGGAATGAATATCTCGCCGTTTGAACAGGGAAATATTTTTAATAAAGACCCGTTAAGAGTTCGCAAGCTTCTGCTGCACAAAAAAGAAATCCGCAAGCTGATCGGTCAGATTCAGCAGGAGGGATTAACGTTGATTCCCCTCTCGGTGTATCTGAAAAATTCGCTTGTCAAGGTTTCTCTTGCCGTGGCAAAAGGCAAAAAGCTCTATGATAAACGTGCGGATATTGCCAAAAGGGACGCGCGGCGTGACGCTGAACGCGCAATCAAGAGCAGAAACTATTAATTGGCAGGAAAAATTCGTAAGAAATCAAAAAAATTATTGACAGGTACGTAGGAAAGTGTTATAATGATAAATACCACAGGAATGAGCCCTGCGGTACAGTAATACGGTAGGAGGAACTAAATATGGGAACAAAAGGTACACTTTTGACTTTTCGTCCCGACATTAAGGTCGTGGACGCAACACTGCGTGACGGAGGACTGGTAAATAATTTTTACTTTGACGATGAATTTGTCAGAGAGCTTTACCAGGCGAATATCAAAGCCGGCGTAGATTACATGGAGTTTGGCTATAAGGCGTCAAAGGATTTATTTGATGTGAACAAGTTCGGTCCGTGGAAATTCTGTGATGAGGAATCCATCAGAAAGATTGTCGGCAATAACGACAGCGATATGAAAATCGCAGTTATGGCGGACGTAGGAAGAACAGAAATTGATGATATTCCGGACAAGCAGGACAGCGTTGTGGATTTGATTCGGATTGCCACGTACATCCATCAGATTCCGGCAGCGATTGAAATGATTGAACAATGTCATGAAAAAGGTTATGAAACCAGTGTGAATATCATGGCTGTATCAACCGCCAATTACAAAGATATTGAGCAGGCGCTTGATCTTTTGGGACAAAGCAGTGTTGATGTTATTTATATTGTGGACAGCTACGGTTCATTATACCCGGAACAGATTCGGGAATTGAGCGAAATGTACTGCAAATACGGTGAAAAGTACGACAAAAAAATCGGTATCCATGCGCATAACAATCAGCAAATGGCTTTTGCCAATACCATTGAAGCAGCCGCATACGGCGTAAGCTATCTGGATGCCACCATGATGGGCATGGGCAGAGGTGCCGGGAATTGTATTCTGGAGGGATTGATGGGATTTCTGAAAAATCCACGATACAGATTGATTTATGTATTGAAATTCATCCAAGAGCATATGTTAAAGCTCAAAGAGCAAGGTTTGGAATGGGGTTGTGATATTCCGTATATCATCACTGGGCTTTTGAACCAACACCCCAGAGCAGCAATTCAGCAAATGAAAGACAAAAATACCGACTATGTAGATTTCTACAAAGAGGTCTGGGACAGAGAATATTAATATAACCGCGGCTTATATTACAGCCGCGGTTATTTTTTTCAATAGCGCATTGCAGAACAAAACTCCGGATTGAAAGTGCATGTATTTTCATTCTATTCCGGCTCAGACATCCGCTACGCTGCGCGGAACTCACCTACATAAAATGAAAACACATGCACTTTTTAACGCAAAGATAAAATACTCATTCAGAAAGGAACGATTTATATGAAAAAAATTATTGCATTGGTCATAGCATTTATGCTGTTCACCTCTACCGCGGTTTTCGCGGATTTTGAGGATATGGCAGACATGAACGCCGAAATGCAGGATGCCGTTCGGACGTTGGTGGAAAAACGATATATCAACGGTACCTCCGATACGGAGTTCTCCCCTTTCAAAATGATCAGCCGTGCTGAGCTTGCCGCTGTGATGCTCCGCATGCTGAACAAGATGGATAACACATTGGAGTGCGGCTTTTCCGATGTAACCAAATACGACTGGTACTACTATGTTGCGGCATCCTCCGCGAAAGAGGGGCTTATTAACGGTTTTTCCGATGGTACCTTTCACGGGAATGAAAACATTACCAAAGAGCAGTTGATTGCTGTTCTTGCAAGGGTTCTCCAATCAAAGAATCATACATCCGTTCCCGATATTGCACTGAATTATCGTGACGGCGTATCCCCGTGGGCAGAGGATTTTGTGAAAATTGCAAAAAATGAGGGCATTTTAAATGAATATGCCGACAATACCTTTGGCGGAAGCGGATTTGTCACCCGCGGTAATGCTGCTGTCATGCTGATGCGTACTTACAACAAAATCAAAGATAAGCTGGAATATCCTTCTTTTATCGGCGAAAATGCCGTACCGGAGCCGATGCCGACTCCTGCACCCAAGAAAATCATCGTATTGGATGCCGGTCATGGCAAGGATTCCGGATATATGAATGATGATGAAAAGCGCAGTGAAGGTTGGCTTTATAATGAAAGCAAGGGTACATGGGGCGAATGGCGGCATTGGAAGTCCGGAACTACCTGGCAGGATTGCGAGGGATGGGGCTGTTCGGGCAGAGTCCCCTCCGGCGGTTCCTGTTGGTACTCTATGGCGAACGGTGATCGCGAAATCGAGCCGGATCTTACCCTTTCAAACGTCCAATACGCCAAACAATATCTCGAAGAAAAGGGTTATGAGGTTCGTCTTGCCCGTCCGACCGCCAACGATAACCCCTCTATGACAAAGCGCCTGACCTATTGCTATCCGAATAACGATACTTCACAAGCGCCCGACGCGGATTTATTCGTTTGTATTCATTCCAACGCCGGCGGTGGTCGCGGCAGCGCTTATATTGCATTGAGCGGTGATTATGATCAAGGCGGAATTTCTTCGGACTATGTACAAAGCGGAAACACGCTCGGAAAATATATTAATGATCAAATCGTAGCGAATACGGATTTGTCTGCCTATTCCGGCGGCAGATATGACGCACTTCCGGAACTTGTGCTGTTCTGCAAATGCCCGATTACGATTGCCTATCTCGAAATCGGGTTCTTTGATAACAGCAGCGATCTTGAAATTCTGAGAAACGAATCCGACCAAATCGGTCGCTCCATTGCCGAGGGTATTGACCGATACTGCAAAGAATTTTTGAATTAGCTTATAAAAAAAAGATGTTTTTCATTCTATTTTGGCAATGAAAAACATCTTTTGATTTGTTCCTGTTTATTTCTTTTTAAAAGCAAAAATTTTCATCAGTAAAAAAGTCACCGGCACGCCGATCACCGCCGCCAGAATATAGGCAATCAGCCGATGCAGTCCCAAAATATTATAAACCACCAGCACTACAAGTTGCTGAATGATAAAATTCGGAATATAGGATATGAAAAATTTCACATACTTTATAACACTCAGCCGCTCGCGGAAAGTCAAAAAGCTGTTCAGCAGATAGGATATGACGGTAGACGTAATGTACCCTGCCGTAAAAGCAAGATTGACATTCGGAATCAATCCCCCATATAGCATAGAAAACAGCACGCCATTAATGGTGTTAATTCCCCCGACAATCAGAAACATTATAAACTCCCGCGATAAAAACATCCGCTTAAACCGCACTTTCGGATCTTGCTCCACTTTCTCCCATTCAATCAGCCGATCCCCCCTTACGATATACGCCTGCTTTGCAATCCGCGCCAAAGGAGTATCTGACAACGAATCCGAATAAAAGACCTCGCACTGAACCTCCGGCATTTCTGCATAAAGCCGCCGCACCTTTTCTGCACCCCAACAGTTTTCACCGGTATATTTTCCTGTATGCGGATCGACTTGCGACGCAATCAGCCGCCCGAATCCTAACCGCTTTGCAATCGGCTTCAATAAAAATTCCGGGGATGCCGAAATCACAATATCATCCTCCCGATGAGTTGTCCGATAATAGGCATGCATATCCTGCGCATGAAGCTCCCAGAAACGCTCCGCCTCCTGTTCCGTATCGTCTACATAGCAAAGAAAACGGTACATCCGCTCTTTAAATTTTGTCTTGCTCCAAATCCCCAGTAAATACAACGCAAACGCAAAAATCGTCATCGGAACGGTGCGAAAAATCTTGGGGTATTTTTTCAAACAGTAAAAATAAAAATCCTTCGTTGAATCGCTCCGATAGATTGTTTTATCAAAATCATAAATGTTCATCTGGTTTCCTCCAGCAACACCACCGCCAAAGCGCTGATTCCCTCGCCCCGACCCTCAAAACCCAGTTTCTCTGTCGTGGTTGCCTTTATATTGACTTGATTTTTTTTCACATCCAAATCTGCCGCAACATTTTCTTGCATTTTCTCAATATAAGGCATGAGCTTCGGGCGCTGTGCAATGATGGTAAGGTCGGCATTACCCACACTGTATCCGGCGTCCTTTGCCAGCTTTACGACAATTCGCAGCAATCCCCGGCTGTCAGCACCTGCATATTGCGGATCGTTATCCGGAAAATGTCTGCCGATGTCGCCCAATCCGGCTGCACCTAAAATCGCGTCCGATAAAGCATGCAGCGCCACATCTGCATCCGAATGTCCCAATAACCCTTTTTCATATGGAATTTCCACACCGCACAGAATACACTTTCTCCCCTCTGTCAGCCGGTGCACATCATATCCCTGTCCGATTCTCATAATGCGTTTCTCCTTTTCAAAATTTCTTCTCCCACCGCCAAATCCGATGGCGTTGTCAGCTTAATATTTTCGTAGCTGCCCTCGGTAATCTTAATGGGAATCCCCAACTTTTCCACCAACGCACAATCATCCGTTGCCGCAAAATCCTGTGACGCATCGTACGCCCTTTGGATAATATCACGTGAAAATGCCTGGGGCGTCTGAATCTGATAAGTGTTCTCACGATCCAGAGTTTCTGCAATAAAACCATTCTGATTGGCTCTTTTTAACGTATCCTTGCATTTTACCCCCAATGCCGCCGCACCATATTGCTTGCAATCCGTCAACACACGGAGAATCTCATCCTCCGTAATTAACGCACGTGCCGCGTCATGAATCAAAATAAAATCTCCCGAAGCGCGGCACAATCCATGAAAAACCGATTCCGCACGCGTTGCACCGCCAATGACAACTGCCGATATTTTTCGAAATTTGTATTTTTTTGAAAGCTCCTGCAACCGTTCAAGCTCCGACCCACCGGTAATAACAATCACTTCATCAACGCAGGAACATGCTTCAAATACAGATAAGGTTCTCGCCAAAATTTCCTTCCCGCAAAGCGGCAAATAAACCTTGTTTATTCCGGCACCCATTCGTGTGCCTTTTCCGCCTGCCGCAATAATCGCACTAACCATCCTTTCCCTCTCCTTTCGATTACAAAACCGCAGAAAATTAGCACACCTGAAAAGATGTGCTAAATCAATGCTTCTATTGTATCATTCATGATGTTTTCAATATCACTCTCTGACGCGAACGCCGAAAGCACCAGTTCGCTTAAAACAATCTGCCGCGCACTGCCCAGCGTTTTGCGCTCATTGGTGGATAAGCCCTTAATCTTATCCCGATACATCAAATCCTTTAACACGCCCAAAACCTGATAAATATCTCCCGATTTAATCTTTACAAGATTTTCGCGCTGCCGCTTATTCCAATTCAAATCATCGCTGATGGGCAAGCTGATAAACTTCTCCAGAACTCTCTTTGCTTCCTCTTTTCCGATCACATCGCGCAATCCAATCGTATCGCTGTTATCAATCGGAATGTTGGTCGTCATACTCCCTACCGCAAATTTTACCGAATAATATTTTCTCTTTTTTCCTGCAATCTCTATCTGGCGTATCTCTTCTATCGTTCCGGCGCCATGCATGGGATGCACTACTTTATCGCCCACACTATACATTTTAATCTCCATTCCGTCGCCCATAGCGGCACAAAACATCACATCTTATAATATTATTATAGCATATTTTCCCCGAAAAGTCAAATAGATTTATTATGGTATTAATTCGGCTTACCTATGCGATTTTTAGGCATATATCATTTCATCAAAATCATTTTGACATACTTTTGA
>CAUGRT010000002.1 GCA_959602045.1 uncultured Clostridia bacterium | reverse complement strand
TCAGCGTTTGATAAACGAAGGAGAAAAATAGCGATGGATACAAAACAGGCATTAGGGATATTGAAAAAGGAGGGGATTTTCTGGTCAAGATTGGGTTTTAGTGTTGATCCTCCGATTTTTGATAAGGATCACAATAATATCTTGAATGAAGATCCGGAAGTGTATTTTAAATATCACCGCGATATGACAAGAGCGGGCATAAAAGTACATACATGTATCTTATCAAGCGGCTGGATGGATGAGGATGAATATGATTTCAAAACCCCGATGGCAATCTTGACAAGGCTAATGGAAGAAAACCCTGAAATCTATTTTATGCCGAGAATTAAACTAAATCCGCCGGTGACGTGGCAGAAAACACACCCTGAGGATATATGTGTTTATGAAAATGGCCCCAAAAATGCGGAAGAAATTTCAGCACTTATAGGGGGAGAATACCATAATATTCGCGGTGATGGCGAACCGGGAACAAGAATCGCCAATCAAAGCCTATCCTCAGAAAATTGGATAAAAAGCGCAAAAAAATATTTAGAAAAATTTATTAATGTAATCGAAAAAAGCAAATATGCGGACAGAATCATAGGATATCATTTAGGATATGGGCGTTGCGGAGAAACTCATATGTGGGGTGGAATGTCTATGGATTTTGGCATTAATGAAAGGCGCAGCTTTTACAAATTCGGTCTTGATAAATATAAGAGCAAAACAGAACTGGAGAAACGATGGGGAGTACAACACATCAGTGCCGATACGGTTCCGATACCGACATGTGAGGAATATCTGAAAAATACAAATGAAATTTCCGAATTCTTTCACTATGGTGATTCCTATACTTCGTATATTGATTACAATATTTTCAGAAGAAAAGTTTCGTATGATGCGGTATGTGAATTTGCAAAATTAGTAAAAGAGCAAACCGGAAAGGCAGTAGGATTTTTTCATGGATATATTTTATATGCCGGAGCTGACAGGCATGGGCATACTGATCTTGAGGAAGTGTTGAATTGTCTGTATATTGATTTTATTTGTGCACCAAAATCATATTACAGAAATGCCCCCGGAGAACCGGGCGGTTATTATTGTCCGCCTCTTTCGGTGAACAGAAAAAAATTGTGGTTTGATGAAATGGATTATCCGAATGATAAAAATGATGTGGAAAGCTTTGTAAAGGTATTATGGCGAGAGTTTGCAAAGAATCTTTCTTTAAATACTCCGTTTTGGTGGATGGACTTGCTTGGCGGTTGGTACGATCATGCAATTGTGCGTGAAAATGTATCACACATGCTGGATATCAAACGAAAGATTCAAGAAGATAGAAAAACGTGCGCCGAGATCTTGCTTGTTACAGACGAGAATTCAGCAATGTTTACATCGCAAAATGAGATATTTCAGCTTAAAACAATGCAGGAAAGTCAAGTAAGGGTTGCTTTATCGGGAATGGCGTATGATATGTATCGCTTAAGTGATTTAAAGGATATTTCCTTTGATAATTACAAAGTTATTTTCTTTTTGAATTGTTTTAGGATAACAGAGCAAGAGAAAAAATTGATTTACGGTAACATTTCAAGGGACACAACGCTGGTATTTAATTATGCGTTTGGAATTGTATCCGATAATACGTTATCTTTAAATAATGTGGCAGAGAATACAGGATTTCGGCTCAGACAGCTTGAAACCGAAAGTAAAATCCCATACCTTGAAATATTAAATGATGATATGACGGTTTTGTACAGATATCATGATATAAAAAAGCTTGAAGAATCCGCTGATTGCAGATTTGATGATGTTCCAAGCGGAGATAACGTTGCAGCGGCGGCGATTACAAGAAAAGACGGCGGAAAAAATGTTATGTTTGCCGTTCCGTCATTTACAAGCGAACTATTCAGAAAAATAGCCGAAGAAGCAGGGTGTGCAGACATTGCACCCGTTAATACAACAGTCTATGCGGATAGTCGATTCCTTAGCATATTTGCACATTCGGATTTATCGGAAAATATAAACCTTTATGGCGAATATTATGATGTGATTCAAAACAGGACTGTAGCCGATACAATTAATGTTAAGATGAAAAAAGGAGATTTTGTATTCTTTATCAAAAAATGCTCTGCAATATAATTTGGTAAAAAAATGTTACCAAAAGAGCCGAATAGGTTACCAAATGTACTTGTAAAGTTATTAAAATTTCGATATACTTTAGTTATTATAACAGAAAAAACATTGAATGTATGAAAGGAGTAGGCAGAAAATAAACATGAAGAAGATATTTGGCATAATTTTAGCAATATGTATGACGGCTTGTATTTGTGCACCGGCTTTTTCGGAGGAAACGG
The DNA here is from genome assembly GCA_959602045.1 of uncultured Clostridia bacterium. Taxonomy (GTDB): domain Bacteria; phylum Bacillota; class Clostridia; order UBA1381; family UBA1381; genus Ornithomonoglobus_A. Next base: position 151,328 of record CAUGRT010000002.1, on the reverse strand, counting down.
CGGAACAAATAGTTTTATATGTATCGCCGACAGGGAATGACGCAAATAACGGTACCTATGAAGAACCTATGGCAAGCATGAAACGTGTTAAGGAATATATAAAAAGCTTGCCGCTGGCGGACAAGGCTAAGGGTGTTACTGTATATTTCCGCGGAGGGGAATATCAGTGGGAAGAAATGCTTGAATTTACGCAAGAGGATTCAGGGACGGAAAACGGACGAATCGTTTACCGTAATTTCCCGGGAGAAACTCCGATTATGAGCGGCGGATATAAGGTTGATGGACAAAGATTTCAAAAGGTTTCGGATAATTCAGTGAAAAGCCGTCTTTCATCAAAGGCGCAAAGGAATGTTTTGGTTGCCGATTTAAAGGCTATGGGACTGTATGATAAAATGGGTTCCGTTTCAAGAGTACAGCAAGATTATTTTGCTAAAGAAAATCCGGTTGGAATGGAAATATTTGTTAATGATTCGTCTTATGAAATGAGCCGCTGGCCAAATCGTGACAAATACGGACTTTCACAATTTACAACGATAAAAAGCGTAAAAGTAAACGCAAACAACTGGGATTTGGCTGTAGAAGTTCAAGGTGAGCCGCATTGGGAAGAGGGAGATGAACAGCCTGTTCTTGAAATAAGCGATGAGGCAGCTGAAAGAATAAACAGTTGGAAAAGTACTGATGATGTCCATATTTTAGGACCTGTCGGCTGGGAATTTTCCGAGTGCGGCTGTGAAGTTGTTAATTGGGACAGCAAAAACAAGGCTCTTACTTTAAACTGGGCGGCAGAAGGCGGATATAGAGAAAACGGAAGGTTTTACTTTAAAAATATCCTTGAAGAATTGGATACACCGGGCGAATATTATCTCGACCGTGCGGAGGGGAAATTCTATATCTATCCCAAAGAAGGCGAAAATATCGGCACAGCAGACATACATCTTTCTGTTTTTAATGATGACTATATGATAAAAATGAATAAACTCTCTTACGTTGATTTTAAGGGTTTGAAATTCAGATATTCGCAGGCGAGCGGAATGACTTTGAATGATGTGCATGACGTAAGCTTTAATAATTGCGATTTTTCTGATTTTGGAAATAAGGCAGTTGTTATTAACGGAAAATTTATTACTCCGAGCAAGACGGAAAAAGAGTATAAGCTGACCAATAAAAATATAAGCATATCAAACTGTAAATTTGAGAATATGGGAAATGGAGCAGTTGATATTATTTCGGGAAATTACTACACCCTTGAGGATTCGAATATTACGGTAGAAAATTGTCTTTTCAAGAATATGTGCAGAATCAAGACAACATATGCGCCTGCCGTAAAAGTCAATGGCGGTGGAATTACAATCAGAAACAACACAATTGATGGTTCTGCCGGAACTTTAATGCAGTTTACGGGATATGACAATCTGGTTGAGTATAACGAATTTGCAAACGGATTAAAGGAAACATCGGATATGGGAATGATATACGGCGGTATGTTCCCGTATGTCGGCACGGAGATAAGATATAATTATATTCATGATACCTCGGAATATGTAAAAAAGAACGACATTAAAAAGTCAATCAACGTAAACGGCTTCAAAGCCCCGTTCCGCGTGGGAATATATAGTGATAACAGTGCGGACGCAATTAATGTTAATCATAATATTATAGAAAATATTCCGGTCGGATTTATGTGTGTCGGCAGTTTTTCAAAGTTTAATAACAATATAATCGTGGATTGCGTGGAAAGTATATTCATGCGCTATAACGACCGTATTCAAAGTAACGGCTGGAAAGAAGAATCACTTCAATACTTCTTTAAAATGGGACTGGATAAGGAAAACAGCAACAGCGCATGGATGGAAAAGTTCCCTGAAACAAAGGAATGGTATCAGTACCAAGTGAATAGGGGAATCAAGCAGATGATTTATCCTCACAGTGATTATAGCAATAATTTTATCACCTATAATAAACTGCTGTCTTATCCGTTCGGATATTCGCCGGGAATCTATACAAATATACTCTACGGATATTCTGACGCACAAAAGGGTGAATCTAATCTTGACAATATACAGGTAAGCTATTATGATCCCGGATTTGAAGATGCGAAAAAGAGTAACTTTAAACTGCAAGCGGATTCGGAGCTCTTAAAAACCATGCCTGGGTTGGCAGACATTGACCAAAACGAAATGGGATATATGCCGCAGTTTGCAAAGGATATTTTGAATAAGTCCGTGGCGGCAAAGATTGGGAACAGCGAAATGTATGTAAATGGGGTTATCAGCGGATATTCTCAGAATGTAAATGATGCACCGATAAAGAACGGTGACAAGATATATATGCCGCTTGAAGCAACCGTTAAGGCTTTGGGAGGCATTGCGGACGGTGCAAGTGTTACCTTCGGGGAAAATAAATTTGAAGTTAAAGATACAATAAATAATAACGGAATTGCTTATATAAACCTTGATGAGATAAAAACGTTCGGGAAAAATGTAATCACAAATGACAGCGGTATTATTTTGATAACCGATAATGCCGAAGTGGAAAAGCAGGATAGATTGTTTGAATTTCTTAATATATTAATGAGATAAACGCCGATATAAGAGAGTAAGGGGGGATATTATAATAATCGGCAAAAAAATAAAACATGAAAGGAAGATAAATTAATGAAAAAGGTATTAAGTATGGTATTGGCTGCGTCTGTAATCATGGCAAATGCCGCAGCCGTATCGGCAGAGGAAAACGAAACTCTTTATCAGACAATTGACATTTCAAGCATGGCAAATCAGGCAATATTTGCAAAAGAAGGAGATACGGACTATCATGTCAATGCATACGGTAACGGATATGCGTTGAATATAGATGATTTTAAAAATCTTGTAAATCGCAATGGCGGAGCTTTAAATACCGCAAAGGAAAAGCAGATTAAATGGAAAAATCAATGGCAGGAGGACGGAGTAAACACTCTTGACTTTGGTGGAGTTCCATATGTTATGGATGTAGAAAAGAACAAGGAAGTGGCACTGTCAACCGCTTATTCGGATAAAAATTCAAAGGACTATTCTCAGACAGGAGCGGATATAACGATGAACGGAATCTATACATCGTTAAAAATTCTTGCTGCCGCACCAAACGCTAATGCAAACAATACATTACGATACAACGGCGGTTATCCCGATACTGAATGGCAGAAATGGAACAACTGGTCAAAGCTTGCCGTTAAATTGGATTATGAGGACGGAAGCAGCGAAATAAAAGAAATGCTTATACGTCAGCCGTGCTGGGGCATAAATTCAAGCAGCGCCGATGCTACGGTGTTCCCCGGAACGATAAGCAAGACTGATGGCAGCGGAGAAATCAGTCAGGGAAATATGCCCGATGGCAGCGAAGTCAATCACGATAATTGGTGGAACGGTTTCGGAAAGCTGTTTACGTTGGCGAAGAACAGCAGCAATACATATGTTGAGCAGGGATATGTTTATAATTATTATATTAATGAATATACCGTACCCGTTAATTCGGAAAAGAAACTTAAAAACATTCATGTTGTAGGCTCATGTGCAAATTATCTCGGAATTGAAACAGATAGCGACGGCAACGTTATTTATAATGAAAGCTATGGAAACAACAAAACAGGAATATATGGGTCTATGGTTTATGCTATAACGGCAGTTACGGATACAGATACTCTTACTCAAAGCTTAAATGCTGCTGTTGCCGAAATCGAACAGGCTAAAGCCAACGGCAATGAAATCACTAAGGAAATGATTGAAAAAGTAACCGCAATTGCAGATGAAATCACGGCTCTTGGAAAAACAGTCCCGGCAGATATGGCGGCAAAAATCAAAGAATATCAGGCAGAATACGAGAGAGAGCTCGTTTTGAACAACAATAAATCGGTTACGGTTGACTTGACGGAAAACGGCGCTAATGTGGCATTATCGGCAAAACAGGGTGACACAGGCTATCAGGCGGATCTTTTGAGAGGCAGCACGGGAATTGATGTAGACAGATTTAAAAAGCTTGTAAACAGAGATGGCGGAAAACTGAGAATCGCGAAAAATAAAGAGCTTAAATGGAACAGCGAATGGACAGACGGACAGACAACAAACACGCTGAAGTTTGGCGATACGGATTATTATTTTGATTTAAGCGTCGGCGGAAAGAAAACTTTCATAAGAACCGGTGAAAAAGAATATTGGAATAATGGAGCAGATATAAAGCTTGAACAGGGCTATTATGACAATATTAAAATTCTTGCATCAGCCGGTCAGCCCGTTTTGTATAAATATAAAGGTAACGACGTAAATACATGGGGAGAAATGTCAAAACTTGCCGTAAAGCTTGATTATGCAGACGGAACATGGGATGTTTTTGATAATCTATATACTCTTCAAGGGGAAATGAACGGAGCAACATGGTTCAATGATCCTCAAAAGGCAGCGACCGGGGTTACTACAGATGAATGGTGGAACGGTTTCGGAAATTTCTATACAATATCCAATGCAAGCAGCATCTGGGGTGTGGGAAATATAGAGAATGCATATGGCGATGCAAACGGTGCAGTTATGTATATGAACGAATATACAATCCCTGTAAACAACAAAAAGCTTTTGGTCAATATGGAAATCGTAGGGACTCGTGCAAATCCGGCAGGTGTTACGGTAGATAAAAGCGGTAATGTTCTTTATAATGATTCGAATGCAGTTTTTATAAGTGACGGCTGGGGAGTATACAATGACGCTGTATATGCCGTAACGGGAGTTGTAAACGGAAAGTCAATGCATGAGGCGTTGCTTGCAGAAACAAGCTATGATAGCTTTAATAAGGCATTTAAGCTTTATAAGGCACAGGGGTATCCTGTTGATGATGAGCTTTTTGCAAAATTCAAGGCGCTTAACGGTTATGAGGCATATTTTGATGATATGGCGGTAGACGGTGTTAATGTTTCGGCGAAGTTATCGGCATTTGATAATACGGTAACGGGAGTGTGCATTGCGGCGGTATATAATGATGATAATTCATTATCAGAGTGTGCGGTTTTGTACGATGTCAGTGCTTCAACAGACACACCGATTAACGTTGAATTGAAAAATTCGGCAGACGGAAAGAAAGTCAAATTGTTCTTCCTTGACGGCTTTAATACATTAAAGCCTTTGGCAATATCAGAAACAAATAAATAGGTTACGAAAAGTCCGAAAGAGGTTATCAAACAGCCTTTTTCGGACTTTTATTATTTGATATAATATTACTATAAAGATTTGGGGAGGCATACCATGAAAAAGATAAAAGCAATTGTTTGTGATCATATGGATTTGATTTGGAGAAGACCTTTTAATAAAGATTTTGTTTTTAAAGGAAAAAATTTTGTATCTTATGCAAAGCTTCAGGAGTATTATATTCTTGATAATATTAAGCTGGCACGTGAAAATGATAATTACAAATTTGTGATAGAATCAGTTGAAGTTGTAAGAAACTTTCTTGATAGAAACCCTATGTATGGAGATGAACTGAAAAAGCTGTATGAGGACGGCAGAGTCAGTACAATGTTTAGCGGAAATAATATTATTGACGTTAATTTATGTAATGGTGAAAGCATCGTCAGAAATTATCTCTATGGTAAGAGATGGATGAAGAATGTATTGAATCATGAATCCAAGGTTTGTATAAGGACGGACGCATTCGGCAATTCGGCACAGCTGCCGCAGATCATAAGAAAATTCGATTGTGATTATATAGGCAGAATCTGCTACACTGAATGTGACGGGAATTATTGGAGAGGTCTTGACGGAACCACCGTTGTGACAACTCCGTTTAACATCGTTTTTGAAAGCGGCGGTTATTATAAATATCCGCCGTGCCCGAAATGCAAGGGTTACGGCTGTGAGAAATGTAATTATCGCGGTATAGACGAAGATCATGTAAAAAATCAGATTCACTACATGGACAGCATGGATCTTTCAAAAATAAAGGGCGAAGGCCCCGAATACATACTTTGCGGCGGCGAGGAATTGATGCCGAGAGAAGATATATTGGAGTTTGCCAAAGAACATAAAGGCGAAATAGACATCGAATTTTCAAGCTATGATGAATTGATGAGAGATACGATTGATTTATCGAAAGTTGACAATCCGCCCGAAGACGAAATTGCATCGACTGTTGAAATGAATACGAATAATACAGGAGTCTATGTTACAAGAATTAAAATTAAACAGCGGTTCAGAAAATGCGAAAACATGATGAGTGCTGCGGAAACTCTGAATGAAATAAGATTTTTGACGGATCAAACAACCCATTTGGAAGAAATTGAGAAATTATGGCGAAAAATTAATTTTACAATGTTCCATGACGCATTACCGGCAACGCTTGTTGATCCGGCATATGATGAACTTATGGAAGTGTTTGATGAGATTGAAAGCGGAATTGGGCAACTTGATAATGATAATATCAGTGCACTGGTAAAGAATGAGGAAAATACAGTAACGGTGTTTAACCCCACCGGCGATACAGTTGAACAGGTGATACAAAGCGAAAATGCATTGTGCGATAAAAACGGAAACGAGCTGCCGTGCGTGGGAGATGGTAATTTGTTTATAAGCAGATTGAAACCGTTTGAGGCAAGGCAATTTAAAAAACTTGAAAAAAAGAATGTCTGCGAAAGCAAAATAACCCAATTTGCAAGAGCAAAAGAGGGATCAGCAAATTCTATTCTGGATGATAAGATAAAAGAAGCAGGAGAAATAATTGATTCAAAGAGATTTTCAATTGAAAACGAGCGGTTCAGAATAACGACCGGAATGCACGGAATCAAGGAGATATTTGATAAGAAATTAAACACTGTGATCAGCGCCGAGGCTGAATATTCACCGTTTGAATTTGTGGTTGAGCATGACGACGGTTCGCCCTGGGCAACAATGACTTCGGATTTGCGCAGAACATCACTGAAAGATAAAACACTCCTGATGTCAATCGAGGAAAATGAAAATTGCAAAAAATTAAAATTCGGTATATTTTTACCTGACACAATTATTGCGTATTCGGTAACGGGAATCAAAGTGAATTATGAGGTTGTCTTATACAAGGGTTCCGACAGAATATACATGAACAGCAATGTGTTTTGGGATACGGCGAATCACCGTATAAGAATAGCAGTGCCTATTCCGTTTGAAGGAAAGGATATGTATGAAATTCCGTTCGGGTACTTGCAGAGAGAAGAATATGGTCTATCACGCTTTAATAACGGCGGATGGGCTGCGGCAATGAATGATTATCCTGCAATTAACTGGGTAGGTGTCGAAGGTGAAAAGGCTTCGGTATGTCTTATGAATCGGGGAACACCGTCCCATTATATCACCTCCAACAGCTTGGGCGGAAGAACGATATTTGTGACGCCGCTGAGAAGCCCCGGAAATGCTACCTATTTACATGACCCTGCGGCATATTCTATGACGGACTGGGATGGAATGCGTGATGCGGGCAATCATAAGTTTGCATATGCGCTTACGGCATATGCAATGGGATTTGACAAAAATAATGCTGTTCCGGACGCAAATGCATTCAATGCAAAATTATATGTTCTTGATGGAAAAATGGAAAATACCAGTTTGCCTGCATTGGAATGTGACGGGGCGAGAATTTCATCGGTAAAGATTGACGAAAGCGGTACGGCACTTATCATCAGAGTGGTTGAATACCATGGCAAAGCAGTAAAAGGGAGCATGGCTATAGGGAAAAACATAAAAGATGCATATGAAACAAATCTTGATGAAAGAGAACTGAAGAAAGTAAAGATTGAAAATCAAAAAATAGAATTGAATTTTAAACCGTTTGAAATAAAAACGCTGAAATTCAGTTTTTAAAAAGTATGATATCTGCCATGTTTTGCGGCGGAATGGAGGATTAAAATGGAACAGAAATCTGTGAGAAAAAAGAAAAGTATGAGCCAAAGTTTGATGAAGGATAATGTGGAATTTCTATTCCTGTCTTTACCGGCAATCATATTGCTCTTGATCTTTTCCTATTGGCCGATATACGGATTAATTATTGCATTTAAAAAGTTCAACCCGATTCTGGGCATTGGGGGAAGTAAGTGGTGTGGATTGGATAATTTTAAATTTTTCTTTCAATCCGCTGACTTTATGCGAGTAACCAGAAATACTGTATGTTATGGAATTTCATTTTTGGTGCTGGGAACAAGTGCTGCGGTTGTATTAGCGTTACTGTTTTATAATCTGCGCAACAGAGTGGCATTGAAGGTATATAATACGATTGTTATTTTGCCGAAATTCATGTCAATGGTTCTTATTGCCTATGTGGTATATGCCATATTGAATCCTGTATCGGGAGTTTTAAACAGAGTGTTAATGGTGTTTGGAGTTGAGAGTATAGATTGGTATTCAACCCCGAGCGCATGGCCTGTTATATTGAATATCATAAATTTGTGGTCAAGTATCGGTATGAATTCGGTATTATATTATGCAGCGCTGATGGGAATTGATTTAGCATTATTTGAGGCTGCGGCGATAGACGGAGCAAATAAGTGGCAGTCGACCATACATATTGCCATACCGCATTTGTGGTCTATTATTTCAATTACGTCAATATTAGCACTCGGACAGCTTTTTGGTGGTGACTTTGGTCTGTTTTATCAAACCACACGAGATGTGGGTCTGTTATACCCGACCACGGACATTATAAATACCTATGTGTTCAGATGCTTGCAGGGTGGAGAAATGTCAGCCGGAACAGCAGTGGGGTTATTCCAATCAGTCATGGGATTCATATGCATACTGGTGGCAAACGGAATTGTGAAAAAAATCAGTCCGGAAAACAGTCTGTTTTAATAACAGTACGAAAGGAGTTAAGGTAAATATGAAAAATAAAACAATAACGGGACAATTGATTTTGAATATACTTTTTGTAATATTATCTTTAACCTATATTATTCCGTTTTTATTGCTGATATCAATATCATTGTCATCCGATCAAAGTATAAGAGAATTTGGGTATACCGTTTTTCCAAAAGTAATTACATTTGACGCATATAAAATGATATTTAAAAGCCCGGAAACAATTTTAAATGCATATGAGGTTACCATTATATTTTCGTTGGTTACGATGGTTTTATCGGTTATCGTAATGACAATGGTGGCGTATCCGCTTTCGAGAAAAAATTGTGTATTTAGAAAACCACTCAGCTATTATATCTTTTTTACAATGATTTTTAGCGGCGGAATGATACCGAGTTATATTATCAATACAAAATATCTTCATTTGAATGATACAATGTTGGTATATATTCTTCCTGCCCTGGTGAATGCCTGGAATATCATTGTTATCAGGACGTTTTTCCAAGGGTTGCCGGAGGGACTGGTTGAAGCCGCAAAAATTGATGGAGCAGGTGAAGCATATACGTTTGTAAAAATAATCCTGCCGTTATCGAAGCCTGTTATTGCAACGATGTGTTTTTTGACGCTGCTTGCAAAATGGAATGACTGGAATACCTCACTGATTTATATACGAAATGAAAGATTATATTCTTTGCAGTATATGTTGCAGCGTATTTTACGAGAGGTGGAATTTGTTAAAAATTCGGTAAGCCGCGGCGATAGTCTTTTGGATTCAAGTAATTTACCTACAGAGGGCGTAAGATATGCAATGGCACTCGTTGCAGCAGGTCCGATGTTGGTGGTATTTCCGTTTTTTCAAAAATACTTCGCACAAGGTCTGACGGTGGGTGCAATTAAGGGTTGATCGGAAATTTTATCCTATACGCAGATTATTGAAATACCATGATATATTTGTTATAATTAAAATATAACGCGCGAGGAGGAAAAAAGGATGAATACTGTTGTCATTATAGATGATGAAGAAATTATGGTAAATATGATCAAACGATATTTTGAATCTGAAAGAAATGATTATGAAGTTGCAGCTACTTTTACCAGTGCTGAGGATGCATTGTTTTGGTTGGAGGATAATTCCGCAGATTTAATCATAACAGATATAAAAATGGGTAAAGTGTCCGGGATTGATATGATTGAAATATTGCTCGAAAACGGGTTTGTGGGTAAATTTATGATTATTTCGGCATATGATGAATTTGAATATGCTAAGAAGGCAGTCAAATTTGGAGTTTCTGATTATCTTTTGAAACCGATTGATTTTGCGGAATTGGGAGAAACACTTGACAGCATTGCCGAAAAGCTTGAAAGCGAAAAGAATAACAGAAATACAGATGATATTGTTCAGCTCTTATATTCTGAAATATGCTATGGGATGCTCATAGATAATGAAGATGTATCGGAACGCTGCGAAAAGCTTGATGTTCAGTGCGACAGAATTGCGTTTTGCGGAGAAATTCTGCTTGTGTATATAAAAAATATACAGCAGATATCAAATTATGACGATGCAATCCTTAAAATCATCGCGAATGTGCTTAAAATAAAATTCAACGGAATCTGTAAATTTTATCAGGGAGCATACAGAAACGGAGTATGTGCTATTATTGTGAATCCGGGAATTGATGAGGGGATTACAGAAAACTTAATATACGAAATTCTGGGCGTTGATGTAAAGGTAACGAGCAAAAGATTTTCATCACTTGAAGAACTGTTCCAAATTGCACGGCATCTTGATTTTTATGATGATGTTTCTTTATTAATCAATTATCTCACCAACAAGAAGGAAGAAAAATTCAAAAAATTATTGCATTTGATAATAGAAGAAAATGACGGAACGATTCCGCCGAGAATCATAAGCGGTGTTTGTACCTATATTGAAAAATTCGGCATTAATAAGACTTCGGCAATTCTGAAGTTGTTTTATGAAAAAGCTGAAATGGCAGATGGAATGTTTAGGGAATTGGATTTGAAGCGAAAAGAAATTGATAGGGATTTTGTGAGCAAGGTACAAAGGTATATTAATGATCATATCCAAACCGGAATAAAAAGAGATGATGTCGCAAATTTTATGAATTACCATCCGGTCTATTTTTCAAGACAATTTGCGAAAATGTTTAATATGACGTTCCAGGATTATATAACAAAAATCAGGATAGAAAAAAGCCTGGAATTTATGAAAGAGGGGTGTGATATTGAAAAATTAGCCGGAATGGTCGGTTATGAAAGCTCAAAATATTTCAGTAAAAATTTTAAAAAACAAATGGGAATATCGCCGTCACAGTACTATGCCAATTTAAAAGAACAGCGAAAGACGGTGAAGTAATATGCAATTTATAAAGAACTTATTTCAATATAAAAATAAAAGTATATACTTTAAGATCTTTTGGCATATCAGTATTCCTATTATTTTGCTGATATGTTTGATGTGCGTAGTTGTGTCGGTGTTTATCAATTCATTATCATCGCAGAAATTCATTTCAAATGCTGAAAAATACAGTAACACCTACATTTCTTTGTTGGAAAATACGATTACTGAATGCAGAGATATTTCCATTTTACTGGCGTCAAATGAGGATGTAAGATACTTTGTAGCGAATAGTGAGCGTTTTAAGGTGAATCATAATGATTTAATTAATATGTATGAAAAGATTAATATCTACAAAATGACATATAGTTATATAGATTCCATTTATATATATTCAAGAAGCAGCGATGTTATGTTGAATGACCGCACACTTACGCCAACAAATAGATTTGAAGACATGGGGTGGTATGATCCCAGTGAAAATAAGCAGACCTATGTTAAGCTGCATCTTAAGAATGATATTTTTCCGATGGTGATGTCATTTGTCACGACCGTAAATGTTGCAGGAAGTGAAGGAAAGGTTATAGTCAATTGCAATTTGGGCGCAATTAATGACAAACTGGGTAAAAATTTGAGAATGTATCTTCTTAATGATCATGACATTATGTATGACAGTGAATATGGAGAGATGAATAAACCATTTTCGGAAGATGAAGTAGTCAATCGGTATAATCCGGGCGTTAAAAAGTTTAGCAACGGAAAAGTACATGTGACTGATGAAAAAACGATTATGATTCAAAAATCGGAATATTACGACTGGTATTATTGTGTTGTGGGCAATATGGCATATGAGGGAAGTCAATCCAAAACAGCTGTACTGCTTATGATATTCCTAATTATTGCGATAGGCATTAGTTTGGGATTAGCAGTAATATACCAGGTTTTGAAAAATGTAAGTGATCCGATTCTTACTTTGGAAAATTTCATCAAAAATCCGGATAAAATCAATAATGATGAGAAAATGTCTGTAGAAATCAAGAATATTACAGATGAAATTTTTATGGTGATTCAATCCAATGATAAGATACAATGTGAATTGGAACGAAAAATGATTAGCCTTAAGGAAGCGCAGATTGCTGCTTTACAGGCTCAGGTAAATCCTCATTTTTTGTATAATACCTTAAACAATATTTATTTGCAGATTGTCGATGACTTCAATAATCTTCACAAGAGTGCGAAAATGGTTCTTATGTTTTCGAGAATCATGCGGTATTCGGCAAATGTCGGAACAGCAATCGTGACAGTGGCGGAGGATATGCAATATACAAAGATGTATATCGAACTTATGAAAATACGCTATCCGAAAATTAGTGTTGAGTTTCATATTAAAGAGGAAATCAATGAAAATGACATCGTAAAAATGTCGCTGCAAGTGATATTGGAGAATGCATATAAATATGCTTTTTCAGAACAAAACGGCGGGATAATAAAAATAGACGGGTATGATGAGGGGGAATGTGTTTATTTCAGAATAAGGGATAATGGAGAAGGCATGAGTCCGGAAAATCTTGACTCAGTTCGTGAAAAACTAAAAAATACTTTTGCGAATGGTACAAGAACCGGGATTGTAAATTTGAACAGCCGAATAAGATTGATTTTCGGCGAAAAATATGGAGTGACAATGGATTCGGAAATTGGGCAGGGAACAACAGTTTTGCTTAAATTTCCAAAATTTCAGAGAGGAGAAAATAAATGGATAGATGGGTAATAGAGGGCAATACGATAGCGTGGTATGTTAAGGATCAAAAGGCGCATATTGATGATATTGAAATGACAGGATTGGGAGCATCGGTTGTCTATCAATATGGAATTCAAGAAGGCGGAAAAGCATTTTTCAATCGGCGTTGTGTATGGCCTACTTTGAGAACAAAACCGAATGACACACATGCTTCATTTCAATGCGATGTAACCGAAGAGGATTTGCCGAGACTGTCTATTAACGGACAGATAGTGGAAATATATCCCGAAAAGTTTACGGTAGACGGAATAGTAAAAACGATCGGAAAAAGCGGTACCGGTAATTCAGAAATCACACGAACGGCTTTTATATCAACAAAAGAAATGAATGTTTATGAAATTTTTTCGGTGAAAAACATATCCGATCGGGATATTGAGATTGAGATTCAAGCCGAAAAAGAGCATGTCGTGACGGATTGTATGGGAACGAAGGGTGTTTACATAGTAAAGGTATTTTGTGATAAGACAGGCAAATTTACATTAAAAAAAGATGAGAAAATAGAGTATGCCATAACAGCTTCTGCACAAATTGTAAATCGGGAGTTCCAGCTAAAAAATCCGTATGACGAGCTAATCCTAAGAAAAAGAAGAATCAGAGATTTGTGTGATGATGCGGTATTGGAAACCGGAAATAAGTACATTGATCTTATGTATCGTTTTTGTAAGCTGAGAACAGGAGAAGGGGTTATAGGGACTAAAAATGGATTATTCCACAGCCCCGGTGGATGCAGATTTTATGCGTCCTCCTTCTGTAATGATCAAATGGAATATGCAACAACCTGGTTTAGCTATGTGCATGATGATATCATTGAACAAAGTGTAATGGATATGATGAACCAATTCCAGGGATTTTTATATGGTAATTACTCGATTCCGTCAAGTGTCATTTGTGAGGGAAATGATTATTGGAAACTTGACAGAGGTGATGAGGCAATGTTTGCATATGGAGTTAGTCATTATCTGTTGGCACGGGGCAGCAGAGAGTTGTTGGACAAGTTTTATGGTGCTGCTGAATATTGTCTTGATTTTTGCCTTAGAAGAAAGAATAAAGACGGTGTGATTGAAAGCGCGTATGATGAGCTGGAGGGCAGATTCGAAAGCGGAGATGCAAATTTGTCAACTTCTTCATTGGTATATGCGGCTTTAAAAAATATGAAATATCTTGCAAAAGAACGAGGTGATTTTAAAAAAGCAGAACTTTATCAAAAGGAAGAGGAGGCGTTAAGAAAAAATATTAATACCTATTTTGGCTGTAATATTAAAGGATACGAAGCTTATCGGTACTATGATGGCAATGATAAACTAAGAGCATGGATATGTATTCCGCTTGTTTTTGGAATTGATGAGAGAAAACAGGGGACTAAAGAGGCGTTGCTGTCGGATAAACTTTGGACGGGAAATGCAATTTATACCGAAGAAGGCAATATAACCATATGGGACAGATCGACGCTTTATTCCATTCGGGGGCTGTTTAAGGTGGGATATATTGATGAAGCGATTAACTGTCTTTTGGAATATAGTAAGGAAAGATTGGTAAGAGAAAGAACGCCCTATGCAGTTGAAGCCATCCGAAGCGATGACGGCAGAGGCTGGCTGGGAGAAAGCATGAAGAGCCATTTGAGCGCGGAAAGCTGCGTATTGTGTTTAGCGGTGACAGACGGCTTGTTTGGGATTGAAGGTACGGGATTGAGAAGCTTTAAATTTATGCCGAGACTTCCGAAGCAGTGCGAATATTTAAATCTCAAAAATATACATGCCTTTGGAGAGGTGTTTGATATCCGTATTGATCAAAACGGATATAAAGTGCTTGTCGAAGAAAAGGTAGTTTCAGAGGGTGAATTGGATAAGGAAGCCAATGTTATATTTGAATAAAAAAGGAGAGAAATTTAATGATGAAAACGAAAATATTTCAAAAAATAATATGTGGAATTTTGACCGCCGGATTTGTATTTCCGATGGTGGGATGCGCCGGGGGAAAGACAAACTCAGGAGAAAATGTGACACTCAAATGGGTTTTTCCGGGACCGGGAGAGCAAAAGGATTCAAAAATGGTATGGGCTGAATTCAATAAAAAGATAAAGGAATTTCCGGGACTTGAAAATGTTGATGTGGATATCGAATGTATCAATTCAGCAGATTATAAGCAGCGTGTTATGCTGATGCAGACTGGGGGAGAGGAATTTGATATTCTGAGTACCTATACGCTCGACTTTCCAAAAGAAATTCAAAATGGCTCTCTATTGGAATTGGATGATCTAATGAAAAGTGAAAATGTTGATTTGGTAAATGAATTACCGGATTGGATCATAGACATGGGGAAAAAGGGTGATAAGACCTATTCCATCATCAGCTATCAGGCAATGTGCCGTTCAGATCCCGGAATTATTATACCAAAGACGTTATATGACAAGTATGTAGATGAAAGTAAGGTAAAAGAAGCGTTTTATAATACACCATATTATGATGAAGATAACTGGCAGGCGGTCGGAGAGATTTTGCAGACGCTAAAAGATAATGGTGAGTTGGGACTGGGATACTTAAATCCGGGAAGTATTGAAACAGTGAATAATGGAAACGATCAGGTCTATGGCAGTTTCTGCACAAGATTTGATGATGATTCAAATAAATTATATCATTATACCGAATTGCCGGAGTATAAAACTGCAATTAAATATCTGAATGACTGGTATAAAAAGGGTCTTATCCGACAGGATATTTTGAGCGTGGATATTGACACCGATAAAAAGGGAACAGGAGGATACACAATATTCCAGGGTGGAACAGATGGATTCGGAAGCAAATTAAGAGAATTTAAGAAAAAGTATAATGAAGATTTTGAACAAATAAAGAGCAGAGAATACAATTATGTATTACCGACCGCTGCCGGAGGCGGATTATCTATTTCTGCCGGAAGCAAGCATCCGAAAGAAGCTATGAGAGTGATTGATGTACTTTCCTCCGAAAAAGGTAAGGAGATGTACAATCTTATGCTTTATGGTATAGAGGGAGTTCATTTCAACAAGGTCGGCGATAATGTGATAGAATTGTGCGACGGAGCGGGATCGAATTCATCAGATACCTATGGTCAATACCATTGGGTTGTTGGAAATTCTAAGCTGGGTTATGAAACGAAAGACAACGAAGGACTGAAAAAGTATCAATATGAAGTTGAAAACGAAGGGGAAAATACAAAAATCTCCAAGCATATGGGATTTATTCCGGACACTGATGAAATTGAGGCTGATTTGCTTAAAATACAATCAATACAAGAGGAATATGCTCCTACACTTGCTAAGGGAGCAGTCGACGATGTCGACGCTTACTACAACGAATTTATGGAGAAGCTGAAGCTTGCCGGTTTAGATAAGGTTAAGGAAAATCTGCAGAAACAGCTTGACGAATTTATGGCGTCTAAAACGGAATAGATATAAAATTTACGGCAAAGCAGGCAGAGCTGCACTAAACAGCTCTGTCTGTATGGCAGAAGAATATTAACTGTATCTGCTTATTTTTGTGCTATATTTATCAGAATAACAGGAGAGTGCTATGAAAAAGATAACAAGAATTATGTGTGCGGTAATATGTAGTGTGATGTTCACAACCAATGTTGAAACCATTTCATTAGCTTATGAAACAACCAATGAAACACAGATACAATATGAATGTATAAATTTAGAGGAAAAAGGCTTAACAAATCAAGCTATATTTGCGCGTGAGGGGGATGAGGGGTATCATGCCGATGCATATGGAGATGGGTATGCTTTAAATATAGATGATTTTAAAAAGCTTGTTAATCGTGATAAGAATCCGTTAACGACAGCCAAAGGCAAAAGTATAGCATGGAAAAATGAATGGCAGGAGGATAGCGTAAACACGTTGGAATTCGGTGGTGTTCCGTATATTATGGACATTGAAAAAAATAAAGAAGTTGTATTGTCAACCGCTTATTCCAATAAACATTCAAAAAATTATTCCGAAACAGGTGCGGATATATCTATGGACGGATTATATACTGCATTGAAAATTCTTGCAGCCGCACCGAATGCCAATGCAAATAATACATTGAAATATGTTGGCGGATATCCTGATGCTGAATGGCAGAAGTGGAACAACTGGTCAAAGCTGGCTGTGAAATTAGACTATGATGACGGCAGCAGCGAGATTAAAGAAATGCTTACAAGGCAGCCATGCTGGGGAGTTAATTCAAGCAGCGGCAACGACACAGTGTTCCCCGGAACAATAAGCCAAACCGACGGCAGCGGAGAAATAAGTCAGGGAACTATGCCCGACGGCAGCGAAGTTATTCATGATAACTGGTGGAGCGGATTTGGAAGAATGTTTACACTTGACAGCGGCGATAACGGAAAATTTCTTACTCAAAGATATGTTTATGATTATTATATCAATGAATATACTGTTCCGGTGGATTCCAAGAAAGTATTGAAAAATATTCATATTGTTGGTTCCTGTGCGAATTATCTCGGAATTGAGCTTGATGATGAGCAGAATGTTATTTACAGTTCAAGCTATGGAAACAACAGAAATGGAATCTACGCATCTACTGTATACGCAATTACGGCAGAAACGGATTTGAATGAAATCAAACAAAACTGTCAAGAGAAAATCAGCAGTTTTCTTGATGACAATAAAGGAAAAAATATTGCGGAAGATGAAACACTTTGCGCAGAACTGAAAAAAATTATTGATGATTATACAAAATGTGGGTTAGATGCGGCGCAAATACTCGAAAGCTACAAACCAATGGTGAAGAATCTCATCATAAACGGTACCTATGGTTCGGGTAATACGCTTGAGATGCAGTATAATTTTGAAGATCCGTTTGGAGAACAAGACGCAAGCGAATATAAATGGTATAAATCTAAGAATGTACAAGCAACATTTCCGGACGAGTGGACTGTGATTGAAGATGAAAATAAAAAAGAGTATACGATGACAGCCGAGGATGACGGATACGCGATTATAGGAGCTGTGATTCCGAAAGTAAAAGCAAGCGCGATTAGTGAAAGAGCATTGGAAAACAGCGAAGTACATACGGAGGTTTTCTTTAAAAACATGCTGCCGGAGGCGTTGAATGCGAAACTTTCTTGCGATGCGGACGAGAAAAATATCACAGTGGGAAGCAAGCTTACTGTGTCCTATGATTATTTTGATGCAAATGAGGTCAAATCAGAAAACAAGGATGTTGAGGAGGGTACGGAAATTGTTCTGTTAAAATCCTCTGATGGTGAAGAATGGCAAACGCTTGCAAATTTATCTCAGAATGAAAATCATGAATATACCATCACAGAAAATGATGTAAATTTATACTATAAGGCTCAGATTACTCCGAAAAACAATTCGGGGGAGGTAGGAAGTATAGTATTTACCAATGTAGTGGCAGGGCCTTTTGCGCCGATTGCCGAAAACGTAAAAATAGAGGGCAATGGCAGACAAGGAGGAACACTGACTTGCAAATATAAATACAATGATCCCAACGGGAATGCTGAAATGAACTCTATTGTGATTTGGTATAAGGGAAATACCCAAATTGCAAAAGGGGTGAACTATACCGTAAAAGCGGAGGATGTAGGATATTCTATTTCTTGTGAGGTTATTCCATGTACAACGGTTGAACCGACAACAGGGAAAAATTATAAGAGTGAAAACAGTGTTTTGTGCAGTGCTTCAACGAAAGGCGGCGGCGGTGGCGGCGGTGGAGGAAGCTCAAGTAACCGTCCATATTCGAATAATACTTCGTTGAGTCCAGCACCTACGATAGAAAAGCCTGACTATAATTATACTTATTCTTTCAAGGATATCCAAAATCACTGGGCAAGAGAAAGTATAGAGAAGCTTTATAAAAAAGGAATCATATCGGGAAGGGATAACGGATTTTATCCGGATGATCCTATGACGCGCGCGGAGTTGGCGACAATTGTTTGCAGGGCATTGAATTTGAGCAAAGCATCCTATACCAGTGTATTTTCAGATGTGGCAGAGGATGATTGGTTTGCCGGATACGCACAGGCACTTTATGATAAGGAAATTATATCGGGGATTGACGGAGCTTTTGCGCCAGAACTCTATATTACCAGAGAAATGGCTGTACAAGTCATTGTAAATGCATACTCTGCACAACTGAAAAAGGGAGATGAACTGTCCGAACTGGATTTTATTGATAAAGATGATGTGAGTGATTGGGCAAAAGAAAATATGAAAATAGCGGTTGCCAACGGAATCATAAATGGGCGTGACGGAAACTTAGCTCCTAAAGAAACCATGACGCGTGCAGAGGCGGCAACAATTATTTACAGCTTGGTTGACAAAAAATAGAAGGGAGAAAGCAATGAAAAGAATAATCGGTATTTTAATGATTATTGGGCTGTTGATAAATGGAAATGTTTTTGCTGCTGAAAGCAAAAACACAGATGTTTGCAACGAAACTAAAATTTTGGCGGGATTACAAGTGTATTCTATGATACATGATAATGAGGAAAAACCCACAAGAGGTGAGTTTGCGGATATTCTTGTAAACATTGACGGTGCCGAGTTTAAGGATGAATTTGATAAAGGGGCATTTTTTGATATTGAGCAAGGGGATCCCGATGCCGCTGTTATTAATTATGTGTATCTTAACGGATATATGAAAGTGACAGATAATAAATTTGAAAAAGATAAAAACTTGACTGTCGAAGATGCGATATTCGGTATTTTAAATGTCATGGGATACCAATCGGAGTCTTTTGCAAATGTTTATCAAGGCTTGGCAGACTCATTAGGTATTACAAAAGGGATGAATATCATTAGCGGCGAGATCAATTACTATTCTTTATCAAAGCTGTTGTATAATGCATTGAATGCACCTATGTACCGAGGAGATGAAAACAATACCTTGCTGAGTGTAAAGCTAAAGCTGATTCATGAGAGGGGAATTATCGAAGGAATTTATGGGAAATATCTTTATGGAACTCCGGTACTTTTAAAAGAGAATGAAATTCTCATTAATGGTCAAAAGTATCTTGCCGGAGATGATGAGATGCTTGATGCTATCGGTTATAATGTTGATTTTTGGTATCAAGATGATGAAGATGCAGAACCGCAGATATTCTACTGGCGTGCCGATAGTAAATATAGCAGCATGACAATAGCTATTAAGGATGTTACTGCGGTATCAAAGGACAAAATAAGTTATGAAAACGGCAATAAATCCAAGAATATACGTTTTGAAGATGATATAAGAATATTGAAAAATTCGATGCCGCAGGCGGATTTGAGTTTTGTGGAAGATTCAAAGATAAAGGGAGATATAACCTTTATTATAAAAGATAACAAGGTGCTGTATGCTTTTGCAAGAACCTATAAAAGCTATGCGGTAGAGAAAGTTCAAGATGATGTTATTACGTTTAAATATAGTGCGGATGATACTGGTTCTAATAAATTAAAGTTGAATGACAGTCGTATAAATTATATTATTATGACCGATGGTTTTATGGGAAATATTGAAGATATAACGGCGGGCAGTATCATTTCGGTTGCACAGGAGGAAAATTCGGAATATTGCTTTATCTATGTTTCTACAAAGTATGTTGAGGGAACCGTAACATCTTACCGCGGAGATAATGGAACAACCATTTACACAATGGATAATACTGAATATACAATGGATTCACGGTTGTATGAAAAAACAGAAAAGAGAGTTAAAGGGACTCAGCAGATAAGCCTAAATGAGGATTATGGATTTTATCTCGATGTGGCAGATGAGATTGTTGATGCCGAGTTGCTGGGATATAATAAGTATTTGTATGGATATATCACGAAGGTAAGCATAGACGAAGAAGTATTTCCGGAAGTTTATCAAATGAAAATATACGGCGCATCCCCGAAGGGGGAGAAGAAGTACAATATTCCTAAGAATATCAAATTTAATGGAAAACAGAAGAAAAGAGAAGATGTTATGCATGCTGTGGAGGACTATTGGAAAAACTCTACAGAACTGAATCCTCCCATATGCAAATACAAGATATCCAGAAAAGGGGATATAGAGGCAATCACAATTGAAGTAAGAAAAACTTTTGATAATGTAAGTGATGATTATATTACGATGCCATACGAGCCGGGCGAGTATCTTTATTACGATTATTATAATTATTTCACACCAACATCCTCGGGGAAAAAGGCGAACGTTATTTATCGTAAAGGCTGGGATAGTTCGGTATGCTTCAGAATCCCAAGTAACAGACAGGATATAAAGAAATTCGACGCAGGTTCTCCGGTGGATATGGGTATTGAAGGCGATGGAAAAATAAAAGCCAATTTTGCATTTTATGATTTTGACGAGTTTTATCGTCCGGCGTGTATAGTATATAATGCGTCCGGAGAGCAAAGTATATCCAATGAAACAGAAGATGTTATGGGCATACAAAATCTTTCAACGGTGGTTAACGAAGACGATGAAATTGTGTATCGCGTCGGAGGATATATGCATGGTGTATACACTGAGTATAATATTGAGGATGATGAGTTGCTGGATCTTGCAAAAACATTAAAAAAAGGTGATTTTATTCTAATCACAACAGACGGTGATACCATTACAGATGCCGAGTTGTATATGACGGTTGATGAGGATAAATATAAAGATCTGATTGCAAAATATGATTCTCAAAAATCTGACGATAGTTCTATCGGAAAATGGATGCTTATTGCTCAAGTGGCAGATTCAGCACCGAATTACATAAGACTGAATGGAGATCCTTTAACGCAGAGGTGCATCATTTCACCCGAAGCCAACTACAGACGTTTTCTGCATGAGGGTGGTTTTACAATTTATGATTGTGAAAAGGGTGAGTATGTTTACGGTGCATTTTGGGATGATCTTGATAAAGGAGATTTGATATGCGGAGTCACAAAGGCAGATTTAATGTATAATTTTGTTGCAATCAAGAATCCGCAGTTTGCAAACTTTGAGGACTATATACCCGATCACATGAAATAACAGCCGAGCATTTGGGTGTTGGAAAGGAATATGGATTTATGAAAAAAGATAATGTTTATGCCGCATTAATGTCTGTAATCATGGCAGCTTTGGTTTTGCTGCCGTTTGATGCAGTATTTGCACAAAATATTTACGGAAATGAAAATACTTTTATGATTTCGGGGCAGTGTCATTATTCACAAGGAAATGTTATGCTGGTTGTTGTAAAAAAAGATGCGGCAGAACCATATTCCACGGAAGATATAGGATATATCAATAATGTTCCGATAGACAGTAACGGAAGATATTATTCGGAGTTTACATTTAATCGGAATCCAAACGAATACAAAATTATGGCAAAGGTAGGGGAAAATGATGTAACCTCCGGCATTGTTGAAATGATTAACAAAATGACTGTAACAGTCAAACAGAAGACTGAAGGAAACATTGTCAAACTCAATGTGAATACAGCCAATAACTTCTCAAACCTTACGTCCTATGTTACAATGGCAGGATTATATGACAGTGCCGGAAGGCTTTTGCAGGTGAAGAAGCTTGGGAATGAAGTGATTGACGGTAAAGCTGAAAATAGTCACATTTATTATCTTCCTGTTTCTGATGATACCGCATATATTAAAATATTTACATGGAACAGTATAAGCGAAATGAAACCCTATGCGGATGAGGTGGAAACTCAAATAGAACAAATTTCGGGAACCGAGCTGTTTGTTTCACCAAACGGTTCCGACAGTGCCGCAGGTACAATTGATGAACCTCTTAAAAGCTTTGAAGCTGCAAGAAATGCTGTTCGGAAGATAAAAAAAGACGGACCGATTACAGTATATTTTCGCGGAGGGACTTATAATATAAATAAAAACATCTCATTGGATAGCATAGACAGCGGAACGGCTGATGCGCCCATAACCTATGCGGCTTATAAAAATGAACAGCCTGAGTTTGTGGGCGGAGTGTATGTTGACGGAGAGAAGTTTGTAAAATCGGAAGAAACGAGATTTTCAAATAAGAATATCTACTGCCTTGACTTGGCTAAAGAAGGCTTGGAACAATATATAGGAGAAATTCAAACGGGCGGACAGGGTGCGTCTTATAATGCGCCAAATATGGAACTGTTTATTGACGATAAAGCATATGAGCCTGCACGCTGGCCTAATCGAGATCGTGATGGGTTTAATACTTACTGTAAAATTCAGAAGGTAATCAGTGGTGGCGATGAAAATGAAAATGACTCTGAATTACCAAGCTTTATAGCTGATGAAGATGTTATTGAGCATATAAAAACATGGTCTGATATTTCCGATGTTATATGCAGCGGATATTTGGGGTTGCCATACTTTGATTTTGATTTTAAAATGACAAGTATTAACGGTAATCAAATCAATCTTAATAAGCTTTGCAATGGTGGAATTCAAAAGAATGGTGTATTTTACTTTTATAATATTGCGGAAGAATTGGATCATGATGGGGAGTATTTTATTGATCGTGAGAATAAAAAGCTCTACATATATATGGAGAATGGGGATTTAACAGATAAAAAAATATTTCTTACAACCTTTGACACCGGTAATATCTATAACGGAATGTTGAATATCAACAATGCGAAATACATAAATTTTGATGGATTGTGTTTCAATGGTTCTCGTGGAAACGGCATTGCTTTAAAGAGGGGGGCATATATCAATTTTGCAAATTGTACCGTGAAAAATGTTTCGGCGCGCGGAATATATGCAAGTGAATTTTTCGGTTCCTTTAAAAATGCTTATGGGGATCTGGACGATGAAAGCTATGATATGCTTGTTCATGATGTAAAATTTGTCGGATGTAAAATCCTTAATACGGGTTACAGCGGTATTTCCGTTTATGGCGGTAATAGGAAAACACTGGAAAGTTCCAATATGGATATCTATGATTGCAATTTTGAGAATTTCGGAAGAATTATTAAAACCTATTCTCCGGCGATTGATGTTAAAGGCGTTGGAATCAATGTTAGAAATAATGAAATCCATCGGGGTGACTCAATGGGAATTTTGATTAGCGGAAATGATATAGCGGTTGAAAACAATGAAATTTATGATGTTATTCGAGAAGCAACGGACAGCGGTATGATATATTCGGCAGCAGGCGTAAAATCGGGTGTTATTATTCGCAATAATTATTTTCATGACGTTGATTTTGAGCATGGCAGCGGATTCGTGATGGCATGGAATAAGGAGACATCTGTGCCATTTAAGGTTGGAGTGTATAACGATTGCGGCGGCAGCCTGATGAAAGTTGAAAACAATATATTCAGAAATATTCCATCGGGATATTTTTCAGTGGGATTCGGAAATGAAATCAACAATAATATATTTGTTGATGTAATTTATCCGTTAGCGGAACGTTATAACAATATTTTACAGGATAGGCTGTATAATTCTGTGACAGGAAAATACGATAAGGTTATTGATTTTACAAAAGCGACCGTGGATGATTCCATGGCAGAATTGGGATTGCTTGATGAGCAGGCGAATGCTCAATGGAAGGAAAAATATCCTGAGGTATTTGAATGGAAAAAGTACCTTAAACAACGAGGAACATTAGCAATCAATCCTAAATGTGATATGTCGGATAATTTGATTACATTTATAAATGATACGGATTATGCAGAAAAGATAACCGATATTTTTTCAGATAAATTGGTATATCAGAAAGAGGATTTGATCAACGGCGAAAGTAATATAGATAATATAATTTTTGACCGGAACGTACAATTCAACGATATCGGAAAGGGTGACTTCAGAATTAAAGAAGGTTCTGACATTTTGAAGAAGCTGCCGGAGTTAAGAAATATCACAATCGTTCAAAAGTAACGGGTCATCATAAAAAAGGAGAAAAAGAATATGAAAATAACAGAAAATTGGGTCAATGTATCACACAGTATAGGTGTGCCGTTCGGAGGAATCGGAACGGGTTACGGAGTTTTAGGTAAATTCGGTTTTGTATTGCCGGAGTTTGATTCGGCACCCTGTGCTGGAAAATACGATGATTTTAACAGAATCGAAAATTATGATTATCTTGCGTTACACGTCAAGGATAATAAGAATTTTTTAGCATTGATATTTCAGACTGAAGATGAAGAATATGCGATTCAGGGTGAAAAAACCGACAACACAACGGAAAAGACGGCAGATGAATTTATTTCATATGAGCTTTTGCCGTTTGGACAGCATCATGCGGTGTTTCGTGAATTGAATCTGGAAGTGGAAATGCTTACATATTCTCCGCTTATTCCGCACAACCTTTCGGAATCGTCAATTCCGGTATTTTGCATGGAAATTTGCTTAAAGAATAATTCTAAAAAGAACATTGATGGAAATCTTGTGTTCAAAATTAAGGATAGCGATGTTTCGGAAAACGAAATGCTTGCCGTTTTTGATAATAAAGATTCAAAATACAGCGTGTCACTCGAACCGGGTGAAACTGTATGTATTCATGGATTGTTTGCCTGGTATTATCCGGATTTTCGGTCACCATCTGCTGTTATGACTGATCAATATACGAGATACTATACCTTGCGCTTTGACAGTGCAAAAGCTGTTATTGATTATGCGTTGGAAAAACATATGGAATGGAAAGAGCAAATGTTGAAATGGCAGGATTCGTTTGACGTCCCGGCTCCGTTCAAGCGGTTGTGGTTCTCGTCGTTGTCATCGGTTATTACGTCCACTATGATGAGCGATAAGCCGTTGTTTTTGGAAATAGAATCACCGCATCCTTATATGAATACAATGGACGTGACGATTTACAGTACATGGCTTTATATGGTAAACTGGCCTGAAATCGAGAAAATGGATATGTATACCTATCGTGATAAAATTCCGAATGAAGGCGAGGATAAGGGATTGGTGTGGCACTCGCTTTGGAGTGACAGATCGGACTATGTTGAAGAGCCTTGCTATATAACGAGAATTTATCGTGATTATTTATGGTTTAATGATAAGGAATTTCTTAAAGACATGGAACGTCCAGTAAGGGACGCACTAAATAGAATATATTCGCAAAAGGTTGTGGATGGATTAGTTGAATCCAAGCACGGAAATCAAAGCTATGATTTATGGAAGATGCCAGGCATAGGCGCTTACATCAACACTCCGTGGCTTTATGCATTGTATTCGGTAGTTAAAATGAATAAAGTTTTGAGAACGGATATAAAACCGTGCGGAAACGATACAACAACCGTACTTAAAACGGCAGCAAACAATTTTGTAAAGTATCTTTGGAACGATCAAGAAAAGTATTTCAATTGTTTTTACAGAACAGAAGGTTCGGCAGAAGCCAGTATACCGGAAAGTGTATTTACGGATCAGATGTTTGGAAGATGGCTATTGCTGATTGAAAGAGAGCTTGAATCAATTTTGCCAATGGATATGATTAAGCAAAGCACAGAGTATGTATATAAAAATAATCTTATAGATGATAAAGAAAACGATTTCCGCGGCTGGTCCAACGGAAAGCTGCCGAATGGTGTACCGTGTTATGATAATAAGCAATATCATGCCAAGACCTGCTGGATTGGATCGCAATTGGATTTGGGTTCCGTTATGGGGGAAATGGGATATGAAAAGGAGTCGCTTGATGTATTTTACTCATTGGAGCATAGCTTGCATAATAATCACTTAGCGGTAGGAGAGTGGAATCATGCGATTACCGAGGACGGAAAAAGCTGTATATTACCAGAAGAACCGTCGAAAGATACGCCGAGATTCCCTGCATATCCCAGATACAAGTGCTGTTGGGAATATCTGATTAGAATTTTGGGATTGAAAATTGATGAAAAATATATGGAATTAAAACCGTTTAAGAGCTTTGATTTTAAAATAAATAATGTTATCTTAGCAGGTTGTGCGCTGACTGTTTCAGTAAAGAAAGATTGGAAAAAGATTTATGTTGACGGACGTGAATGCAATGAGGCAATATTTGAAAGAAACGGAAATCGCAATGTAGAATTTAAATGATAATTCGCTATAGTATTGAAAGCTTGATTTCAATAGAAAATGTTGAAACCAAGCTTTTTTATTGCCCAATTCGTGTGAAGACTCTGAAATTTGATTAAAAAAACTAATTATCTGTAATGTGGATTTGAGGCGTGAAAATCCGGTTGCTCAAAGATTTTTGAATGAATTGAACAGGAAAAAATGAAATTTTTGTGTGGTGCAAAGCAGCTACACGATTTCACCTACAACAGGCGGTAATTTTGTCGTCTGTTTTTTCTGCCCATTTGGGAGAAATCAAAAGCGATAAACTCTCAGGGAGAGTTCTCAAGCCAATAGTCCTCCTCGGGATTTCATTTCACGAATTTTCATCAATCCACTTTTCCAATAGCTTACGCATCCTGATACTGGGGACATAAATCCATATCTCCTTGCCATCCCGAATAGCCGATCTCCAAATAAATTGCAGCATCTCCGATAAAGCATACCCATCTTTGTCCACAGCAATGCCGTGTTGTAAAAAGAAGTTTTTCACACCGGTATTCAAATATCGGTTTACCGGGTATGCTACGGAAATACGATCTCGGTATGAATTGCTTGCCCGTGTATTCAAGGGAATAAAACCACGTCCATATCCTTTGCCTAATAGGGCGGATTTATAGTCCTTGAAGGTTGTCCAAAGATTCAGGCTTGTTTTGGTTTTTCGCTTGTTTGTGAAAAAATTCAGAATATTATTTTTCAGCTGTTTTATAGAAACGTTATTTTTATTTCGAATATACCAGCTTTTTGACAGATCATACTCTCTGTCGCCGATCTGATTCAGTTTATTATCGTCTATGATGTGGATTAAACTTTTGAAATCATAATCAAGCGACTGAATTTGATTTTTGTCCGAGATAAAATGATAGTCACCGAGCTTGCTCCCCGTGGTATAAAGGTATGTATATGGCAGATGGTAATAATCATAATAATAGCATTGTATTTGAGAGCGAAACATATATGTTAGAATATAGATGCTGCGAAAAGAATTGAATGCCTCAATAGGAAATAACCACATCATAACAGAACCGCTATAGTAGGCTTCTATAATGATGGAAAGCTTGCGGGCATACATATTGGCGATACTGCAGCAATACCGGAAAGTGCGGCTAATGCTAAAATATTTGTATGGAGCGCAGACGGCAAATTAAAATCGCTGGTTGCCGCAACACCGGTTACGTTGAATTAAAAAAATGATTATGCAACGGATAGCGTGGATTTTTCCGCGCTGTCCGTCTTGCAAATTCAACGCGTTATTTTGAGAAAGGGAACAATATATGTATAAAAGATTTTATGTATTTTTAACTGTAATATCGCTTCTTTTTGCAACATGGACATTTCCGTCATTTGCGGAGACTTCTTCACAGGAGGAACAGCTGGATTTTGATCTTGAAGCGGAACAAAATATAAAATCAATTAACGAAGCGGCACCTGATTTATTGGATAATAAAGTAATTGATAAGAATGAAGAAAACAACGAAGAAAACAACGGTGAAGATGAGATAGTCGTTTTAAATGAACAAACAGCTTTACATTCCGAAGGGGAAAATGTCGAAAATAACGAGGAGAATCCCGGGGGAAATCCCGAGGAAGAACCTATTGCCGTTGAAGAAAACGGATATTTTTTATACAAAGAGGATTTTTCGGCAGGCCCTTACAGCGGCTACGGCACAACCTTTGACGGCGTTTCAGAGGTACCGGCTGACAAAAAATTGTGGCTGCTCAATCCAAACGGAGGGGAAATCATATATCAGAATCCGAGCGGAGTTACATGGAAAATCAGTGAAAACCCTGAATATCGCGCAGAGACAAGTCATGGTTGGGTAGGGTTTTATAAGGAAGGTCAAGGGAATGCAATGACGATTACAGGCTATGGCAGTTGGTATAAAAGCCTTGCAGTGCTTGACTTGGGTGAAAATATAAAAATAAAAGATATTGCCGACGGAGATAAGCAGCATATAAATTTCAGCCTTAAGGCAGCAAGTCGTATGCATGCGGTAGCATTGTATGTAAATGATGATAGTAAATCTTATATTTTGATTGGATCTGCAAATGGTGAGGACACAGCGGATTACGGACAAAAGACGCACTATGGCAATAAGACGAACTATGGGGGAACGGGAGCAATGGGTGTATATCTTGTTCCGGAGCTTTTGAAGCTGGGTTATGAAGTCGATGTGATGACGTTGGACAATGTTGTCAGCCATCAAAAAGGACTTCGTTATATACAGGAAAATGCAATGGATAGAGAGATTATGAGCCGTACTTTAAAAAACAGATATGATGCTGTGGTGGATTTTATGGTTTATACTACTATGCAATTTGCTGAAAGATTCGAGATGTTTTTAGAAAGTACAGCCCACTATATATTCTTGTCAACCTATAGGGTATATGCCGACAAAGAAACTCCTATACGGGAAACATCCCCGAGGTTGCTTGATGCAACGACAGATATGCAGTATTTATCAACAGAGGAATATGGTCTTTTCAAGGCAAGATGCGAAAATATCCTTCGTGCTTCAAAGTACAATAATTGGACGATTGTACGCCCTGCAATTACATATTCAAAATATAGATTTCAGCTTACTACGCTTGAAGCATATGTCTTTGTAAGAAGATGCAGACAGGGGCTTCCGAGCATTGTCCCTGAGGATGCACTAAATGTTCAAGCAACTATGAGCTGGGGGGAGATGTCGGAAAGATGATTTCTTTACTTGTGTGTAATGAAAGAGCGAAACGGGAAATATTCACTGCCTCTACAGCTGAGCATCATACATGGGGAGAAATTGCAGAATATTATAAGGAACTAATTGGACTTGAATACATTCCTGTTAATACCGAAACATATTTAAAGCTTAGCCCGTACATGACGTATCAGCTGAAATATGACAGATATTTCAATCGAATAATAGATAATTCAAAAATTCTTTCAGTTACAGGCTTAAAGCAGTCTGAACTTATGCCTTTAAAACAGGGACTCAAAAAAGAATTGGGGGCGCTGCCCAAAGATTATCTGTGGTTTGAAAATGATATATCAAATAAAATGGATGAAATTTTAAAAAATGTAATGTAAAGGACAAGATATTATGAAAGCAATATTAATAAATGATGATAAGTCGCTTAGTTGGAGCGATGTGGCAGACCCGATTATAAAAACTGATGAGGTGCTTGTAAAGATTGAAGCAGCGGCGTTAAACCGTGCGGATCTAATGCAGAGAGAGGGGGATTATCCACCGCCTCCGGGATGTCCTGAGTGGATGGGACTTGAAATTTCAGGGGAAATCATTGAACTTGGAAAAGGCGCAAAAGAGAAATCGGATTGGGAAATAGGGGATAAGGTATGTGCGCTTTTGGGCGGCAGAGGATATGCGGAGTACGTATCTGTAAAATACGATATGCTTATGCCGGTGCCGAAAAACTGCTCAATGGTAGAAGTAGCGGCAATACCGGAGGCGTTTGCAACGGCATAGTTAAATCTGTTTATTGAGGGGAAAATCAAAGAGGGCAACACGCTTTTAATGCATGCCGGCGCAAGCGGACTTGCAAGCGTGATTATTCCTATGGCAAAAGCATTCGGAATAAGAGTTATAACCTCTGTTTTGTCCGACAAAATTGCAGAATCAATTAAACATCTTAATGCTGATGTTATAATCAACACATCAAAGGAAAAAACGGCTGATGTTCTAAAGCGAGAGCTTGAGATGGGTCATGGAGTTGACGTTACAATAGATTGTTTGGGGGCGAGAATATGGGCGAGTGTCTTCCATATCTGACGCACGGTGCAAGATGGATAATGATTGCGGCTTTGGCAGGACAGAAAACCGAAATAGACCTTAAAAATATTTATGTTAGAAACGTAAGAATTATAGGCTCAACACTGCGTTCAAGAACGCCGGAGGTTAAGGCGCAAATTCTTGCCGAACTTGTTAAAAATGTGTTCCCGAAGATTGAAGCAGGACTTGTAAAGCCGACCATTTATCAAGTATTTCCGATTGAAAAGGCAGAAGATGCACATGCAGTGCTTCAACAGGGTAAGAATATCGGTAAAGTTGTTTTGACTGTTGGCTGATATTAAAAGTTTGCACGAATATCGGAATTGTGGTATAATAAAAAGGCGATCAATCAAAAGATGGAGAAAGGAACAAAAGGTTATGGCTAAAGTGAAAAATAATACCTATTGCGTCAAAACGGATGGGTTTTATGGAGAACTATTTCTTCCAACGGAGGATCAATATCCGGGAAAAGCGCTAATCTGTTTCAGCGGCAGCGATGGGAAAATTGATTTGTCCCGGAGGTTAGCCAGTGTTTTTCAATCTCATGGGCTGACAACTCTGGCTCTGGCATATGTAATGGAGGATGGACTGCCCGGACAATTCTCTTGTATTCCGATTGATTTCTTGGAGGCAGCAGCAAAACGGCTGCACGAGATGGGATATGAAAAAGTGGGATTGTGGGGGATCTCAAAAGGAGCAGAGCTGGCGCTGACGGCGGGAAGCCTCTTGCCGGGACTTGTCAATGCGGTGATTGCGGTTGCACCCATGAATACCGTATGTCAGGGATTCAGGAAGAAAAAAGGTATTTCTTTTGTATCGGGAAGCAGCTGGAGTTTTCATGGAAAAGAAGTTCCTTATACCGCTTACCGGTCGGAAAAATTTCCGCTCGGTCAGGTGCTTCGGAAAAATTTCCGCTCGGTCAGGTGCTTCGGAAGAACATACGAATGCGGGAATTAACTATGTATGATCTTTACCTGCCTCTTGTGCAGCCTCCTAACCCTGCCGCCGTGATTCAGGCCGAGAAAATAATCGGCCCTATTTTGCTGATTTCCTCTAAAATGGATACTATGTGGCCATCGGAGCTCGCAGCAAAACAGAGTATAAAGCGATTGCAGGATTGCAGTTTTCCATATTTCTGCCGGCATTTGAGTTATGATTATGGCGGACATCTGTTTGTCCCGATGGACTTGCGGGGGACAAAGCTTTTTAAAGGCGACCGATGGAAAAATAAAGAGCAAGGACGAAAAGCGCGGATGGATTCGCTGACGGAAACATTGGATTTTGTTTCTCGGTGGTAAAAGCCGGAACAGGAGACTGAACAATTCAAGAACATTTAAAAGACCTGCGTGCGGTTTATGATTGACATTGGTTGACATTTTATATGATAATTCGTATATTCTTGAACTGATTTATATTGATTGGTTGACAAGCTATTATTTTTATGCTATAATATTTCAGTATGAATGATTCTATGTACAACAGCACTGGAGGTATTTAAATGGAAGAAAACAACGCAAATCTGAGTCCTGCTGCTTTGAAATTGGCTGAAAATGAAAGTAACGATACAGAGATGCAGATGTCGATTGTAGATATTATTAACTTGATGTTAAGTTTTTGGTGGTTAATTGCAGTTCTTGCAATTTTAGCCGGAGGCGGAGCGTATGCGTATTCTAAAATAACGTCCGTACCGGAATATGAATCCTCCGGAACCTTATACATTGATACACAGAAAGAAACCAAAACGGATGATGTTAATGCTTCCGGTATCCAAGCGGCAAAAACGCTTTTGCCGACTTATATTGAGGTTTTGAAAAGCACTCCGTTTTTAGAGGATGTCAGCGATGGAATTGATAATAAATATAGCGCGTCATCCATCCTGAAAATGACAACTTATACCGCTGTAGAAGAAACGAACCTGATTACTATTGATATTAAAGCGACGGATTCGCATGACGCTTATCTGATTGCAAAGAGCATTATCCGAAATGCTCCGGCGAAAATTGCGCAGGTGTTTGAGGGTGGATCGGTGAAAGTCATCGAATACCCGAAAGAGGCGACCGATCAGATTGCCGACAGTGCTTTTAAGCTGGGCGTTATCGGCTTTATCGGCGGTGCGGCTGTTGCTATACTGATCATATTCCTGATCAGTCTGTTTGATAACCGGGTTAAGAGCTCCGAGGAGCTTACCAATCGGTATGGGCTTCCGATTTTGGGCGAAATTCCGAACCTGGTAGATATGTGAGGTGTCATGAATGTCTGATAATAAACACAACAAAACGAATACTACATCACAGAAGTTATCCAAGCAAAGATTCGGCGGCATCTTTAGCAAGAAAATGACGCGGCAGGAATGGAAGCAGGCTTCTATCAAGAGAAATCAGATGGCGATTCTGAATTCCGAGACACCGTTTGTGATTCGGGAGGCGTATAGAACCGCGAGAACGAATATCATCTTCTCCGTATCCGGTTCCGGAAGTGATGAGTGCAAGGTTATTGCGCTTACCAGTGCCAATCCGGGCGAGGGTAAAACAACTTCTTCCT
This sequence comes from uncultured Clostridia bacterium, assembly GCA_959602045.1. GTDB lineage: Bacteria > Bacillota > Clostridia > UBA1381 > UBA1381 > Ornithomonoglobus_A. The sequence goes on along the minus strand of CAUGRT010000002.1, from coordinate 118,023 downwards.
TGAATCTTGCCATTACCTTTGCGCAGACGGGTGCAAAGGTGCTGATTATGGACGGCGACCTCCGAAAGCCGCGTGTTCACCAATATTTAGGCGTTGTAAAGACGAACGGACTTTCAACGATTTTATCGAACCAGAAAACCTTTGATGAGGTGGTATACCGCGATTTGCGCGATGGCTTGGATTGTCTTGCATCCGGTCCGGTTCCACCGAATCCCGCGGAGCTTTTGGCTTCGGACGCGATGAAGAATTTGCTGGACATGCTGAAAAAGCAGTATGACTATATATTGATTGATACTCCGCCGGTGACGGTTGTAACGGATGCCGTTGCATTGTCTACCAATGTAAGCGGTATTATTCTGGTGGTTCGTGAAGGACTCACAAACCACGACAGCGTAACGCATGCATTAAATCTTCTAAAGATTGCGAATGCAAAGGTTTTGGGCTTCTTTGTTAACGATATTGACCCATCGGGCGCATCCTATGGCTCTTACCGCAACTCATATGGCCGTCGTTACGGCTACAAGTATGGTTATAAATACGGTTATAATTATGCTTATAATTACAGCTATGGCGAGAAATATTCCTATCAATACAGCGATCGACCGGACACTTCCGCAAAGGCATCGGAAGAACCTGTTGAAGAGGTAAAATTTGATCTTTCGGAGGTTGACCCTATTGTGGTTGAGCCGGAGGAGAGCATAGTGGATTTGGAAAGCAAACCGGACAGTGAAAAGGAGTAGAAGGATCTTGAAAAAGAAAATCTCTATATGCGCGATATGCTGTGCGTTGCTTGTTTCCTGCTTGTCCGGTTGCGCGAATTATGATGAAGTCACCACAAGTCTGGATGAAGTAACGATACAAAATACGCTTCCGAAGGTATCGGAAAATTCAAGCTATCGTTATCTTGAGGATATTGATAAAATGGTCTATGAGCAGCAGCTTAATGCTTGTACCATGTATGCCGATGCTTATGAAAAAACCTATTATCAGCAGTTTGAGGATGGCAAGCGGAAAGAGGAAAAGCTGGCTTATTTATGCACCGAAAAAAGAAAATCCATTGATGTGGATATCGAAATTGCGTATGCGGTTAATGTTTACAGATTACTCCAGGATATAACCGATTGCAATAATCCGGACGCTTATGTGGTAAAGACTCATAAGGATGTTCTGGATTTCTATGATATTTATAATGAATATGAAAACGGCGAAAATCCGCAGCAGACGCTTTTGGATATTCTTCTGGAATATTGTGAGCGTTCAAATATTCTGGCATTTACTTTTTTGAGGGAAAACGACACCAGAGTATTCAAAGCAGCGTTGGCTAAGGTTGAAGATAACGCAAATATGGATCAGGATTTCAGATTTTATATTAATGAAAATAACAGCATTATTACGGCGTTAAATGAAGTATATGGTGGTGTTCCGAGCGAATATTCCGAAAAGATTGCGGATTTGAATACTGCTTTGGCGAAAAAGTATTTGGCATCCATGGATGGAATTACAGAAACGGAACGGGAGAAGCTGTTTGGGCAGCTTGAACCAGCTTCGCCATCGCCCTCACCGTCCATTACGCCATCGGCTTCACCGATGCGTTCACCATCGCCGCAGCCGATGCCGACCATGCCTCCGATTGCTACGCGGATTCCATCAACACATGCTCCTGCAACGCAAGCTCCGGCAACCGCAGCACCGCGGCCAACGACCGCACCGGCTACAGCAGCACCTGCTCCGACCGCTACCCAACGACCGGCGGCAACTGCAGCGCCTGAGCCGACGGAGGAACCATATGAGCCGATCTTTGGTTTAACTCCCGGAACCGGGGATTCAGACGGAGATATTTTCTTCGATTAAACAGTGTATATTGCTTCAATAAGGGATTACCGCAATACGGCGATCCCTTTTGTAGTTTGCAGATTTAAGTGTTAGGCATGGGAGCGTTCCGGCGCTGCTGACAGAAAAATTATTGACAAAGCCGCAGGATGATGGTATAATAATTTCTATGGTTTAAGTTGGCAGTATAGAGCAAGGGGAGTTGAATGTATGGCGACATGGCTGGTGCATCTTCGGATAGCGGATTTTTTTATAGAGCATATGGATGGACTGGATGCGTCTGAATTTGCTGCCGGATCGGTCGCTCCCGACTGCGGCTATGGAAAAAAGGATAGCCTTGGCGAATTTATCCCTCCTCCGACCGTAACGCACTGGACGCCAACGGGGAGAAAGATAGATTGCCGTTATCAAGATTTTTTCAACATGTACCTGCAAGATCAGGAAAGAGATGCGGCGTACTCTTTTTACCTCGGTTATTATATTCACCTTCTGACCGATATTATGTGGTCATCCACCATTTATATGCCGACGCATACGGTTTATCAAAAAGAATATGCCAAAAATCCGGAATTTTTGAAGGTTATCAAAGAAGATTGGTATGATCTGGATCATAAATTTTTACGCGATCATCCGCGATTCCGTGCGTTTGAGCTATTAGAGAAAAAGGATTCTGTTCGTGATTATCTGCCGTATTATGAAAAAAATCAATTAACCACCCAAATACGCAGTATTGTCGATTTCTATAATGAAAACAGAGGAAAAACGACGCTTGACAGGGTCTATCCTTATCTGAATGAACAGACGATGAATCAGTTTATTGCTTGCGCCAATGAGCTGATTCAAAAACAATTAATCCACGTGGGGGTTCTATGAAGTAAAAAACGGGGCGATTCAACATCGCCCCTATTTTTATGCTCTCTTGAAATCCGCACATTTTTGAATAAAGTTTTTTGCAAATTCGGGATTGGCATAGAAATGCATATGCGGAAATCCTGCGAACAGATTCCCCTCCGCAACAACGCATTGCCATTCGGTATCGCCTTTCTGTGCAACAAAGGCATCACCGTTGGAATCACTGCTGAAGCAATGAAATTCATGCGCCCGAATACTTTCTCCTTTGCGGCACAGCAAATTATCTTTTCTTGCCGTCATCGTGATATATCCCAGATTACGCAGCTGATTGACTTTGCGGCAGCCGCCCGGAATCACGCCGACTCCGTTATATTCCTTGTTGGTAAAATCACCCATGTGCTCATGCAAATACATAAAACCGCCACATTCGGCGATACAAGGCATATTGCTTGCGATGGCATTGCGGATGCTTTCGCGCATTGAGGTGTTTGCTTCCAGTGCCTCTGCGTAAAGCTCCGGATAACCACCGCCCAAAAACAATCCCTGTATATCCTCCGGCAGCTTTTCATCCTGCAAGGGACTGAAGTATACAAATTCAGTGCCCAATTCCTCCAAAAGCTCCATGCTGGCTCTGTAATAGAAACAGAATGCCCGATCCTTTGCAACCGCGATTCTTGTATCGGCGATTTTTTGGATTGGAATGGGGTTATACTGAATGGGACTGTCGGAGCATAGCTCCAGAATTCCGTCTATATCCAGACATTCCTCAGCTGTTTTTGCCAACGACTCCACTCTGTCCTTTAAGCCGTCCAGCTCCGCTTTTGTAATAATCCCCAAATGGCGGCTCTCAATCGACGCATTCCCGATACCGGGGAAATACCCCAGCGGCTTTACGTTCAGCGTAGCGCAGATTTCTTTCATCCGCTCATAAATCATCGGACTGATTCCGTTAAAAATAACGCCTTTAATGTTATTTTTCGAATAATCAAGAAATCCCTTGATAAAAGCGCCGACCGAGTTCCCGACGCCCTTGGCATTCAGCACCAAAACCACCGGTGTATCGGTAATCATGGAAATTTCATGCGCGCTTGCACGGTCGGTAAACTGGATTCCGTCATAAAATCCCATCGTTCCTTCTAAAATCGAAAGCTCGTTGCTGTGCTTAGCAAACAAGTATTTCAATGTATTGTCGTCAAAAAAATAGCTATCCAGATTATAGGACTCCAAACCGATTACTTTTCTGTGGAACATCGGCTCCATATAATCCGGTCCGCACTTGAATGCGGAAACCTGCTCCCCCCGATTTACCAATGCCTTGAGCAGTGCGCAGGTAACTGTCGTTTTTCCGCAGCCGCTGTTTGCACCGGCAATCATAATTCTCTTCATTTACTATCACTCTCCAATTCTCACTATTATTATATCATAGACAGTACAGTAAAATCAATATCAAAAGTATACATAAAAATCCGCGCCGCTTTCCAGTATATGCGGACTTCTGCGGAATCATGAAAAAATTCGCCCTTGCGACTTGACAGAATACTATCAAACAGAGTATAATAGAAACAGAATTTTGAATCAAAACAGATCGGGGTAACAGCTATGCGTCTTTCACTTCCGGACAATGTGAAATATATTCTTGACCGACTTCATCGAAGCGGCTTTTTTGCGTTTGTTTCCGGCGGTGCGGTACGGGATTTGATTATGGGCAGAGTTCCGCATGACTACGATATTTCCACGAGCGCGTTGCCGGAGGAGGTCAAGCGGCTTTTTAAACGAACCATTGATACCGGGATTCAGCATGGAACCGTTACGGTGATTATCAATAAAACCGGCTATGAGGTCACGACCTTTCGCCGGGACGGTCAGTATACCGATGGCAGACATCCTGCGTCTGTGCAGTTTGTCAGCAGCGTTCGGGACGATTGTATGCGCCGTGATTTTACGATTAACGCGATGTCCTATAACGACAGCGAGGGACTGCTGGACTTTTTTTGCGGTCGCCGTGATATTCATCAGCGTGTGATTCGCTGCGTGGGGGATGCGGAACAGCGCTTTAAGGAGGACGCTCTGCGGATGCTGCGTGCGGTGCGGTTCAGTGCGGTATTCGGGTTTCAGATTGAGGAACAGACCGAGCGCGCGATCCGCAAGTATGCGGTTTTGATTAAGCGCGTCAGCAATGAGCGTATTATTGAGGAGCTGAATAAAATCCTGCTTTCCGAAAATCCCGATCATTTCAGAGTGCTGCATGAACTGGGATTGCTGAAATATATTCTTCCGCAGCTGGATCGCTGCTTCGGTGAGCCGCAGAAAAATCGGTTTCATATCTATGATGTAGGGGAGCATATCATGCATACGGTACGGAATACGCCGCCGGATTTGGTGTTGCGTTGGGCGGCACTGCTGCATGATGTCGGAAAGCCCTGGACCTCCAGTACCGATTCCAACGGCATTATTCATTTTTACGGACATCATCGGGAAAGTCGGCGAATCGCGAACGATGTTCTCCATCGTCTGCGTATGGATAACGATACGATTCGGGATATTGTGGTGCTGATCGAGAATCATGATGTGCGGATTGACGCATCCGCTCCGGCAGTCAAGCGAATGATGGCAAAAACGGGGCCGGTGCTGTTTCAAAAGCTTTTGCTTTTGCAAACCGCCGATAATCGGGCGAAAAGTCCGGCATGCTTTGCCGAGAAAAAGAAAAAATTGGACGCGGTTGAGGAACTGTATGAAGCCGTTATATCTGCCAACGAGCCTTATCGTGTCTGCGATTTGGTGATTAACGGGCGCGATTTGCTCAAATCCGGCTATCGTCCGGGGCGTGCTGTCGGAGAAGCGCTGCGGCAGCTGACCGAGGAGGTTATCATTAATCCGGCGCTGAATAATCGGGCGTATTTGCTCAGACGCGCCGCTGAAATAAAAACGAATTTATTTTTTAATTAAAGGACAAGGGCATTGCCCGATCATAAAGAGGTAATTTATGTACGAATATAAAACACTGCAAAACGGCATCCGCATTGTTGCCGAAAAAATACCGTATCTGCACTCTGTTTCAATGGGCGTATGGGTCGGAAACGGCTCGCGGTATGAAAATTTATCGGAAAACGGAATATCTCATTTTATTGAGCATATGCTGTTTAAGGGAACGGAAAAACGGAGCGCACGGGATATTGCGGCAGAGGTAGACGCAGTAGGCGGACAGCTTAATGCTTTTACCACACGCGAATACACTTGCTTTTATACCAAAACGTTGGACGAGCATGTGGGACTTGCCGCAGATATTCTATCGGATATTTTGTTTCATTCTTTGCTTACGGAGCAGGATATGGCATTGGAGCGGCGCGTGATTACGGAGGAAATCAGCTTATATGAGGATAGTCCGGAGGATCTTGTTTATGATTTGCTGTATGAGGCGATATGGAAGGATTCTTCTATGGGGCAGAATATTCTCGGTACGCCGGAAAGCCTGGCTGCGATTACGTCAGAGCGGATGCGCGCTTATATGCAGTCGCACTATACCGGTAAAAATATCGTGATTTCCGTTTCGGGAAATTATACGGAGCAGCTGTTTGAGGTGTTGGAGCAGTATTTTGGTTCACAGGAGCTGAGCCGGGAGCTGCCGGCTATTTTCCCGGCGGCTTATGCGCCTGGAAGAATCCTGAAAACCAAGGATATTGAACAGGTTCAGCTGGCGGTGGCGTTTAACGGGATTGATGTATATGATGAATCGGTGTATAGTCTGCTGGTGTTCAATAATGTCTTTGGCAGCGGAATGTCCTCGCGGCTTTTTCAGAATATTCGGGAAAAACGGGGATTGGTTTATTCAATTGGTGCAGGACACAGCGCTTATATCGGGACGGGGATTTTTGATATTTCAGCCGGTATGAGTCCGGAAAATCTGAAACAGGTGGCAGAATTGATTGACCGTGAGATTCAGACAATCCGCCGCGATAAGCTGAGTGAACAGGAGATTGAAAAGGCAAAGGAACAGCTCAAGGGCAGCTATATTCTCAGCTATGAAAGCACCGGCGCAAGAATGCAGGCGGCAGGGCGTTCACTGCTTTTGAACAAGCCGATTTGCACTTGCGAGGAAACCATTCAAAAAATTGAGGCGGTCAATGCGGATAGCGTTGCGGAAATCATTGATAGAGTTCTGGATGAAGCAACCTTGTCGGTGGCGGCAGTAGGTCCGATTACAAAATTGGATGATATTTTTTAGGTAAAAGCAAGCGGTTTTGTATGAAATCGGCAGCAAAGCAGAAAATTTTCATGAAATTTCAGTGCTGAAGCGAACAAATTTTAAAGAATTTATAAATTTTTTATAAAAAGACTTGAATTTTTCATGAAAATGTAATATCATTATAAGTGAATCTATCAGCAACATCAATCCGCAGAGAGGTGCGGTGGTTAAGAATGTTATAAGATGAAAGGGTGATAACAAAATGGAATTCAATGAGACGATGAAAATAAACTTGGAATTTGATAAGGCGCAGGAAGTACGCGATATTGTCATGAAGGTTTATGAAGCATTAAAGATAAAGGGTTACGATCCGATTAGTCAGATGGTAGGTTACATTCTTTCCGGAGATCCGACATACATAACCAGTTATAATGGGGCAAGAGGTCTGATCGTAAAAATCGAACGGGATGAATTGTTAGAGGAATTTGTAAAGAATTACGTCAAGAATATATGACAATTGCTGCCGCGGCGGAATGTGCGGCAGTTTTTTGTTTGTGATTTACAGAAGGGGATGACACAACGGTGAAAACGCTTTACATCGAATGTAATATGGGCGCGTCCGGGAGCATGCTGCTGTCGGCGCTGTTTGAATTGATTGAGGAAAAGGATCATTTTCTGGAACGCATGAACCGTTTGGGCTTGCCGGGGGTACGCGTGAAAAGCTATGCGGCACAAACATGTGGTATTGCCGGAACGAGTGTGAGTGTTCGGATGGATGAGCGAAAGGAAAGCTCCGGGCATCGGTCGCATCGCGATACCAAGTTAGAGAATATCCGTACTGTTATTCGTGATCTTCCCGTAACACCACAGCTGAAATCACAGATTCTTGCGGTGTATCATGAGCTGGCGGAGGCGAAGTCGAAGGTAAGGGGAAAATCCACGGAGGATGTTCATTTTCATGAAATCGCACAGCTTGACGCGATTGCCACGATTACCGGAGTTTGCATGCTGATGGAAATCATCGGCGCGGAAAATGTGATTGTTTCCCCAATTTGTACAGGAACCGGAGCGGTTCAAACCAAATACGGTTCTTTACCGATTCCGTCTCCGTCCCTGACGGAGCTGCTGCGGGGAATCCCATCCTATGGCGGTGAGATTGAGGAAGAACTCTGTTCGCCGATCGGTGCGGCATTACTGAAGATTTTCGCAACGGATTTCGGGACGATGCCGGAAATGCCGACCCCAAAAACAGGAATTGGTGTGGGACGGAAGAACCTTGACCGTGCGAATTGTATGCGCGTATTTTTGGGAGATACCTTCGATAAAAAAAGCGTTTCTCCGAAAACCGAAACAGTCGAGCTAAGAGCCAATCTGGATGATATGACACCTGAAATGTTGGCAGAGGCAGCCGATATTCTGACGGAAAATGGGGCATTGGATGTTTATACCGTGCCGATTTTCAATAAAAAGCATCATCCGGCTTTTATGCTGAATTGTTTGTGCGGTTATGAAGACGCAGAGAAGTTTGCCGGTTTGATGCTCAAACACACCACGGCAACCGAGGTGCGGCATGTGGCATTGGTACGCTATACCATGGATACCGGGATGGAGGAATGTGCAACGCCGTATGGTTCGGTTCAGGTGCAGCATGCGGCAGGCTTTGGCACACGAAAAGATAAAGTAAGCTTTGAAGATGTTCGGAGAATCGCAAGAGAACAGGAAACTCCGGTATATATTATGCAACATAAATTAATGAAATAAAAGGGGGTTATAGCCCCCTTTTATTTATTTTTTCGGTTTGGATTTAAAAATCACAGCCGTTAAAAATCCGAAGATAATTGCCGCACTGATACCGCCGGCAGTAGCTTTCAAACCGCCTGTCAGTACGCCCAAGCCGCCGCTTTCCGCAACGGCTTTTTCCACACCCTTGCACAGCGTATAGCCAAAGCCGGTCAGCGGAACGGTTGCGCCTGCACCGCCGAAATCCACCAGATATTGATAAACTCCGATCAGCTGCAAAAATACGCCGATTACAACGAATGAAACCAAAATTCTCGCCGGCGTCAGCTTTGTCTTGTCAATCAGCAGCTGCCCTGCCACGCAGATCAGACCGCCGACAACAAATGCTTTCAGATAATCCATGTTCAACCTCCATTCCGCCGCTATCAGCGGCACAAATTCAACTTTCAATCACTACCGCATGGGCGATTGCCGGAATACTTTCTCCCTGCTGAACAGACATCGTATTCATCAGCGCACCGGTTGCCATCAGCAGAATTTTTTTCAGCTTCTTTTGCTTTAACAATTTGTAGACATGTCCGCAAAACACCGATCCGCAGCAGCCGCAGCCGCTTCCGCCGGCGTGAACGTCTTGTGCGTCAATGTCAAAAATTAATTTTCCGCAGTCGTTATGGATTCCGGCAATCGGATACCCGTTTTCATTCATCAGCTTTACCAAAATATCCGAACCGATGACCCCCAAATCGCCGGTAAGAATCAGATCGTATTCCGAGGGTTCAATATTCATGTCATTAAAATGAGCGGTCAGTGTATCCAATGCCGCCGGAGCCATTGCGGCACCCATATTATTCGCGTCCGTAACGCCCATATCCACAATTTTTCCGGTTGTCACATGCGTGATTCGCGGCCCGTCACCACTTCTGCCGAGGATGGCGCAGCCGGAACCTGTGACTGTCCACTGAGCCGAGGGCGGACGCTGACCGCCGTATTCCAACGGATAACGGAATTGCTTTTCGGCGCTGCAAAAGTGACTGGAGGTGGCGCATAAAACGTGTTCCGCAAAGCCGCCGTCAATCAGCATACTGCCGAGCGAAAGGCTTTCCGTCATGGTTGAGCAGGCTCCGTACAGTCCGAAAAACGGAATCCCCAAATCACGCATCCCATAATTGGCGCCTACGCACTGGTTCAGCAAGTCCCCGGCAAGAACATAGTCAATATCATTCGGCGTCAGAGCCGCACGCTCCATCGTTAAAATTGCCGTATGCTTTTGTAAAGCGCTTTCCGCTTCTTCCCAGGAGTCCTTGCCCAGCTTATCATCCGAAAGAATTTCATCAAAGGACTCATGCAGCGGCCCTTCGCCCTCTTTTTGACCGACTACCGCTCCGGCATTGATAATTACAGGCGGCAGGGCAAAGGCAACCGTCTGTTTTCCGATTCTTTTATTCACGCAAAAAAACCTCCATAAGCTTGTTTTATCTATCTTATGGAGGTTTTTAAAATTTATTCATTTTTATGAATATCAAATTCTTTCACAGCGATTTCAAATTGGTGAAATTAATCTGCAAGCAGCTTTTCAAGGCTTGCCAGTTTGACGCTTGTAACGAATACTTCGCATGCCTGTTCTAACTCTTTCGGTGACGGCAGAGTAGGTGCAACACGAATGTTGGAATCGGTCGGATCATTGTTGTAAGGATACGTTGCTCCGGCCCCCGTTGTAACAACACCGGCTTCTGCACATAAAGCCACAACGCGCTTTGCACAGCCTTCCAATGTATTGAATGAAATGAAATATCCGCCCTTTGGCTTTGTCCAGGAGCTGATTCCCAATCCGCCGAGGTTTTCCTCAAAGGCTTTTAAAACGGTTTCGAATTTCGGACGAATGAAATCAGCGTGCTTTTGCATATGCTTCTTCATACCGTTAATATCGCCAAAGAATTTAACATGGCGCATCTGGTTCAATTTATCGTGACCGATCGTTTGGATTGTCATTTGCTTTTTAATAAATGCAATATTGGCAGGGGAGGAGGCAATTGCCGCAATACCGCTGCCCGGCAGGGAAATCTTTGAAGTTGAACCGAATACATATACCATATCCGGATTTCCTGCTTTCTCACACTCATCCAAAATATTTAAAAGTGTATCTTGATCATCCGGATAAAGATCGTGGATTCCGTAAGCGTTATCCCAATAAATTCTGAAGTCTTCTGCCGCCGGCTTTAATGCCGCCATCCGCCGAACAACCTCATCGGAATATGTAATACCGGTCGGATTGGAGTACTTCGGTACGCACCAGATTCCTTTTACGCTTTCATCGCTGTTGACGAGCTTTTCCACCATATCCATATCGGGGCCGTCGCTGTTCATGGGAATGTTGATCATCTCAACCCCAAAAAATTCCGTTACGGCAAAGTGTCTGTCATAGCCGGGAACGGGACATAAAAACTTTACAGGATGATTCAGTTTCATCCAGGGAGTTGATCCCATTACCCCGTGCGTCATGGAACGGGAAACCGTGTCATACATGATATTCAAGGAGGAGTTTCCGTATACGATAACCTGCTCCGGAACGGTACCCAACATATCAGCCATCAGCTTCTTACATTCCGCAACTCCGTCCAGAACTCCGTAATTCCGAAAATCCATTCCGTCTGCGCCGACCATCGGATCATCGGAATGCATAATGTCAATGATTCCCGATGAAAGATCCAGCTGATCGGTTCCGGGCTTTCCTCTTGCCATATTTAACTTCAGATTTAATGCCTTTAAATCCTCGTATTTTTTTAATACCTTGCTCTTTTCTTCTAATAGTTCTTCCCGCGTCATATCTTGCATTGACATTAGCAGTTTCCCTCCTATTTCGATTATTTTCTATCGTTTTATATTATATACCAATTTATTTGACTATTCAAGTATCGGAAAGCATTTTTGTAAAAAATAAATAAGGATAGGGTTTATGAAAACTCTATCCTTATGAAATTATTCTCAACGCTTGTTCAATATGAAAGAAATCAATCCAGTATCAGCGTCTGACCGGCTTTGACGCAATAGTCTTTTTCCTCGCCCCAATGGCAAGCGTCAAATCTCCAGAACCATATATCAATGCAGTTCGGATTATAAACCATCGACCCATCCGTTGAAAACAGCAGCCGATTGAAGGCTTCGGTATAATTATAAATCTCGATATTGGTGGCATACCAAATATCCGAATGACCACTCATTTTTTCGGCAAATTTTTCAATCCGCTCCCAGCTGTTATTTTCCGTATTCCGATCAAATTCGTAACTGTGTCCCCAAAGATAAAACATCAGCGCATGTTTGGGGTCATCGTTTAAGAAGGCATCGCACAGTTCAAACAGGCGCGGATGAGAGTGGTGACAGGTCGGGTTTAATCGAAGCCAGTCCTCCGGCAGATTAAAGTTTTCAGATGCGGCGGTGGTTCTGGAATAAACAATACCGCACATTTTCAGACACTCGATCAACCGGTCATTCAGTGCGCCGAACGGATATGCCATGCCGCGCGTGATCTTTCCGGTCAGCTTTTCGAGATTTTTCCGATCCTGAATGATTTCATCCGCCATCATATTGTTCGGCAATAGATGATCCCACTCATGATATAACCCGTGCAGTGCGATTTCATGCGGTAAATCCTTGATAAACGCTAAAATTTCTTCCTTGCTCATTCTGCCCTCGGCGGCATCAAATTTCGCGGTCGGATCAAAACAGCCGCTGTTGATATTAAAGGTACATTTTAATCCGTATTGATTTAGAATTTTCAATAATTTTCTATCCTGGCGTACACCGTCGTCATAGCTTAAAGTAACCGCCTTTTTCAGACCGTTCGGAAAACGAATATAAAAACCCATTTTAATGATAAACCCCTTTCATAGGCTTGGGTATGTGTTTGGAATTTCATCTGTTTTTATTCTATTGCGGCTCAGACATCCGCTACGTTGCGCGGAACTCGCCTCCATAGAATAAAAACAGATGAAATTCCAAGGTGAAACAGCTGTATCATCCGATCTTATACATCACTCTGATCCCAAGCATTGATTTTGTTAATTTTATTATATTGATTTTTTACTTTTTTGTCAATAGAATTTCAAAACAACCCAAAAAAATTGTATAAGAAACAAAAGTTTTTGTATATGATAAAAAAATTTACCGATTTTTTTCAATATCTACTTGACAAAATAAGAATAATCCTGTATAATTGCTATGGTGTAAAGATAAACTACTTTACAGGTGATGCTATGGCAAAGAATTTGAAGATGACAATCCTCATGGATTTTTACGGCGGAATGTTGACGGAAAAGCGGTATAATGCGTTGGATTTATACTATAATCAAGATTTATCGCTTGCGGAGATTGCGGAGGAACTGGATATCAGCCGACAGGGTGTGAGGGACGCGGTGAAGCACGGCGAAAAACAGCTTACGGAGTTGGAGGAAAAGCTGGGCTTGGCAAAGCGGTTTTCAGATATTCAGGAGAGAATCGGTCAGATTCGTACGATTCTTGCTCATGGTGCAAATGCAGGAGAAATTGAAAAGATATTAAATGAGATCGAGAGATTTGTCTGAAACTGAAATTTGTGAAGGGAGGCGGCAGCATGGCATTTGAAAGCTTGGGCGATAAGCTGCAAGGCGTTTTCAAAAAGCTGCGCGGAAAAGGAAAGCTCAGCGAAAAGGACATCAAGGAGGCTATGCGTGAAATCAAGCTGGCTCTCTTAGAAGCAGATGTAAACTTCAAGGTTGTCAAGGAGTTTGTTTCAACGGTTTCGGAAAAAGCGCTTGGACAGGAGATTATGGAATCTCTGACACCGGCACAGCAGCTGGTGAAGATCGTGAATGATGAGCTGACCGAAATGATCGGCGGCGAGGTGTCACGACTGAAGTTTTCGGAAAAACCGCCGACAGTTATCATGATGTGCGGCTTGCAGGGTGCCGGAAAAACCACGGCAACCGGAAAACTGGCGCTGAATCTTCGGAAACAGGGCAGACGTCCGCTGATGGTTGCCTGTGACGTTTATCGTCCGGCTGCGGTAAAGCAATTGCAGGTACTGGGCGATCAGATTCAGATTCCGGTTTTTGAGATGGGAACGGATACCAATCCGGTCACGATTGCGAAAGAGGCTGTAGCACATGCAATCAAGCATGGCAATGATCCGGTGATTTTGGATACTGCCGGACGGCTGCATATTGACGAGCAGCTCATGGAGGAGCTTGCCGAAATCAAAGCGGCAACGGCTCCGACGGAGATTTTACTGGTGGTTGACGCAATGACCGGTCAGGACGCGGTCAATGTTGCAAAGTCCTTTAATGAACAGCTTGATATTACTGGTGTTATTTTATCGAAGTTAGACGGTGATACGCGAGGCGGTGCGGCGCTTTCCGTAAAACAGGTTACGGGAAAGCCGATCAAGTTTGCGTCTGTCGGTGAAAAGCTCAGCGATTTGGAGGCGTTCCATCCGGACAGAATGGCATCCAGAATCTTGGGTATGGGCGATGTGCTGACGTTGATTGATAAGGCACAGGAAGCGATTGATGATAAGCAAGCGAGAGAGCTGGAGGCGAAAATCAGAAAGCAGCAGTTTGACCTGGATGATTTTTTGGAGCAGTTCAAGCAAATTAAGAAATTAGGTTCTTTTTCGCAGATTCTCGGAATGTTGCCGGGGATTGACAAAAAGATGATTGAAACGGTGGATACCGAGGAAAACGAAAAGCGCATGAAGCATATTGAGGCAATTATCCAGTCCATGACGATGGAGGAACGCCGCAATCCCAAAATTATCGGTGCAGGGCGCAAGGTGCGTATTGCAAAGGGAAGCGGTACACGCGTTCAGGATGTCAATCAGCTTTTAAAGCAATTCGGCGAAATGCAGAAAATGATGAAGCAATTCAGCGGCGGAAAGCAGCAGAAGATGCTCAAGCGTCTCAGAAAGGGACGGATGTAATTCAATTTGGTATTAAGTTCATCTTATATACAAAAATATTATCGGGAGGTGAAAGAAATGGCAGTAAAAATCAGACTTAGAAGAATGGGTGCAAAGAAGGCTCCTTTCTACAGAGTAGTAGTAGCAGATTCAAGATACCCCAGAGGTGGTAGATTTATAGAAGAGGTTGGCACTTACAACCCTCTGACAGATCCTGCAACAGTCAACATTGATGCAGAAGCTGTTAAGAAGTGGATTGGCAACGGCGCACAGCCTACAGATACTGTAAAGGCTCTTTTAAAGAAAGCTAACATCATCTAATTACGGAGGACAGGCTAATGAAAGAAGTATTAGAAATAATAGCAAAGTCGCTTGTGGATAATCCGGAACAGGTCGATGTAAAAGAGGTCAGCGGTGAGGATCAGACGGTTACATTGGAGCTCAGGGTTGCAGAAAGCGACATGGGTAAGGTGATCGGAAAACAGGGAAGAATTGCAAAAGCAATCCGCACTGTTGTAAAGGCAGCGGCTGCCAAAGAAAATAAGAAAGCCGCAGTTGATATTATTTAAAAAAAGAGCGTGTGCTCTTTTTTTATTGCTTTTTTAGAGGATTTCGGAATTTCTTTATTATTTTTTCTGAAAAATCCCTTTACATTTGTCCGAAAAGATTATATAATAGAAATATGTATCTTAAATTATGGATTCATGTAAAAAACAGCAGCGTGATTAGCTGCTTTCAAATTTATGCCGTATTCAGCGGCAGAACGGAGATTCTATATGTTGGGTAGATTATTAAACCTTGAAACGATTCTGATTAATGTGCCTATCACGCTGATTGCACTGACCTTTCATGAGGTAGCGCACGGCTGGGTTTCGGGAAAACTGGGTGATCCCACGCCCAAGCGCGAGGGGCGTATGACGCTGAATCCGCTTGCACATCTGGATTTATACGGAACGATTTTGATGATTCTGACCGGCTTTGGTTGGGCAAAACCGGTGATGGTGAATCCGATGTATTATAAAGATAAGAAGAAAGGGATGGCGCTGGTCGGAATTGCGGGGCCGATTATGAATATCCTGCTTGCTTTTGCCGGACTGCTGCTTTTCGGGATTATTTTGATTATTGCCGAAAAACTGGGCGCAGGGAGCAAAATACCGGACGTCTTATCTTATGCCATGCGGCTGTTTGTGGTTCGGAATCTTTGCTTTGCCGTCTTTAATCTGATCCCGATTCCGCCGCTGGACGGTTCGAGAGTCATCAGCATGTTCCTGCCGGATCAAGCATATTACAAGCTGATGAGCTTTGAGCGTTACAGCATGATTTTGATTATGATTCTGTCACTTACCGGTGTGTTTAATTCGATCATCGGTACGGGCGTGAACTTCTTGTATAATGCAATGGCGAAGGCGGTTCTTGCATTGGTACAACTTTTTGTGTAGGGAGTCTGCAATGGACGAGATTTTATATAAGCTGGATACATTTGAGGGGCCGCTTGATCTGCTGCTGACGCTGATTCAGAAGAATAAGGTCAGTATCTATGATATTCCGATTGTGGAAATTACGGCGCAATATCTGGAGGCTATTGACGGGATTGAGCAATCCCAATTAGAAAATACAAGTGAATTTTTGGTTATGGCGGCACAGCTGCTGTTGATTAAATCGAAGATGCTGCTGCCGAAAAAGGAAGAGGACGAAGAGGAAGAAGACCCCAGAGAAGAGCTTGCACGGCGTCTGGAGGAATATCAGAAATTTAAGGAAGCGTCGCTTGAATTGCGGAAAACCGAATTTTCCACACGGTATATGGTCTTTAAGGGAGAGGAAAAAATTAAATTTCCCATCCCGGAATATAGCCGTCATCATGAAACAAGAGAGCTGATTGACGCGTTCAATAATATTCTTGCGCGCCGAATCCGAAAAGCTGCGCCCGAAAAACGCGCTTTTTCGGGCATTGTCGGTCGGGAAAAGGTTTCTGTGGATGATATGGTTGAAAAAATCTGCAAGCGGCTTTCACGGAGTAAACGCCTTTCTTTCCAAAGCCTTTTCCGGGAGGAGGATTCCAAGCCGGAAATGATTGCTACTTTTTTGGCGGTTTTGGAGATGATTAAGCTGAGCAAAATCCGCGCGGACTTTGATGAGAATCGCCATGACTTTATTATCAGTGCGGAAAAAGGCGAACAGCCGGCATGAAAATCTTAGAGATGTCGCATAGAAATTTCATCTATTTTTCATTCTATTTCGGCTCAGACATCCGCTACGATGCGCGGAACTCGCCTACATAGAATGAAAAACAGATGAAATTTCATTTGGAATTTGCCTTGTTATAGAAAGGAACGAAAGAATCAATGAAGAACATAAAATATGCCATTGAGGGCATATTATTTGCCGCCGGAGAGCCGGTTAAGGCTTCAAAGCTTGCTGTGGTACTGGATTGTGCGGTAGATGATATTCGGGCGGCGGTTAAGGATTTGAAAGAAGAATATGACCGTGATGAACGCGGATTGAATATTATAGAAATTCTGGATGGATACCAGATTTGTTCCCGACCCGAATATTATACTTATATTCAGGAAATATTAGGAGAGCAGAGAAATCAGCCGCTTTCGAATGCTGCGATGGAGGCGCTTGCCATCATTGCTTATAAGCAGCCGATTACGCGCGGACAAATTGAGAGAATCCGCGGCGTTAATTCCGATGGCTGCGTCAACCGATTATATGAGCGCGGACTGATTGAAGAAGCCGGACGTCTGGATGCGCCAGGCAGACCGATTCTGTATGCCACCACACCGACATTTTTGCGATGTTTTGGCTTAAAATCTCCGCAGGAGCTTCCGCCGATTAATTTCGTACAGATGAAGCTGGAGGATCCACCCCAAGGGGAGCAGATGGAACTGAATTTGTCGGAAGAAAAAAAGCAAGAAGAAACGGTGCCGCAGGAGAATAGCGGACAAGCCGGAGATGCGGAGTGACGATGTAAAATGGGATGTTTTGAATGACCTGTCTGCTGATGTTTGAGCCGGAATAGACCGAACATCAGACGAAAGCGCGAAAACCTATTGGAACGGAGGATGAAGATGGCAGCTGTTTATATTTTGCTGATAATTTTATCGCTTCTGGCGCTGTTGCTGCTGATTCCGATGCGGATTCTGATCCGCGTCAATATGGACGAGCAAGAAATCATTTTCAAATACGCGTTCCTATCACTAAAGATATTTCCGAGGGAGGAAAAGAAAACGCCGCCGGAGGAAGAAACATCCGAGGATGAGCAAAGGAGTGGAAACAAAAGCGGAATGTGGGGATTTGTCAAGGAGGCGCGAGAGGACATTGTTCAGTTTCTGACAAAGCTGATCACCTATTTGGTTAAGCATGGAATCCGAATCCGCGAATTGAATATTTCGGCGAAATTCGGCGTTGGCGATCCGGCATATACCGGGTTGGCATGCGGTGCGGCATATACGGCGGTGTATAATGTTATCGGATTTCTGAAACGCAATGCCCGATTGGAGAATTATGAGGTTCATCTGGATCCGAATTTTGATGACGCGTGCTTTTCGGGCGGCGTTTATACCAAGCTGCAAACACGCGCGATTCACTTTTTCATTATGCTGGCGATTGTGATGAAACACATTTTCCGAATCGGCAGCTGTTACAGGAGAATGATAAAAAAGGCACCAGAAGTGCAATAATTTGAAGGTGGGGGAATTTCATCTATTTTTCAATCTATTCCGGCTCAGACATCCGCTACGATGCGCGGAACTCGCCTTTATAGATTGAAAAACAGATGAAATTCCAGTCAAAATTACCTAATACGATTAATAAAGAAAGGAAAAAGACAATGAGTAATCCGGTAAAAGAAATGATTGAGGGGGCAATTCAGAATATTGAAACCCTTGTTGATTCAAAAAAGATCATCGGAGAGCCGATTCAGGCAGCGGATGGGACGATTATTATTCCGGTATCCCAGGTATCGGTGGGTTTCGGCGGCGGCGGAAGTGAGTTTTTCAAAAAAGATTCCGCAGCGGACAAATCCTTTGGGGGCGGAATCGGCGGCGGCGTCAAGCTGAATCCGGAAGCTTTCCTCGTGATCAATAACGGCAATGTACGGCTGATCCCCGTAGAAAGCGGTTCATCACCGCTGGATAAGGTGATTGATCTGGTGCCGGATATGGTCGATAAGGTCAACGGATTTTTCAAAAAAGACAAGACGCAGGAATAAAAAACAGAGGGGACTTTAAAATTGATAACCTTAAGAGATAAAATTTTATCCAATGTGGAAAAGCCGACGCGATACACGGGGGGAGAGCTGAATGCTGTCTTGAAAGACGCTTCGCAGGTGGATGTTCGGTTCGGCTTTTGCTTTGCCGATACTTATGAGATTGCGATGTCTCATTTAGGCTTAAAAATATTGTATCATACACTGAATGACCGCCCGGACACCTGGTGCGAGCGCGTGTTTGCACCCTGGACGGATATGGAGGCGGAGATGAAAGAGCATGGCATGAAGCTGTTTGCTCTGGAGTCGGGCGATGAGATTACGCATTTTGATATTTTGGGTTTCACGCTGCAATATGAGCTGTGCTATTCCAATATCGTGAATATGCTGAAACTTGCCGCGATTCCGCCGTTGGCTGCCGATCGTGACGAGAGCTTTCCGATTCTTTGTGCCGGCGGGCCTTGTTCCTACAACCCGGAGCCGATTGCGGATTTCTTTGATTTCTTCATGATGGGCGAGGGAGAGGAGTCGATTCATGAGGTTACGGACGCTTATGTTGCATGGAAGAAAAGCGGAAAAAAGAACAAGAAAGACTTTTTGGAAACTATTGCGAAAATCGAGAGCGTTTATGTGCCCTCGTTTTATGATGTCACCTATAATGAGGATAACACGATCAAGAGTTTTACGCCCAACAATCCCAATGCGCTCCCCAAAATCCGCAAGCGGATTATGAAGGACTTTAGCGCGGCTTATACGCCGGAAACGATTATTGTGCCGTTCGGCGAGGTGGTGCATGACCGTGTTATGCTTGAAATTATGCGCGGTTGTCTGCGTGGCTGTCGTTTTTGCCAGGCGGGTTACATATACCGTCCCCAAAGAGAACGCAGTCCGGAGCGGCTTTTGAACATTGCCGATCATCTGCTTTCATGCAGCGGCTTTGATGAGATTTCATTATCCTCTCTTTCGAGCAGTGACTTCAGCGGTCTGCGCGATTTAACCGATGGACTGTTGGGCATGACTGAGGAAAAGAAAATCGGACTTTCACTGCCATCGCTCAGAATCGACAACTTCTCATTGGAACTGATGGAGAAAGTGCAGAAAGTGCGTAAAACGGGAATCACCTTTGCGCCGGAGGCAGGTACGCAGCGGCTGCGTGATGTCATCAATAAAAACATTACCGAGGAAAATATCTTAGGCTCGACCAAGCTGCTGTTTGAGGGCGGATGGACGAATGTTAAGCTGTATTTCATGATTGGTCTGCCGACGGAAACCGAGGAGGACGTTAAGGGAATTGCCGAATTGGCACAGCGTGTGTTGGACGTTTACTTTGCCATTCCGAAAGAGGAACGGGCGAAAAATATCAATATCACCGTCAGCACCTCGAGCTTTGTTCCCAAGCCGTTTACCGCATTCCAATGGACAGCGCAGAACGGACGGGAGGAACTGATTGAGAAACAGAATCTGCTGAAAAGCGCGATCAAATCCAAGAGAATCCGCTATAACTGGCACGATAATAAAACGAGCTATCTGGAGGGAATCTTTGCACGTGGTGACAGACGGCTGTCTGCGGTCATTTTGCGTGCCGTGGAAAAGGGCTGTAAGTTTGACGGCTGGGGCGAGCATTTCCGGTTCGATTTGTGGATGGAGACGTTCGAGGAACTCGGCATTGATCCGAATTTTTATAATTTGCGCGAACGCAGCTATGATGAGATTTTGCCGTGGGATCATATTGATATTGGCGTGACAAAGCAATTTTTGATGCGCGAAAATGAAAAGGCAAAGGCAGGACAGACGACGCCCCAATGCCGTGAAAAATGCAGCGGCTGCGGTGCGGCTGTTTGGAAAACGGGGGTGTGCGTGGAACGATGAGTTACTATATTTTAAAATATGCGCGGGATGAACGTGTGAAGTACATTTCTCATCTGGATTTTGTCCGTCTGTTTCACCGAACAGTGCGCCGTGCCGATATTCCGTTCCTGTTTTCGCAAGGGTATAATCCCCATCCGATCATGACAGTTTCTCAGCCGCTTTCCGTGGGTGTGACCTCCGACTGTGAATACATGAAGGTTGGCTTTGACGGGGAATTTTCATCTGAAGAACTCTGTACGCGGTTGAATCGGGCGCTGCCGCCGGGGTATGAGGTGAAAGCGGCAATGCGTGCCGAGGGTAAAAATCCCGATCTTACGAAAATTAACCGTGCGGAATATATTGTGGAAGCGGAATGTGAGGGAACTGCCGATGCAGAAAGCTTTTTGCAGAATCGAGAGTTGATCGTTATGAAAAAGACGAAGCGCGGCGAAAAAGAATCCGATATTCGTCCGTATATTTATAATTTGAAAATTTTGGAACAGGACGGCGGTATCATCCGTTTGGATATGACGATTGCGGTCGGCAATGACTACAACCTTAAGCCGGAAACGGTATTGGCGGCAATGGAAAAGTATCTTCCCGATTTCAAAGCAGGATTTTTCATTGCACACCGCCGGAACATGACGATTGACGGTCAGGCAATTTTATAGGAACAACAAAGAAGGTCAACGCTATGCATTGACCTTCTTTATTTATTCGGTTAGTGAGAATACGCCGATGGCACTCTTGACATCCGCTTTCATAGCTGCGATGGCATCCTTTACCGCGTCATGGAATTGACCGTAGGATTTGTTGGATACCGCTTCACCGCCGGCTTTTGACATGTAGGTATAATAGTTGATTTTTCGGATTCCCAGCGCAATAACCTTTTTATAGTCCTCATGGCTTACACCCGATCCGCCGTGCATAACCAGTGGGACGTGGGTCATTTGATGGATTTGATCCAGTCTTGCAAAGTCTAATTGGGGTTTTTTCAGATAAATGCCATGTGCGGTTCCGAATGCGCAGGCAAGCGCGTCAATTCCGGTTTCCTCTGCGAATTTCTTTGCCATATCAGGATCGGTATAAATGCTTTCCGCTCCGCCTTCGCCCGATTCTCTGGAACCCATTGAGCCGATTTCGGCTTCTACACTGGCTCCATATCTTGCCGCTGCCTCCACTGCAATGGACGTATTGGCGAAGTTTAATTCATTATCAAGCTCCGAGCCATCGTACATTACGGAGGTAAACCCTACATCCAATCCCTTTTTAATGTAATCCAGATCAGTGCCGTGGTCGAGATGAACGCATACCGGCACGCTTGCCTTGTCGGCAAGAAACAGCATAATCGGAGCGATTTCATCCATTTTGCAAAGTCCCATTTCCTCATGAACCTGCGCATGCATCAGAATGACCGGCTGATTCAATTCCTCCGCCGCACCGATGACCGCTTCAAGACTCGCAAGATTTGGCGTGTTGAACGAGCCGACCGCGCACTTTTTCGCCTCGGCAAGCTTTAATATATTTTTCAGTGTTACTAACATTTTGACATCTCCTCTACAAATTTAAATTCTATATGGTGAAGCTTTTCTTCTTCGGGTTTCAAAAATTCCAGAATCCCCTTTTGCCGCATTACATCTCGTCCGTCCGGCAGACAATTTCCGGGCTCCAAACCAAGCACATAATCATGTTCGCCCATCATTTTCCATTCGGTAAAATACGGCAGCTCTGCGGTATCGAATGACATCACGACGCCTTTTTGAATATCCGGATTATATGCCGATACACTGCCGGCGGTTAGGGTATGGTAATAGCACATTTCCTCATATCCGCGCTGCGGCTTTTCCATCTTCAGGCAGTCTTTTAGACCATCTTTCGCATGAGCGTTGCGCGGCTCAATTTTTTTAGCCGGAATATCTAAAACGGTATTCTCTGACAGCAGCGGATACCCCATATTACAGTGATACAATACTTCAAGCGGTGTTTCGCTTGAACCGATATTTTTAATTCTATCGCATAGTGACAGCTTGTTTTCTGTTTTCGAGCAAATATATTCACGCTCCAAAATCAGCTGATGTGCGAAGATTGCAGCGTCGCGCACTGTCGCGGTGATGATGATCGCGTCCTCGGTTTCGCGATAAGAATAATTTTCACAAGGCGTGTTCGCGATTGTGCCATGCAGAGGCAATTCCTCGCCTGCGTCCGTGCAGGGGGAGCCTACTGCGGTTAAGCCACAGGTGGTCATGAAACCGGCAGTGAAGGATTTCAAAAAGCCTGTGCCTTGAGAGTCATAGAATGACGGTGCAACATATCCGCACGGTGAAAAATAGCCGAGATTGTCGCCTTTAAACGTGACTCTTGCAATATCCATCGCGCGATCGACAGAAAAGGTGATTTCAATTCCTTTTCCGTTTCGCACCTGCAAAAGCGTCATGCCCTTGCCTTTACCTCTTGTGAGTGTAACCTCCTCTACACCGCTGATTTGCAGCGGATGTCCGATGTACTTATTCACTGCGCATAACCTCCTTTGCGGCATGATAGATTTTTTTGTATTTTTTCAATTGCGATTTGTAATATTCGTGCTTTTCTGAATCCGGATAAAATGTTTTTCGCGGTTTAGCAAGCACTGTAGCGTCGTCATATACGCCAATGGCTCTGCCTGCCATAAGTGCTGTACCGGCACCGCCGATTTCACTACAGTCCAGCGCCGTTATGGGAAGTCCCAGAACGTCTGCCTTGATTTGCAGCCATATATCCGATCTTGCGCCGCCACCCGTTGCAGTGATGGACTTTGCAGAAAGTCCGTATTCCGAAAGAATTTCAAGATTGATTGCGATTTCGTACGCCGTACCCTCCATGAGCGCCTTATAAAGATCCGATTTTGTATGTTCGAAGGTCAATCCCAGAATCGCCGCTTTTGAGGCAGAATCCATATACGGGGTTGCCGCGCCGGCAAAATGTGGCAGAATCAGTAAATCGGTCGGCTCGTTTTGAACAAGCCGATCAAGCTCCGGATAGGATAATTCCGAAAAATTATCGCGAAACCATTTCAGCGTTGCGCCGCCGGTGTAGGAAAGCACATAGCACGCATAACCGCCATTCGGGTGCGGAGCAAGTGAGTAGCCTTTTTCAAACAGTGAAAGCTCTTGCGGTATTTTATCAAACAATACCGGCACACACTCCACCGTTCCGGTTCCGTCCATAACCTGCTCATTCGTACGGATATTGGCGCCGCACATTGCCGCGATCTGGTCGTGAGAACCGCATACAATTACCGTATCCTCAGATAATCCAAACTCACGTGCAAGTGACGGCTTTATGGTTTCTGCCGCTGTTCCGGTCGGAACCGGTTCGGATAGCAGATTTTTGTCGATTCCGGCAAAGTCGAGCAGCGCATCGTCCCAGCACTTGTTTTCAATATCAAAGCAGATTGTCCGTGCGGCGAGCGAATGGTCTATTTTCCGTTCACCGCAGAGCTTGTAAATTATGTAATCCTGCATTAAAAGAATTTTTTCGGCTTTTTTATAACAGTCGGGCAGGTTTTCACGAATCCACATCATTTTTGGCAAAGAGTACATTTCGTGTGCTTTAGCGCCGGTTTTTACGGCAAGCGTTTCATCACCGAAAACGTCTGTCAGCTTTTGACACTGTTCTTTTCCGCGCGGATCGGTGTAGAGCATGGACGGGGCGCATGGAAGGTCGTCCTTGTCAAGCATCGTGAATGTTTCGCCAAAGCTTGTAACCGCAATTGCGGCGATATTTTTTTCGGCAACATCGCGGATGACTTTTTTCACGGAGTTAAAGATTTCGGTAACGTCAATTTCGTGCAGTCCGTTTTTTCGGGAAACGTTGTATTCGGTGTAGGAGCCGCGTACAAAACAGCCGTTTTCGTCATATAGTGAAATTTTGCAGCCGCTGGTGCCGATGTCCAGTCCGCCGATTCGTATATTTTTCATATCCATCCTCTTATAAATCCATTACGTCATAGCCCAGATAATTTTCAAAGGCTTCTTTTAATATTTTCGCCATATGCCCCATGCCGATGGTCGTATGGTGTCTGAATCCGCATCTCCCGAGTCGAATCAGCTTTCTCTGTAAATCGTCGATTTGAGCAACACCGCCGCAGCCGAAAAATTCCTTTTCAATCTCGTCATCGGTAAACCGTCCCTCATCAACATAGAAGGTCAGCTTTCCGTCCTCGGTTTTGCAATTGGAAAGCGTCATCGGAAAGGCGGCGATTCTGCCCTCGTTTGCGCCCCATCCGCAGCCGGGACAGCCTTTGGCAAACATCTTATGATCCGTAACCGTGCCTTTGCCTTTCATTAATTTTTGCGCGGTGGAGCCGCAGTGGAACAGAATGACTTTGTTGGGATCGTCGCCGTAATTATTGTTCCAGTCCAGACAAGCTGTCGGCTGCTGTGAGGCAAGCTGCATTGAATACATATTAATCGCCGAGCAGAGATCAATCTCGCAGGAGGCAACAATGCCGCGATCGTTCAGCTCACTTAAAAGCACGCATGGAGCAATCCCCAATTCCGTCTGCATTTCCTCCCAACAGCGCAGCGTAATACAATCCAGACGAAATTCTTTCATATAATCATCAATCACAACGCTCACCTTTGCCAGGGTATTCAGCTTATTTTCGGGAACCAATGAAAAATCGGTGTAATTTTTCAGATGCGCTTTTCTTTCCAAAACGCGTTCATCGTGATCCGCGTACTGCTTTACTCGGTAGAATAAGTCGGACAAATCGAACGTTTCGCAGGTGATACCGTACTTTTGCAGCGTGATTTCATCATAGCGTACAGTCTTGAACTTGGAGGTTCTTGCGCCTAAGATTCCGATGGAAAACTTTTTCATGCCATTTACCACGCGGCATACCGCGGCGAAATCATTTAGATTCTGACGAAATTCGTCTGTCAGCGGATGGACAACATGCGGTGCGAATACCGTATATCCGATTCCATACTGATGAAATACGTCCTCAATGCTGAATTTTCCACAGAAAGAATCCCGTCTGTGTTCAAAATCCATTTTGCCGATTTCATCGGGATATGCCTGGATGAAAATTGGTTTTCTGGCGTTTTCGAGCGCAGCGACCGCGCCATTTTCATCACTGAAATTCGGCAGGGACATAATCACCCCGTCATATTCGCCCTCGTAATCTTTCAGCCATTCGGCATATTTCCATCCCTCCTGCCGGGTTTCCACCGCACCGTAGCGCGTCATATCCTCCGGCGGCATGATGTAGTCGTAGCCTGCGTCGGTTACGGCTTTTGCCATTTCCTCGCGTGCTCCGGCAATTAAGCTTGCCGGGAAAAATCCTCTGTTTCCAAAATACAATGCAAATTTCATAATAATCCTCCATTCTGTAGTCTATTTGCAAATACATTTTATTGTTTAATATAGGTAATTTATTATCGGCGAAATGATGCCAATATAATGTTTATCTGATTAGCTTAATCATCACTGCCGATTTGGGCTTGAGCGTGATATGCAGATTGTTTTGTTTCAGCGTGACAGGAGTCTGATTGCCGATGATGTCGATGCAGATTGCTTCTTTATACGGCATATTCAACGGAAATTCTATAGCTTCTGCGCCGGCAAATCTTTCGGCACATAGATAGTCATGTCCGGTTCCGTGAAAGCCATATACTGCCCACTCATCTTCAAAATGTACGGCTCCCAGCGGATAAAACGGAGTCAGTGACGGTATTTCCTGCCGTATGCTTTTATAAAAGTCCACGCTTTCCTTTAATACCTTGAATTGCTGCGGATTCAAAAGGTGCGTTTCTCCCGAAATGACCGGGCGGCGGAACATGGCATTTACCATATTTAATTCGATTTCCTCAGTAGAATCGGTTTGCATGGGCAATACCCACACCTGCGCTTGTTCCGGAAGTAAGGCCGTTCCGGACATTGCGGAAATTGCTGCCGTTGTTCTGTAATCGCTTGCATCGCTTGTAGACTGCATGGAACAGTGGGATAACATCTGGTAGTCCATCCGCATGCCACCGCTGGAACAATTCTCAATAATTAATCCCGGATGCCGTCTGTATAGTTCATCAATCCATTGCATATATGCTGCCTTATGCTGCATTAATCCATCTCCGAAGCTGTCGCTGTTTACTTCCGTACCCATACCACTGTCAATGTTATAATCGAATTTGAAATATTCGATTCCGTAATTTCGAATCAATCCATCTACAATGTCATTCAAAAAGTCGGTTACTTTTTTATTTCGAAAATCCAACTGATATCGCCCGCGGTCGATTACGCGTTTCCCATGCCGCATAAAGAAACAATCATCTGAAAAACGGTCTAATATAGGACAGTGGATTCCTATAATTTCTGGTTCAAGCCATATTCCCGGTTTCATTCCTTTTTCTTTGATATAATCAAAAACTTCTTTCATTCCATTGGGAAAACGGCTTTCGCATACTGTCCATTCTCCGGCAGAGCTCCACCATTCCCCATCAGCATACCAGCCAGCGTCCATACAGTAAATTTCCGCACCGATGTTCGCGGCAGCATCTATCAGGGGCAATTCCTTTTCGGTTGTGGGGTCGGCATTCAGACAATTCATATAGTCATTGAAAATAACGGGAAGCCCTTTATCTTTAGGACTTCTGTATGCAATCTTTCGCCGGTAGGCTGTCATTTCTTCAATGGCACCGTTGAAGTCATCGGCAAAGCATATTGCCGCTTTTACGGTTTCAAAGCTCTCATTGGGTTTCAGATTTTTCCACCAGCCATTTTCTTGCTCGGAGGGTCCGGAAAGCATCAGATAATTTACATCTTGAACATCGCTGATTTCAAAATTCCATGACCCGTCATGCTCAATTTGCCAGAAAATGCACTCGTCCGTATTTTCTGCAATGCCCATTGGCAGAAATTCTTTTGTTGACCATGTTCCGGTATTGGATATTGTGATTCGTTTGGTGGAAAATGCATTAATATGGTGATAACCTAATTCTTGTGGTGTGTATGAACGCCATTCCAGTTCTCTGCACCATGCATTATGACAAAGCCGCAGGTTTTCTATATCAAAATCATATAAACAAAATGAGCTTACATATTCTAATCCCAGATCCTCTGAGGAAATGTTTGTAACATGAGCGTAAGACCGCAGTGCTTTGATATGATCGTAAAATTCATAATGCTGTGTAACGCGAACTTGATGATTGCTCATAACCAATAGAAGTTCGTGATCATTTTCGGTGTGGTATTCATATTTCAGATTGTTTAGACAGCATCCGACATGCTGCGCCCCAAGATGTCCGATAGGATTTTCGCCTGTGATAAAAATTTCCGTCGGAGCGAATGTACGAGGCTGTATCGGTTTTTTTGTGCTACCGATATGCCCGACTGAGATTTTTCCATCTGAATCAATACAGAAAGCCAGAAAAATCCCGTTTTTGTTGAATTCTAAAATTTTCATCTTATTTCTCCATTGGGTATCGTCAATTTATATCTTGATTTTATCAGAATTTGTGGTATAATAATAGTCAATAACATACAGAAAACTGTAAATTTGTCCGAGGGATGGGATGTTTATGTCTGCTTTTTTCTATGATGATGATTTGACAGATTTAATGAAGAATTTTTATACGCTTACCGGAATCCGCATTGTTTTGTTTGACAATGAGCAAAACGAGGTCGTATCCTATCCTAACAGTGGTAATTCGTTTTGTTTTCATATGCGAACCAATCCGGAGTTTAAAGCCTTATGTCAAAAGAGCGATTGCGTTTCATTTGAAAAATGCCGAAAAACACATGCCCTGTCGGTTTATACCTGCCATGCCGGCTTGATAGAGGCGACTGCGCCGCTGATTACGAATCATGCTATTATCGGCTATGTGATGTTTGGGCAAATCACGGATAACAAAGATAAATGCGCGGTTTCGGCACTTGCCGAAGATTTGTGGCGGCGGTATATGCCGGATACGCCGATGCCGGAGGGCGTGAAAAAAATAAAGTATAAAAGTAAAAAGCAGATTCTTGCCGCGTCAAAAATACTCGACGCCTGCACAAGTTATATCATGCTGAAGGAAATGGTCAAGCCGAAGCCGGAACAGCTTATTGCAAAGGTTTCAAATTATATTGATCTGCATTTGGACGAGCCGATTTACGTGGAGGATCTTTGCAAGGAATTGAATATCAGCCGTACGCGGTTATATGAGGAAACGAAGCAATATACCAACGGGGGGATTGCCTCCTTTATCAAAACGAAGCGGCTGGACAAGGCAAAAAGGCTGCTGACTTCAACTACGCTTTCGGTTGTTGAAATCGCGGATAAGACGGGATTTTCCGATTACAATTATTTTTTGCGGGTTTTTAAAAAGCATTATGGGATTTCGCCCAAAAAAATACGGGCGAATGGGGATTGAGATTTTTGCCTGAAAAATTTTGGATTTTTAATAAAAAAAGCTTGACAATAATAAAAAACTGTGGTATTATAATAAAGTTGAATCCGTAGACAGTCGGCTGCGCTGTGCGTGTAAGTCCTACCGAGGGTAATTAGTACATGATTACTATGACCTTTTGGCGCGTCTGCGGCGAAAGGTCTTTTCTTATTTATAACGGAAACGGCATTCAATAGAGTAATTTCTGAAAGAGGTGAAATTTTATGCCAAGCGAGAAGGTATTGGAGTCAAAAAAGGCGCAGGTTGCTGAGGTTGCTGAAGTTTTAAAGGCAGCAGAAACCGGTGTGTTGGTTGACTACAGAGGTCTTACCGTTGAGGAAGATACAAATCTTCGGAACAAGCTCAGAGAAGCAAATGTAAAGTACTTTGTTATTAAGAACACATTGTTGGGACGTGCCGCTAAGGACGCAGGTCTGGACGGCTTAGAGGAGGCGCTTCACGGTCCTACAGCAATTGCTGTATCGGATGAGGACGCGGTTGCTCCGGCAAAGGTTCTTGCAGACTTTGCAAAGGACAATGAGAAGCTTGAAATCAAGGCAGGTTTCATGGACGGCGCTGTAATGTCATTGGATGAAATCAAGAAGCTTGCAGCAACACCGAACAAGGAAACCTTGATTGCGAAGATGATGGGCAGCTTGAATGCGCCTGTATCGAATTTGGTTCGTTTGCTTCAGACAATTGCAGACGGTGGCGAGGAAATATCCGAGCTGATTGCTAAGAAGGCAGCTGAGGCTCCGGCAGAGGAAGCTCCGGCTGAAACACCCGCTGAATAATGCGGAGAAACAAATAATTTTATAATTAGGAGGAAATTAAAATGGCAGATTTAAATGCAATTCTTGATTCAATCAAGGAATTAAAGTTATTAGAAGTTGCAGAATTGGTTAAAATGATGGAAGAAGAGTTCGGCGTAAGCGCTGCTGCTCCTGTTATGGTAGCTGCTGCTGGCGGCGAAGCAGGCGCTGCTGCTGACGAAAAGACAGAGTTCGACGTAATTCTGGCTGAAGCAGGTGCATCCAAGCTGAATGTTATCAAGGTTGTAAGAACAATCACAGGTCTGGGCTTGAAAGAAGCTAAGGCTCTTGTTGATGGCGCACCGGGTACCGTTAAGGAAGCTGTAGCTAAGGAAGAAGCTGAAAAGATGAAGGCTGAACTTGAGGAAGCTGGAGCTAAGGTAGAATTAAAGTAATTTAACTCTGATTTTATTTTGCATGACATGGTTCATGTGAATATCGGCTAAGGAGCATAAAATGAAGATTGATGTATCGAGCATTTTAAAGGAAATCGGCGGCAAAGTGGATGTTGCATGCAGCATTGACTTTGGAAAGACGGAATTCCTGGGGGGAGTGTACGAATTTACTTCACCTGTCAAAGTCAACGGTGCAATCAAAAACAACGGTGAGTCCCTCACATTCACGGCGGAGTGTGCTTCTACCTTTAACACTCAGTGCGCGAGATGCGGAAAGGACATAGAGGTTGTTCTGACATTCGTCATAGACGAAGACCTGATGCAGGATAACGGCGAGGTCACAGCAGAGGATGTAATCCTTTTCAGCGGTGGCAGTGTTGAGCTTGATGACATTGTATTAGACGGCTTTTTCATGAACGAGAACGGCAAGCATTTATGCAGCGAGGACTGTAAAGGTCTTTGCCCGAAATGCGGCTGCAATCTGAATGAAAAACAGTGTGACTGCGACAATGAAAATATTGATCCCCGATGGGCAGCCTTAGTGGATATTATGAAAAAAGAAGATTAGAGTGTATTATTTTATGGAGGTGTAACAAATGGCAGTACCTAAGGGTAAAGTATCGAAAGCCAGAAGAAATAAAAGACGTGCCAATTGGAAGCTTACAGCACCGAACATGGTGGAATGCCCCCAGTGCCACGAATTTAAGATGCCTCATAAAGTTTGTAAATCTTGCGGATATTATAACGGCAAGGAAGTTATAAAAGTTGAGGATTAATTCGGCTTTAAATTGAATTCTAAGGGTGTTACACTGTAACACCCTTTTTTATCGAAATGGGTAATTGTAAAATATGATTTTTTGGATGAATTTTCATCTGTTTTTCGGTCAATGGAGGCGAGTTCCGCGCAACGTAGCGGATGTCTGAGCCGAAATAGAACGAAAAACAGATGAAAATTCCTGCTGTCGTACAATCACCTAATATTATCGTATTAAAGAAGGAGGGAAACGGATGTCAGGACATTCAAAATGGAGTACCATTAAGCGGAAAAAGGGCGCAAACGATGCACAGCGTGCGAAGATTTTTACAAAAATTGCGCGTGAAATTATTGTTGCCGTAAAAGCGGGCGGCCCCGATCCGGACAATAACTCAAGCTTGAAGGATGTTATTGCAAAGGCACGTTCCAATAATATGCCGAACGATAACATTAATCGTACTATCAAAAAGGCTGCCGGTTCAACCGAGGGGGATAATTATGAAAGTATCACCTATGAGGGTTATGGTCCGAACGGCGTGGCTTTGATTGTGGATACGCTGACGGATAACCGCAACAGAACGGCTGCCGATGTACGTCATGCTTTTGATAAATTCGGCGGAAATATGGGACAAACCGGTTGTGTATCCTTTATGTTTGACCGGAAAGGCGTTATTGTGATTGAGGACGAGGATCGTGAAATTGACGAGGATGAGATCACAATGGACGCACTGGAGGCAGGCGCTGAGGATATTGAAATTGAGGACGGCGTGATTGAGATTACAACAGACCCCAATGAGTTGGGCGCGGTAAGAGATGCGTTGGAGGAAAAATATACTCTGGCTTCGGCAGAGGTGAGTATGGTACCTCAGACAATGACGGCGCTTACCGATGAAAACCAGATTCAGCAAATGCAAAAAATGCTGGATATGCTGGAAGATAATGACGATGTACAAAATGTATATCATAACTGGGATATGCCTGATGATATGGAATAAAAAGGTCTGTGAATTTTAATAAAGCATAGATCGGAGAGGCTGCTGCATGCGTATCAGCCTCTTTTTTGTGCGCCGAAAGATATTTTTTTGCAAACAAAATTGACATATAGGGGATTTTGTTATATAATAAGGCAAACACTTTGTATCATCCTTAAGGATGACGGAACGACCAAGGGGGATTTGCGGTGGCGATCAAGCAAAAAATCAAACAATATCTGAAAGAAATCAGTCCGGATTGCTGGGTTGTATGTCTGTATCTGGTATTTTTGCCGACAACGATCGTGGAAACTCCGTTCGGCTCTTTGCTGAAGGTCGTTACCATTCCGGTGATTGCAGTTCTCTTTTATAAGCTTTTATTCGGGAAAAACAAGCCGCTGCGGTTTAATTCGATTCAGGCGGTGTACATATTATATATCTTATATACGATGTGGCAGCTGCTTTTGCTGTGGGAGGAAAGCTCGCTGATTACCACAAAGGACATGGTTTTGACCGGCGCGGCGATTATTTTAATTACGATGCGCGTTTATAATCAGACTGAGAAGGATCTGATGGAAAAAACGTGGATTGCTGTGGGATTGATTTCGTTGTATTTTGGATTTTTCAGTACCCAAGAGGTTTTTGAAGAGGGCAGAACCGCTGTTTTTATCTTAGGTTTTTATGAAGACCCCAACCAGTTTTGCGGATATTTTATCATGCCGGTGATGATTTATATTAAGAGAATCTTGAATAAATCCAAATTGACGCCGGTTTATGTTGTTCTTTTACTATTGACACTGTATGCGGTGCTGAAAACCGGATCGCGTGGCGGATTGATTGGGATTGTTGTCGGGATTGCGGTGTTTGTGCTGATGGGGGTAAAGAGCATAAAAAGTAAAATTGCGCTGCTGTTGGGCGGTGTGCTGTGTGCGGTGTTTGTGGTCGGGGTGGTTTTTCCGATGCTTCCGCAGGATGTTCAGGAGCGGTATTCCGTGGAGAGAGTGGCAGAGGATAAAGGTTCCGGAAGATTTGATATTTGGAAGTATCTGGTGAATTATACGGCAGAAAAGCCGGATCGGATTATTCATGGTTCGGGCTTAAATTCGACGACGCATACGCTTGAAAATTCCGGCTTGGGCATGACGGCGAGATGGGCGCATAATCAGTTTATTCAAGTTTTTGCAGATCAAGGTGTGATCGGCTTGGGATTGTTTTTAACCTTTGCCGCGCTGTGCTTTTTTAAGAACATACGCAAAAATCCGGAGTATGCCTGCGCGTTTGCCGCGGTTATGGCATTATCCTTTTCACTTACATTTTATGTATTTAAACCCTATATCAACATTATTATTATGTGTGCGATGTCCTTTGAGGAGAATGAGCCGATTTCTTTGAAAGAGGCGGCTGAGGAGTAGCGATGAAGAAGAAAATATTGATTGCCTGCAATAATCTGCATGTGGGCGGAATACAGCGGTCGTTAATCAATTTATTGAATGAAATTTCGAATCAATATGATGTAACTTTATTTTTGTTTTATCCGCAGGGCGAATACACGATTCCGAAAGGGGTTCGGGTTATTTGCGGCAACCGCTTTACAAAAATTATGGGGATGTCGCAGGGAGAAGCAGAGCAGGACGGAGTTTTTACGCGAATTTGGCGCGCCGGATGGACGGGTTTGACGCGATTGGTCGGATGCGGAATCCCGTTTCGGATGTTGTGTGCATTTCAAAGGCTGCATGAAGAATATGACGTTGCGATCTCCTTTATGCAAAATTCGGCATTTCGTTATTTTTACGGCGGCTGTAATGAATTTATAGTCAACAGCGTTCGGGCGAAACGGAAAATCAGCTTTGTGCACTGCGATTTCGCGCATTATTTTGGCAATAATGCTTACAACCGAAAATATTATCGGCATTTTGATCGGATTGCCTGTGTGTCGGATTCGTGTAAACGGGTTTTTGACGCGGCTTGCCCGGAATTGGCGGAGCGGACGACAGTTGTCCATAACTGTTATTGTTTTTCTGAAATGCAGGAACTGGCCCAGGCGTTTGATGTGGAGCATACACCGGGAAAGGTCAATCTCTTTACCTCAGCAAGAATCAGCGAGGAAAAGGGGATTTTTCGGATGATCGGTATTCTGGAAAGGCTCAAAAAAAGCGGCTGTGATTTTGTATGGCGGATTGCCGGGGGTGGAGCGCTGTATGAAAAGGCGGTGGAAATGAGCCGAAAAGCCGGATTGACGGAGCAGATTATTTTCTTGGGAATACAGAAAAATCCATATCCGTATTTTAAAAGCGCGGACTTGCTTTTAGTACCCTCTTATGATGAAGCGGCACCGATGGTTTTCGGAGAAGCAATGGCGTTCGGATTGCCGATTCTTACGACGGATACCACATCGGCGAAGGAATTGGTGGCAGATTTGAGAATCGGGTTTGTGTGCGAAAATTCCGATTCGGGAATCGAAACCGCTTTGCGGAATTTACTATGCCATCCGGAGCTTTTAAAACGTTATCGGCGCGAAACGGATAATCGTACGGCACTTTGCGAATTTGCGGCGGTTTGTGAGGGTTCGGAGAATTTTGTGAAGGGAGTTTAAGGATGATTGGAATTATCTATATAGGTCAGATTGAGCTTTCGCCGTTTGTTAAAAAGTATACTGCCGTTATGCGGGAAGAGGGCGTTCCGTATGAAATTGTGCATTGGAACCGAAGCGGTGTCCCAATGCCGGATGATGATCGACACTACACCTTTTCCGAACAATTGGATCGGTATGGGCGGCTGCTTGGAAAGATTCTGCCGTTTTTCAAGTTCAGACGCTTTGCATTGGATATTATCAAGAAAAGAAAGTATGAAAAGCTGATTATTCTCACGACCCAGACGGCGGTCGTGCTGCCGGGGATTTTGCGGGGGAAATATAGGAATCAGTATTTCTTCGATTATCGGGATACTTCCTATGAATATATCAAGCCTTATAAGAAATTTGTGGACGGGATTATTGAGCGGTCGGCATTTACGGCGATCTCCTCACCGGGGTTTCGGGAGTATCTGACGGATAAAAAGGAATTAATTGTTGCGCATAATTTCCAGGATGAATATTATCATCAGCGTGCGTTGCAATGCCGAAAAAATCAAACGGGGAAGATCGTAATCGGGTATATCGGATATTTGCGCGAATATGATTATCTGATTCAATTTGTGCAACACTTTGGTATGGATGAACGCTTTGAATTTCATATTCACGGATCGGGCGATTGTCTGGAGCAGCTGAAACAATTTGCCGAACAATACCCGAATGTTCAGGTATTCGGCGCTTACGATGAAAAGGATAAAATGAAGATTGTGGATTCCTTTGATATGATTTGCTATAATTATCCGTACAGTTTTGTGAATTTCCCGGCGGTGGCAAATAAATTCTATGATGGAATTATCCGCAAAAAGCCGATGTTTGGAAATTTGAATACCTTTTCGGGAAAATTGATTCGCGACAATGGCTTGGGAATCAGCCTGGCGGAAGATGAAGAAGATATTACCGACCGGATTTATGAGTATTATCAAGCGTTTGATGAAACGGAATTTGAAAAAAATTGTGAACATGTTTTGCAAAAAGTCATGGAAGAAGATCAATATTATACAGATAAAATCAGAGAATTTGTAAAAGGATAACATCCAATCGCGCAAGAATTTTCATGTGTTTTCATTTTAAGGAGGCGAGTTCCGCGCAACGTAGCGGATGTCTGAGCCGGAGTAAAATGAAAATACATGAAAATTCCACCCCCGACATTAAACCACCCCCGACCCCCTGCAAACACCAATATAAAAAGGAGCTGACAAAGCATGCCTACATTCAGTATCATTGTTCCGATATATAAGGTAGAAAAGTATCTCGATCAATGTGTTCAAAGTATCATAAAGCAGTCCTGCACCGACTTTGAGTTAATTTTGGTGGATGACGGATCACCGGACGGATGCGGAAAGATCTGCGACCAATACGCTCGGCAGGACGATCGGATTCGAGTCATCCATAAACAAAACGAGGGTTTGGTTCGTGCGCGAAACTCCGGATTGGAGATTGCTGTGGGCGAATATATTGTGAATGTGGACGGAGATGATTATATCCTGCCGGGGATGCTGGAATGTTTGAAAAAGCATATTCAAGAAACCCATGCGGATGTTTATTGCTTTGGCTGTCTGGAGCAACGGGGAGAGGGCTACATTGAAAAGCTCCCGAATTTTGACGGGGGACTTTATGCGGACGCGGCGAAAAAACAAAAGCTTTTTGAACGGTTGGTTTATGACGATACTAAAAAATTCTTTACTTATGGCATGTATCCGAGTGTGTGGCTGAGAGTGGTTAAGCGAGAACTTTTTACGCGGTATCGTTTAAAGGTAGACTTTTCACTGGCAATCGGAGAAGATTTTGCAACGACGCTCCCGATTATGCTGGCGGCGGAGTCGATTGAATTGATTCCCAAACCGTTTTATTTTTACAGAATTATCGAAAGCTCCGCGAGTCATCAGTTTAATGCACGGGAAATGCAGTTCGTAGCTACGATGCTCAAAGGGTTTGTGAAAGAGATTGATTTGGAGCGGTACGGCATGCGGCAGCAGCTTGGCGCGTATACGGTGGACGTGCTGTATAATCATTTGTGTGATTATGCGCGGCAGGTGGATTGTTATGAAACTTATCGGGAATATATCGGCGGTCTGGATGAGATTCTGTTTAAATTTGTCGGATACTGCCGATACAGCATAAAATCCTTGCATGCTGCTGTTATTATTCCGATGATAAAACATCAATGGTGGCGGCTGTTGTGGCTTTATGCAAGGAGAAAATAATAGGAGTTTCGCATTTGGAGGGAGCGGCAGGGAATGAAGAATAAAGGAAAACAAATTGCGTTGAATATGGTGTCGCAGATTATAGCATTTGCACTTTCGCTTGCAATCAATTTTTTTCTGATACCCGTTATTATTGAGAAAATCGGGAAAGAAATTTACGGATTTTACAGTCTTGCGGATAATTTTTTGGAGTATGCAACGGTGATTACGGCTGTGATTAACGGAATGGCGAACCGATATATTACGGTGGCATATTCAAAAGGGGAAACGGAAAACGCCAATCGGTATTTTACATCGGTCACGCTGATGAATGTTTTTCTGACGGTCGTATTGGCGATTCCGGCGTTGTTTTTGGTTCTGTTTCTGGAAAAGCTGATCAATGTTCCGGCAAGGCATGTTTTGGATATTAAATGCCTGTGGGCGTTTACGTTTCTGATGTTTTTCGTCAATCTGATTTTTTCAAGATATGAGGTGGCGGCATTTGTCAAAAATCGGCTTGAAATCACCGCATTTATCAATATGACGAGCATGCTGGCGAAAGCGATTCTTTTGATTTTGGTGTATTCGTTTTTGTATCCGTATATCGGATATATCGGCATAATTGTATTTTTATGCGCAGTGTATGCGGCATTTGTGAAGGTGCATTTTAAAAAGAAGCTGACGCCGGATTTGCAGTTTAAACGGGAGCTGTTTGATTTCGGGACGGTGAAAGAACTGGCGAAAGTCGGGGTCTGGAACTCTGTCAGTCAGCTGAGTCAGCTGCTGTTTACGGGATTGGATTTGCTGATTGCAAACTTGTTTATCGGTGCGGAGGAAATGAGCATTTTGTCGATTGCAAAAACGCTCCCCGTTATGATTATCGGCTTTATCGGCGTGATTGCCGGTGCGTTTTATCCGGCAATGACGATCAGCTATTCAACGCAATCTACGGAGGATTTTCTGGGCGAAACAAAATTTGCGTCCAAGATGTGCGGCTTTATCTGCTCCGTTCCGGTAATGGGAATCGTCGTATTCGGAAAAGAATTTTTCGGCTTGTGGCTCCCGACGTTGAGTGCGGCGGAAATCAATCAGATTCAGCTGCTGTCGATTCTGACGCTGATTCCGCAGATGCTGAGTATTTATGTTTTTCCGCTTTATCAGATTAATACGATTACCTGCAAGGTGCGCGTACCGGCAATTTTGGATTGTATTATCGGAGTGCTGAATATCGGGATTGTGTATGTCCTTTTAAAGACAACCGATCTGGGACTTTATGCGATTGCAGGCGTCAGTTCAGCGTTGCTGATTCTCAAAATTCTCTTGTTTATTCCGCTCTATGCAGCTGGAAACATTCGCGTGAAAAAAGGGACGTTCTAC
Source organism: uncultured Clostridia bacterium (assembly GCA_959602045.1). Taxonomy (GTDB): domain Bacteria; phylum Bacillota; class Clostridia; order UBA1381; family UBA1381; genus Ornithomonoglobus_A. Next base: position 79,905 of record CAUGRT010000002.1, on the reverse strand, counting down.
CCGTATATTATTCGTGGATTGGTGCTGAATGCGGCAGTTTTGGGCGTGTTTTTCCTTATCCGCTCCATCATTCCGGCAGCATCATGGGTGGTGCTGATCGTTTCGGTCATGATTGCGGCGGTATGCGGATATGCTGTGGGATTTTTCATTATCTTTGCAAGGGATGAACAGAAGAAAGCGATTCGGGCGATTTTGGCTAAGATTCGGAGGAAATAAGCGATGAATATACGGTTGACGGGATATTTTGATAAAAATTTCGGCGATGACTTGATGCAGCTGATTGTAGTGGAGAACATGCCGGAGGATCATTTTTTTGTGGATTGTCCGCAGAGGGAGTTTTTAACGCATTTCGACGGCAGGGAGAATGTTCGGACGGATTCGGGAGAATCGGCGGACGCGTATGTGAACGTGATCGGAACCGGTTTTAAATATCCGTCAAAAATGAACCGGATTACAAAATTTTTATCCATTCCGGGCGAGAAAAAGCTGCGGTATCGAAAAACGGCGGTCATTGATTGCAGTGTGGATTTGCCGGAAAATGCGGCGGAACGCTGGCTGATTCAAAGGGAATTGAATAAATACCGGCTGATTTCCTGTCGGGATTCCGTTTCTGAGGCAATGATAGCTAATATGGCAAAGAAAAGTCAAATCAAGCGGCATGAGGATCTTGTTTTTGCATTAGATCAAAAGTATCTTGCACCCCTTACGGATGAGGGGTGTCTGGGCATGATTCCGGTGCAGCGTGGATTTAGCGATGTGAATTTTTCCTATTATAAAACGCTTGCCGCTGCGTGTGACCGATTTGTTGAGGAGGAAAGCAAGCCGGTATTGCTGTTTGCGTTGGATACGGGAAATGAAAATGACACGCTTGCGGCAATGTCGGTGAAACGCTTGATGCGGCATGCGGATGCGGCGGAGATTATTGCGTATAATTCGGAGCCGGAATTTGTTTTTTGGCAGATGGCGCGCTGCGCAAAAATCATCAGCTCGCGGTTTCACGGAGTTGTTGCGGCGGTTCTTGCCGGGGTTCCGGCAGCGGCTGTTTCGGATACGACCAAGATTGATTTTCTGGCTGAAAAACTGGGGTTTGATGTGCTGAAAAAATCCGCTCTGACAGAGGAGGGATTGATGTCCTTGATTCGGCGGACGGTGCAGCCGGTGCCACTGCCGGAAACGGTACGGCAGGACGCAAGGGAACATTTAACGGAATTGAGAGAGTATTTAAGGGGATAGTGCTATGGCGAAGGTATCAGTCATTGTTCCGGTATATAACGGAGCGGAAACGATTAAAGATTGTGTGGATTCGATTTTAGAGCAGACGTTGGAGGGTGTGGAGGTCATTGTTGTGAATGATGGATCGGACGATGCAACCACTGATATTCTGCAAGCCTACGGCGATCGGATTATCGTGCTGAATCAGAATCGGCAGGGGCAGGGCAATGCGAGAAATGCCGGAATCGAAGCAGCATCGGGAGAATATCTCGGCTTTGTTGATGCGGATGATACGATTGAGCCGGAGATGTACGCGGCTATGTATGCGGCGGCAAAGCGTCACAGGGCGCAGATGGTACAGTGCGGAATCCGCGACATTCAAGAGGATGGCACGGAAACGGAACGGGCGTGCTTTCGGGAGGATGTCTGTATTATGGATCGGGCGGAGTATGTGTTTGATTATTTTTATCGGCTCAAGCATACGAATGAGGTATGCAATAAGCTGATTCAAAAGCAGTTTTTGCAGGAGCATGATTTGCGGTTCAGTGATACGGGCGTTTATTTTAGCGAGGATTTTAAGCTGAATATGGAGATGATTCTTTATCTGGATCGAATCAGCTTTGTGGAACAGGGATTTTACAAATATTTTATTAAGGACAGCGGTCATTGCAGAAACGATGTTATAGGACGGATTCCGAAGATTTTGAAGCTGTTTGAAAATGTTCTCAGCCGCGAGATGGAGGACGGTACGCGAAAAGGGTTGGAATGTGTTGCGGCGCTGACCTTGCTCTTGTATTGCCGGCAGGCGATGGCAACCTCGCGGACGTATGCTGCGGAGTTTTTACAAGATCGGAATGTACGGAAATATCTGCGGACTTCAATGGTTTATCGGAGTAATTTGAAGCATTTTTTGTTGTATTTTTCAATTCTTTATTTGCCGAAAAGTGTGAAATTGTTCTTATTGAATAAATTTTTAAAATTTTGAAAAAGAGGTTGACAAGAAGAAAAAATTATCATATAATAAATAATATAATTGAATAATTGGCAAACCATTCGAAAGGGTGGGACGCAAAGCCGTGAGTCTAAGGGAATCTCTATGACTGTCTGGTTGCACAAAATTTAAAGGAGGTTTTCTTTATGAAGAAAATGATAACACTTCTCCTTGCGATTACAATGTTGTGTGCCGGAACGACTGTGTTCGCAAGTGGGAACAAGGGAGTTTCAAAAGATAATGGAGGTTGGACTGTAGATGGACAACCCGGTTGGAGTTATGATTGGGATCTCAGCGGAGGTGCTAAGAATTACATAACGAATCGGTCAGTGGCTTTTTATCTCCAGTTAGATGGTTTGCAGATGGATACGAGCGGTAATGTTTCGAGCCGTCCGAAAACTTTATTTACAGAGAAAATCGCAACGTCTACGCTGACAGAGAAGAATAGAACAGCTGATTATACCGTTGTACTGGGTGATAATGTATCATCTGACGATGTTATTTCAGAGGTTGAGAGTGCTCCGACAGTTGATGAGTCATTTGATCAAGTTAGAGATCAGTTAATGTATAAGGGTTATATTCGTTCCAACAAGGGCGAGGTTGTTCCGTGGGCAAGCCTGAATACAAAGAATTATGGGATTGAGTGGTATGTCTTAAAGTATGAATCGGATGGTTGGCACATTGACGGTCGTATTTTAGATTTATCGACAAATAATATTATTGATATTGTTATCCCTGATGATCCGAAAGATATTCCGGATGAAGCTTATGATGAAGAGAAGACAGATACGGATAAGGATAATACCAAGGATGACACCGACAAAGATGACGACAGCAAGGACGAGCCGGTTGAAACCGAGGATAAATCCATCAACTTAAAGGGTGCAAAGTTTGCTTATATTTTCGGTTATGAGCCGGCAATAGAAACGACCGTTGATGAGGACGGAAATGAAGTTTCCACAGCGGCTATTTGCATGGGCATGGATGATAACGTAACGGTAGAGCAGGTTTCGGCAATGCTGATGCGTTTGCTGGATCAGGAGCTTTATACAAAAGGACATAAGTATCCAATTACACCGTCTGTCAGCCCATACAGAAACGAATGGTTTGCAAGAGGTCTTGCATATCAGTGTTCAGTTGGAGGATTGGACAGTGAGGGCGATCTGCCGTTAGGCAATATTAAGCGCGGCATGGTTGCAAAGTTGGTATCTCATGCTTTGCAGTTGAATCTTTCATCCGATGTACCGTTTGAGGACATTGCCGGAAATGAATATGAAGAAGATATTAAGAAGGTCTATGCATACGGATATATGCAAGGTTTGAGCAAGACAGAGTTTGCTCCGGACGCAATTATGACAAGAGCAGAATTTTGTTCATTGTTCAATAATATAATCGGTCGAAATGATATGGGATTGACAGCAATTGATGCAGACGGAAACGAGTATGAGATCACCGCAAAGGATTATTCTTTTGTGGATATGGATCCGAGTCATTGGGGTTATAAAGCATGTCTGAAGGCTACAAGCGCATACGATGATAACGGATATGTAAGTATCTCAATAAGACAAGAAAATATGCGAAATATACTTGATGAATTTGATAGTCAGTTGATTTATTAATTTACGCTGCTGCCCTGATTTTGGAATTGGGGCAGCATTTTAGTTTTGCTTTTATCAATTTAATCGGCATGGTGAAAGAGAAGTAAAGGCGGCAGGATATGAAGATATCAGTGATTATTCCCGCATATAACTGTGAACAATATATCGGAAGATGTGTTGATTCCTTGTTCGTTCAGAACGGTGCGGAAATGGAAATTATAGTGGTGAATGACGGGTCAACCGATCGGACGGTTGATGTTCTTTCGCTATACACAGACAGGATTATCTTAAAAAATATTCACAACTCGGGCGCTGCCAATGCACGAAATGTCGGATTGTCTTGTGCAACCGGTGATTTTGTGATGTTTCTGGATGCTGATGACTATTTTAAATCGGGTACTATTGAGAAGCTTATAGAAAAGCAGAGAGAATATGACGCGGATATTGTGAGATTTCGGTACGAGTGTGTCTATCCAAATCATACAGTCAATGCCCCTGGCTGTCAGATAGATCGGGAGTGGTTTGTGGAAAAGAATGAATTTCCGCAAAAAATATATCCCATGTTTTTTCGCGGAATCTACCTTAACAGCGTCTGCATGTCGATGTATCGGCGCAGCGTCATAGAGGACATCAGATTCAGAACCGATATGATTACCGCCGAGGATGCGGTATTTTCCTTGGCGGTATTTCACCATGCAACAAATGTTTTGTTTATACCCGATATTTTGTATGAATATTATCAGACAAATGAGGGGCTGACCGGCAAAGGGATTTCTGTCTTTAGAAAATATAAAGATAATTTCACCTTTGCCGCTGTCACAATGCGTTATTTAAAAAAGTGGAAAATGAACACAGCTTCAAATTATTTTAAGGTTTTATTCAGACCGGTATTGCTGACGTTTGATAAAATCAAGAGGCTCAGCGATGCAAAGTAGAGGTTTGATAATGAGGATTTTTAAGAAGATAACCACGATTTTTTGGAGTGTGTTCTTTTTTTTAATTTTAGCCGCAGCGGCTTTTGTCTTTTGGGACAACTCGCGTGTGGTGAATACAAATTATACCTATCAATCGGAAAAGCTGCCGGATGCGTTCGATGGCTTTAAGATTGCATTGATTACGGATTTTCATAACAGCAAGGATTATGAGAAGGTGATTGACGCGGTGCGGGATTCTTCGCCGGATATTATTTGCATTGTCGGGGATCTCGTCAGTATGAACACCACCAATTACAGCAATACAAAAAACTTGATCGGTCAGCTGACAAAAATGGCACCGGTGTATTATGCCTATGGCAATCATGAATATTATAATGCAACTTACCGGAACTGTGAAGAACCACCGATTAAAAATATCCTGAGCGGATATGATGTTATTTTTATGAATAATGAAATTCGGACAATTGAGAAAGACGGGGCGGTTATTAATTTAGTAGGTTACGGCGATTCCATCCATGCAGACGGTGACGGCGCTTTTTGGCAGCATGCCGAGCCTTTTTTGCAAGAGGTCAGCGCCGGAATGGATCGGAGCGTGGTGTCGGTTTTGATGCTGCATCGCGCACAATATTTTGACGAGGTATCCGCGTATCCGTTTGATCTTGTGATCGGCGGACATATGCACGGCGGACAGATTCGGATTGAGCCGATTGAAAGCCGGATTTTGAAAAGTCATGTCGGAACAGACAAATACAGCAAGGGTGAATACTTTAAAAACGGTCACGAGCTGATTATCAGCGGAGGATGCACGGATGATGACGGAATACGGATTTTTAACACACCGGAGGTTGTTACGATTACGTTGCAAAAGAGTCGGTGAGCAGAATAGGAGATTACGGTGAAATACGCATGGAAAGATCATAAGAAATTTGCATTTACTATTGTCGATGATACGGACGGGGCGTCCGTTGAAAATATAAAACCCATTTATCAATATTTATATAAGAAGGGGATTATCACTACAAAAACGGTCTGGATGTATTCTCCGAGAGATTACTTTCCGGGTGACAGCATGGAGAACGAAGCTTATCGGGATTATGTGGTCGGACTGCAAAAGCAGGGCTATGAGATTGCACTGCATGACGCAGGATCGGGGCGGTTTTCGGGTGCGGAAATTAAAAATGCCTTAGAGGAGTTTCGGGAGATTTTCGGGAGCTATCCGAAAATGCAGATTAATCACGGGGATAATCCGAGCAGCATTTATTGGTGCGGCAAACGGTTTTCGCCGTTATTGGCGCGTCTTTATAATTTCTATAAAAAGAAAAAAGGCGCGTTCGTGGAATCGGAGGGCGATATGCCGGGCAAGCCTGCTTTTTGGGGCGATGATTGCAAGGCGCATATCCGATATATCCGAAACCGCGTATACGGGGAATTAAATCTGCTCAAGTGCGACCCATATACGCCGTATCGGGAAAAGCAAAAGGACGTGTATTCGAATTATTGGTTTAGTTCGAGCGACGCTATGACGGCAGATTTGTTTGTACAGTTGTTGTCAAAGAGAAATATCGACAGACTGGTGCAGCAGGGGGGCTGCGCGATTGTTTACACACATTTCGGCTATGGATTTGTGGATGAAAAAACGAAAAAGCTCCGAAACGATGTCAAGGAAGTCCTGGACTATCTTGCAGAGCAGGATGGATGGTTTGCGCCGGCGTCTGAAATTTTGGATACTTTATTGGAACAAAAACATGGAAATGAATATTTGTCCTCGTGGAAGAGTCTGAAACTCGATATTCGGTGGCTTGCGGAACGGGTTTACAGGAGATTGAAATCCAAGGTTTAAGCGAATTCGGGAGATTGGAGAGAGGGGTGGAGTATGAAAGAATACAAATTCAATAAAATCCTGGAACGGTACAGCGATACATTATGGGTATATGATTTACATAAGGAGCAAATTTATATTTATCATGATACTTTATTTCCGGATATGGTCGGTCACTGGTATGATCCGGACGAGCTGACAACGCTTTATGAGGGGCATCTGTTTAAAGCGGATCTGGACGTATGGGAACAGTATCTGACAAAAGAAGCGCTGAACAGTTTTGGGGAGGCCGATACAGAGCATGCAGAGTTTGAACTGCGGTTTAAATTTGAGGGGACGATACCGCGGTGGTATCACGTTCACCTTGACCGGCTGAATGACCATCAGCTGAGCATTTCGGATCGGAATATTTATAATGACATCAAAGAAATGTCCTTGCGAAGCACTGCGGAAAATGTTTTTGATAATATCTTTTATGTGGATATTGAGAGCAAAAACTATATCATTCATCTGGCAAATCCGGTTGTTACGCCGCCGGGGGAATGTGTGGATTATGAAGTGATGATGGAGCGGTTTATCCGGTTGTATACGGTTGAAGAAGAAATGGAAATGCTGATTGAGCGCACAAAGCTTGCACATGTAATCAGAATGTTGGAAAAACGGGATATTTACACCATTTATGTGACGCTGCACAACAAAAAAGGACAATTGGAATATAAAAAGCTGGTATTTTCTTATCTGGATGACAGTAAGAAGATTTTGACCTCGGTAAGGCTTGATGTAAGCGATCTGGTCAGCGAATACGAACATAAGCTGAGACAATATAAAAATGCGTCTTATCGCGATTCTTTGACGGGGGCGTATAACCGAAAATATTTTGATGACAAAATGAAAAATCTCACACTTGACGCAGGCGTGGCTGTTATTGATGTGGATGATTTTAAGCTTTGCAACGATATGTTCGGACATGCTGTCGGGGATGAGGCGTTGACGGCAATTGTGCATACGATTCATACCAATATTTCAAAGCATGATCTTTTGATTCGGTCTGGCGGCGATGAATTTTTTCTGGTAATTCCCCGAATTACCGAGGAGGCTTTGAATGAAAAGCTCAAGCAAATTCAGTGGCGGGCGAGCGAAATCGTATTGCCGCAGCATCCGGAAGTGCGGCTTTCCATCAGCGTGGGCGGTGTTTTGATGCATGGCAATACCTTTGAAGAGGCGATCAATCAGGCGGATCGGCTGATGTATCAGGCAAAAAATCAAAAAAATATGGTGGTGACTCCTAACGCGGCAGGGCGCAGAAACGGACAGGACAGCGAAAGATTTAACCCTGAGGAGATGAAGCAGCAGGTTTTGATTGTGGATGATTCGGAAATCAACCGTGAGATTTTAGCATCCATGCTTTCGGATGATTTTGAGATCCTGATGGCAACCAATGGCAAGGAATGTATTGATATGATTCGGGAACACGGTACGGCGATTTCAATTATTTTGCTGGATATTATTATGCCTGTAATGGACGGCTTTGAAGTGCTGTCCTATATGAACCGCCATGGGTTGATTGATGATATTCCGATTGTGATGATTTCCGGAGCGGATTCGGATTCTTATATCCGGCAGGCGTATAGCTTGGGTGCGTCGGATTACATTAGCCGTCCGTTTGATTCCAAGGTGGTTTATCGCCGTGTGTTCAATATCATAAAGCTGTATTCAAAGCAAAGACGACTCATTTCGATTGTGAGTGAGCAGGCGCGGGAAAAGGAAAAGAATAACCGAATGATGATTGATATTTTCAGTCAGATTGTTGAGTTTCGAAACGGCGAAAGCGGAATGCATGTTTTGCGTGTGAATACGCTCACGGCGATGATTCTGGAAAGTCTGCTGAAAAAAACCGACAGATACAATCTTTCGTGGGCGGATTGTTCCTTTATTGCGACAGCTTCTGCGCTGCATGACATTGGAAAAATGAGAATAGACCCCGCCATTTTGAATAAAAAAGGAAAGCTGACCGATGAAGAATTTGAGATTATGAAAACGCATACGATTCTGGGGGCGGAGATGCTGGAGGAGTTGGACATGTATAAGAATGAAAAGCTCGTTAAAACTGCAATCGAGATTTGCAGATGGCATCATGAGCGATATGATGGAAAGGGGTATCCCGATGGCTTGAAAGGGGATGAGATTCCGATCAGTGCGCAGGTAGTGGCATTGGCGGATGTGTATGATGCATTGGTGAGTAAGCGCGTCTATAAATAGGTTTATGCACATGATAAGGCAGTTCAGATGATTTTTGACGGAGAATGCGGAAGCTTTAATCCAATTTTGCTGGAGTGCCTTGAAGAACTTTCCGACAGGATTCAGCATGAGATTTCCGAACAGAAAGTATGGAGATAGTGCATATGAAGAATAGAGTAGTTGCTGTGATTTTGAGCATTTTTACGATTTTGACTTTTTGCGGCTGTGATCGCCGGGAGGAAAGGGTATATCCAGAACCGAAAGGCGTTCTGGTGATCGGCAGTGATGAATATGAGCCGTATAATTATATGAATAATAACGGGGAATACATCGGAATTGACGTTGATATTGCAAGAGAGGCTTGCAGACGGATGGGATATACCGCAGAATTTAAGAAAATCAAATGGAATGAGAAAAATCGTTATCTTGAGGATGGCACGGTGGATTGTATATGGGGCTGTTTTACGATGAACGGCCGGGAGGATGATTATCTCTGGGCGGGCCCATATTTGCACAGCAATCAAGTGGTTATCGTTCGTGCAAGCAGTGATATTTACAAGCTGAAGGATTTGGAAGGCAAGATGGTTGCAATTCAATCCAGTACAAAGCCGGAGCAGATCTTTTTGCAGCGTGAGGATGAAAAGATTCCTAAGGTGAAAAAGTTATATTGCTTTGCAAGCACATCCGAAGCAGTTGCCGCTTTCAAAAAGGGATATGTTGACGCCTGTGCAGGGCATGAGCTGGCATTGCAAGTCCTTATTCGAAGCTCGGACGAAGCTTATCGTATTCTGGACGAGTCCCTGATGAAAGCCGATTTGGGCGTGGCGTTCTTGAAGAATCACGATCCTGAAGTCGTTGAAAAACTAAACGAAGTTCTCAAAGAAATGCAGGCGGATGGCACGATTTCTTCCATATTGCAAGAGTATAATGCAGATTCCGGAAAAAGATAGGGGGGTCGATTGATCTTGAGCTTTCGAATAAAAAAAACAATGAATCGATTCCTTGTTGCAGCGATTCTGCTGGGATTCGTATTAACGGGTTCAACCTGGGCGATCGGTAATCGAGCGGACTTCAGAAATATCAATCAAGAAATGAACAAAACGTTAGAGGATATGAAGCGGCAGTGTATCAGCTATGATGAAATCGTTTCGGCGGATAAAGCGAAGAGTCTGATTCGGGTTACGGAGCAGGCTATGGAGATCGAAACGAATTTAAGGCGGGATCCGGAACTGTTCAGTGAGGATTATTTGCGAGAGTACATTGATAATCAGAGAATTTCGGGTGTTATGATTCTGAATGATAAGCTGGAGCTGGAACTTGAGTGCCGGAATCGGGATGTAGGCTATTCTGATTTTGAAGATGAAATCAGAAGCGGTGCGGTAAGCGATATTCCGGAGCATCCTGAGAAAATTTATGCGGAGCGAATCATGCGGCAGGGGAGCTATTACGATATTGCGATGGTTGCCCGAACAGATCGGAAAGGAATCATATGCTGTTACCGATACCAGGACGCAGAGGTAACAGCACTGAATCTGGCTTCAATCGAGAATCTGATTGCCGGATATAAAATCGAAAAAGGCGGAATCGTCTATGTTGTTTATGACGATATTATTCACGGCAGTAACAGTGAACATATGCGCGGAAAAAAGGCGGCGGAGACACCGGTGATTCAGGAACTTGACAATTGTGCCAACAGCAGCAAGCCGGTTCGGCTCAAAGACGGAAAGAATATCTTTTACGGAAAAAAGGCAAAATACAGCGTATATAGCCTATATATCTACTATCCGCTTGACCAGGTGTTTGAAACCAGCCGCCGGCTTACGGCTTCGAGCGTGGGAGTTTATTTAGTATTGTGCATGCTGGTATATATTTTGCAAAATCGTGAGGAGAAACGGCATCTACTGGCATTAGACCGGCAAATGGGAATCACCCGTGCGATCAGCGGAATTTACGTAGTGAGTATGCTGATCCGATTGCAGGAAGATCGGTTCACCGCCATACAAACACCCCGAAGTATTCGGGAATGGGTGAATGAGGACGGAATGACCGCAAGGCAGTTGATGGAAAAGATCAGCAACAGTCTGATTGATCCGAGGTATCAGCAGATCTACAGGGATTTTACTGATTTGTCCACGATCAGCGAGCGACTGTCGGGGAAGAAGTATATTGAGTCGGTTTACTGCACCAAAGCAGGGGTGTGGCTGCGTGATCTGATGATTCCGTATGAGCAATCCGAGCAAGGTGAGATTCAGTCGGTGATTCTGGTTACGAGAAACATTGATGAGCAGAAGCGGCTCGAACTGGAGTATCAGGAAAAGCTGAAAGAAGCAACGGAAGAGGCAGTGAACGCAAATCAGGCAAAGACGGATTTTCTGCGCCAGATGAGCCATGATGTCCGCACGCCGATTAATGTAATTATGGGTATGGTGGAAATCGGCAACAAGCATCCAGAGGATATGAAGCGACAGCAATATTGCCGTGAAAAGGTTTTGGTAGCGGCGGCGATGCTGTTGGATTTGGTGAATGATGTGCTGTTTATCAACAAGCTGGATTCTGTGGGTGTTATGCTGGAGGAACAACCGTTTGATCTGCGGATGGTTTTGGGGGAGATTTATTCCTTAGTTGACCTTCAAGCCCAGGAAAAGAATATTGATTTGCAGCTTATTCCGCTTAAGACGCAGCATGCGCATTTGATCGGAAGTCATGTTCATTTCTGGCAGATTATAATGAATATTATGACAAATGCTGTAAAGTACACACCGAAGCATGGAAAGATTATGGTTTCTTGTGAGGAAGTATCTTTTGATGATGAGAAATCACTGCTCCGATTTGTGTGCACGGATACGGGCATTGGCATGAGCGCCGAGTTTCAGCGGCGGATGTTTGAACCGTTTGCACAGGAGCAAAATGGCATTAAGACGGACTATAACGGCGTAGGATTGGGGTTGGCGATTGTCAAAAAACTTGTGACAACGATGCAAGGCACGATTCAAGTAATGAGTGAAAAGCATCAGGGAACGACCTTTACGATTGAACTGCCGTTTAAGATCAATCATTCGGGGAATCAGCTGAGTCAAATCCCAAAAAAGACAGAGGAATTTTCTTTGGACGGTATCTCTGTTTTACTGGTGGAGGACAATAAGCTGAATATGGAGATTGCCGAGTTTATTCTTGAGGAACGCGGCATGAAAGTTACAAAAGCATGGAACGGAGCACAGGCGGTAGAAGTATGGAATCAGTCCGAACCGGGAGATTTTGACATCATTTTGATGGATTTGATGATGCCGGAGATGAATGGCTTTGAGGCTGCGCGCGAGATATTGGCAACGGAACGGCCAGATGCCACAACGATCCCGATTATCGCGATGTCGGCGAATGTCTTTAAGGAGGATATTGAGGCATGCAAAGAAGCCGGGATGAAGGATCATATTGCGAAACCATTAGATATACGGCATGTTTTAAATATCATTGAAAAGTATGTCAAGAAATAGGTTTGGAAGGGATAAAACTACTGGCAGCGCTGACATGAAAATTTCATCGGGCAGCGCGATAAAATGATTTTTTGACGTTTGGAGGGGAAGCATCAATATGACGATGAGAGAGTTATACGGACAAATCGGCGGCGATTATCAAGATGTTGTACGGCGGTTTGGCAGTGAGATGATAACGAAACGTTTTGTTATAAAATTTTTACAGGATAACAGCTTTGAAATGCTGGGAAATGCATTAAATCATTGTGATATAAAGGGAGCATTTCAAGCGGCGCATACGTTAAAGGGAGTTTGTCTGAATCTGGGGTTTGGTGATTTATACCAGGTCAGTGCGGATGTAACGGAGAAGCTGCGCGAGGGCGATTTTGACGGTGGAAAGCAGCTTTATAATGTGGTCGAGGAGCAATATGTAAAGCTGATTCATCTGATACAAGGTCTGGACGATTGAAGTCTGAACGGTTGACGGATTCAGAGTTTTGTGGTATAATATACCGAGTTAAAGAAAGGAAGTTATCAATATGAATCAGCAGGCAATACGGCTTTCACCGGCGTTCAAGGATTATCTTTGGGGCGGTACAAAGTTGAAAGAAAAATACAATAAACATTCCGATTTGGCAAAAGTGGCAGAGAGCTGGGAGCTTTCCACGCATAAGGACGGTCCGAGCATTGTCAGCGGCGGAGAATTTGACGGATTGACGATGAATGAATATCTGGAAAAGAACGCAGGCTGCATCGGGGCGAGGGCGGAAAAATTTGAATATTTTCCGATTTTGATTAAGTTTATTGACGCATTGGATAATCTTTCGGTTCAGGTGCATCCGGATGATGAATATGCACTGCGCGTCGAGGGCGAATATGGCAAAACGGAAATGTGGTATGTTCTGGAGGCGGACAAGGGTGCATCTTTGTATTACGGTGTAAAAAAGGAAATCAGCCGTGAAGAGCTGAAAGAACGGATTGAAAATAATACGCTGCTGGAGGTTTTAAACGCAGTTCCGGTGCATACGGGCGATGTATTCTTTATTCCGTCGGGAACGATTCATGCAATCGGCAAGGGAATTGTTCTGTGCGAAATTCAGCAAAATTCCAATACGACATATCGCGTCTATGATTATGACCGCCGTGATAAAAACGGGAATCCGCGTGAATTACATATTGCCAAGGCGTTGGAGGTTGCAACCTTGACTCCTTCTCCGGCAACTCCTGTCGATCATTCCGGCGGCAACGATATTGTGTTGGCGTCTTGTAAATACTTTATGGTCAGACGCTTGCTTCCCAAAGACGGTATGAAGGTTTCGATTACGGATCAATGCTTCCATTCGTTGATTATAACCGATGGCAGCGGAACGCTGACTTTAAACGGTGAAACGATGAACCTCCAAAAGGGGGACAGTATTTTTATCCCGGCACAAAACGGAGAATACACACTGCAAGGCGATTGCAATGTTGTATTGTCTTATGTTTGATTTGAGGACAATAAAATAAATAGGGACACTAAAATTAAATAAGGGGACAGTAAAAGTGGCAAGGCATAAAAAGTGCAATGCCGCTTTTTTAATGAATCTTTTAGAAAACGCTTTACTTTAGCGTGTGAAAGTGGTATAATAGGAGAGAATGAAAAAGTGAGAAATACCGCTGTTGGCGGCAGGGGAGAATGTTATGGAGAAATTAAAGAATGAGCATCTGGACGCGTTGTTTCGGGCGATTTTACAATTGCAAACCGTTGAGGAATGTTATAGCTTTTTTACGGATCTTTGCACGGTGTCGGAGCTGAAATCGCTTTCGCAGCGGCTTGAGGTAGCGGTTATGCTCAAGAATAAGCAGGTATATAATGAAATTGCGGCGAAAACGGGGGCGTCCACGGCAACGATCAGCCGTGTGAATCGGTGTATCAATTACGGCGAAAATGGGTATAATATGGTAATCGAGCGAATGAAAAACGGAAGTGACGCGCCGAAGAAAGCGGAGGAATAGAGCATGCAGGCATATTCGGAATTTGCGCGGATCTATGATCGGCTGATGCATGGGGACATTAATTATGAGCGGTATGCGGATTATATTGAAAATTTGTTTATTCTGAACGATCGGAATCCGGATTTGGTCTGTGATTTGGCATGCGGTACGGGGAATATGACGATTCCTTTGGCGAAAAGGGGATATAATATGACCGGAGCGGATCTTTCGGCGGATATGCTCAATATCGCGCGTGAGAAAAGCATGGGCTTGGATATTCTGTATTTGAACCAATCCATTACAAGTCTGGACTTGTACGGCTCGATGGGGGCGTTTCTGTGCGTTATTGACGGGTTTAATTATATGATCTCTCCGGCGGCGCTGGAGAAAGCGCTGCGGCGAATCAAGACGTGCTTTATGGATCCGGACGGGATTTTGATTTTTGATGTCAGTTCGCGGTATAAGCTCAAAAATATTGTGGGCGGAAATACGTTTATTTATTCGGAAAAAGATATTTTTTATTCGTGGCGGAATCGGTATCTGGAAAAGCATAATTTGTCGGACATGCTGCTTGACTTTTTTGTTCGGGACGGAAAGGATTACCGACGCTTTGAGGAGCGGCATTTGCAGCGTGCGTGGAGCGAGGAGGAGCTGCGTTTTCTGCTGCGGCGTGCCGGATTTACGGAAATCCATACATATGGTTATATGACATTTGAGCCACCGGCGGAGAATTGTGAACGGATTGTGTTTACGGCGGTTTAAAATAAGAGAAAATCAATGACAATATACACAAAAAACACCGTAAAAGCTTGCATTTTTGACCTTTTTGTGGTATAATTGGCTCATATGGTTTTGATTTTTACGTTATCCCCTGTCTGCCCGCGGACAGGGCAGTGATTCGTAGTTCAATTTTATGCGGGCAGAAAGGTTATGGATATTTTTATGGCGAAAAAATCCAAGGAACTTGAGCTGAATATGGAGGCAATCCAGAATCAGAAAATTATTGATGTAGATTTGAACCGTGAAATGAAAAATTCCTACATCAACTACGCGATGAGCGTTATTGTAAGCCGTGCGCTGCCGGATGTGCGCGACGGTATGAAACCGGTACATCGTCGTATTTTGTACGATATGTACGAGGCAAATCTTGTATATGAGAATGATTTCCGAAAGTCCGCCACTACGGTCGGTGACGTGCTCGGTAAATATCATCCGCACGGCGACGCATCGGTTTATGATGCATTGGTGCGTTTGGCACAGGATTTCTCCTTGCGTTATCCGCTGGTTCAGGGAAAGGGTAACTTTGGTTCGATTGATGGTGACCCTCCGGCGGCTTATCGTTATACCGAGGCGAAGATGTCGAAGATTGCGGCATTGATGTTATCGGATATTGAAAAAGAAACCGTAGATTTTGTACCAAACTTTGATGATAAATTAAAAGAGCCGGATGTTCTTCCGTCCCGTTTCCCGAATTTGCTGGTAAACGGCTCCTCAGGTATTGCGGTCGGTATGGCAACGAATATTCCACCGCACAATTTAACAGAGGTTGTGGACGGTATTATTGCGGTCATAGATGATCCGATGATTACGATTGACGAGCTGATGAATTACATCCCCGGCCCGGATTTTCCGACCGGCGGCGTGATCATGGGCAAGAGCGGAATCCGCAGTGCCTATACCACGGGTCGCGGCAGAGTGATTTTGCGTGCCAAGGCAGAGATTGAGGAGGACAGCAAGGGCAAGACGAGAATTGTTGTTTCCGAGATTCCGTATCAAGTCAACAAAGCGCGTTTGGAAAAGCATATTAACGAGTTGGTTCGTGACGGAAAGATTGATGGGATTGCGTCCACGCGGGACGAATCTGCGGAGGAAATTCATTTTATTATCGAATTAAAGCGTGACGCGAACCCGAACGTTGTGTTGAATAATTTATATAAATATACGCAAATGCAGGATACCTTTGGAATTATTCTAATTGCGTTGGTGGATAAGCAGCCGAAGGTGCTGAATCTTCGCGAGATGATTGATTATTATATCGCGCATCAGGAGGATGTTATCCGCAGACGGACAGCCTATGACCTCAAGAAGGCGCAGGAGCGTGCGCATTTATTGGAGGGTTATCGGGTTGTTATTGACAACGTGGACGAAGTGGTTCGGATTATTCGCGGATCCAAGAGTATCCCGGACGCGAAAGAGCAATTAGCTATGCGCTTCTCGCTTTCTGATGTTCAGACTACGGCGATTGTGCAGATGCCTTTGGGACGTCTGACCGGCATGGAACGCGACAAGATTGAGTCGGAATATGAAGAACTGTTGGTTAAGATCGCGGACTTGGAGGATATTCTGGCACGAGAGGGACGCGTACTGGAGATTGTCAAGAATGATTTGATTGAAATTAAGAATAAATACGGTGACAGCCGCCGCACTGCGATTGAGATGGTCTTTGATGAGATTGACATGGAGGACCTGATCGACGAGGAGGAGTGTATTGTAACGGTAACGCACAACGGTTATGTAAAGCGCATGCCGGTGGATACGTATCGTTCACAGCGCCGAGGCGGACGCGGTATTATGGGTATGACAACGCGTGAGGAGGACTTTGTGGAGCATTTGTTCACCACCTCAACGCATCATAATATTCTGTTCTTCACGACAAGAGGATATGTTTATAAGCTCAAGGGTTATCAGATTCCTGAAGCAACCAGACAGGCAAAAGGTACTGCGATTGTGAATCTGCTGCCATTGGAGCCGGGCGAGAAGATTAATGCGATGATTCCGATTGCGGAATTTGAGGACGGAAATTATCTGACATTTGTCACGAGAAATGGTTTGGTTAAGAAAACCAATATTATGGATTATTCCAGAATCCGCAGTGGCGGTCTGCGCGCGATTGAAATTGTCGAGGGCGATGAGCTGATTCAAGTCAAGCTGACGGATGGCGAAAGCGAGATTATGCTGATTACACATGACGGCTTATCCATTCGTTTTGCGGAAAAGGATGTTCGTGCAATGGGCAGAACGACGCGCGGTGTTAAGGGCATTACCTTAAAAGAGGGTGACTTTGTTGTCGGCGCTTGTGCAGGTCCTGTGACAGAGGGTGCGTCTTTACTGGTTGTTACGGAAAACGGCTACGGGAAAAAGACGGAATTTTCGGAATATCGCTTGCAGACAAGAAGCGGTAAGGGACTTTATACTTATCGAATTACCGAAAAAACCGGTAAGGTAGCCGGCGTTGAAGCCGTAACCGATAATGATGATATTATGATGATTACCTCAGAGGGCGTTGTGATTCGAATGCATGCGGATGAAATCAGCACCTACGGACGTCAGACCCAGGGCGTTCGCTTGATGCGCCTGGATGAGGGCGTGCAGGTGGTTTCTATAGCGCTGACTGAACGCGAGGACGATACGGAAGCGGTTGTACCGGAAAATGAGGTTCCCGAAGATGAGGGAGAAGCCCTTGAGGATCCGGCAGAAGAAACGATTGATTTGGATGATTAATTAATCAAGAATAGGGTTATAGTAAGACGGGAGGATATGAGGATTTTCCGGAAGCGATAAGGAATGTGTCTTTGGTTTTAGGGAGATAAATTTTGTTCCGAATATTGAAGTGACAGATGATGAATTTCTGAAAACGGTAATGGATGTGGTTTTTATTTCAAGGAGGCGAGTTCTACTCCGTGCAGCGTAGCGGATGTCTGAGCCGGAATGGAATAAAAACCACATCCATTACCGTCCACCCATCTACCCCCATTAATCTTATACAATCCTATAATAATAGTAATAATTAAGTAGAGAAAGGACTGACTTTCAATGAATATGAAAAAAACAATTGCATTACTGGCAGCGGGAATGTTGACGGTTTTTGCGCTGACATCGTGCGGAACCAAGACAGAAGTCCCCGAAACAACGGCTACGCCTACGGCAACCGCCACTGAGCAGGCTTCGGGAAAATCCCTGGAGGAGCTGACAAAAAATAAGGACTACGCAACGATTACTGTGAATGTAAACGGTGCGGATAAGGTTTTAAAGGCGGAGTTATATCCGGATTTGGCGCCGGAAACCGTCAAAAATTTTGAAAAACTGGCGGCAGAGGATTTTTATGACGGATTGATTTTCCACCGCGTGATTTCGGGATTCATGATCCAGGGCGGCGGCTATGATGCAAATATGCAGGAAAAGGAAACCGCGTCGATTAAGGGAGAATTTGACTCCAACGGTTTTGAAAATCCGCTGAAGCACACAAGAGGGGTTCTGTCGATGGCGAGAACCAATGTTCCCGACAGCGCGTCATCACAATTCTTTATCATGCATCAAGACTATCCGTCATTGGATGGCGAATATGCGGCTTTCGGTAAGGTTATCGAGGGTCTGGAGGTTGTCGATGAGATTGCGGCGGTTGAAACAAAGAGCCTTAACAACGGTATGCAGGATGTTCCGGCAGATCCGGTTACGATTAAGAGCATAGAAATTACACAGGAATAAAAAATAGGATTATCAGAAAGGAATTTATCTATGGAAACGAT
Source organism: uncultured Clostridia bacterium (assembly GCA_959602045.1). Classification (GTDB taxonomy): domain Bacteria; phylum Bacillota; class Clostridia; order UBA1381; family UBA1381; genus Ornithomonoglobus_A. The sequence goes on along the minus strand of CAUGRT010000002.1, from coordinate 61,142 downwards.
TAATATTGAAATTGAGATGGAAAACGGCGGCGTGATTAAAGCGGAGCTTTATCCGGAGGTTGCGCCGATTACGGTTGAGAATTTTGCGAAGCTGATTGAGGATGATTTTTATGACGGATTGATTTTCCACCGCGTAATTCCCGGCTTTATGATTCAAGGCGGCGGTTTTATGGCAGACGGATCGCATAAGGAAGCGGCGTCGATTAAAGGTGAATTTGATTCCAACGGTGTAAAAAATGATTTGAAGCATACAAGAGGGGTTCTGTCGATGGCAAGAACCATGTTCCCGAACAGTGCGTCTTCCCAGTTCTTTATCATGCATGAGGACGCTCCGCATCTGGACGGACAGTATGCGGCATTCGGCAAGGTAACGGACGGTATGGAGGTTGTGGATGAAATCGCCGAAACACCGACCGGGTATCAAGACAAGCCGGTAGAGGATCAGGTTATTAAGACGATTCGTTTAATGGAAAATTAAGCGAAACCTCCAATGACGGCAAATGGAACGAAATTTGCTCAGTCTTGATCTTATGAAGGGAGTAGATGGTATCATGAAAAAGAAGCTTATCATATCGGCTGTATTGGGAGCGGCAATGGTTTTTTTCTCCCTCACCGCGCTTGCGGACAGCATTTCAATCGAGGTAAACGGAAAGAAAATTGAGTCCGATGTTGCGCCGAGAGTCATTAATGACCGAACGGTTGTGCCGGTCAGAGCGATCTCGGAGGCATTGAATTGTGATGTCGAATGGGACGGTGCGACAAAGGGCGTGAATATTTATCGGAAAAACCGTCTGTATATGATGTGGTTGGATCATTCAACAGCATTTGCACTTTCGCCGGTATCACTGGAGGGGTATTATGATTTGGATACGCCGCCGGTTGTCATTGAGGATCGGACGATGCTTCCGCTGCGTGCGGTCGGAGAACTGTTGGGAGCTGAGGTGGATTGGCATCAGGAAACGCTGACAGCTTCGGTGAATTTAGAGGTAGGAACGCTCGAAAGCAATACCGGTTATGCAAAGAAACTTTTGTCGTATGAGCAGGAAATGAACACGATGTATCAGGCATATAATGATTATGTGCATGGCAAAAGCAATACCAAAAAGGCAATCATCACGCTCAAGGACGGGCGGAGCATAGAAGCGGAGCTTTATCCGGATATTGCACCGAAAACGGTTGAGAATTTTATCAAATTGGCAGACAGCGGATTTTATAATGGATTGATTTTCCACCGTGTTATTGCTGATTTTATGATTCAAGGCGGCGGCTTTAATGAAAGCGGCGTGCAGCAGGCGGCAGACAGTATTGCCGGGGAATTTGTTTCAAACGGATACCCGAATTTTATCAAGCATGAACGCGGCGTTTTGTCGATGGCAAGAACCATGCAAAGTGCAGACAGTGCCTCATCGCAGTTCTTTATCATGCAGAAGGATTATCCGTCTTTAAATGGTGACTATGCCGCATTCGGCAAGGTTACAAAAGGCTTGGAGGTTGTGGATAGCATTGCACAGGTCAAAACCGACAGCCAGGATAAACCGATAGAAAATATCGTGATTGAATCGGTTACAATTCAATAAAAAATTGAGATACCCATTTCGGAAATGATGCGAAATGGGTATTTTTTTTATTTTGTCAAGAGTTTATTTTCAGATATATTTTTTTTGATTTTCTAATATTATGGAATGAAATCTTATAAAACGATACAAATCATACAAATCGAAACTTGAAATCAAGGGTGCGTTTTGGTACAATTAACATATAGATAAAATTTATTTTTACGGCTGCGTTTACAGGCAATTGTGAAATTTTTGGAATGAATTTTACAATTGCCGAATAGCTGATTTTAGGTATGGAGGTTGTTGATTGCATGAAGACACAAAGAGAACATAAGACAGACATTCCAATGCGAAAGAAACGAAATCGGGAACTGATTAAGGATAATATCGAATTATTGGCTTTGACCTTGCCGGGGTTGGCATTGCTGATTATTTTTAATTATATTCCCATGTTCGGTATCATTATTGCGTTTAAAAATTATAATCCGATGTTGGGAATTTTGGGCAGCAAATGGGTGGGGTTGGATAATTTCCGATTTTTCTTCACCTCCCAGGACGCCTTTCGGGTTATTCGAAATACGGTAGCCTACGGCGCGGGATTTTTAATCATTGACTTGCTGACGTGTGTGGGATTGGCGTTAATGTTTTATTTTCTTCAATCCAAAAAAGCATTAAAGGTGTATAACAGCATCGTTATCTTGCCCAAATTCATGTCTGTGATTATGGTTGCTTTCATTGTCTATGGATTGCTGAATCCGAGTCAGGGCTTGTTGAGCGTCGTCATGCGCATGCTGGGAAAGGCGCCGATTCAATGGTATTCCGAGCCGAAATACTGGCCATTCATTCTGTGTATCGTTCATGTGTGGATGGCAGTGGGAATGGGATGCGTCATTTATTATTCCTCTCTGATGGGAATGGACGAATCGCTCCTGGAGGCGGCAAGCCTGGATGGAGCCGGTACAGCGCAAAAGATCATTAGTGTGATTATTCCGTATTTAAAGCCGGTTATGATTATTTCAACGATCCTTGGATTGGGACATATTTTCAACGGAGATTTCGGGTTATTTTACCAGGTTCCGCAGAATGTGGGACTTTTATATCCGACAACCGACATCATTAATACATATACTTATCGCGCACTGGTAGACGGCTCTATGGCAAAATCCACCGCAGTGGGATTGTTCCAATCCGCAGCCGGGTTTGTGATGGTTATGCTCACGAACCTGATCGTGCGAAAAATCAGTCCGGAGGACAGCTTGTTTTAAGGGGGAGGAAAACAATGAAAAAGAATTATACGGGGCAGATTATCTTACATATTGTATTCATTATTATTTCAGCACTTTACATCATACCGTTTTTGCTGATGATTTCCATATCGCTGACACCGGAGAACGTACTGGCGGTGCATGGATATTCTATCTTTCCGCGCTCGATTACACTGGACGCCTATAAGCTGGCGTTTCAGAATCCGACGCAGATTATCAGCGCTTATAAGGTCACGGCACTTTATTCGGTTATATCAACGTTTCTCGCGGTTTTTGTAATGAGCCTTCTGGCATATCCGCTGACAAGATCGAATTTTAAATTTAAAGGGATTATTACCTTTCTGGTGTTCTTCACCATGCTGTTTTCGGGCGGAATGGTGCCGAGCTATTTGCTGATTACCAAGTATCTGCATATGGATAATACCATTTTTGTTTATATTTTTCCGGGACTCATCAGTGCGTGGAATGTTATCATTATCCGAACCAATTTTAAGAGTATACCGGAGTCTTTGATCGAATCGGCAAAGATAGACGGGGCATCGGAGCTGGCAATTTGCTTTAAGATTGTCATGCCGCTCTCGAAGCCGACACTTGCGGCAATCGGATTTTTGTTCCTGGTTCCGAAGTGGAACGATTGGTATACGGCGATGCTGTATATTAAGGATCCGAATTTATATTCTCTGCAATATCTTTTGCAGCGGATTTTGACGGAAATTGAATTTTTAAAGACCTTTGCGCAGGAGGGCATGTCGAACCTGGGACAGGAGGGCATGTTCCCGACAGACAGCTTCAAATATGCAATGGCAATTATAGCGGCGGGACCGATTATGTTTGTATTCCCGTTCTTCCAGAAGCATTTTGCAAAGGGCTTGACGATTGGTGCAGTAAAGGGATAAATTTAAGGATCATAAAAAATATGAAAGGCAGGTAAAGGTTCAATGAAGAAATTTAAAAAGGTGATGGCGGCGGCACTTGCAGTGACGATGATGGTCGGACTGGCAGGCTGCAAGAGCGAGAAGAACGGCGGAGATAAGGCGGTTTTGGAATGGTGGTACTACGGCAACGGGAATCAGCTGGATACGCAAATGATTCAGACAAAGGTGAATGAGTTGCTTGCGGCAAAGCCGGGATATGAAAATACGGAAATCCATTTAAACAGCTTTAACAGTGATTATCCGAACCAGGTGACGTTGGGTATGGCGGCAGGCAAACAGATGGATATTTTAAACACCTATCGCTTGAATTATCCGGAATTGATCGAGAACGGAACGTTAATTGATATTACCAAGCTGTTGGATAAAACGCCGGAGCTGAAATCAACGCTTCCCGATTGGCTTTGGGAAATGGTAACGTGCGAGGGCGGAATCCATCTTGTTCCGAATTATCAGAAAGCGACCAACGTATGCTTTTTTGTAACGCCGGCAAAGTACATTGAGGGCTATGAAAAAAGACAGGAATTTGAGGAGATCGTGAAGCATGAGGATGAGCATAGCTTAAGAGAATTGGCGTCGGCATTAGAGGATTATCTGCTCTATGTGAGAAGCAAGAACGGGGACACTAAATATTTGAACGGCTTTGCAAGCATGATTGATTCCGATGTTACTTTTTCGCGGTTCTTCAGCAAGCTGAGCGGAAACTTTGTCATTTATAATGATGAGGATCAAGTATCGCATCGTTTAACCAATGACAGAATGAAAGAGGCTTATGCGATTTCGGCGGAATGGTATAAAAAGGGTTATGTTCCGCAGGATATTCTGACGGCGGCGAATACCGATACATATAAAGCGCAGAATATGACGAACCCAATTTCGATTATTGCAGTCGGCGGAAACAGCATCGGGGACAGTGAACGTGTATCGAAGGCTTTAAGCACGAGCTACGGCTTTGACGTTGTGGCAATTCCGATTAATGAGGGCAAGCATTTTATCCCCAATTCATGGAATGCCGGCGGTCATGGAATTACGCCGATGTGCAAGGATCCGGAGGCGGCACTGAAGTTTTTGGAGCTGATTTATACGCCGGAGGGAAAAGAGATTTATAATACGCTGGTGTATGGAATTGAGGGCAAGCATTATGAGAAAATCGGTGACGATCTGATCAAAACGCTTGAATATGATTCCGCGCAGGGCGGCGTCAGCACAAGCTATGCGGCAATGAAATGGAATATGGGAAATGCGTTTATGGCATACGATAACCAGGGCTGCACCGAGGATGAGAAAAAGCTTTCGTTGGAGCTGAATGAGTCCAAGGACAACATTCTTTCGGAGTATATCGGATTTTATCCGAAATTCAAGGAAATCGAGGACGAACTGGGACAGATTGAGGCGATTGACACAGAATATAAGGAAACTCTGTTAAGCGGCGTTAAGGGCGATGATTGGGAGCAGTATTATAAAGAATATGAAAATAAGCTAAAGCTCGCAGGCTATGATAAAATCGTGGAAAATCTTCAAAAACAGGCGGATGAATTTAAAAAAAGCAAATAAGAAAGGGATTTGATTCATGAAAAGATTGATGGCAATGCTACTTGCAGTTTGTCTGATGCCGATGACTGCGGGGAAAATCAAGGCGGATGAGATCAACGATTCGCTGGTGATGAGCTTAGGCATCACGGATGAGGGACAGCTGACGGATTCCTGCGGAAATCTGGCGGTTGATTATGAAGCGTCATTCCCAACGAATCAGACGAGGTATCCGAATGTTTCGGAGGTTCGCGTTATAGACAGTGAGGGCGGCAAAACCAAGACCTTTCATACCGAATATGGGACGATTAAGCTAACCGGCGATGAGATCGGCAATATTGCCGCTTATCCGTCCTCGACCTTTGAGTTTTGGATTTACTTTGACGCACGAAAACTCAACAGCAATTATAATACCATTTGGAACATCTTAGAAGAGGGCAGCACCAAAAGCGCCTATGAGTGGCAATTTCAAACGCAGACCGACAAAACGATTAATGCCCGAATGAGGATGTCAGTCTATAATAAGGACGGCGATGACAACCATAAATGGGTAGACCCTGTGCCGGAAAAGCTGGACATTAACGGGAGATGGGCGCATCTGGTAGCGACAAAGGAGCAGCAAAGCGGCGGAAAGGAACGCGTTACGGCTTATCTGGACGGAGCGCTGCTAAAATCAAGCTCGCAGAAGATTACCAATCCGTATACGGCGGCAAATGATTTATATATGATGATTGCCGACCGTGTGCAGAGCCTGGATATTGGGGCGGCTAATATTTACAATAAGGCGCTTAGCGCGGATGAAATTCAGACGCTTTACGACCAATCCAGAAAGAATTATATTCCCTTGCCGGAGGAGATGGCGCTCGAAAGTATTTCGATTGCAGGCGGAAGCAGTGAGGAAGAGGCAACGGAAATTAATATGTACGGTACGACCCTGCGATTGATGTTTTCAAATTACATTGACGAATCCGGATTAGACAGCATTGTGCTTCAGGATCAGGACGGCAATGTTGTTGCGGCGGATTTAACGGTATCGGAAAAGGACGCAAAATGTGCCGTTATGAAGCTGCCGGATCTGGAAGCGGAGAAGATTTATAAGCTGATTATCGGAACGGGCGTGGGATCGGTGAACGGATACCACCCCGAAGCGGATGAAGTGTATTATTACAAAGCAAAGGATAAAAGAGAGCCGCTGCGGTTTGTGTCATGTGAGCCGGCGAATAAGATTCTTCCGCTGCGCAACGGTATGATTAAGCTTGCATTTTCGGAGGCGGTTAATCTTGATACCGCGGAGGAGGCACTGACGTTTACGGATGAGAACGGAAGAGAGGTTTCGGAAATTTCGGTTTCTCTGGATCCGGAGGATTCAAGCTGTCTTTGGATTGAGTATCCGCTGGTGCGAAGCGATGTTCGCTATCGGCTGACGCTGTCACAGGCTTTGCAGTCTCAATTGGGGATGGCGTTGGAAACACCGTATGATGAGGAATTTATCGGAGAGAATCCGTATTTGTTCTATCAGTATGACTTTTCGACCTACTTTACCGAGGAGGACGAGGGAAGAACGATTGGACAGAATGAGATTCCGGGCTTAGAGCTGTCGAATGAAACAACGGGGCAGACGGTAGGTGTTTCGGAAAGCGGAGAGCGGTATATTTCGATGATTCCGCAGCTTCAAAGCAAGGAGTATCAGCTGGTTGCTAAATTCCCCCAGGCGGTGACGAATGGCGATATTGCAGTGGTTGAAGCAAAGCTGCGGCGTACCGGAGGATCTTCCTATGCAAGCGACCTCGGAAGAATTAACGGAGATGCCAATACAAACGGGCCGTCTTTCCAAGAGGGCAAGATCAACAATGCGGCATTGGATAAGGATGATGATGGATTTTCCGACATCAAATACAGAATCCGGCGCGATACGGACGGATATTATTACAGCGAAATCATCTATTATGTCGGCGGAAGCCCGATTACTTACACGAAAAAGTATCCATCACGGGAGATTACCGCAGTCAATCAGATTTTAATGGCGCATTTATATACCACATCAAAGCCGGAGGATAACGGTTATGCGGACAGCATTGATTTGAAATCCGTAAAAATCTATATCGCAAAGGAGGTCGGCGCGGAAAGCAGTAATTTGGAACAGTACAATCCGTTAAAGAATATGCCGATCACGGTGGATTTGGCAGTTCCGGCGAATCCGGATACGGTCAGCGCCGATACGATTTATCTGCGCAATAAGAAAACACAGGCGCGGATTCCGTGGGAGTTTGTTTCCTATGATGAGGATTTATCGCGTGCAGAGTTCCGATTGCAGGATTATTACTTGAGCTACGGAACCGAATATGAGATTGTATGCGAGGGCTTAGAGGGCACAAACGGCATTAAGTCCAAAACGCCGTTTGCAAAAACGTTTACGACCGCACCTTATTCGATTAGCGTTCAGGAGGATGCAAGCTTACGGTATGTAAATGGCGAGCTGAGTTTTAAAGCGTCCCTTTTGGGAGCCGGTGAAAAGGTTACGGCAATCCTTGCACTCTATGATTTGGATGGGAAGATTGAAAGGATTCAAAATTCCGACGCGGTATGGAGCGGCAATGCCGGGAGCGTCAGCATCAGCCTGAAAAATGACAGTATTCCGGATGGATTTTTGGCGAGGGTTTATTTGGTTGATTTATCAAAAACGGCATTTGCGCCGTTGACGGATCAGCCATATGAGCTGACTATCGGGCAAAAGCCTGTTATATTCGGAAGTACAAAGGAAAATGCGAATATTCGATTAAACTTTTTGGGCGATTCTATCACCGCAGGGCATGGAACAAGCAAAACCTATGCGCAATATCTCGCGGATAAGCTCAGATTGAGTGAGGAAAACATAAGAAATTACGGAATATCGGGTACTGCCGTATCCCGCGATAATAATTATGGCGAAGCATTTAAAACAAGATATAAAAAGATGAATGATCAGGCAGACATTGTATTTTGTCTGGGCGGAACCAATGACTTCGGAGCCAATGTAACGTTGGGCAGCATAAGCGATTCCTTGACGGCAGATACATTTTGCGGAAGCTTTAAAATGCTGTGTGATGGATTGGTTACGAAGTATCCGGATACCAGAATTGTTATTCTTACTCCGATTAAACGTCAGGTGACAAATCCGGAGCTGTTGGAGCAGATCGTGGAAGCTGAAAAACAGATTGCTGCCGATTATGGGATTACAGCGATTGACCTGTATCATGCGGAGGCGTTGGATTTCAGTACACTGGGATTTGACAAATATACAACCGATGGCTTGCACCCGAATGAATCGGGGCATGAGTTGATGGCAAATTATATTTATTCAAAACTGATTGAGATGAATGTAATTTATGTTAAATAAGCGAAATGCTTATCATATATAAAAATTTACAAGGAGGAACTTAAAATGAAATCAAGTTTAACAAAAAAGATTTTGTGCGGATTAATGTCCTGCACAATCATCTTGTCCGGCGCGGCGGTATTGGCGGATGAAGAAACATCTTCCTCTCCGAGTCCTGTACTGGATTTGGATATTGCCGGATACCAGGGCTTCTTGAAGGAAGGCAGTGTATTGCAGGATAAGGTATCGGGAAAGGTCATGAAAACAAGAGATGGAATAAATACCCCGATGACCGGAATCAATTACGGTATTTATAAGGAAGAGCAGAATGGAACGCCGTATCTTTATGTGGACGGATGTGCGGAAATGACCGGTCTGAGCCAAAGCTATGCGGATGAATTAACGGTTGAAATGTGGATTGCGGTAGACGAGCATATTCCGCAGAATAAAGCATTTATCTATAATATGAAAACCGACACAAATTCCGCAAGCCGTTGCTTTACAACCACCTCTAATGAAGATCATGTGCTGAAATTTACGGGCACCAGTGACAACCACGGAAATGACAAGTTTAGTTATAGCCAGAATCCGGGATGGAAGCATGTGGTTATGACACAATATAAAGAAAATAACAGTGTATTCATGAATTTGTATGTTGACGGGAAATATATCGGAAGAAACAGCTTTGCTTCGGATAAGTTTATTCTGGATAGCACAATCAATACCTTAACATTAGGGGGACAGGTCAACAGAACTTATAATTTCACCGATGCAGATACGCTGGGAGGAAACTCCAAATTCTATCTGGGCGAATTTAAGGTTTATAATACTTGTCTGGATAACCGGACAGTGGATACAACCAATATTTTGCCGCTGTATGAGGAGGACGCTGCAAAATATGCGTTCACTCCGAGCAAGGCGAATGTTGAGGAGGACGGAACGGTTATTGACTTAGACTTCAGCGGAGATAGCATCAAGAACAAGGTCAATGCAAACGATACGATTACTCCGTATGCAGGCACTGAAATCACGAGAGGGACAATCAATTCTTTGGGAAGCCAAACACCGTATATTACGGTTAATGCTGAGAATAAAGGCTATAAGATTGATTCCGAACGCTTTGAAAGATTGCCGGAGCAGACCTATGAGATGTGGATTCGGTTTAAGGACGCGAGTGTATATAATTCTCTGTTCAGCGTTGGAAACGAGGACATGAGCAAGCGTGAGACTTTTCGTGTGAGCGGCAGAAGCTATAACCAGATCGTAACAGAGATTAATTCAGCAGGCGGCACACAAGGCTTTTTAGATAATAACTATGCAAACGGTTCATGGTTTGCAAACGGGGACAATAATGATGAATGGACGCATGTAGTATTATCCAGATACATGGTTGATGAAAAGACCTCAAGCAGTACCAGAGGAAGATTTTCCGGAACAGTTTATATCAACGGAAAATCAATCTTCGATACGGTTAAGACCAATAATGACACCATAGATTATACCCAGAGCCTGATTAATAATTTACAGAATATCGTACTGGGCAGCCACGGCGGAAATGACATAGCAAATTCGGATATTGCGAAATTTAAGGTATATGACAGATTTATGGGCCCGGACGAGGTATCGGAAATTTATAATGCGGAAAAGGATCAGTTTACCGATAACTATTCCAATGATTTTGATCTTTTGAGAGTAGAACCCTTAGACAATAATTTCGATAAGGAAGTATTCTTTAAGGTAAACGGTCAGTCTAAATACATCAAGGCTTATGCAGACGCAAAGGGAGGGACACTAAATCTGGTATTCTCAACACCGATTAAGCGTGAATCCGTAACGGACGACAGTGTGATGTTAACCGACCAAAACGGAAATGCAGTCAGCGGCGGCATTAAGGTTTTGCAGGTCAGCGATCAGGGATATTGTCTGGCGGTTGAATACGGAAAGCTGGCATTGGATGAAAGCACGAATCGGGCTGTTTATAACATCAAGATTAACGGACTTCAGAACTTGAACGGAATTGCTCTTTATGGAAATAAAGAATTTACGGTTCAGAATAATGCGGCAGTATTTAGCGATGAAACACTGACAGGATCGGAAGCAAAGAGAGAATATTATACGAATTATTCCGTAGACGACGCAATTTTGGATGTTAAGCCGTTTGACGGAAACACGGTTCGGGTAACGACCAATTACGACATTACGGATTTTGACGCGTCAGGCGTAGCGATTTCTGGCATGACGGTATCCGATGCGCAGTATCAGAACCGGATGATCACCATCACAACCTCCGAGCCTTTGACAGCCGATACGGAATATACAGTTACGGCAGACGGAAAGGAAAAGACCTTTACCGCAGAAGCAAAGCCGGACGCAGTTGTTGTAGGCAATGTTTTATATACCGACAGCGATGGAAGAGCAATTACAGACGTTAGTCAGGTGACAGGAACAACAGAGGTTAATGCGGTTGTCGATGTAACGTTAAGAGATGCAGCCGGTGTTTCGGCAGAGGATTTCAGCGTATTGCTGGCGGTTTATGACGACGCAGGCAAGCTGGTGAATGTAGATTTAAAGAAATGCAGCAGCGATATTGCAGACAGCGGTGTAATTCGGTATTGCACCAATGTGGATGGATTGCAGGAAAAGGTGACTTATCGCGTGGAGGCAAGCGTTCTGTGCAGTAATCAGGGGGCTTCGGCGTATGATACGTTAAGGACTTTCGTATGGAAGATCAGTGATAATCAATTGGAGTCACTTAGTCCGGCAAAATAAAGTGAGTAAAAAATCAGACTGCAAAGTCTGAATGGGTTAGTGTATGCGGAGGTGTCCCCGATGATACGGGGACGCTCCCAGATGAGGTGAGATGTGCTGATGAATAATAAATATTTAAAAAGATTTTTATCCGCGGCAATTGTATTTGTAATGTTCTTAACAGCCGTGCCGCAAACCCTCGCGGAGGATAGTATAGATCCGTATGAAACCGGGCTTTCGGGTGCGAACTGGAACGGAATTGACAAAAGTGTGCCCAACAATTTTTCTGTTTCGAACGGAGAATTTAACGGAACGGCGAACGGTACATATGTATCATGGGATGATGTTAATTTTGAGGAACCACCGGTTTCTTTGGATATTTCCTACGGCTCTCCCAATAAAAATATTGCCTTTGAAGTCCGTCTGGATAATGTAGGCGGAACGCTTTTGGCGGAATTTAAGGATACATCCACGGGCTCCTGGAGCGTCAATAAGATGCAGGCGGCAAAGATTACGCAAAAGGTTTCCGGAAAGCATACGGTGTATCTGTTATGGAAGGGCGAGGGCTGTAACGTTAAGACGATCAAGTTTTATAAAAACAGAGAGGTTGATTTGGGGTATACGCCGCAAAGCACAGTTCTCGGGAACAAGGCATATGAGGATATAGAGGATGAGGCTTTTGAAAGAAAGCTGCTGCTTTTAAAGCAGCTGGGGTTTTTGAGCTTTGCGACAGAGCAAAACTTTGAACCGGATAAGAAAATCACGCTCGGCGAGTATGCCGAGGGGCTTTGTTATTTTTATACGGATGAAATTCCGGATTCTGACGGGGTTTTGTTCCGTGATGTGCTGAAAAATTACCCGAAGTATCATGCGGTAAATTTTGCAGTGTCAATGGGGATTATCGAAGATAAGAATAAGGATGGATTGCTTGAACCGTATGAGGGCGTAAAGGCAGAGGAATTGGTTCATTTTCTGATCGGTGTTTTGGGCTATGAGGAAGAAGCAAAACGGATGGGAGATGAATTTGCCTATGCGCGAAACAAGGGGATTCTTGCCGATTCCGATATTACAAAGGGAATCGACCTGACAAGACATGATTTTGCCGCAGTGGTCTATAATGCGCTGGAGGCGACCTATAAGCAGGCGGATATTATCAGCGGCAACAAGGTAACACCGGAGGAGAAAAAGGGTGTTTTATACAAAACAAGAAATATCAATAAGGGTGTGGGGACGGTAGAAGCCACACCGGGAACGGCACTGGCAGACCCGAAAAGTACGGTCGGTAAAAATGCCGTTATGATAGACGGAAGAGTTTTTAATGTGAAATCAGATGCATTTTATCCGTATTTGGGATATGAATGTACTTACTACTATGACGAGGAAACGTATGAGCTGATGGCGCTTGTTCCGCGGCGTGAGGTTAAAGAAACCGTAATCGGGAATTTTACAGGCACCGAGCTTGAGTATATAGATAATACAATCATCAAATATTCAACAGGCGGAAGAATTAAGAATATTAAGCTGGATAAAAACACATATTTTATATACAACGGAAAAGCGGCAGATGACGCGATCAGAAGCTTTGTAACGGAAGAAAGCTTCAGCGGAAATTTGCGCGTGGTTGAAAACAGACAGAATCAATGCGTGATTATTGATGATTATACCAATATCAGAATTAAGAATTTTGATACGATGGGGAACATGTTCACCGACGACCTTTCGGGGAAGGCTATTTATCTCGGAAACGGGGACAGTGAATATGCGATTTATAAAAACGGCGTTATGATTGACGCAGCGCTTCTTGACAGCGGCGAATGTGCGATGATGTATCAGAGCAAAAATAAAACCGGTACGGTGATTACGCGGATTGAAGCGGATGGCTTTAAAACGATTTCCGGCATGACAGAGCGCGTCGGCGAGGAAGAGCTGATTATTGACGGAGAAAAGTATACGAAAGCGCGCGAGCTTACCAAAACGCTTACGGCAGGGTTGATTGCGAAATTCATCATTAACCCGTTCGGCGAAGTGGTATATTATTCCGATGAGCTTTCAGATTCATGGAAAACCGTTCTTTTCTGCAATGCTTATTATGATGAAAATGAATTTAACAACGTAAAAATCAGAGTCTACGGAGAAGATAACGGATATGTGCTTTTGGATTGCAGTCCGAAGCTGGTCGTGGACGGAATAACGCGAAAAGAGCCGGCGGAGGCAATGAGCGGATCGGGCGCCTATAAGGGCCTGAATGCTGTGGAAAAGAGAACACCGGCGTTGATTAAGGTCAATGAAAGCAATGTTGTGATGGCGATTGATACCGTTGCGCAGGGCGCACAGAATGGCAATGACCGTCTGAATCTGTTGTCGGAATCTTCGGGATTTGCCTATCGTGCAGGATTGCGCTGTCTGATTGACCGCGCAAACGGTACGGTAGCTCAGCCGCTTAATGCAGACGCGAAAATTATCAGCTATTATGCAGGCTATAACGATGAATATGATACGATTGAAAAGATCGGTTCGCAGATGACTTACAGAACCAATGCGGAGGGCGCTGCCTATGCAATCGGCGATGGAAAAACGGCTGACATTTTCCTCTGGAAAAACCGTGCAATGGGTGAAAACAATTCTGATATTTTAGACTTCTTCCTGTATGAGGAAAAGGGAGTCATGCTAAATTCGGACGGTGAGCCGACGGTATTTGTTGAGGGATATGTGCAAGGCAGGAAAGTACAATATCCGATCAGCGAGCGTTGTACGGAAAAGGAACGTACAAAGCTGGAAACCCAGATTGCGGCTTTGTCACCGGGCGACTTTATGAGTATCGAAACGGACGCTTTTGATGAATTGATTTCTATGGATATTTTCTGTTATGCCGACGGTTCAAAGACCAAAGCGGCAGGGGACGCTAAATATTATTTTGCCGGAACGGATTATGAAGCTTCGGAGCGGTACAACAAGGACGAAACGGCAAGCCGGATTTATGGATATGGAACGATTACGGATTATGAAAACGGATTCTTTGAGATTACGTTGCCTTCGGGAACAAAGGAATATGTTTATTCCGGATCGGCTACCTTGATGAGAATCTCTAAGGATGACAGCCGGGTTTATATCAAGGCTTCTGCGGATCCGAAAACGATGATGACAGCCAATCCGGAGGGCGGAAGAATTTTCTATTATATTCAGGACGGAAATGTGCGCGAGGCGATTATTTATGACGCCGCATGCTTTCAATAAGCCGGTTTATCCATAACAACAGAAAGGAAGGAAAGAGCATGAAAAAAACAGCATTAGCCGCAATAATCGGTCTGACACTGGCACTGGGAATCAGCGCTCATGCGGAAAAGATAGAAAAGCTGACCGTCATGCGGGAATCGGGCTGCGAAGGCATGATTGTCAGCGGCAGCTTGGATAGTGCGAAACTAAATATTCCGCTGGTTTTAATTGTGAAAAATCAAGGAGAGATTCTTGCCACTGCCCAGACTGTGGCAGACACTGCTGAGGATGGCAAAACCGTTTTTGCTTTTGAACCGATTCAATTTGCAGACAGTGTTCCGAGCGGAAGATACGAATACACCGTTTCCGGACATTTTATTGATCAGCCGGTGACTGCGGAGAACGTCCCTTATTATGCAAGTACGGAGGATTCGGCAAAAGCCTTGCAGGCACTAAACGACGCGGCAAGAGAAAAGGATATTGCAAAAACCGAAGCGGCACTGAACAATTTTTCTCTTGAACTGGCGGTTGATACGGAGCAGATTGACGCGTTGACGCTTTTGGGTAAGCGGCGGCTCTATACATTTCTCAATGAAAGTGAGTTTACGTTTGACGAGGCTGACTTAAAAAGCGTTGCGACGGCAAAAAAGGCATTTCGGGAGAAATATCAAAGGGCGATGAATGTTGCGGAATTTTATGATATTACAAGCAATGCCATGCTGAATCAGTGGCTGTCGGATTATGAATCGTCTTATCTTCAGGAGAGTAACGCACTGTATCCGTATTATCAGGCGCACAAGGGCGAGTTTTCACAGCCTTTGACAACGCTGATCCAAAGCCGTGGCGATCAGATTCAGACGCTGAATGATGAGGAAAAAACGGTTGCATCCATTTTAACCGAATCGGTGCTTTTATATAATATTTATAAGGAATCGGGCGCGGTAGTGAAGAATATTTACGAGGCGTTTCCAACCGTTTTCCAACCCGATAAAACGGTCTTT
This sequence comes from uncultured Clostridia bacterium, assembly GCA_959602045.1. GTDB lineage: Bacteria > Bacillota > Clostridia > UBA1381 > UBA1381 > Ornithomonoglobus_A. The sequence goes on along the minus strand of CAUGRT010000002.1, from coordinate 45,542 downwards.
GCAAAACTGAACATTCAGAAGCAAGGCGAAGTTTACATGGGAATGAGCGGTGTTTTATATGCCAATGCGGCAGCGGCAGACGATGCGTTTGAAGCCAAGGCGAAGGAAAATTACAACGCTTATGAAGCCGGCGGCAAGGGCGGCGGAGGCGGAGGAGACTCCGGAAATTCCGGCGGTCAATGGGGAAACAACACCAATTCTTCTCCGATCAGTACGCCAAAGACCGAGGAAAAAACCGATGAATTTCAGGATATTGACGACGTGCCCTGGGCAAAAGAAGCTATTTTGGGACTCTATGAAAAGAAAGCCATTTCGGGAAAGGCAACAGGAATCTTTGCTCCGAATGACCGTATTACCCGTGCGGAATTTGTAAAAATTCTGGTATCGGCGTTTGGGTATGAGCTGCCGACCGATTATGAATCTCACTTCCATGACGTGGCGTTATCCGATTGGTATTCGCCGTATATCGAGTCGGCGCGGAATGAGAAATTGATTTCCGGAGATGAGGACGGAAATTTCAGACCGGGCGATCCCATTTCCCGTGAGGATGTATGCGTTATTCTGGCTCGGTATCAGGGCTATACCGGCGGCATGGGGATTCAAGCTCCGTTTGCGGATCTTGACGAAATCAGCAATTATGCGCTTGAAGCGGTCGTATATTTTTATAAACAGGGAATCATCAACGGAAAGGATAACAACTGCTTTAAACCGCATGACGGAGCAACCCGTGCGGAGGCGGCAAAGATTATTTATGGGATTATGACAAAGGAGGCGCAGGAATGAAAACCAGAATTTTTTCGATGATTTTAGCGGCTGCCATGCTTTTTGGCTGTATTCCCGTATTGGCGGAAGAAAATACAATGATGCTTGTTCACTTCACCACCGAAACCTCCGGTGTGGTTCAGGGCAGCGTTGAGGAAAAGGATGGGAGCATCATTCTGAAGACCAACGGCGTGGACGCATGGGGCGCGCAGGACAGCTATAGCGCCTATCTGACCGAAAACGCAGTATCGGTTAAGGAAAATACGGCAAAGAAACTGATTATCCAGGCAACGGTCAGTGAACCGCAGGGTGAGGTTTTGGAAAATACGACAACCGGTATTGTTTTGAGAAGCAATAAGGCGGCAGAGGGAGTCAATGCCATGCTGCGCGTAACCTCTGGCGGAGGGATTCGTCTGACTTACAGACCGATTGCCGGAGAACGGACCAATTACGAGATGGGGCCGGATGTGGATTTCCCCGTAACGCTTCGTATGGAATATGAAAAGCAGAAAATCACGGCGTTTTATCTGAAAAAAGATCAGTGGCTGAAAATTGGCAGCATTGATATCAATTTGGGAACACAGGTTTTCGGCGGCGTTGGTGCATTTTCGGCGGACGTCAATTCTGAAATTACCGCTTCTTATGCCAATTTCAAACTCGGCTTGGATGACGGGAGTTTCAACACGCTTCCGCAGGAGAACATTCCGAATACGTTTGGGGAATGGACGAAAGCAACCTATTCCGGCGGCGGAACGGCAGTTTCGGATGAAGCGTCGGAATCAAACGGCAGCTATACGATTTCCACCAATGCGCTGAATGCATGGGGAATGGAGGATAATATGTCTGCCATTCTGAGAAAGGAAACGGCAAGCTTTAAGCTGGGAAATAAAAACAAGGTCATTTTGCAGGCACAGTTTGATTCCCTTACGGCGCAATCCGAAAAGAATGATGTAGACGGAAATGCCTCTGCCGGCATTATATTCCGCGCCGAAAATCAGGCAGACGCGGCAAATGTTATGCTGCGTGTTCTTCCGGAGGGTGGGATTCGGTTTACTTACCGTGATGTCAAGGGCAGCAAGACCTCTTATCAGGCAATAGAATCTCCGGCTTTCCCCATTACGCTGCGGCTTACCCGACAGGGTAATAAAATCTGCGGATTTTATAAAGCGCAAAAGGGCTGGATTCCGGCAGGCGAGGTGGATTTGGATCTCGGCAATACAATGCTGACCGGCTTTGGCGCATTTTCAAACCGCTCCGACAATGGCGTGGTTGCACAGATCAGCAATGTGGTATACAAAAGCTATAGCGGTTATATCCCAGAGGACGATGATGCAGATACTCCAACGATTGATACCGGAGATGAGTATCTGCTTACGGAGGATTTCTCAGATATGGATTTAAAGAATAAGTCCAAGGGTGTGGATAATCCTACCTGGATTGAATGTGAGGATAAACCGATTTTTGAAACGGATGATGCCGGAACGGTATGGCTTTGCAAGAGCGGAGTAAATAAAACGGCATATGTTGGGGACACGAAATGGACGGATTATACGGTGAACGTTGATTTTAAAATGACGGGAGCTTCCGACAATAATATTTTTGAAATGATCGTAAGAGCCAGACCCTCGTCGGTGACAAAACTCAGAGGGGCGTATTACTATTCATTTTCGGCAGGAAAATCAAGCTGGGCGGTGCGGAAATGCGAAAGCTGGATGATTAATAACCGATCCACCGTTATCAAACAGGGTAAGCTGCAAACCAATTATAATGACGGTGCAGTACATCATCTGAAGATCGAGGTTCTGGACAATACCATGAACGTGTTTATTGATGATGCGCTGATCTGCAATTATACCGATGAAAATGTCTTTAAAAATCTTTGGGGTTGTATCGGAATCAAAACCGCCGGAGAGAATGTGAAAATCGCAAATCTCAGCGTTATAAAATTAAAGGATGAGTTGGGCGGAGATTACGATAATTTCCTGCAAGGGTACTTTGATCAGCCGATTCAGAAGTGGTATAGTGACGCTGTGACGAATCTCGGCGAATAAAAGAACGGAGGAAAGGATATGAAAAAATTTATCGCTTTTATCGCGTTAATCAGTTCTGTTTTACTTTCTGCGGCGGCGGTCGGCGCTGCCCCGGAGGAGTTATGGACGGTATTGAATGCCGAGCCGGGAGATGCGGCAATGATTTGCGGTGACAATTTTGCAAACGTATCGGGCGTTATGATTTACAGACTTCCGGATTCCGACGTATCGGGCAGTGTGCCGCAGTACATCAGAACCCAAGACCCCGGAGAATTGGTTACGGATGATGAAAATCCGCGTCGGGTACAGGCACCGTGGGACGCAGGAGCTGCCGTCAGTGCGGAAATTCTTTCGCATAATGCGGATGGTGTACAGTTTGCCGTGCCGGAGAGCTTGCCGTTTGGCGTTTACGAGGTCAAAGCTCTCTCCAATGACGGAGAAACCGAGCCGTTATTTATCAATCGTCCCAAAATAAAATGGGCGCAGGGCGATGAGGGAACAGAGTCCTCGCCGGGCGGCTGGATGAGAGTCTGCGGAAGAAACCTTTCCGCTCATGACGGAACAGTGATTTTGGCAATGGAAAACGAAGCAACCGGTGACATGACGTATTTGCAGCCGGAAAAAATTTATGACGCCTATTCGATAGAATATAAAATTCCGGAATCTATGGCAGCCGGGAAATACAGACTTTATGCACATAACGGTTTCGGCGGCGCAAATGCGTGGTCGCATCCGCTGGAATATGAGATTATTTCAAAAACCGTCTGGAAACAGGCTACGTTTAATGTACAGGATTACGGAGCGGTCGGTGACGGAAAGACAAACGATACCTTTGCGGTTTATGAGGCGCTCAAGGCAGCGGAGAAAAATAACGGTGGTATCGTCTATTTTCCGCGCGGAAGATATTATATCACATCCATTTTGAACATTCCGCGGTATACAACGCTGAAAGGGGAATCCAACAAACGCACCCAGATTTTCTGGAATGACGAGCAATGGGATATTGGCGAGGTTCCCGATTATCTGATCTACGGCAAGGATAATTTTGCGATTGAGGATATTGATTTTCGCGGCGGCAGAAGTAAGTGCATTGTCCAGAGTGATGCATATACGCCTACGGCAGGAAATGTCTTTATTAGGAATTGTTATTTTTCATTCTGTTCCATCGCAAAAAGAGTTGAGGTCAGCGGAAACGGGAATGGAATGGAGTATTTTTCAAGGCTTGCAGGGGAGCAGACCGGCGGTGTTTTCATGATTTCAGTCGGCGGAAAAAATGTGGAGGTTTCCAATAATTATATTTACGGAAGCTATGGTTCTATGCTGATTACCAATCCGGAAGGCGCTGTTATCCGGAATAATCTTTCGCATATTCAGCTAAAGGGATGGAATGCCGCAGCCGGAGCGCAAAAGATTATTGTTGAGGATAATGTTTTTATCGGTCAGGGAATGGGATTCAATACGCTGTTCAAAACAAACGGCGTAAGTGATGTGTATTATGCGAGAAATGATGCGGAACAGGTATTTTTGAATGACCGTGAAGTTATTACAACCGATGGCGGTGCGTCGCTGTTCTTCGGAAAGCCGCTCGGCGTCAGCGGAACAACGGTGCTTATGCCGGAGAATAAGAGCAATCTTGTGAACGATGCTTATGTCAATTACGCTTGTCTGATCGTAAGCGGAAAAGGCAAGGGACAATACAGAAAGATTGTTTCCAATACGAAAAATTCCGTTGAGCTTTTATCGCCGTTTTCGATTGAGCCGGACAACACTTCAAATCTTGTTATTTTGAAGGATATGTCATATATGTATTTTGTGGATAATAAGCTGGGCGAGGCAAGTAATTTCCAGATGTACGGGCTTTCGTTCGAATCGGTTTTGGATAGCAATCATTTCAATAAAACCAACGGAATCCGGGCACTCAGCGGCTTTATTTATAAAACCGTTCAGCCGAACTACTATATTTATATCGCCAACAATACTTTAGAGGGCGGCTGGTATTATCACTGGTACGGCATTGAGGAAATGGATGATTGGTCGGGAATGGTGCATATTGCATTGGATTCATCGAGTAATGAGGAAGCTTATTATCATTACGGTGATGTGGTAAGGAATAATGACATTCGGGAGTGCGGCAGAATTAAGGTGCATGGTACGACCGTTGAAAATACGCTTTCCAACGTGATTGTTGATCATAACCGAATTGAAAACAATGCAGAGGGTATTTCCGTAAAAGGTGCGGTAAACAATATTCTTCTTTACCGGAATCAATTTGAGCAGGTCGATGAACCGTATAAAATGGACGATACCGCAGCAGAAGAGGGCAGAGTGACCATCAAATAAATTCGGGGGTATGGCATGAAATTATTGTTAAAAGTGTTCATTGTTTTGTGCATAATCTGTTCCTCCGTTTCGGTATTTGCCGAAACGGAGGATGCCTATACCGGCAGTACGAATTATACTGTCGGTGTTACGGTGCAGATTGCAAACAGAAACGGTGATACCGGAGGAATCCATTTCCGGATGCAGAATGATATTTTGTATGATACGGCTTATTATGCGGCAGAGGTTGTCAACCTAAGGAATCAGGTGTATTTTAGGCTGACAAAGCGTGTGCGATATACTTATTATACACTGTATAACAGGGCGCTTGGTGCGGTAGGAACATATCATATCCGAGCGGAAGTACAGGACGATCGCATCCGGCTTTTTCTGGATGACGTACAGGAATTTGAGTTTGAAGATTGCGGGTATCTGGAGGAACAATATATCGGACATCCGCTGCTTTCCGGCGGTGCGGAGGCTTATTGCGCCACCGCGGAGGGAGAAACCGTCTGCTCCGGATTTTATTTGAATGAAGCGGATGAGGAAAAAAGCAGTATGTTTGAAAATGTTTCTCTTACCGATGATTCCGGAGAGGAAATCAATCGTTTTGTACCGCCGGATACGGATACGATTTCCGTTCAGGCGGATTTAAAACAGGCGGTCAATGCGGATTTGATTCTTTGCTTATATACCGCAAGCGGCTTGGAGGGAGTCCAAATTGTTCCGTTAAAGGATGAAAGTCTGGTTTCGGGCGAGCTGCTGAAACCATCGGACGGGCAGTATGCGTATATAAAAGCCTATCTCTGGGATTCGGTATCGGGCATGAAGCCTTTGTGCGAGGCGGAGTCTGTTGCAGAGCTGAATCGTTATCTTCATGAGGAAACAGAAACAAAAGTTGTACCGGTTATGGATTTTTCGAACAGCAGCTTTGCCTATAGCGGCTGCACGATTTATGCGGATTTGGGCAGCGATTCGGAAAGCGTTAGCGGTATTGCATTAGATACCGGACTTTCCGACAGCAAGCTTTACGGAAGGGATTTTTATATTTGTGCTGTCAGCGGAAGAACAGTATCTGTTTATCATGAATATAACGGGAAATCGGAATTGCTGGGCAGCGAGGAGCTTCCGAAAGCAAAGAACGGCGTGTATAAGATGGAAATCAAGCTTCGCGGTGCGGATATGAAAATCAGTATTGACGGGGTTCGGTATCTGACTTGTACCGCAAAAAATTTATTTTATTTAAACGGAAATGTAGGAAAATATTTAAGTGGTGAGCAGGCTTTTGCGAATAATATAACGATTCGCTGAATTGTAAATGTAATCTTTTGAAAATTCCAGTTATAAAATGGTTTAGAATCAAGGAAAGGGTGAGTTCAATTGGATAAAAAATTAAAAATAGCGATCATCGGAGCAGGAGGAATTGCGACCCAGGCACATGCTCCGGGGTATTTGAATATGGACAATGTTGAGATTATAGGCGTTTGCGATGTGATTCGGGAACGGGCAGAGGAATTGGCTGAAAAGCTGAATGCAGCGTTTGTTTGTGAGGATTACAGAGAGCTTTTTGCATTAGAGGGATTAGACGCGGTGGATATTTGCACACCGAATTATCTGCACTCTGTCATTGCGGTGGACGCGCTGAATCACGGATTTCATGTTTTTTGCGAAAAGCCGGACGCGATTAATACGGAAGAAGCGGAAAAAATGAAACATGCTGCGGAAAAGAGCGGAAAAACCTTAATGGTTATGCGGAATAACCGTTATTTAGGGGCTTCATCTTATCTTAAAAATTTTATTGACGATGGAAAAATGGGCGAAATTTATGCGGCAAGATGCGGATGGCAAAGACGGCGCGGAATCCCCGGAAAGGGCGGCTGGTTTACCACAAAAGAGCAATCCGGCGGCGGTCCGTTGATTGATCTCGGCGTTCATATGATTGATCTGACTTTATGGCTCATGGGAAATCCTGTGCCGGTTGCCGTAAGCGGCAGTACATATTGTAAGTTTGCAGATAATGACGTTGTGGATTCTGTCAATTCCGATTTCGGAACGAAAAATGATGACGGTATTTTTGATGTCGAGGATTTGGCGATGGGATTTATCAAATTTGATAACGGCGCTTGTATGCAAATTGAGTTTTCCTGGGCATCCAATGTTGAACAGGAGCAGAGATTTTTTGAATTGCGCGGGGATAAGGCAGGCGCGGTTTGGTCGTCTAAGGAGGATCAGCTAAAGATTTTCACGGAGGAATACGGCAGTACGGTTGATATTTTGCCGAATGTCAAAACACCGGTTCAGATTCATGAAGCAAATCTGAGACATTTTGCGGATGTGGTTTTAAATGGGGCAAAGCCGATGTTTGAACCGCAGCAGGGTGTGAATATGATTAAGATTTTACAGGCGATGTATGAGTCGGCAAAGACCGGCAAAGAGGTAAGACTATAATTTTGGATTTATGCCGCGGAGGGCGGCAGAATGGAGGAAAATATGATCAAACGAGCCATAGTATTTATTGCTCTGTTTCTGACAGCTGCGATTCCGGTTTCAGCCGAAACAATTTTTTATGCGTCGGGCAGACTTAATCCGAATGAAACGGGAATGGTGTGCGGCAGTGATTTAAACAATTGCAGTACGGTACAAATCAGCCGACTCCCGGATGAGGAAACGGGGACACCAAATTATATCAAAAAATATTTTCCGGATGGCTCGGACACTGCCCTGACCGATGCGGCAACTCCTCAATTTTGTGACGAGAACACCGTATCGGTACAGACGGTTCAATGTTCGGATCAATCCTTTAAATTTACTGTCCCCTCCGGACTGGAAACAGGAGTTTATTCGGTAAAAGCCGGAGATAAAACAGTCTATATTAACTGTCCCTATGTATCCTGGGTGCTGGGTGATATGGGCAAGGATGTTTCTGTCGGAGGGACAATCCGCGCATTCGGAGAAAGTCTTTCTATCGGCGGTGCAACAAGAGCTGTACTTGTCAATGGGGACAATAAAACATATGAGCTTTCTGTCATTTCGGCAGAAGAATATAGCGCGGAATTTTCGCTATCGGGAATCCCGGCAGGAGAATATAAATTTTATGTACATAATGGCTATGGAGGAAATACGGCGTGGAGTATTCCGGTGACGATTGAGGTCAAAAGGCAAGCCACAATGCCGCAAAAAGAATACAACCTCCGCGATTACGGCGCAATGGGAAATGCAAAGCATGATGACAGCCGGGCGATGGAGCGTGCGCTTTCGGAGATTTCCGCTTTGGGCGGCGGAGTCTTGTATATTCCGCGCGGAAGATATTTGCTGACAAGAGCATTTCAGATCCCGGAAAATACGGTAATCCGAGGGGAGGGTAAAGAACTGGTTTCTTTACTCTGGACGGCATATGCATGGGATATAGGAGAATTGCCCGAAGCCTTTTTATCCGGAACCAAAAATTTTACGGTTGAAAATCTGACGTTAAACGGCTCGCGAACTGGAAGCTTTATTCGTTCCGATACGCTGATGAAAGGCGCAAAAAATATCACGATTCGCAATGTGGATGTGATTGCAAATGCGTTTTTCGGAAGAAGCAGCAAGGAAAAAATGGAGTTAATCCTGGATGAATTTGAAAACCAGCGGAGCTTTGCATTTGATTTGGGCGGTGAAAATGTCACGGTCACGGGTTGTAATATTCATGGGGCGAGTTCAAGCCTGAGAATTTTGGATGCAAACTATGTTACAATATCGGATAATCGGATTTATAATGGTTATCGGGGATGGTATTGTCTTTCGGGGAGCAGTGAGGTTGTATTTGAGAATAATTACATCAGTACCTCTTCCCAAAACGGAACCGGGGGCGGTATCAATAATTTAAATGGCTGCAACAGGACGGAAAACATCTGTTTTTTATCCAATACAATCGAAAATATCGAGGGAAACGATCGGGAGGTTATGACAACAGACGGCGGCGGTGGATGCTATGCCGGAACGGCGGAGGTGTCCGGGAAAAGTATGACTGTTTCGGAACAGGGATATAAGGGGACACATAAAAATCTGCTCGGCTCGAAGAATATGGGCGTGTTTATCATCAACGGTCGGGGCGCAGGACAGTATCGTCTGATTGACAGTGTAGAATCGGAACATACGGTGACACTAAATGCACCTTTTGAGATTGCACCGGATTCAGGCTCTTTGATTTGTATTGCGCCGATTATCCGCAGAGGGATTTATACCGATACCAATATCAAAAATGCAGGAGCGCTGCAATTTTACGGAATGGGCATTGAAAATATAATTGACGGGACATGTATGAGCAGTGCGGGCGGCATCAATCTTTGGGCGCTTTATACATATAACGGCTACCGCCCATGCTGGTATAATGAGATTCTGAATACGACCGTAGAGAGCGGAAATTATATGCATTGGTTTGGTGCGGACGATCAATGGACGGGCGAAAGCGGTATTCGCATTATGGCGTCCGGCGAGGGTGCTATGAGCATCGGCACAACCGTTAGGAATACGGAGATTTTGAATAATGCCGGTATTCAGCTGAGTGCGTCAAAGAATACGACGCTGCGTGATGTGATTCTTGAAAACACCAATATTCATGCAGCAGACACCGGAATCAGTCTGAATGCGGAGGAAAGCAATGCGTTGATTGACAGTGTATACATTAGGAATTATGCGCATGAAGCAGTGACGGATTCACTTTCGGTTGTTGGAAACTGTAATTACAGTCAAGGAGATTAATGTGAAAAAAATATATGAGGATTGTTATCTGAGCTTTGAAGAAAATCAATTGATCATCGGCAATTCCTGCATGGAAAGACGGATTGAATTTTATGATTCTGCTCCGGTATCCGTTTCAATTCGGGGAGCAAATGGCGCAATCTGGAGCGGCGGCGGAAAAACGGCAATGTTTGGAATACGCGATTTTGAGTTTGACGCAACGATGCCGACGGTGAATTTTGGGATAAAGTATTTTGGCAAAAACCGGACAGCGGCGCTTTCGGCGGAATTGGTCTATCAAGGACGGCAAACGGAAATATTGCAGGAGTTTTTCATCTTTCCAAATACCGCTGCAATAGGCTATCGGCTTTTTGCCAAAGGAAAGATTGATGTGCAATCGGAAAGGAAAGCGGAGAATAATTCGGCGATTGAGAAAGAGCAATGCCGGCAGGAACAAAAGCTTCAAATTCCGGAGATTGGAACGGTTGACGCGTTGAATTTTTCGAATCCGCATATGACGGTTGAAGCGGTTAGGTTATATGATGAAACCGATCGGAACAACGAGCTTGTTTTATCGGAAAAACGTATGCTTTATACCATGTTTTACGAGGGCTTGTATGGGAACATTTTCATTGTAGAAAAACGACCGTCCGGTGAGCAGCTTTTGATTGCGAGGGATGGCTATTGCACCGGAAAACGCTTTGACTCCGACTTCGATTTCAGCGTGAATTTGCTGCAAGGCGCAAGGATTCACGGCAATGGCGGCTGCGGCGTTTTTGATGAATATGTTTTTCTGGGCGGTAGTACGATCGTGTGCAGTGAAGATGTCAGCAGTGATTATAGAAAATTTTATAAAAAACTTTTCGGAAGCTGTAGCTTTATCATGTCGAATACATGGGGCGATAGGCATCGTGACGCGGCAATCAGTGAGGATTTTATACGGAAAGAAATTGACAGAGCGGCGGAGCTGGGCGTTGATATTGTCCAGATTGACGATGGCTGGCAAAAAGGAATTTCGGCAAATTCCGCCCTTGAAAGCGGCGGCGCATGGGGAGATTTTTATGCGGCGGACTTCGATTTTTGGGCGGTTCATCCTCAAAAATTTCCGAACGGATTCCGCGTGGTTTCGGATTATGCGAAAGCGCGCGGAGTTCAGCTGGGACTTTGGTTTTCGCTGGATACGACGGAAAATTATCAGGCGTGGGAACGGGACGCCGATCAGTTAATTTCGCTTTATCAAGCCTATGGAATCCGATATTTTAAAATTGACGGACTCGTAATCAAAAATCATATTTGCGAAAACCACATCAGACGGTTTGTGCAGCGGCTTTCGGAAAAGAGTAATGGGGAAATTCATCTGAATTTCGATATTACCGCCAACCGGCGTTTCGGGTATTTTATGATGAAAGAATATGCGACGGTTTTTATGGAAAACAGGTATACGGATTGGGGCAACTATTATCCGCACTACACGCTCCGCATCCTGTGGAGTCTTTGCCGTTTTCTTCCGCCGTGTAAGTTTCAGTTTGAAGTGCTGAATCCATTGCGGAATGAATCCATTTATGGTGCGGAGGATTTTTTTAGACCGTCCCTTTATTCAATCGACTATATTTTTGCATCGGTGATGGTTGCAAATCCTTTGATGTGGATGGAGCTTTCCTCTCTGGATAAGCGGCAATGTGAGGATTTAAAAACGATTATCGCGGTCTATCGGCAGGAACGGGAAACTATGACGCAATCGGAAGTCATTCCGATCGGCGAGCAGCCGTCCGGCGAGGGCTACACGGGTTTTTGGATTCGTTCAGATGATCAAAACGGGTATTTCATCTTCTTGCGCGAGTGGGCGGAGGGAAATCGGTATACTTATACGGTTCCGTTGACGGAGGAGATTCAAATGGAAGTTTTGTGTACCAATTCATCGACGGCGAGAATCTTGCAGTACGAAAATGAAATTACGGTACAGGGAATGAAAAAAGCAGGATATTTGTTTTGTGCTTATACAATGCTAAATCAGTATGAAAAGAGGGATGAATCTTGAGGAAAGAAATGAATATCATGGATTTTGGCGCTGTCAGCAGTGAAACGTTGGTGCAGACCGAAAGCATCCAAGCGGCAATTGACGCGCTTTCGGAAGGAGGAATTGTCTATTTTCCGCCGGGAAGCTATGGAACGGGAACACTTTATCTAAAATCCAATATCACTTTATATCTTGCTCCCGGAGCAAGACTTTGGGGCAGTGCGGCGCATGAGGATTATGAGGGGGATTACGAGGGAGCGATCGAAGCACCCAGCTTTTCCGAGTGTCTGATTTATGCCGAGGATGCGGAGCATATTGAAATTACCGGCGGGGGAACGATTGACGGTCGGGGTGAGCGCTTTGACGGGAGCAAGGCATTTTTGAAACGGCCAATGCTTATGCGGATGATTCGCTGCAAGGATATTTGCTTTGAAAATATCCAATTGCGCAATGCCGGTTCGTGGGGTGTTCATATGATTTCCTGCACCGATATTCGGATTCATAAAACGGATGTGTATAGCCGTGTGCAGCACAACAACGATGGATTTGATTTGGACAGCTGTCAAAACGTGCTGATTTCCAATACGCGAATCAGCTCATCGGATGATTCGATTTGTCTGAAAAGCACTACTCGGCAGATGTGCGAGAATTTTGTGATTACTAATTGTATTTTAAGCAGCGACACCGCAGTTTTGAAATTGGGAACTTCATCGCTTTCGGGATTTCGCGGATTGGTGATGTCCAATTGCGTGGTGCATGATTGCCCGATGGGGACAATAAAGTTGATGATGGTGGACGGCGGCTTGATCGAGAATATTCGCGTTTCTAATCTTGAGATGCATCGCGTGGGAAGTCCGCTTTTTGTACGAACCGGAAAGCGAAATCTCAAATATGATCAGCCGGCAGAAATGGATTTTTGGGGTGAGGGGAACAAGAATGATGACGCACCCGGTAAAATCAGAAATATCAGTTTTTCGGATATTCATGCCGATGTGACGGTTACGGAACGCGACAAAACCCCGATTATGATTACGGGAATCCCGGATAGCGCAGTGGAAAATATCAACCTATACAATGTTGCGGTTGAATTTCCGGGCGGCGGTACGGCGGAGGAGGCGAACCGAACGGTTGCAGAGGATGAATACAAATATCCGGAGCAGTGGTTTTTCGGAACGTTGCCTGCCTATGCGCTCTATGCGCGTCATGTAAAAGGACTGAACATGCATCATGTTTGCTTTTCTCTAAAAGAAACGGACGAAAGACCGGCGATGGTTTTAGAGGATGTGAGTAAGCGCGGGGACAATAATTCAATGAATTAAAAACAAGCACAGAAAGGATTTGATATTAATGATTAATGTGACAATATGGAATGAGTATGTACATGAAAAGACAGAGCCGGAGACAATCCGGTATTATCCGGACGGGATTCACCGTTACATAGAATCCTTTTTAAAGGATGAGGAGGATATGAGCATTACAACAGCGACATTGGATATGCCGGAATGTGGTCTTACGGATGAGGTTTTGCAGCATACGGATGTCATGCTTTGGTGGGGACATGTGGCGCATGATCGTGTACCGGATGAGATTGCCAAAAAGGTGATGCAGAGAGTCTGGGACGGGATGGGTCTGGTTGTACTTCATTCGGGGCATTATTCCAAAGTTTTTAAGGGACTGATGGGTACGCCGTGTTCATTGCAGTGGCGGTTGAATGATTATGAAAAGCTTTGGTGCATTAATCCGGAGCATCCGATCGCAAAGGGGATTCCGCAGAATATAGAGTTGGGTGAGGAAGAAATGTACGGCGAGCCGTTTCGGATTCCGACCCCGGATGAGGTTGTTTTCCTCGGCTGGTTCCGCGGCGGCGAGGTATTCCGCTCCGGCTGCACCTTTAAAAGAGGCAAGGGCAATATCTTTTATTTTCAGCCGGGACACGAGAAGAATAATTCCTTCCACAAGCCGGAGATTCAGAATATTATTAAAAACAGTATTCGCTGGGCGAATAATCCGATCAAAGAATAAACAAGTTTGGGGAGAAGAAGAATGACAGAACAAACATTTCAGTTATGGGAAAACGTACCCGGAATGTGCGAGGAAGTACCACAGATTACGGCGTATGTTCCGAAGTATAAGCAGACAAAGGGGGCGGTGGTGATTCTTCCGGGCGGCGGATACAGTCACCGTTCGCCGAATGAGGGTGAGAAGTATGCGTGCTTTTTGGCGGATCATGGCGTTACGGCGTTTGTGTGTGATTATCGTGTAGAGCCGCATTATTTTCCGCTTCCGTTATTAGACGCGCGCCGCGCGATGCAGTTTGTGCGGTATCATGCGGAGGAATATGGACTGGATCGGAATAAAATCTATATCATGGGTTCTTCCGCCGGCGGACATCTGGCGGCGCTGACGAGTACTTATTTAAAGACGATTCCGATCGAAAATCCGGATGCGATTGACGAGGAAGATTTTCTTCCGGACGGTCAGATTTTATGCTATCCGGTGATTCAGCTGATCGGAAAGGGGATTGCGCATTTCGGATCAGGCAGGAGCTTATTGGGAGCCGATCTGGCGGAATACGGAGAGGAACTCAGTCCGAATCTGATTGCCGGTGAGGGGACGCCAAAGGCATTTATATGGCACACCTTTGCGGATAACTGCGTTAATGTGAAAAATTCATTGCTATATGCCGAGCGGCTTAAGGAGGTTCATACCGAAACGGAGCTGCATATCTTCCCGAGGGGGAATCACGGAATGGGCTTGGCGGAGGAATTGCCGCATGTGGCGCAATGGAGTAAGTTATTGCTGAAATGGTTGGATTACAACGGCTTTTTTGCCGGATAAAAATATAGAACACTTCAAATATGCCGTCGGGCGTATTTGAAGTGTTCTGCGTTTTTTTTCTTCCATTAAAGAATATAGGGAATCTGAATAATAATTTCGGTACCGTTTTCGCTTTTAATATCAAAAGAGGCTTTTTCCCGATAGGTCAGCTTAATTCTCCGGATGATATTGGAAAGTCCGATTCCGTCGGCTTTATGATAATCGGCGGCGGTAGTATAGGCGTTGATCTTTTCAAGCTGCTCGCGGCTTAAACCGCAGCCGTCATCCTTGACGCTGATACGGACAACCGGATTTTCCTTGCGGTCAATATATTCTGTTTGAATCCGGATATTCATAGCATTGTTATTTTTCATGCCATGAATGACGGAGTTTTCCACCAGCGGCTGCAAAATCAGCTTCGGCATTTTTGCATCGGCGGATTTTGCATCCATATCCACATGCAGCTTGATTTTGTTTTCATATCGCAGATTCATAAGCTCTATGTATTTATAAAGATGGTCAATTTCGTCTTTTACCGATACAATATCCTCTCTTTCGAATACATAGCGCAGAATTTCGCAAAGCTTGAAGGTCATTTTCGGAACATCATGCTCATACCCCAGATTGACAATCTCCATATAGCGGATCATATTCAGCGTATTAAACATAAAGTGCGGATTGATCTGGAGCTTTAACGCGTCCAGTCTTGCTTCTGTCAGCTCCGCAAAATTTCTTTCAAGCTCGTCCGAAAGCGTTTTGTTGAACTGCATGTTTTCCATAATCACAGACGTTATGTATTTGACTTCGTTCACGTTCTGCTCATTAAAGCTGTTGGTTTGGGAATTGTGCTTTAATACGCGCATGATTTCATCAATAGGCTTATAGCTTCGGACGGTGAGCAAAATAGCGGCAAAGAAGCTCAGCAGGATAAAGGTGATCCCGATCAGACATAAAAGAATCCGGTTCCGCATCATCAAGGAATCGTAATTGGTAATTGGGGTCACTAAAACATAACGCCATCCTTGGGCGTTGGATTGATAGGAATTATAGACGCACATCGTCCCGTCTTCGTTCCGTTTAAAAGCGCTTTCGGGATCCGAAATATCCATTCGGCTCAGATTTTTGTCGGCTGCCGGGTCTTTTTCGGCACTTCGTTGATTCCGCTCCGATATAATTTTTCCCGAATCCGAGACTACATAAAATTCTCCGTCGGAATTTTTGGATTGATACAGCTTGGATAAATTGACGTTGACAACGACAGCGCGCACTTTGCCGTTCCGATAAGAGGGCTTGATAAAAGAAACCACGAATGGAAACAGATTATTGAGCGGACGGCTGACCCAGAAAATATCTTCATTTCCGTCATGGGGGAGCTTTTCGATAAAGCCGTTGTCAGCATAGCTGTCCACCGGAAAAAAGCCCTGGGAACAAAAGATTGCGGAGTGCTGCTCGGAATAAAGGCAGACTGATTCCAAAAAATCATTGGAGGATTCGATTGCCGAGAAATATTCCTTCATTCTTAAATCCTGGTTGCTGAACAGCTCCGAACCCTTGCTGCCGCGGATAAAAAAGTTTTTTGTCAGAGCATTGGATTCAATGGCATTGAGCAGAAACTTGGCACGGGAGACGCTGTCATCAATATTGTTTGCAATAATATTCAGGGATTGCTCGTTGTTCTTTTCAAAGGTATCGTTTAAAACATTCTTCATATTCGAATACATATACCCCAGCAGACAGATTAAAAGTGCGGTCATGACAACAAAAAGCGCCCAAAAGCTTTTGACAAAATATTTACTCTTTATCACCTTCCGATAGATGTTGTTTTTCATAGCTTCTTATTCTCCTATATTCCTTGGGGGTGTATGATGTGTAATACTTGAAATTTGCATAGAATCGGTTTTTGCTGGCATATCCGACTTTCTGAATCACATCGCTGATTTTTTCACCGTTTTCGATATATTCCGCAGCCTTGCTGATTCTCAGCTTTGTCAGATATTGAAGAAAGGTCGTGCCGGTTTCTTTGCGGAAATATTGTGAAAAATATTCCGGTGACATATGAACCAGCTCGGAGATTTCGTTTCGGGAAATATCTCTGGCATAGTGGCTGTTCATATATTCAATTGCAATTTTGATGGCGTCCGATAGATTTTCCCGATCCTTTCCGGCATCGGCGTCTGGCTCATATTTCATGTCGGAGCGTGTATCATCGACCAGCTCATATAGGCTCTCAAACTCGTCGATCAGCTCAATGGAGCAGTTAAAGCCGGTTTCGGTATAGATATACTCTGTCAGCTGATTCAGATCAAAGGAGGTGTTACTGGGTTCTTCACTTAAGGAAACCATATAAAACGTCAGATTTTTTCGGGCGACCATATAGACACCGGTGCCGTTGGTGAAAAATTTTACGATGTTTACAAGCACATTTTCGATGGTATCCAAGCCGTATTTCCACTCATTCAGGCTTTTGCAGGGAAGAACGTGGAATCTGTACAGACATCCTCTTTTCTTATCCAAATCCCGAAGCCCACATTCGGAGGCAGCTTCATCCAATTGATTTTTTGTGCCGATTGTCCCGAAAATCAGCTCGGACAACAGCTGCTCGGCTCCGGAGCTGTGCGATAAGCGATTGAGCTTTTGGACAACCGTTTTTAAGGTATCCGACAGCAGATCGAAATCAATGGGCTTGAGCATGTATTTGAATACTCCGGCGGCGATTGCCTCCTGGGCATAATCAAATTCCCCGTAGGCGCTTAGAATCAGAATAATACATTCGGGATATTTTTCATGAATTTCCCGGATCAGCTGCATTCCGTCCATTTCCGGCATTTTAATATCCGTAATCACAATGTCGATTTCCGACGCTGCCAAGCGGCTTAACGCTTCTTCGCCGCTATAGCAATCCTCCGCGATTTTTAAATCAGGATGAAATTTCGATATGTAATCATTTAAAATATTGTGCATAATCGTTTCATCGTCCACAACCATCACTTTAAACATATATGACTCCCCTTTAAATCCCGTTTACCATCTTTATTTCTACTCTTATTTTATCATAGATTGCGAAATTTTTAAAGTATCAATTTATTATATAAGTATCTTTTTATAATGATTCCCACGAAAAATGTGCTGCTTGCATTTATTAGCGTCAGGAAACCTGATTTTGACAGTTTATTTCAAAAAATTATTCAGGGCTTTGCATTTTTGGTCATTTTGATGAAATGTCATAAAAAATGTATATTTATTTGTGATTTTTTGAAAGAAATACTTGAATTTATTCTTATAGTATGTTATGATAATATCAAAGTTATTGATTTTCAAGCCTTTATACTACATAAAGCAAAAAGTCAGGCCGAGGAATAAGAGTTGTGAGAATAGAGCTGCATAATATGCAGTTCTATACATTTGCTCCTGCTCTTGGGAATTGAGTCGGAATGATGTGCAAGGGCGGACAGGCATTTCGCTTATTCGGATAGTTCCGAATTAAGTAGGAAATTTTAACTATTCAAGAATGACAACAGCAATCATTTAAAGCTTTTATTCTGCATTGACATGCTGAATGAGGGGGTTCAAATTGATAATATTTTCGGAGCGATTTTGCTTCGGTCAACAGAATTGCCGATTCTTTATGGATGGTGGATCGACAGTGTTTTGGCTTACAAAAATCTTTATAGCATCAGGGGCATTAAGAAAAATAAGGGGGGATTTTATTCAAGCAGCGTGGGGGATAAAATCAGTGTCATACGCTGATCGAAATTATTAAAAGAGCAGAAAGATACGGAAAAAAGGAGAGAGAGTATGGAAAATATACAAGCCGTAGAATCTGAATTTATAAAAGAAGATGGGAGAGAGGATCGGGAATATGCGAAATCGAACCAGGGGTATGAGGTTATTAAACGTATATTTGATTTTGTAAGCTCGTTCGTGGTAAGTCTTATTTTGATTATACCGTGCCTGTTGATTGCGCTTTTGATTTTTATTGTAGATCCCGGAAATCCTTTCTTTATTCAGGAGAGAGTAGGGAAAGACAATAAACCTCTTAAAATTGTAAAATTCAGAAGTATGAAGAAAAATGCGGATGATCTGAAACATATGCTGACGCCCGAAGAATATGAGCGGTATTTAAAGGAATTTAAGTTGGATAATGATCCGAGATTATTACCGCATAATATCGGAAAGTACATACGGAAACTCAGCGTTGATGAGATTCCTCAGATTATCTATAATATCTGTCTGAAGGGTGATATGTCGGTGGTAGGACCAAGACCGATATTAAGAAAGGAAATGGAATTAAACTATACACCGGAGCAGCAGGAAGCTTTAACCAGTGTAAAGCCGGGACTTACCGGATACTGGCAGGCATACGGAAGAAATAACGTGGGTTACAGTGACGGCGAAAGACAGCGGATGGAATTGTATTATGTACAGAACAGAAGTATAGGATTGGATATTAAGATCATTTTCCGTACAGTGAAAGCAGTTTTATCACAAGACGGGGTGAAATGATGGAGAAGATTCTGAGAATAGCACAGGTAATGGGCAAGATGGAAAATGGCGGTGTGGAGTCGGTAGTAATGAATTATTACCGTCACATCGACCGCAGTAAAATTCAGTTTGATTTTATTGCGGACAACGATTCGTCTATTCCGCAAAGGGCGGAGATTGAGGCTTTGGGCGGACGGGTTATTGAGGTTGCGCCCTATCAAAAAATCAATCGGTATCTTGCGGAGCTGACCGAGATATTCAAGAAAAACGAGTACAAAATCGTTCATTCGCATTTGAATACGCTGAGTGTATTCCCTTTATATGCAGCCAAGAAAGCCGGCGTGCCGATACGGATTGCACACAATCATTCAACAGCCGGTAAGGGTGAGTATAAAAAGAATATTATGAAATACATGCTGCGCCCCTTTGCAAAGGTGAATGCGACGCATTATGCGGCATGCTCCCGATATGCCGGTGCATGGCTGTTCGGGGAAAAAGCTGTCGATAGCGGCGAGGTTACGATCTTTAATAATGCGATTGATTTGGATAAATTCAAGTTCAATGAAGAAGTCAGAAGTCGGGTGCGCAGAACACTGGACATCGAAGATCGCTTTGTAGTAGGACATATCGGGCGTTTTTGCTATCAGAAAAACCATGAGTTTTTGATTGATATATTCAACGCCGTGCATCAGAAGAATCCGAATGCGGTTCTGATGCTGATAGGCGAGGGGGATCTGGAATATGCTGTCCGGCAAAAGGTGGAAGATAAGGGATTAATGGATAGCGTCATGTTCTTGGGCAACAGGAACGATGTTCATGAATTGTATCAGGCGATGGATGTATTTGTCCTGCCATCAAGATATGAGGGACTGGGGATGGTTGCGGTAGAGGCGCAGATTGCCGGTGTAAGAACGATCGTATCTACTGAGGTGCCGGATGATGTTGCGATAACAGATTCTATTGAATTTTTGAATTTATCGGATTCTGTTGAACGGTGGAACGATAAGGTTTTAAACGGAAAGGAACATCCGGTATTATTGAAAGATAAATCGGATCAGTTTAATATTCATATTTGGTCGCAGAAATTAGAAGAGTATTACGGGAAAATTCTGCATATTGACTTAAACAAAGAAGTAATATTAAGCAATGGTAAAAAGTAATTTCTTGAATGAGTTTGTTTTTTTGTTTTGCGGAGATGAAAGCCGAAAAACAGATACAAATTCATAATTCTTCCATTGCGTAATTAACTAAGGTATATAAAGAGGAGCTATAAAATATGGATTACCATCAAATATATCAACAATGGGTTACAGATCCGTTTTTTGATAAAACAACCAAGGAGGAATTGATCACTATTGCTGATGAGCGTGAAATAGAGGAACGGTTTTACTGCAATCTGAAGTTTGGTACGGGCGGTATGCGCGGAATCATGGGAGCCGGTACGAATCGGCTGAATCAGTATACCATCGGACGGGCAACGAAAGGCGTTGCCGACTATGCGCTTGCAAATTTTTCGGCTGAGTCGTGTGCAGAACGGGGTATTGCAATTGCTTATGACACGCGAAATAACAGCAGAGAGTTTGCAAAAATTACGGCGAATGTTTTAAGCGGAATGGGAATTAAAGTGTATCTTTTTGACAAACCTGTTCCAACACCGCAGCTGAGTTATACAATTCCGAAATTGAATTGTATTTTGGGTATTGTCATTACGGCGAGTCATAATCCAAAGGAATACAACGGATATAAATTGTATGATGAAAAGGGAGGTCAGCTTGTACCGGATCAGGTGAAGCGGGTGATTCAGTATATTGACAAAATCAGTGATTATACTTCGGTGTGTTTTGAAGGAAATAACGCATTGATTGATTCCATAGACAACACGGAAGCTTTTGTAAATGACGTAATAGACAGTACTCCGCAGACGGCGACAGAGAATAAGAAAGAATTAAAAGTTGTCTATACTCCCTTACACGGAACAGGCAGTATACCGGTACAGCGAGCTTTGAACAAGGTCGGCTTTTCGGGAGTGACGGTTATCAGCGAGCAGGAAATGCCGGATGGGAATTTCAGCACGGTAAAATCGCCGAATCCTGAAAATAAAGAATCAATGGAACTGGCATTGGATTTTGCGGGTAAGCACGGCGCAGATATTGTTCTTGGGACAGATCCGGATTGTGACCGGGTAGGCGTTGGTGTCAGACAAAACGGAGAATATGTGTTATTGACGGGAAATCAGACGGGCGCGTTGCTTTCGGATTATGTCACAAAGTCTATGACGGCAACTCGGCCGGCATTAATTAAAACGGTCGTTTCATCCGATTTGGGAGCTGAGATTGCCAAATCAAGAGGGGTTACTGTTTTTACAACCTTGACAGGCTTTAAATATGCCGGTGAAAAAATATCGCAATTTGAACAGGCAAAGTGCGAGAACTGTACAGAACGGGCGTATGATTTTGTGTTTGGATATGAAGAATCCTACGGTTATCTTGCAGGAACCTATGCAAGAGATAAGGATGGGGTTGGCACATGCTTGCTCATCTGTGAAATGGCGGCTGAATACAAAGCGGAGGGAAAAACGCTGGTGGATCGGCTGCATGAGTTATATCAGGAATATGGATATTACCTGGATTATCAGGATAGCTTTGTGTTCGAGGGCAAGGCAGGAGTTGAAAGGATGAATGCCATTATGGCGGAAATTCGCAGTAATGGTATAGAACTTGCGGAGCCTTATGCAGTTTTGGACTATAATCGTGAAGTGGAGGCGGAAAAGGGATTTGGAAAACTGCCGCGTTCCAATGTATTAAAATTGGTTATGGATAATGGGTCATGGCTGGCGATTCGCCCATCCGGAACAGAACCGAAGATCAAGGTATACTATAGCATTAAAATGGAAAATAAGGAGTTAGCGGACCGGAAGTTGGAAGAATATCGCTCGCTTATGAAGAATGTTATCCGGAGGGGAGATTGAATTGATAAGAGCAAGAGCGCTGAACTGCACAAAAACAGAATTAACCGCGCTGCAGCTTACAGCAATGGCATTTGTTGATCGGTCTGTGGTCATAGAGGAGCCGGAGTCTGTAGATTGGCAGGCTGTTTTTGAAGAATTAAAGATTCAGGCGGCAACCGCAGTGGTGATTGATGTATTATCCGAATATGAGCAATACATTCCGCAGGAGATTTTTTATCAGTGGTTTCAGTATTCCATGCAGGTTATCAACATCGGGCACAGAATATTATTTGCGCAGTCTAAATTGAATGAATTATTTGAACAAAACGGCATACCGCTTGCAACTCTGAAAGGTGCGGCGGCTGCTTGTTATTATCCGAATCCATCCTACAGAAATATGGGGGATATTGATTTTCTGGTTGAGGAAAGGGATTTTGAAACGGCAGTGGGATTGATGCAAAATAATGGGTATCATCTTACCTATCCGATGGATCATGTGGATTATCATGTAACATTTGATAAAGATGGTGTGGTATTCGAGCTGCATAAAGAGCCGGCAGGTATTGCGCACAATCAATATGGCGATGTTCTTCGGGATTTATATCGGGAAGCGCCGGCGAGAGCGATCAAGGAATCCATATTGGAATATGAATTTTTCCGGATGCCGCGATTGGAGAACGGCATGGTTTTACTGTTGCATATTGTAAAGCACCTGGATGGTGGCTTGGGGATTCGGCAGTTATGCGACTGGATGGCTTTTGTACAAAAAGAATTGACGGATGAAGTCTATCGAACGGAATTTCAACCGCTGCTAAAGAAAACGGGATTAGAGAAGATGGCGTGTATTGCGGCGAAAACATGTTGCCTATATCTGGGACTTACCGGAATAACATGGTGCATGGATGCCGATGAAACCGCTTGCATGGAGTTTATGCATTTTGCGTTAAATAATGGCAATTTTGGATATAAGGACCCCAGTTCAAACAGAGCAGGAGCCGTTCTCGGAAAAGCCAATTATGGGGACAAGCGGCCGTTTCTGATTCGGGCAATATCCAATTTGCAGAAAAGCGGCATGAGGAATTGGGAAGCGGTCAAGCGGCATCCATTCTTAAAATATATTGCATGGGCATATATTCCGTGCAGATACATAGGAAGAATTATAACAGGTAAAAGGAGCTTGAGCGACACCAAAAGGCTGGCAAAAACAATCAACAGTGATAAGAGCTTAAAGGATAAGCTGGCTGTTTTTGAGTAATGGGGATTTATTCTTTGTTGAAAAAATTATAAAGATAATAAATGAAGGAGAAGTTTTAATATGAAAAAAGCATTAATCACAGGAATCACAGGTCAGGATGGTTCATATCTTGCAGAGTTTTTGTTGGAAAAGGGGTATGAGGTGCACGGCATTACACGGCGTGCATCAATTTCCAACACAGCACGGATTGATCATTTATTGGAAAAGAATGCAATTACGCTGCATGATGGTGACTTATCGGATTCATCCAGCCTTATCAGAATTATAGGACTTGTAAAACCGGATGAAATTTACAACCTTGCGGCGCAAAGTCATGTACAGGTAAGCTTTGATGTGCCGGAATATTCGGGCGATGTGGACGCTATTGGCGTTCTCAGAGTTCTTGAGGCTGTCAGAATATTGGGAATGACAAAGACATGCAGAATTTATCAGGCATCAACCTCGGAATTGTACGGAAAAGTGGAAGAAGTTCCGCAAAATGAGAATACACCGTTTCATCCGTACAGCCCTTATGCGGTAGCGAAGCAATATGGGTTCTGGATTACCAAGGAATACAGAGAAGCTTATGGCATGTTTGCGGTTAATGGTATTTTGTTTAATCATGAGTCGGAACGCCGCGGAGAAAACTTTGTTACAAGAAAGATTACGCTTGCGGCAGGAAGAATCGCATGCGGACTTCAGGATAAGCTCCAGTTGGGGAATATGGATTCTCTGAGAGACTGGGGTTATGCCAAGGATTATGTGGAATGTATGTGGATGATTTTACAGCATGACACGCCGGAGGACTTTGTTATAGCAACTGGAGAACAGCATACGGTAAGAGATTTTACGCAGAAAGCATTTGCGGCATGTGGGATTGAGTTGAGATTCGAAGGAAAGGGTCTTGAGGAAAAGGGAATTGATGTTAAGACCGGAAAGGTTCTTGTAGAAGTCAACGAAGCATGGTTCAGACCTACGGATGTGGATAATCTTTGGGGAGATCCGACAAAGGCAAAGACAGTTTTGGGCTGGAATCCGCAGAAAACAAGTTATGAGGAGCTTGTACAAATTATGGCAAAGCACGACCTGGAGCTTGCAAAGCGCGAGGCAGCGGCAAAATCAATTAATGGTTAGAGAGGTAGAACGAGAATGGATAAGAATGGGAAGATTTATGTTGCAGGGCATAAGGGAATGGTAGGTTCGGCAATTGTCAGAGCCTTAGAGAAAAATGGTTATACCAATATTGTAACGCGTTCACATAAGGAACTGGACTTAACGCGCCAGGATCAGGTTGAAGAATTTTTTGCAAAAGAGAAGCCGGATTATGTGTTTTTGGCGGCTGCCAAGGTTGGGGGGATTATCGCTAATAACGAGCATCCGGCAGATTTTATGTATGATAATATGATTCTTGAGATGAATGTGATTTATGCAGCATGGAAGAATAACTGTAAAAAGCTGATGTTTCTGGGCAGTTCCTGCATTTATCCGAGAATGGCGCCGCAGCCGATGCCGGAAAGCTGCTTGTTAACCAGCGCTTTGGAGCAGACGAATGAGGCATATGCGTTAGCGAAGATTTCTGGATTAAAGTATTGTGAATATCTCAATCGTCAATATGGAACAGATTATATCAGTGTTATGCCTACGAATCTTTATGGCCCGAATGATAACTATCATCCGCAGCATTCGCATGTCTTGCCGGCACTTATCCGGCGTTTTCATGAGGCAAAAGAGAGTGGTGCTGAGAGTGTGGTTTGTTGGGGAACAGGAGCACCGCTCAGAGAATTTTTATATGTCGATGATTTGGCGGATGCATGTGTCTATCTGATGAATACATATAGCGGAAATGAAACGGTTAATTTGGGTACAGGTAAAGAATTGACAATTAAAGAGCTTACGGAGCTTGTTGCAAAGGTAATCGGATACCATGGCGAAATCAAATGGGATCCGACAAAGCCGGACGGAACTCCGAGAAAGCTTTTAGATGTATCAAAGCTTACAAATTTGGGTTGGAAGTACAAAACAGAACTTGAAGAGGGAATCAGATTATCATATGAAGATTTCCTGAATAATCCGATGAGGGCAGAACGATGAATATAATTTTATTATCCGGGGGCAGCGGTAAGCGTCTTTGGCCCTTGTCAAATGATATTCGATCAAAACAGTTTATAAAGATGTTTAATAATGAATGCGGCGAATATGAGTCCATGGTACAACGTGTTTATAAACAGATTAAACGGGTCGATAAGGACGCAAATATCACGATTGCCACAAGCAAGAAGCAGGTAAGCGCGATCAATAACCAATTGGGGGATAAGGTGGCAGTATGTGTTGAGCCGGCAAGGAGAGATACCTTTCCGGCAATAGCACTGGCGGCAGCCTTTTTGCAGAGCGAAAAAAATGTTTCGGAAGATGAGGCAGTGTTGGTGTGTCCGGTAGATCCTTATGTGGATGATTTGTATTTCGAAGCCCTTAAAGAGCTTTTTGAGTTCACAAAAACGGGACAGTATAATCTGAATCTGATGGGTGTTGAACCAACCTATCCAAGTGAGAAGTACGGATATATCATACCGCAGACAAAGGAGCATACTGCGGCAGTCAAGGAGTTTAAGGAGAAGCCGGACGTAAAGACGGCAGAAACTTATATTGCGCAAGGAGCGTTATGGAATTGCGGAGTATTTGCGTTTAAACTGGGTTATCTGTTGGATATTGCGCACAAACATATAGATTTTGAAAGTTATTTTGACATTTACAGCAGTTATGAGGCGCTTGAGAAAATTTCGTTTGACTATGCGGTTGTAGAAAAAGAAAGCAGCATCGGTTGTTTGCGATTTGCAGGCGAGTGGAAGGATGTAGGCTCATGGAATACATTTTCCGAGGTCATGAGCGAGTCGGTAATCGGTAATGTACAATTGAATGATGTTTGCAAAAATACACATGTTATCAATGAATTAAATATTCCTATACTTTGTATGGGCTGCAAGGACATGATTATCGCGGCGAGCGGTGACGGAATATTAATTTCGGATAAAGAGCAGAGCAGTTATATTAAGCCGTATGTAGACGCAATGCATAATGAAGCGCGATACGCCGAAAAATCATGGGGAAGCTATACGGTCATGGATGTCAATGACGATAGCATGATTATCAAGGTTATCCTTATGCCGGGGCATAGGATGCATTATCACAGCCATGAATACCGGGATGAAATTTGGAATGTTATTTCAGGAACAGGTAAAGCGATTCTTGACGATCGCGAGCAAGACATCAAGCCGGGGGATGTTGTAACCATGCCTGCCGGCTGCAAGCATACGGTAATTGCTAAAACGGAATTGACGATTATAGAGGTTCAGATGGGTAATGACATTACAGTAGAGGATAAGAAAAAATATGAAGATCACATTATTTAAATATGCGATCTATCATATGCAGAAAAGTGTCACCGGATTTTTTGAGTTGCCGGGAATATGAGTGAAGTCATTGCGATAATACACTTTAACAGGGAGTTTTTGTATGGATAAAAAGTTGCGTGTACTTGTGGTTTCCTACCTGCCGTGGAGAAATGATGTCAGCGTGGGAAATACTCTTACAAATCTATTCGAAGGACTGAAAGATAAAATTGAATTTGCCAATATTTATTTTAAAGGAGGCAAGCCGAATAATAGTGTGGCATCAAAATATTTCTATATTCCCGAAGGGCAATTGGCGAAAAGCATCGTTACGCGTAAAAATGTCGGAAGCGAAATATATTGTGAGAATGAACCGGAAGAAAAACTTTCAAATTCATATAATAAAGCAAGACAGCTTAGATGGGAATCTTTGTTGCTTGTTCAGGATTTGATAGGCGTTTTTGGAAAGTGGAAATCGGATAGATTAGACAAATTCATAAAAGAATTTGAGCCGGATATTGTTTTTGGACCATTGGGAAGAGTCCCGGCGGGAAATTTAATGATGGTTTATTTAAAGGATAAATTTCATGTTCCGGTTGTAACATATGCGTGGGATGATCATTATTCACTTCATAAGAAGTCAAAATCCATATTTTTCTGGATTAAAACTCTTATTGAAAGAAAGTATATCAGAAAATGCGCGGACATTAGCAGTTATATTTATACCATTACAGAACCAATGGCGAGAGAGTATTCGGAGTATTTTCACAAGGAATGTAAGTTGCTTTATAAAGCATATGATTTTGGCGGGGCTGCGGATTTAAAAGAGTCTGTCAGCGATCCGATTAAAATAATTTATATGGGAAATACAGGCTTGGGAAGATGGAAGGTGCTTGCGGAGATTGTAAAAGCATTAGAGGAGATTAATGCTTATGAAAAAAAAGCGCAGTTATATATTTATACGATGACGCCTTTATCGGAAAAAGCAAGAAATTTATTGGATGTGCCGGGGATTTCACAGATTATGAAACCGGTAGATGACGATCAGGTTTTGCCTACTATGCGTTCAGCAGATATTCTTCTTCATGTGGAGCCTACCGATGAAAAAGAAAGATTATTTTTTAGATTGTCGTTTTCAACGAAAATTGTTGATTATTTATATAGCGCAAGATGTATTTTTGCGGTAGGGGGAGAAACTGCTGCAATGCAATATCTGAAAAATAATGATGCGGCTATCGTCACAGTTGATAATAAACAGATTACAGGGGAATTGTCGAGATTAACAGATGATCCTAATCTTATTATTCAATATGGAAAAAAAGCTTGGGATTGTGGAGTACGCAACCACCAAAGAACCACTATTCAAGGGAATATATATAATGATTTTAAGAAGTTAGTACGGGAGGAATCATGCGAACGGATAAATTAAATTTAAAAATAAAAAAGATACTGGGTGATTCGGCGAAAAAGATGATTGTAAAACTGCTTTTTCCGATGAGGAATCAATTCATTCTGTTTAATATTTCCAACCGTGCTGTTCGGGATAAGGTAAACTTGAATTATTGGAACGAGTCTGAAAATTTGGGAGATGCACTTGCTCCTGTTATCGTAAATTATATGCTAAGCTTAAAGGGGATTTCTCCGGAGCAAACGGTAAAAGGGCGAAGACATTTATATGCGGTAGGGAGTGTTTTAACTGCCGGGATCCAAGATGCGACAGTATGGGGGAGCGGTGTTCTGAATGCAAAGCTTACATATCGTCTGGAAAAAAGAAAACTTGATGTGAGAGCTGTAAGAGGCCCTGTTACCAGAATGGTTCTGATGGATTACGGATATTCAGTTCCGGCTATATATGGGGATCCGGCAATGATTTTGCCGGAGATTTATTCCCCAAAGCCTGTTCCTAAGACAAAAAAGTATGGACTAATCGTTCATAAAGACTATGATACTTCAAAGATTGCGGCTGAAATAGATGATGATATTTTACCCATCAATATATGCACTGCGGATTATGAGAAATTTGTGGATCAGATTCAGAGTGTTGAAATGATTATATCCTCGAGTCTGCATGGAATTATAATAGCAGAAGCATATAAGGTGCCGGCAGTATTGCTAAGACCGCAGATTGATATATTGAAGTATTATGACTATTATTATAGTACGAACCGCTTGACGTTTCCGATGGCTGATACTTTGAATGAAGCTAAGCAGATTCAACCGGCTGCCTTGCCGGAATTAGAGGAACTCAAAGCAAAGCTAAAAGATGTATTTCCGTATGATCTTTACAGATAGACATTGGGTGATCATGTGAAAAATAAGCGGCGGAATGGAGATTAAAATGAGAATTTTAATGATTAACGAAACCTGCGGTACAGGAAGCATAGGGCGGCTATCCTTGGAACTTTTACGGGAATTGGAAAGCAGAGGACATGAGTGTTGTTTTGCTCATTCCGTCGAGGGATTTCCGTATCATCACTCCTATAAAATCGGAACCAACCGTGACCATAAAATTCATGCATTGCTTTCACGAATTACGGGATTACAAGGGTATTATTCGATCAGAGCAACCCGAAAGCTTGTAGCTTTTCTCAAGCGGTATAAACCGGATATTGTGCATTTACAGAATCTGCATAGTAACTATATTAATCTTAGGATTTTATTTGAGTATCTCGCCGCGAATGACATCGCTACAGTGCTGACTTTGCATGATAGTTGGTTCTATACTGGAAAGTGTACGTATTATGTTCCGGCAAAATGTGAAAAATGGCAGGCTCAATGCGGAAAATGCCCATTGCTGCACCGTGATAATGTTAATAAAACATATTTTTTTGACAGAACAAAAAAAGCATTGGCGGATAAAAACAAGTATTATTCCGCAGTTCCGCGCATGGCGGTAACGGGAGTATCAAAATGGGTTTCCGACGAAGTAAAACAGTCTATTCTCAAGAATAGAAAAATTGTCACCATCTACAATTGGGTGGATAAAGAGGTATTTAAGCCAAGAGTCACGCAGCTTCGAAGTCGGCTCAAATGCGATGATAAGGTTGTTTTGTTGATGGTAAATGCGAATATTTGCTATAAAAAAGGGTATCAGGAAATGATTCAATTAGCCCGCAGGCTGCCGGAACGGTATCAGCTGGTAGTAGTGGGAAGAAATAAAGATCATTTGCAGCTGCCGGACAACATCATACATCTTGAACACACAAATAACGCTGAAGAATTGGCAGAATACTATACTATGGCAGACATATGTGTTAATACAACAAAGTATGAAACCTTCGGAATGGTAACAGCAGAGGCTATGTACTGCGGAACTCCTGTTATAGTATATAACAATACAGCGTCACCGGAGTTGATAGGCGAAGGATGCGGAATTGTGGTTGATGAAACTCAAGGTGTGAACGGCATTATCAGTGCAATTAAGCAGATTGAGGGATTTGATCAAGAAGAAACAAGCAAAAGATGTGTGGAATTTGCTCGGAAAATGTTTGATAAAAAAGGAAAGGCAGAGCAGTATCTGAAGTTATATGAAGAACTGTGTGAAGAAAATAGTGGACAAGAAAATTAGATATATAGGCTATTATGATATATTACATAACGGCAAAAAAGTAAGAAATTATTCTCTGGCGGCTGCACGAAAAATGGATTATATCTGTACAGCGATAAAGGATATTGGCTTTGATGTGGAAATCCTATCACCTGCATACTCAATTTTGAGTGGGCATGGATTTATACCATCGGAAACGTTACCGATTGCTGAAAGAACTGTATTGAAAACCACACCCAGTCTGAAAGCAAGCAATAAGCTGGCGCGGATTCTGAGGGTTTTGATGGCACAGTTATGGTTGTTTTTCTATTTGATGGGAAACTGTCATAAAGATGAGAAAGTCATTGTGTACCATAATTATAATTTGGCAATACCGTTATTGATGGCTAAATTTTTCAAGCGATTTGAATTGATATTGGAAATTGAAGAAATCTATGATAAAGTATGGAAGCTGACCTCGTATCAAAGAATACGCGAAAAATGGGTGTTAAAGCAGGCAAACGATCATAGTCTGGTGGTTTCCGATGTGCTTAAAGATGAATTATCGCTAAGGCATGGCATTGTGTCGTATGGCTCTTATTCGGTATATAAGGGAGATTTTGCCGCAAAAAAGACGGATAAGACATTATTAGTCTTTACCGGATCCATTGATCGGGAAAGAGGCGGCGGATTTATCTCAATAGAGGCAATGAGATACCTTCCGGAGAATTATCAGCTATTCTTGTCCGGAGTGATTGCTGAAAAGGATAAAAAAGATTTTTTGAAAAGAATGGATGAAATTAATGCGGAATTGAAACGGGAAGCGTGTCAATATGTAGGTATTTTATCCGATGAGGATTATGAAAATTTGTTATTAAATGCCGATATTGCGCTGAATCCGCAAAAGGATGGAATCTATGGGAAATATGTATTTCCGTCAAAAATACTTACCTATATGTCCTATGGATTGCCGGTGGTCAGTACAAAAGGTGAGAGTATTGTAAAATCTCAGCTTGCCGATTTGATTACATTAGCAAGTGATTATGATCCGAAAAGCGTGGCTGAAGCGATTATGAATGTGGAAATGAAGCCCAAATCAGTCTATATTCAGTATTTAGAAAAACTGGATCATGAGTTTAAAGACCGATTGAGAGACTTATTAAATCATAGAGCATAATAACACATTTTATTACGATTGCAACTGAGGGAGTATTTATGGTATTTGGAGCTTTAGTAGTATACATTATTATAATGTATGATTTTAGTTTGAAATTAAAGAGAGAGAGTCGGAAAAAGGCGTATTGTATATCGGTTTTTATTGCAATGACTTTAATTATGGGACTTCGCAGCAGATATACAGCAGGGGTGGATACCGATTTAGTGTATTTGCCGGCGTTTAATGATATATGTAAGCATGGTTTTAAGTGGACAATTGACAACCATATTAATAAAGATGTCGTGTTTTATGTTTTTACAAAAATAATATCATTATTTACGCATAATGAACAGGTGTACATGATGATTATATCCATTATTGCAACCGGAAGCTTTACGCTATTGGTATATAGATATTCCGAAAAGCCGATCATATCCTTTATTGTTTATATGGCATTGGGATATTATACAATGGGATTTCAAATGCTAAGGCATATTATGGCGGTATCAATCCTATTGTTTTCATACCCGTTTTTACGGGACAGAAGACCGATTCCGTTTATTCTGGTCACCCTGTTTGCGGCATGTTTCCATAGCAGTGCACTAATCTTTTTAATTGCATATCCCTTTGCAACATTGAAATTGGGATGGAAACAATGGGCATTGTTAATAGCGACGGTGTTGGCGGTTTATCTGGTAAAAGATTCAATCAGCGGTTTGATTAGTAAATATCTTTCGGACAGTGAACGATATGGCACATATACGGAGAGTGCAGTTTCTCTGAATTTAATGGGAATGCTTGTGCTTCTGTGCGTATTTATCACTTCATTGGCATTTGCGGACAGGGAAACCAAGGCTTTGCCGGAGTATCACATCCTATCGAATATGTGCGTGTTGAGTATTGCTTTTATGGCCTTGGTTACGGTCGTTGGTGAATTTCATAGAGTCAGTATGTTCTTCGGAATGTTTAATACGCTATTATTGCCGTTAGCTTTTAAAAATGTCAGAGAAAAGAGAATGCGAGCGATTGTTATTATAGCGATGATTGTACTTATATATTATTTTTTGGTGTATCAATTGGAAAATACCAGCGTCAAGTATTTTTGGTTTTATTGGCAGACGCCGGAATGGCTTGTACGATAGATAAGAGGTAAAATAGCTCTGTTCAAGTGAGGAGTATTCGTTTATAGATAGAATCAAGACCGAAAGGGAGAGAGTAATGGATGAAATAATGGTATCTGTTTTATGTACAGCATATAATCATGAAAAATATATAAAACAGGCATTAGATGGGATTCTGATGCAGGAAACATCGTTTGCGTTTGAGATTATAGTACATGACGATGCTTCAAAGGATAAAACCACAGAAATAATAAGGGAATACGAAGCAAAGTATTCGGATATTGTTAAGCCTATCTATCAGACTGAAAATCAATATTCAAAAGGAGTTGCAATTATCAACGAATTTATGTTGCCTAAGGTTAGGGGAAAATATGTAGCGATTTGTGAAGGAGATGACTATTGGACTGATAAATCAAAATTGGAATTACAAGTGAATTGGTTGGAGTCCCATCCTGAATATTCGGCTTGCTGTCATAATGCGTTGGTCGTTAATGAAGATATGCAGCCTTTGCCGCAGTCCAGTCAAATGCTTTTTCATGTTGATGAGGATACAACTATCAATATTGATTATTTGTATGATAAGTGTAAATTTTGTCACACAGCAACACTCGTTATGAGAACAGAGGTATGGCTACATAGCAATGATGAACAGTGGGATCAATATGGCTTTCGTATTAATGGCGATATGAAGTGGTGCGCATTAAGTCTTGCGCATGGAGCAGTCTACCAAATAGCAAGAGTAATGTCATGTTACAGGTTGGTATTGACAAATGATAGTTGGTCTGCGAGAAATAAAAATAAAAATATTGCATGGATCACATATAGACAATTAGAGGCAATCCGAAAAATTATTTATGAACAATATGGAGTGGAAATAAGTTATCAGGGATATTATGATGAACTCACAGTATCTGCAATTATCAAAGCTATGAAGAGCTTTTCAAAGGATAATTTTAATATAGCAAGGAAATTAGTATCAGTTAATCCGCATAAAATAAATTTGCTGCGTGTGATGTGGTATAGAGTCTATGGCAAAGTTAAAGGAAGAAAAAATAATGGAAAGTAATATAAAATCAAAAACCCTATCGAGTTTAATTTGGAAGTTTGCAGAACGGTGCGGAGCGCAGCTCATACAATTTGTGGTACAAATCGTACTGGCACGATTGCTTACACCGGCGGATTATGGGTTGATAGGTCTGATTACGGTATTTCTTACTATTGCATTGGTTTTTGCCCAGAGTGGACTGGGACAAGCATTGGTACAGCGAAAAGAAATTAATGATACGGAATTTTCAACGGTCTTTCATTTTAGTTTTCTGTTTTCGATCATTTTGTACATAATATTGTTCTTTTGCTCGCCGCTGATTGCAGGGTTTTATAAAGAACCAACCTTGACAAATGTGATCCGGGTTTTGGGACTTACCATCATTGTAGGTGCAATTAACAGTGTGCAGCAAGCATATGTGCAGAAAACAATGCAGTTTAAGCGCTTTTTCTATTCCACCTTGAGCGGTACTCTGGTTTCGGCAGGGGTAGGAATCGGAATGGCATATGCAGGCTTTGGTGTATGGGCTTTGGTTGGACAGCAGCTCTCTAATCAGATAGTGAATATGATTGTGCTGTGGTTTACATTAAAATGGAAACCAAAACGAGTATTTTCTGTCAGCAGTGCAAAAAGTCTATTCTCATATGGCTGGAAGCTGTTATGCTCAAGCCTGCTTGATACAATATATAACAATATGTATTCACTGATTATAGGAAAGTTCTATTCATCATCGGATTTGGGATATTACAATCGGGGCAAGCAATTTCCGATTCTGGTGATTCAAAATATTAATACAGCGATTGAAAGCGTAATGTTTCCTGTTTTATCGGACGTGCAAGATGATAAGCAGCGATTGAAAGCAATGGTTCGACGGACTCTTGTAATGAGTACCTTTATCATATTCCCGTGTATGGCAGGATTGGCTGCCATAGCAAAACCGCTTACGATTCTGATGTTAACGGATAAGTGGCTTCCGGCGGTACCGTTTATACAGTTTTGTTGCTTTACTTATGCTTTTTGGCCGATTCATACGGCAAATTTGCAGGCGATTAAGGCAGTGGGGAGAAGTGATATTTTTCTGAAACTGGAAATTATCAAGAAGATTATCGGTGTGTTGGGACTCTGTATCAGTATACCGTTTGGATTATATACCATGATGTGGGTCAGATGCTTAACGACGGTAATCAGTTCGTTTATTAATGCTTTCCCGAATAAGAAATTGTTGGGGTATAGTTATTGGGAACAGATCAAAGATATGTTGCCGTCATTTGTGCTGTCGATTGTGATGTGCGGTGTTGTGTTGATTTATAACTTGTTGAATCTATCGGCAATCATGACGATGACATTACAGGTAATAACAGGCGTAGCCATATATATACTTATGGCACGATTGTTTAAGTTTGAAAGCTTAGACTATATATTGAACACATTAACGAGTATTCGAAAAAAGTGGAGGTAGACCGTGAAAAAGTTAATTATAATAGGAGCTGGTGGCTTTGGACGAGAGGTTTTGGAAATTGCTTTAGATATTCAGGAACAAAGATCGGACACACCGTGGAGGGTGCAGGGTTTTATAACTGATCGCATAGGAGATTTTGATGAAAAGGATACATTGGGGTATGAAGTTTTGGGAGATATATCCAATCATGTTGTTTCATCCGATAATGTGTATGCATTTGCCATTGCCGATGTTCCGTTTAAAATCAAAACGACAGAAAAATTTGTAGAAAGAGGGGCGGAGTTTGTTACTTTAATTCATCCGAGCGCTGTTATCGGAAGAACGGTAAAGATAGGAACCGGAACCATAATATCGCCAAGGGTTACCGTTACCAGTAATGTTGAAATCGGAAAATTTGTGCGTTTGGGCGGAGGAACATCCGTAGGGCACGATGTAAAAATCGGAGATTATGCGGTGCTTAGCGGTACTTGTGGGGTAAATGGATATGCTACTATTGGAAACGGGGTTTTTATGGGAAGTCATGTAGCGGTATGCCCTCATGCAACAGTGGGGGAGTTTGCTAAAGTGGGAGCCGGATCGGTAGTATTACGCAGAGTTAAGAAGAATACAAGCGTATTTGGAGTACCGGCAAAAGAGATGAATTTTTAAGGAGGAGAAGGGTAATGCCATTTTTTAAATTTAAAAATATAAAAATATCAGCGATAGCAAGCGCTGTGCCATCAAAGATTGTAAAAAGTACAGACTTTGAAGATGAATTCGGCAAGGAGTCAGTCCAAAAATTTATAGATATGACCGGTGTGAAAGAACATCGGGTAACAGCAGAGCATCAAACAGCTTCTGATTTGGGATATGTGGCGGCCGAGAAAATACTGACAGAAAAAAATATTAATAGAAGTGAAATAGGAGCTATTGTTTTTGGTGCACATTCAACCGATTATCGAAGACCTGCGACTGCTTGCGTTTTGCATAAGAGATTAGGGTTAGATAAGGAGTGCGCTGCTTTTGATGTAAGCTTAGGCTGTTCTGCTTTTGTGTATTGTTTACAAACAGCAGCTGCCCTGATGCAAAGTTCTGACATTGATAAGGCTTTAGTTATTGTGGGAGAAACTATGACTAAAATGGTAAATCCTAAGGATAAATCATCAGTTATGCTTTTTGGTGACGGTGGAGCCGCAGCATTGCTTGAGAAAACAGAAACAGACTGTGAGATTAATGGTTTGCTTCGTTCTGATGGGAACGGATATAGGGCAATCATTGCTCCAGCGGGAGGATTTCGCAATATGAATGCACCGGAGGATGTTATGATATGGGCAGACGGAAATCCCCGAACGCTTTATAATACCAATATGAATGGTACAGATGTATTTGCTTTTACCATTTCGGATGTTCCAAAAGCAATAAAACAGTTTTTCAAAAAGATGGGAACTACTGTGGAGGATTATGATTGCCTGGCTATCCATCAGGCAAATCGCTTTATTCATAAACAATTGGCAAAGAAATTGAAAACCGATGTTGAAAGAATGCCCATGTGTCTTGACCGTTATGGGAATACATCATCTCCGGCAATTCCGCTTGTATTAAGCGATACTTTTGGAGATAATGAGGAAGATAAGGACATACATGTGCTGATGTGTGGCTTTGGGGTTGGACTTTCGTGGGGAGTTCTATCAGCGACAATTAATATAAAAGACATTTATTCTGTTATCGAAACAGATCAATATTTCAAAGAAGGAATTATTAATTCGCCGGAGGATATGTAATGTATAACCTAGTTGATTTAAGAGAAAAACAAATATTAATAACCGGAGCGTCTTCGGGGATGGGTGCCGAAACGGCACGTTTATGTGCAAAACTTGGAGCTAAGATTATTCTTGTTGCAAGGAATGAGGAAAAGCTAAACAATGTTTTGGATGAGCTGGAGGGAAACGAGCATAAATGCTATTCATTTGATCTGGAAAATGTAAATGAAATAGAGAGTTTTATAAAAGGTGTAATCAATGAATGCGGTGCAATTGACGGATTTGTTCATAGCGCCGGTATTGGCAGTACAAGACCTATCAAACTCCTCAAACCTGATATTATGCTTTCTGTTATGAATGTAAATTATTTTTCATTTGTAGAAATTATACGTTGCATAACAAAAAGAAAATGCTTTAATGAGGGACTGTCCATTGTTGGAGTATCATCTATTTCATCAAAGCAAGGGAATCAGGCAAAGACGGCATATTGCGCTTCAAAAGCGGCAATGGATGCGTCTGTACGTTGTTTGGCAAAAGAACTGGCTGATAAAAAAATTCGTGTAAACACGGTTAATCCGGCTTTGATAAGGACGAGTATTTTTGAACAGTTTTTGGAAAATGGAAGAGATAGCGAGGATGCTGAAAACATAGTAAAACGGCAGTATTTGGGAATTGGCGACCCGATAGATGTTGCAGGTATGATTGCATATTTGTTATCAGATACAGCAAAATTCATTACCGGTACAAGTATAGATATTGATGGCGGCAGATTGTCGTCTTAATATAATAAAAACAATAAGAAAGGAACGAAAAAATGAGTATTGAAGAAAAAAAAGAGTTATTAGCAGACACATTTGATATGGATGTTGAGGATGTAGACGCTGAAAAGGTACTTGCAGATATGGAGGAATGGGATTCCATGACAAAATTATCCCTGATAGTTCTATTTGATGATGAATTTGACAAAAAAATAACGAGTGATGATATAAAGAAGCTTGTTACGATACAGGATATTTTGAATCTTATGGAATAAATATTCGATGAGCCGCAACAAATATGGTGCGGCTCATCGAAATTCTAATGTGATGTTATAAACATAGAATTAATAGTCTTCTTGAATGAATGAAAATGGTGCATTAAGCGATTATTGAAAATGAGTTAATGAGGAATTATAGATAGGGCAGATAAAAATAAAGGATTGAAATATAAAAATGAAAAGGATTAATGTAACACGGTCATCAATGCCGGAATTTGATGAGTACATAGAAGAAATACGGGATTTATGGGAATCTCGGTGGCTGACAAATATGGGAGCGAAGCATAATGAATTACAGGACAAGCTTTGCGATTATTTGTCGGTGCCCAATATATCCTTATTCACAAACGGACATCTTGCGCTGGAGGCGGTCATTGCCGCTATGAAGCTTACGGGAGAGGTTATTACTACGCCGTTTACGTTTGCTTCTACCACCCAGGCAATAGTAAGAAACGGATTAACGCCGGTTTTTTGCGACATTAATCCGGATGACTATACCATTGATGTGAATCAAATAGAAAATCTCATTACAGAGAAAACAAGTGCGATTCTTCCGGTTCATGTATATGGGAATGCATGTGACGTGGAGGCAATTGAGCGAATTGCACAAAAACATCATTTAAAGGTCATTTATGATGCGGCGCATACCTTTGGAGTGCGTGTGGGGAATCGTGGAATTGCATCATTCGGGGATGCTGCCATGTTTAGTTTCCATGCGACAAAAGTATTTAATACCATCGAGGGCGGATGCGTGGCATATCATGACGGTACACTGACCGACGCGCTGCGGATACAGAAAAATTTCGGAATGGAGAATGCGGAAAGTTATCCGGAGATTGCCGGAAATGCCAAGATGAATGAATTTCAGGCAGCAATGGGGTTATGCAATTTACGGCATGTTGATGGAGAGATTGCAAAGCGAAAAAGAGTTGTGGAGCATTACATTGAGCGCTTGAAAAATATTTCGGGCGTTACACCGTGGCATCCGCAACAGGGAGTTACCCATAATTATGCGTATTTTCCGGTGCTGTTTGATAAAGAGAGATTCGGCAAATCAAGAGATGAAGTTGCAGAGCTACTGGGGCAGGAAAATATTTTTGCAAGAAAATATTTCTATCCGATTACCAATGAATTTGAATGTTATAAGGGGAAGTTCAAAATCCAAGAAACGCCGATTGCCAAGAAAGCATCGGAACAGGTGCTGACTTTGCCGCTTTATGCTGATCTGACATTGGAGGATGTGGATAGAATTTGTGATATTATTATGAGATGAGAGGGATTAAAAAATGAAAGGTATTATCTTAGCAGGAGGGCGCGGAACGCGCTTGTATCCAATGACAAAGGTGACGTCAAAACAACTGCTGCCGATTTATGATAAGCCGATGATCTATTATCCGCTATCGGCATTGTTGCTGGCAGGGATTCGGGAGATATTGATTATATCCACACCGACAGATACTCCGGTTTATGAAGAGCTTTTGGGCGATGGCTCAAAGCTCGGCATTTCACTGCAATACAAGGTTCAGCCGGAACCGAAGGGATTGGCACAGGCATTTATTCTGGGTGAGGAATTTATCGGAGATGACGATGTGTGTCTGATTCTGGGGGATAATATCTTTTACGGAAAAGATTTTACCAGGGTTTTGATGAATGCACAGGAACGGTTAAAAGGTGCGGTGATTTTTGGCTATGCTGTAAAAAATCCGACGGCGTTCGGTGTGGTAGAGTTTGACGGAAACAACAAGGTGATCTCTATCGAAGAAAAACCCCAAAAGCCGAAGTCAAACTATGCGGTTCCGGGATTGTATTTTTATAACAATGACGTTATTGAAATTGCGAAGAATGTCGAGCCTTCTGCACGGGGGGAAGTGGAAATTACCGCAGTCAATAACGAATACCTAAAACGCGGTACTTTGGACGTTCAGCTGATGCAGCGCGGTATGGCATGGCTGGATACGGGAACGCCTTCCGGAATGCTCAAGGCGAGTGAGTTTGTGCAGACGGTTCAGGAAATGCAGGGGTTTTACATATCCTGTCTGGAGGAAATTGCGTGGCGGCGCGGTTTTATTGATGACGGACAGCTGAAAAAACTGGGCGAGGACTTAAAAATGACGGATTACGGACAATATTTATTGTCTTTATTGGAGGATTAATGCGAAAATGAAATGCAGGTAAATTGCTTCTTTTTCGTGCAAAATTTGTGCTGCTCAAGGCAGCGGAATGGAGATTAAAATGAATATACTAATCACAGGCGGAGCCGGATTTATCGGGAGTAATTTTACACATTATATGGTGAAAAAATATCCCGAAGATCATATCATTGTTTTGGACAAGCTGACCTATGCCGGGAATCTGGAAACATTGGAACCGATTTTGGATCATATTACGTTCATTAAGGCGGATATTGCAGACAGAAAGGCAGTTTATGCGGCTTTTGAGGCAGAGAAACCGGATATTGTTGTGAATTTTGCGGCTGAGTCACATGTTGACCGCTCAATAGAAAATCCGGAGATTTTCTTGCAGACCAATATTATGGGAACGCAGGTCTTGATGGACGCTTGCCGGAAATATGGAATCAAGCGCTATCATCAGGTTTCGACGGATGAGGTATACGGCGATTTACCGTTGGACAGACCGGATTTGTTCTTTACGGAGGAAACACCAATTCATACCTCCAGTCCGTACAGTGCGTCCAAGGCGAGCGCTGATTTGTTGGTGCAGGCATATTATCGTACTTATGGATTGCCGATCACGATCTCACGCTGCTCCAATAACTATGGACCGTATCATTTCCCGGAAAAGCTGATTCCACTGATGATTGCCAATGCACTTGCC
The DNA here is from genome assembly GCA_959602045.1 of uncultured Clostridia bacterium. Taxonomy (GTDB): domain Bacteria; phylum Bacillota; class Clostridia; order UBA1381; family UBA1381; genus Ornithomonoglobus_A. The sequence continues at coordinate 4,912 of CAUGRT010000002.1, read as the reverse complement.
GATAAGCCGCTACCGGTATACGGACAAGGCTTAAATGTGCGCGATTGGCTTTATGTGGAGGATCACTGTAAGGCGATTGACTTGATTATTCACAATGGTAAAGTGGGCGAGGTTTACAATATCGGTGGTCACAATGAAAAAACGAATATTGAAATCGTCAAGATGATTTTGAAGATTCTCAAAAAGCCGGAAAGTCTGATTACTTATGTCGCTGACCGCAAGGGTCATGATTTGCGCTATGCAATTGATCCGACAAAAATCCATAATGAGTTGGGTTGGCTGCCGGAAACCAAGTTTGAGGATGGAATTGTCAAGACGGTACAGTGGTATCTGGATCATAAACCGTGGTGGGAACGCATTGTCAGCGGAGAATATCAAGAGTATTATAAAAAAATGTATGGAAATAGGGGATAGTTAAAGGGTGCGGAATTGTTCCGCACCCTTTGTCGTTTTCTTTTGTTATCTTGCCATTACCGGCGATCGTTTTTCGTTTTTTTCATGTTCATCATAAAAGTAATCAGTAGGCACATTCAACGCTTTGCAAACGGCGATATATTCATCAAGACTCATTTCACAGTCGTCCTTTGCGAAAATCTGTACCAGCCTTTTTTCTGCTATATTGGTGAGAATTGATATTTTCTCCAATGATATATTTTCATTATTGATATATGTATATAATCTTTTGTGAATTTTCATTAGGCATCGTCCTTTCTCTATTACAGCCCCGATTATAAAGCTTGAGAAATATCTGCCAATATCAGACCGATTTTGTCGATAGAACCCTTTACACTATCAAAGTCATATTCCGGATAAGGATAATTTCCGACATATTCGCACAATTCGATGGTCATAGCCATTTTTTGCTTTGAACACCGTACATAGTCGGTTAAGAATCCATGTGGACTGTCGTCCGAGCTTGCCGGCATTTTCATATATCCGGTTTCGTTACAAATACGGTCGATATATGGAGAAAATTTTTCCAAAAGCTCATAACCGCATATGGTATCCATCCAATAAATTACTTCCCCCTGTGAATGGAATGATGCTAAAATTGTGAAATCCGTTTCATCAATCAACCGAACCATTGCCTGCGTTTCAGGTTCGCTGTTTTCATATGGCCCTGCATAGCCGGCGGAGGATGGCTGTTCTTTACTGGTTGTGCCCCAGTCAATAGGGTAGTTTCGATTCAGATCAACGCCCCTTGCATTGGCTTTCCAGGAACTCCAGTCGTAATTTCCACCCCATTCGGTTATAGGCATTGCTGCAACCGCTTCAGGGTTCTGAGCGGCGCTAAAGCCGTTCTGAACGATGTTTGTTCCATCGGGATTCATCATCGGTACGATGACAAAAGTCACCTCCTCCAATGCTTTCCGAATACTATACCCGTCTATTGATTCATCCTTTACATAACCGTATGCATACCGATCTGCCATATACATCAAGAAAATGGTTGCGATATATTCTCTTGCATGCATTGCACCACAAAGAATAATTTTTTTATCCCCCTTTCCTAAGTTAAATGCTGTCATATCGCGCCCTTCGGCGCTTTTTCCAATACTGTACACAGAGATAAGCTGCGGATACATTTTTTGAAGCTCCCGAATATCTTCAATCATCGTATCATATGAGTATACTTCATATGGATATACAACAGAATGAATTTCGCTCAGATATTTATCCTCATAACCGTTATACCACAGCCTGTCTTTATATTCAGCGACCTCATGCTCGGATAATGTCATATTGTTATCAGAGATCACAATGATTCCATCATACCATGCAATATCAATTCCGAGTGCATTGCATAAATCTCTTATCTTGATAAAAGACGTATTATCATACACGCGGATTCGACTATCTATCATACCGATTTCAAAGTTTTTTCCTTGATACTGACAGCTAACAGAATTGGTATTCCCGTCATAGCTGACAGCTCCCCCCAGACTTTCCACCGCGTTGCGCAGTGGGATATAACTGGAACCATCGTACACAAAAGGTCTTACGTACATATTATATACCATATCGCCAGAAAATGCAAGCTCTGATTCTACCGCATAAATGGAAAAATGAGAATTTTTTTCATTTAATTCATCTGAAAATGCAGTATTTAAGCCAATTCCGAAGAATATAATACAGAAAATCAAACCTTTAAAAAATTTTTTCATATTTCGTTTCCCCATCACATAAATCTAAAAAACACCGCAAATATACATTTACGGTGTTTTTAGCAATATAATTTACAAAATTAAAGTGCGTCCGGAGCGTTATTTCTGTACTCGAAGCTGGATGCCGGATTGCCGTTCCAGTCAATAACATCCTGATACATAGCGCCTGTCTTACCATCTACGTGATAGCAATCTACATTGTGGTATGTGTCGCAGGACTTAATGTATACATCCCAACCACCGTTAGCAGCTACTACTGAGTAGTAAAGTGTCGGATCCCAAAGCTTACCAATCTGCTTTTCAACAATTACGATTGCCTGATCCTCTGTAGCAATCTTTGAAAGTGTATCAGCCCAAGCCTTTACAGCTTCGTTCTCCCAGTAGTTTAAGTAGAATTCATACTTACCGCCTGTCTGCAATGCAGCCAGTGCAGTTCTTGCAGCTAAAACATCATTAGCATCATAAGCTTTTTCTACAGCCATGAAAACTTCTGTGATTTCCCAGTCGATGATTCTCTCGTCAACTTTCTTCTGCCATACTGAAAGCTTGTTAGCCTCATACTCATAGTAAGTGTTGTCATAATAGCATGTTCCATCAGCTATATGATTCAACTCTTCCTTTGCTTCATAGTAAAGACCTTCATCAAAATACTTCTCAGCATAAATAAAAGCCTGAACGTGATCCTTCGGTACAGGAACAGCTGCCAAAGCTGCTACTGAAGAAAGAGACATAGCCGCAGCAAGTGCAGCACAAAAAATTTTCTTGTTAAGTTTCATTTCGAAACCCACCTTTCTTGTTTTTTTATTTGATGTATGTATCATACCATATCAAATTTAATTTGTCAATAATCTATTCATAAATTCTTCATTTTTCTAACTTTATTTGTAAGCTTCATATAAAACAACCCCATATTTTTGGTAAATATGTTCAAAAATAATCGGAATGTTTTCTAAAAGCGCTAAAATCCCGTAAAATAATATTTGATAAAAATATTGAAATACATATAAATTTCATTAAAACCCATTAAATAGGTGTGAAATAAAATTTGATTTTCTTGAAAAAATATGATATAATGACGAATACAGAAGAAAAAGTGTTTTGCGGCACAGAGAGCAGGACGAGTGTCTTGAATCCGAAAGCTTGTGAAGGGAGTCCGTAGTTATGAATTATAAAAAATTAGGCTTTACATTGAAAAACGCAAGAATTGCGGCAAATTTAAGTCAGGCTCAAGTTTCCGAATATATTAATAAGACGTCTCAGAATATCAGCAGTTGGGAGCGCGGAAAGAGCAAGATTGATATTGACTCGTTTGAGCGGCTGTGTCATTTATATCATATTTCTTTTTCGGACACGTTAAAGGAGATTTCGGAGGATGGAAGTGAGCAGTACAGCCGTATGACCGATGAGGATGTCATTCATCTTTACCGGGGACTGGATTTGCCGTCAAAGGAATTTATCAAGCATGCGTTGTATATATTATATGAACGTTCTGATGATTTACAGGATGGCGCTTAATAAAAAATTTACAAAGTATCGTAAATATAGGCTTGCATTTTGAATATAATTGTGATATACTGTGAATACTTGAATTATAAGTTTTTTATACAGATTCAAGTATTTTATACGGGGCTGCAATGGCTTCGACGGGGATGATGAATCTCGGACAGCGAGCAGCGGACGAGTCAACCGCTTTCCAAAGGCTCAACTTTTAAAAATAAACGCTAACGATTACGAATTAGCTGCTGCCTAAACGGCAGTATGTCTCCCCTATGAGTACCACGGCATAGGCTGAGGCACATACCAGTGGTGAACGTGCGTTGGAGAGTGTTCCGGCTCCTTCCATGAATCAGGAACTACTGATGTCATAGCTTTGGTTATGGAGTGTTGACAAAGGGAATGTAAAGCATAACCTGCGCTCGGAGAAATCCGAGGGGATTTGTTTTCGGACAGGAGTTCGATTCTCCTCAGCTCCACCAAATTTTAAATACCCGAACCGCTTGCGGATTGTAAGCTGTTCGGGTATTTTTTTGATTTCGGTTGCATTTTTTCCTAAACTACATATTATGATAATACAGGATCATATATTCCTGTAAAAATAAAAATTAAGGAGTGAATATATATGTCTGAAACGATAACACCTTGTGCGTCAGAGGCATCCTGCGGATGTGTAGGTTATGCTTTTGTACCGATACAGAACATGGGATGCACCTATGAACCGTGTAAGGCACTTGAGAGGGGCTCATTATTCCCTGAATTGGACTTGACCATGGAGGAGTATGGGAAGGTATGCAAGAGTGAAGGAGGGATTGTTTGATGGAACAGACGCAATCCAGAAATGATTTATTAAAACAGATTCAATGCTATAATTTTGCGGCATATGACATGTTGCTTTATCTTGATACCCATCCGGGGGATAAAAAGGCATTTGAGTTGTTTAAGGACCTGGTAAGCAAGGTAAAGACGCTAAGATGTGAATTTGAGCAAGCATACGGCCCGTTGACGCCATTTAACACGGCATCTCCGGAAAGCTTCAATTGGCTGGATTCGCCGTGGCCTTGGGAAAAGGAGGGGAATTGCAATGTTTAGTTATAATAAATTCTTAGAATACCCGATTAAAATCAAGAATCCTAATCCGAGATTGGCGAATATTGTAATCACACAGTACGGCGGTGCGTACTGCAAATGTTTGAGTAAGAGTCAACCCCGAATTTTGTGTAAAGTCTTTACGAGACCTCCAAGATGATATA
>CAUGRT010000001.1 GCA_959602045.1 uncultured Clostridia bacterium | reverse complement strand
AGCCGGAGATGATTTATAACTACATTGACAAGAACATGCCGGAATGGGCGCATGAAGCGGTCAAGTGGTGTGTGGATAATGGGATTATCAAAGGCGTGAACGACAGGGGCGATCTGGGGCTGAATGATGTCAAGCTTTGGATGTGTGTTGTTGTGTATCGGCTGGGGAAGTTGATGAAATAAAAAAATACGAAGTATACACTCCGTATTTTTTTAATATCCTAAGCTGATTATCTGGAATAAAACCAGATGATAAAAGTACAGACTTTCGGATATTTCATGTAATGGTGAGCCATCGGAGATTCGAACCCCGGACAACTTGATTAAAAGTCAAGTGCTCTGCCAACTGAGCTAATGGCCCTGGCAGGGATAGCAGGACTCGAACCTACGAATGCCAGAATCAAAATCTGGTGCCTTACCGACTTGGCGATATCCCTATAAACAACGAATCTTGCTAACGTTATTAATCTTCGTCATACGATAACGAGTAAAAAATGGGGTGGGTAGTGGGATTCGAACCCACGACATTCAGGACCACAATCTGACGCTCTAACCAGCTGAACTATACCCACCATCTAAAATTAAATGTTTAAAGAACCTTGTCCTTTAAACATCTTTGGCGTGCCTGGAGGGATTCGAACCCCCGGCCCATTGCTTAGAAGGCAATTGCTCTATCCAACTGAGCTACAGGCACATATTGGAGCGGGTGATGGGAATCGAACCCACGCGGCCAGCTTGGAAGGCTGGAATTCTACCATTGAACTACACCCGCAAATTGTCCCTCATATCGGCTGACTTATATATTATACCAGCGAAATCCTCATTTGTCAAGAGTTTTTTTCAGGAATTTAAAAAAAATTGCGTAAAATAATATCTTCTATATTATTGCAAACAATTCTTCCTTATAATACTGTATAAAACAAGCGCTTTATACAGCGTTATAATCGGAAATCTTCTTCTGAAAAATCAACCTTTAACGCTTTTCTTCTCTTGACGCTTCGTTTTAAAATATCATATTTATAAAACCGGCACGCAGATTCCGCAATTCCTTTATTTTGGTTTTCACGACGACAAAACACAACTTCCGCATCTGCCGGCGCTCTGTTCGCAAATATACACAGAGAACAAATCTTGGGAATCTCCTCACTGTAAATCATGACACTTTCCCCCTTTTTCTTCTTCTATTATACCATAATCGACCCGGAATTGCAAATATAAAAATTATACTCTTTAATTTTATGTAAACCTGCAAGGTTATCCACGTTTTTGAGGGATAACTCTCGTTTTACCTTATTTTTCATGGATTTTTCAAGGGGAAAAAGTGAATAAGTGCATGGATAAAGTGGATAATCAATGAATTTCGTAAAATTATGGTAAACACTTGTATTAAAAAAATCGGAAAAAAATTCCGGATGTGCTTGACGAAATGATTCAAGGTTGGTATAATAAACGTATTAAAAATAATACAAAAGGAGAAAAACAATGGCACTGGCAGAATTGAAATTTTTTAGCGAAGCGTTGGGGATGCAAACGGAAGTTTATGTTGTTCTTCCTCAAGAAAGCACCGCAGGGGAAATCGGGGTATCGACAGGAAATCGGGCGCAATGCAAATGCTTATATTTGCTGCATGGATTGAGCGATGATCATTCTATCTGGCTGCGCCGTACTTCTATTGAGCGATATGCTACGGAATACGGCATCTGCGTGGTGATGCCGAATGCTCATAAAAGCTTCTATACAGATATGAAATACGGGATGAGATATTATACCTACATTGCAAAGGAGCTTCCTCAGCGGATGCAGGAGTTTTTTCATATTTCCAACGCACCGGAAAACCGTTTTATCGCCGGACTCTCAATGGGCGGCTATGGCGCTTTGAAAATTGCTCTGCGCGAATGTGGCAGCTTCTGTGCAGCGGCAGGCTTGTCCTCCGTTGCGGATATTCGGCGCAAGGATTTCCGAGAGGTGTTGGTTCCTGTATTTGGCGAAAATCTTGACATTCCGGATGAGGACGATTTATTCAAGCTTGCCGAAATGAAGAATCATGATCCGAAAAAACCGCGGATTTATATGGCAACCGGAACGGAGGATTTCATGTACGACGATAATCAGCGGCTGCGGAAGCTGTTTGAGCAGCTGGATTATGATTACACTTATGAAGAAGGCCCCGGTGTGCATTGCTGGGAATTTTGGGATTGCTATATTCAGCGTGTTCTGGAATGGATGTTTAAAAATTAAACCATGATAAAAACGAGCTGCATGTGTTTTGTACATGCAACTCGTTTTTAATTCATGACCACATCATCCAGCAGCACCCGGTCACAGCGCTTTTTCAGCAGTGCATATTGAGGCTGCTCCAGACCCTCTTGAATGATCTCAGCCGCCGCAGTCTGCGCTTGCTTTAAGATGTCGCCATCCTCAAAGAGGTTGGCGATTTTCATTTCCGGCAAGCCGTGCTGACGTGTTCCGAAAAAGTCACCTGGTCCGCGCAGCTTTAAATCCTGTTCGCTGATATAAAAACCATCGTTGGAGATGCACATGGTTTCCATGCGCTTTTTTGTGACTTCATTATTCCCATGAGCGAATAAAATGCAATATGCCTGTTCCGCGCCGCGCCCCACACGTCCGCGCAACTGATGCAGCTGGGAAAGACCGAATCGTTCGGCATTTTCGATCACCATAATATTAGCATTCGGCACATTTACGCCGACTTCGATGACTGTGGTGGATACCAAAATATTAATTTCCCCGGCGGAAAATCCCTCCATCACCGCATCTTTATCTTTCGGCTTCATTTTTCCATGCACCAGACCGATTTTAAAATCCGGAAAGGTTTGTTTCAGCTTTTCGGAAAGCTCCACAGCATTCTGTAAATCGCTTTTTTCGGTTTCCTCCACCAATGGACAGACAATGTATGCCTGCATCCCTTTTCTGACGTTATTTTCGATAAATCCGTAAACTCTGGGTTTCATGGAATCGCCCATCGCGTAGGTTTTTACCGTCTTTCTTCCGGGCGGCAGCTCATCAATGATGGAAACCTCCAAGTCGCCGTACAGAATTAAGGCTAAGGTACGGGGGATGGGGGTGGCGGACATAATCAGAATATGTGGATTATCGCCCTTTGCCGAAAGCTTTGCGCGCTGCTCCACGCCGAAACGATGCTGCTCATCGGCAATGACTAAGCCAAGCTTCTGAAAGATGACGTTATCTTGAATGATGGCATGCGTACCAACTACGACGTTGGCACTGCCATCCCTGATTTTCTCAAGCGCCGCGCGTTTTTCGGCGGCTTTCATGCTGCCGGTCAGCAGGGTCACTTGAATTTCTGTATTTTTGAAAAATTCGGTCAGCGTTTCAACATGCTGTGCGGCAAGAATTTCGGTGGGCGCCATCATGGCTGCCTGGAATCCGTTTTTTACGGCAAGATAAATCGCTGCCGCGGCAACAGCCGTCTTTCCCGAACCAACATCGCCTTGAACCAGACGGTTCATCATGCGTCCGCTTCGGACATCCGCGCAGATTTCATTAAGCGTCCGTTTTTGCGCACCGGTCAGCGGAAACGGGAGCGTATCGGTAAATTCACGCACCGCTTTTAAATTGGTAAAAACCGCGCCCTTTGCACGCGAGTCATCGCGCTTATGATTAAACAGGGCAAGCTGTAAAATCAGCAGCTCCTCGAAAACAAACCGCCGCCGTGCAATGGAGTAGCTTTCAAACGTATCGGGAAAATGAATATTATGCATGGCGAAGTTGATTTCGGCAAGGTTGTATCGGCTTCGGATGGAATCCGGAATATATTCCTCCAGATGCCCGGCTTCTTTGATGGCGTTTTCCATGACGGATTGAACCACCTTCTGCGTCAGATTCCCCGTCAGCGGATAAAGCGGAACAATTTTTCCGGTAAAACGCTGACTGTCTGCTTTTTCAAAAATCGGATTCACAATTTCCTTTTTGCCGCGGTTTTCATTGATTTTTCCGTAGAGAATATATTTTTCATCAGTGTGGAACTGCTCTTTTACATATTTGTTATTATACCAAACCACCGTAATCGTGCCGGAATCATCAAACACAACCATGCTGGAAATCATCATGTTCCGCCGGATACGCACATCCCTTACAGGCGAAAAAACGGTAATGCTTAAGCACACCGTTTCTCCTGCCTCAGTTTCTGAGATTTGCTTTATTTCCGTTCTGTCCTCATGGGCGCGCGGGAAAAAGTAGAGTAAATCCTCTACCGTATTGATTCCCTTTTTTCGGAACATCTCCGCACGCTTTTCTCCAACGCCCTTTAAAAACTGAATATCCTTACTCATTATTCAACACTCAGAACATAATAGTATACCGGCTGACCGCCGCGCTTGAGGGAAACCTCAATCTCTTCATCGGAATATTTTTCCTCAAGCCGCAGTGCGGCTGCTTCGGCATCTGCCTTTTTTACATCTTTTCCGTAATATAACGTAATATATTCTGTATCTTCATCAACCAAACTATCGGTAAGCCGCTCCAGAACATCGTCAAGCTCCTTGCCGACCATCGTGATTTCAGAGCCGCGTAAGCCTAAGATGTCGTCCTTTTTAATCTCAATATCGTCAATCTCCGTATCGCGCACAGCATAGGTGATGGAGGCGGAGGTGACGTTTTTCAATGCCTTTTTCATGATTTCTTCGTTGCCGGCGGAGGTTTTCCGCGGACTGAATGCCATCATTGCGGTAATGCATTCCGGAATACTGCGCGTCGGGACCACAATCACTTTCCGATCCTCAATCATTTCCGCAGCCTGTTCCGCTGCCATGATAATATTTTTGTTATTCGGGAATACAAATACCGTTCTCGCCTTAACGCGTTTAATCGCCTTGAAAATATCATCGGTTGAGGGATTCATGGTCTGTCCGCCCTCAATGATTTTGTCTGCACCCAAATCCTTTAAAATTGCGGCAAAGCCTTTTCCGGCGGCAACGGTTACAAACCCAAATTCCTTGATTTCTACCGGTTTTTTCTCTTTTTTTGGCTTTGGTTCGGCTTTCTTTTTCGGAGCAACCGGGACTGCCTTTTCCGGAGCTTCCGCCGGAGCGGAATCGGCTTCGGGCTGAATCAGCGATTGATGCTGATGCTTCATGTTGTCAATCTTCAGATTGATCATCTCGCCGAGCTTTACGGCTTCTTCCAGTACAAATCCGGGGTGATTGGTGTGGATATGTACTTTTACCACATCGTCATCATCAATAACGAGCATACAATCCCCTTTGGGGGCGATTGCGTTTCGGAAATCCTCGACCGAAGCGCTGCTTTGATACTTTTCAACAATAAATTCCGTACAATACTTAAATTTGATGTCTTTCACATCAATTGCCGCCTGTGCTTTTTTTGGCGGTGCGGTTTTTACGGGTGCGACCTCGCGCGTGCTTTCGACAACCGCGCCGTTTTCCAGGTAATATAATGCGCCCTCCAGTACAAACATCCATCCCTGACCGCCGGCATCAACCACGCCGGCTTTTTTCAGTGCCGGGAGCTGTTCGGGAGTTCTGGCAAGCGCCTTGTTTCCGCGTTCCACGGCGCTTTTCAGCACCTCGCAAAGGTCGGAGGTGGAGGACGCTGCAATGGACGCGCCGTTTGCTGCCTCGCGTGCAACCGTAAGAATCGTTCCTTCAGTCGGCTTCATGACTGCCTTGTATGCGGCGGCGGCACCATCTGTTAATGCCGCTGCAAATGCTTGAGCGTCACATTCGTCCTTGCCCTTTAGGTTTCGGGAAATTCCTCTGAAAAACTGCGACAAAATAACGCCGGAGTTTCCGCGCGCACCGCGCAGGGTCGAAAAGGACATCATATCTGCCGTTTTGGAAAGCGAGACGTTCTTCTTTTCGGAAAGATCTCTCGCCATCGCCGTAACCGTCAGCGACATATTGGTTCCCGTATCTCCGTCGGGAACAGGAAACACATTCAAATCATTTACTGTACTTTTGTTATTATAAAGATTATTCGCACCGGAGATGATCATGTTTGCGAATAACTCACCATCTAAAATATTAACCATTCCTGCCCGTCCTTTTACTCATCTACACGCACGCCCTCAACGCGTACGTTGACCTGATTCACTTGAAGTCCGATGGAATTTTCAATGGTATATCGAACTCTGTTCACAATACTTTTGCATATAGTATTTATATTTATTCCATATTCAACGATAATATGCATTTCAATCGTAATTCCGTCTTCCTGAACCGAAACATTAATTCCCTTTGTAATCGTATCGGGCAAAAGAAGATTGACGATACCGTCTTTTTTGTTTCTCCATGCCATCCCGACAACGCCGTAGCAATTCGTCGCAACGGCTCCTGCGATTTCGGCAATGACAGAATTATTGATGGAAACTTCGCCGAGTTCTCCGCTTGTCTTTAAAACCATGACTGATTCTCCTTTTTTTGAAAGATTTTAGAGGATTGTAAAAGCATCCGAATGTCGTGCGGAAAATTCATCTGCTTTTCGGTCTATGAAGGCGAGTTCCGCGCATCGTAGCGGATGTTTGAGCCGCAATGGAACGAAAAGCAGATGAATTTTCATTTCGTTTTACAATTCTCTATGAAAGATTGGGTGCAATCGCATCCGTAAAAGTCTAAAAGTATTCTATTCTATATTTTACTATATTTTTTCGATTTAGTCTATAGATTTTAAAAATTTTTTTCAGAATACACAATTTTTTTGGGTTTTTACCGAAACATTACCCAAAAAACAGGCCGCTGCACAGCCAAAGCCGTACGGCGACCCGATAGATTACATACTTTCAACGGTTTCGATTCCCAGTAAATTTAAGGCTGTTTGAATGACGGTGCATGCAGCGTCAACGATCGCCAGTCTTGCTTTTTGCGTTTCAATATCCACATCGCTTTTCAGAATCGGGTGCGTGTTGTAGAATTTATTAAACGCTTTGGCAAGGGTTGTGACATATCGGTTGACATAAAACGGCTCATTCTTATCCGCTGCATCGCGAACCGCTTCGCCGAAAGCATTCAGATGTTTGAGCAATGCATATTCCTCATCCGAGGTTGCCTTGGACAAATCCGCTGCGGAGTAGTCCACATCTGCCGCACGGCGTAAAATGCTGCGGCCGCGCGCATAGCTGTACTGGCAGTACGGTGCGGATTCTCCCTCAAAGTCCAGCATGGATTCCCACGAGAAAATAATATCCTTTTCACGCGAGTTTTTGAGGAAGGTATAGAGGATTGCACCGATACCGATCTTTTTTGCTTTTTCATCAATATCGTCCATATCCGGGTTGTTTTCCCGGATAATCGCCCTGGTTTTGTCGATGGATTCGTTCAATACATCCTCCAGGAAAACGACATCCCCATGACGGGTGGACATGTTCTTTCCGGGGAGCTTAACCAATCCGAAATTGACATGCTGACAGCCCTCGCTCCATTCCCAGCCTGCCTTTTTCATCACGGCAAAAATCTGCTTGAAATGCAGCGCCTGCGGTGTTCCCACCACATAAATGTTTTTGTAAAAATGATATGTTCTGTGCCGATAAAGCGCCGCTGCCATGTCACGGGTGGCGTAAATGGTTGCACCGTCTGATTTCAAAATGATACAGGGCGGAATATTCAATTCGGATAAATCAACCACCTGTGCGCCGTCGCTTTCCACAAGCAATCCCTTGTCGCGAAGAATCTCTACGATTTCATCCATTTTGTCGGAGTAAAATGCTTCGCCGTTATAGGAATCAAAGTGAACGCCGAGCATGTCATAGACGCGCTGAAATTCCACTAAGCTAATATCCTTGAAATATTTCCAAAGCGCGGTTGTTTCGGGATCGCCGTCCTCGAGCAATTTGAAGTAGTGTCTTGCTTCATCCTCCAATGCCGGATCTTTTTCTGCTTCTTCGTGGAATTTTACATAAATTTTCAGCAGCTCGTTAATCGGGTCTTTTTCGATGACCGCCTTATCGCCCCAACGCTTATAGGCACAAATCAGTTTTCCGAATTGCGTTCCCCAGTCGCCGAGGTGGTTTAAGGATTGGACATTGTAGCCGAGATGCTTGTAAATCCGTGCCAGGGAGTTCCCGACTGCGGTGGAGAACAGATGCCCGATATGAAACGGTTTTGCGATATTGGGGGAGGAATACTCTACCAGAACGGTTTTTCCGGCACCCATGTCAGAGCGTCCCCAATCCTTTCCGGCAGCGGAGATTGCTGAAATTACATCGGCGGCAAATCGGGAGCGGTTAAAGAAAAAGTTCAAATATCCGCCGACCGATTCCACTCTTTCGATTACATCGTCCGTCGGAAAGCTTTCGGCAAGCTCCTTTGCAATCAGCGGCGGAGCCTTACGCAGTATTTTTGCGAGCGGAAAACAAGGAAATGCCAAATCCCCCATTTTGTCATCCGGGGGCGTTTCGATTGATTTTTCCACAACCGTCCGATCCAGTTCAGTCAAGGAAACGATACGGTCAATCACATATTTTTCAAAATCCATTTTTTCAAATCCTTTCATATATCGGCGTGAAGAAGGCGATTGTAAAATGTGCTTTCTTGGACGAATTTTTATCTGTGTTTCAGTAGATGGAGGCGAGTTCCGCGCATCGTAGAGGATGTTTGAGCCGCAATAGAATGAAAGGCAGATAAAAACTTAGGAGCTGTTGTATTTTGCAATTGCCTAATCGGCGTGAAATATTATTACTGTCTTTTCTAATTATTTTATTATATAATATTTTCAGAAAGATGTCAATATAACGGCGGCGGAATTGTGGAATATTTTGCGAAATGGCGGCGTATGAGAGAAATTTGGAAGAAAAATTCCTAAAAAAGCTTGTGAAAAAGGGGATTTATGCCGTAATATTCAAAGAAAAAGAAATTGTTCTTGAAAATTGATTGAAATTTATAAAAAAGAATGGTATAATATATGTTATAATTGCAAATTTTATTGGCAAAAATTCATAGACGGCTGTCTTTTGGAGGTTTATGCGGTCTATGCAAATCTGAACAGAAAGGAATTTTCATCTCATGATACGTCATATTGTAGTATGGCGCCTGGCAGACGCACCCGACAAGGCGGAGAAAGCACAGGCGATTAAGACAAACCTGGAGGCATTGAAGGATAAAATTGATGTAATCCGGGAGATTCAAGTAGGAATCAACTTTAACGAAACCGAAGCGGCTTCCGATATCGTGTTGGTTTCAACGTTCGATTCCAAAGAGGACTTGAACACATATATCGGGCATCCGGCTCATAAGGCGGTCGGCACGGAGTTTGTGCGTCCGAACGTAAGCGAGCGGCGTGTGGTTGATTATGAATTTTAACGAATGAAAGGGCTTTCAAAAAACATGGCAAATATCATTACACCGGAGCAAATGCGGCTGCAACGGGAGTACACCGCAAAGCTTCGTGAAATCAACAATAATACGGCGGTCAATCTCGGCAGACCGCTGCTTGCCTGTGCCAAGACCTATGGCTGTCAGCAAAATGAAAACGATACGGAGCGGATTCGGGGTATGCTGCGCGACTGCGGCTATGAATTTACCGAAACCGAAGCACAGGCGGATTTGGTTATTTACAACACCTGCGCGGTTCGGGAAAATGCGGAGCAAAAGGTTTTCGGGCGGCTGGGAATTTTAAAGCACATGAAAGAGGAGCGCCCCTCTATGATTACCGCGGTATGCGGCTGCATGGTGCAGCAGGAGCATATTACGGAAAAAATCAAAAAGGTTTATACGAATGTCGACTTGATTTTCGGAACGCATGCGTTGTATAAACTGCCGGAGCTGCTCTATCAGGCGATTACCGAAAAGCATACGGTGACGGATATTACCGATTCGCCGGGCGTGATCGCCGAGGAAATGCCGATTATGCGTGAAAGCTCCGATAAGGCATGGGTCAGCATTATGTACGGCTGCAATAATTTCTGCTCCTATTGTATTGTCCCATATGTGCGCGGACGCGAGAGAAGCCGTAAGCCGGAGGATATTAAGGCAGAGATTGAAGAATTGGTTCGCGGCGGTTGTACAGAGATTTGTCTTTTGGGGCAAAACGTCAATTCCTACGGAAAGGATTTGGAGGAATCCGTTGATTTCAGCGATATTTTGCGGATGGTGAACGGCATTGAGGGCGTAGAGCGGATTCGGTTCATGACTTCACATCCGAAGGATTTCGGGGATCGGCTGATTGAGGCGATGAAGGAATGTGATAAGGTCTGCCGTCAGCTGCATTTGCCGTTCCAGGCAGGTTCCGATAAAATTCTGAAAGATATGAACCGCCGGTATACAAAAGAGGACTATCTGAAAAAGATAGAAAAAGTTAAGCGTGAGATTCCCGATATTTCTCTTTCCACGGACGTTATTGTCGGATTCCCGACGGAAACCAACGAGGACTTTGAGGAAACACTGGATGTATTGCGAAAAGTCGAATTTGACAACATTTTCTCATTTATCTATTCCAGACGTGAGGGAACTCCGGCAGCAAAACTGGATTTTGTTTTGTCGGATGAGGAAATACACAAGAATTTTGACCGGCTGCTGGCGGTGCAAAATGAGATTTCCAAGCGGAAAAATGAAGCTTATGTCGGACGGGTTGAGCGTGTTTTAGTGGATGGAGTGTCCAAAAATGACCCCGATATGCTTTCCGGAAGATGTGACAGCTCAAAGATTGTCAACTTTAAAGGCGATTCGTCACTGATTGGTCAGTATGTCAATGTTCGGATTACCGAAGCGCATACATGGAGCTTGAACGGCGAATTGGCAAATTAAGCGATTTATGAAATTCATCTGTTTTTGTTCTGTGCAGGCGGTGGATGTTTGAGTCGAACCGGAATAAACACCGATGAATTTTCCGACAGACATTAAAACTTAAAGTAAAGAAAGGAATAAAAAATCATGGATATTTTTGAAAAGACAAGAGAATTGGGAGAAATGATACAGAATAGCGAGGAGTTGAAGAAAGCAAAAGCTGCGGAGGCTGCACAGGCGGCAGACGAGGACGCACAAACGCTGATGCAGGAATTTAATCTGAATCGGATGAATCTTGCGCGGGATTTGCAAAACGGCAAAATTTCAAGAGAAGAAGCGGTAAAGCAGAATAATGAAGCTTTTGCAAAGCTGTATGAAACGAATGAAAGTATCCGCAATTATGTGGAGGCGAAAAAGGAATTTGACGCGATTGTCAATCAAGTCAACCAGATTTTGAATTATTATATCACCGGACAAGACCCGAATTGCACACACGATTGCTGCACCTGCGGCGGCTGCCACTAATACTGAGAGGATGGGACTGTGTGTTTCAGTCTGAGTAGGCGAGTTCCGCGCAACGTAGCGGATGTCTGAGCCGAACCAGAGGAATCACCGTTTCCATCAATAATTAGATGATAAGCTTTCAAAGAGCCGAACATTCGGAGGATGGGATTGTGTGTTTCAGTCTGAGTAGGCGAGTTCCGCGCAACGTAGCGGATGTTTGAGCCGAAACAGAATGAAACACACAGTCCCATCCAAGCACCACACTTGAATTTTTGCAGCCAAAGGTATCGCCCAAATTCAGCCTATACCGGCAAGGAATTTCGTATGTTTTTCATTTTATTGCGGCTTAAATCTGCGGTCATAACATGAAAAACAGATGAAATTTCAAAAAAAGCACATTTTGCTATTACATATAAGAAACAGAAAGGAATCAACATGGATCGGGAACAGATAAAAAAAATGTCGCCCATGATGCAGCGATATTTGCAGACAAAAGAAGAATATTCGGATTGTATTTTATTTTACCGTCTCGGAGATTTTTATGAGATGTTTTTTGAGGACGCTCAGGTTGCCTCGCGCGAGCTGGAGCTGACGCTTACGGGAAAGGACTGCGGATTGGAGGAACGTGCGCCGATGTGCGGTGTTCCGTATCATAGCGTCACAACCTATATTGCCAAGCTGATTGAGAAAGGCTATAAGGTTGCGATTTGTGAGCAAACGGAGGATCCGAAGCAGGCAAAGGGTCTGGTAAAACGGGATGTTGTGCGTGTTGTCACACCGGGAACCTTGATTGAGGATGAGTTTCTGGACGAGAAAAGCAATAATTATCTGGCTGTGATTTTTGTGGGTAAAAAGCGTGCGGCACTGGTTTTCTGCGATATTTCAACGAGCGAGATGTTTGCGACCGAGGTTTACTCCATGAGTGAAATCATGAACGAAACAGCGCGCTATAATCCGCGTGAAATCATCGTGAACTCCAAGGGTAAGCCGGAGCTGAATAAGAAAATCATTCAGCGGTTTAATCTGATTCCCGATTTTATGCATGATTCGCTTTTTACCGGAGATGATTCGGCGGATATTGTGCTGAAACATTTTAAGGCAAACTCCTTGCAGGATTTGAAGCTTGTGGGTTGTACCGATATTGTGACGGCGGTGGCGGCGATGCTGCGGTATTTGTTCCATACGCAAAAATCAACCGTTTCCTATATTGATAAGCTGACCTTGTATTCCGCAGCCGACTACATGGATATGGATTTGGCAACGCGGCGGAATCTGGAGCTGACCGGAACGCTCCGTGATAATAAGCGCAGCGGCTCGCTGTTGGGGGTGTTGGATAAAACCAGAACCTCCATGGGAGCGCGGCTTTTAAGGCAATGGATTGAAAAACCGCTGTTGGATGTCGGAGCAATCAAGGATCGGTTGGATTCTGTGGATGAGCTGGTTAATTCTTTTGATTTCAGAGATTCAGTAAAATACGCATTGGATTCTACCTATGATATTTCGAGAATCCTGACCCGAACCTCCTCCGGCGCAGTCACGCCGAAAGACATGCTGGCGTTAAAAAATACGCTGAATAATCTGCCGACACTGCGTGAGGTAATTGAGCAGGCAAAATCACCGATGATTCATGGAATGACCGTAGATTTTGAGGGCTTAAATAAATTGTGGCTGTACCTGGAATCCGCCATCAGCGATGACGCGCCGGCAATTACGCGTGATGGGAATATCATCAAGCCGGGGCATAGCCGCCAGGTGGACGATTTGCGGGATATTAAGCAAAATGGAAAGGCGTATCTGGAGGCTTTTGCGGAGGAAGAACGCCAAAGGAGCGGCATTTCAAAGCTGAAGATAGGATACAACAAGGTTTTCGGATATTATATCGACATTCCGAAATCCCAGGCGGATAATGCGCCGGAGGACTACATACGCCGGCAGACCCTGGCAAATAACGAGCGTTTTACGACGGTCAAACTCAAGGAAATCGAAACGGAGATTATGGGCGCGTCCGAAAAGCTGTTGGAGCTGGAGCTGCATTTATATCAGCAGTCGATTGACGAAATTCTGAAATATATGGATTCCTTAAAGCAGCTTGCAGAGGTGCTTTCCAATCTGGATTGTTTGTATTCGTTGGCGGAGGTTGCTGTGAAAAATGGCTATACCCGTCCGGCAATTGATAATTCGGGATTGATCGAGATTCACGAGGGACGGCATCCGGTTGTGGAAATTATGGCGGATAATGCGATTTTTGTTCCGAATGATACGATGCTGGATACGGATAAAAACCGGTTAATGATTATTACCGGGCCGAATATGGCAGGAAAGTCAACCTACATGCGGCAGACGGCGCTGATTACGCTGATGGCACAGATCGGAAGCTTTGTACCGGCATGCTCAGCGCATATCGGCGTGGTAGATCGGATTTTCACGCGTGTGGGCGCGTCGGATGATATTGCGTCGGGGCAGAGTACTTTTATGCTGGAAATGACGGAGGTGGCGAATATTCTGAAAAATGCCACGAATCGTTCATTGATTATTCTGGATGAAATCGGCAGAGGAACGAGTACTTTTGATGGACTTTCCATCGCATGGGCGGTTGCGGAATATGTTCACGATAAGAAGAAAATCGGCGCAAAAACGCTTTTTGCAACGCACTATCATGAAATGACGGAGATGGAGGATAACCTTGAGGGCGTGAAAAATTATAACATCGCCGTGAAGAAAAAAGGCGATGAGATTACGTTTTTGCGTAAAATCGTGCGCGGCGGTGCGGATCGCAGCTATGGTATTGAGGTTGCGGCACTGGCAGGTGTTCCAAAGCCGGTGATTCTTGCGGCAAAGCGGATTTTAAAGCACCTGGAAAGCACAATGCCCCAACGGGATGAACCGATTTTTGAGCAGCTTGCACTGGATATTGAGGGCGATTTTTCGGAGGCGGATTATGCTGTTCCGGACAGCGACTTGATTCCGGTCAAGGAAGACTCCGTTGAAGAAAAAATCATGAATGAATTAAGAAATGCTGATGTTCCGTCAATGACGCTGATGGATGCGGCACAGAAGCTGTTTGATTTGGTAAATATGGCAAAAGGAGAAGAAAAAGCCTAACTTTCGCGGGATTGCATGTGTATTGATTTTGTGCAGGCGAGTTCTACTCCGCGCAGCGTAGCGGATGTCTGAGCCGGAACGGAATCAATACACATGCAATCCCCTATCGCTGCATTCGGATTTTATG
This sequence comes from uncultured Clostridia bacterium, assembly GCA_959602045.1. Classification (GTDB taxonomy): domain Bacteria; phylum Bacillota; class Clostridia; order UBA1381; family UBA1381; genus Ornithomonoglobus_A. The sequence continues at coordinate 150,470 of CAUGRT010000001.1, read as the reverse complement.
CAGCCACAAAAAGTAAATAGAATCAATACATATATTTCTTATTTGCACTTACTAAATTTAATGCACACGATTCAATCAAGACGCAAGGGACAGTAAAATCAACAATCCAAATTTGTCAGCAAGAATTTTCATCTGCTTTTCGACCTATGAAGGCGAGTTCCGCGCAATGCAGCGGATGTTTGAGCCGCAGCAGATCGAAAAACAGATGAAAATTTTTCACGAAAAATCACATTATGTAATGGTCGGATTGAATCAAAACTATCTGAAAGGATGGTATTATTTTATGGGAATCATTAATATACTTCCCGGAGAAATTTCGAATAAAATCGCGGCAGGCGAGGTCGTAGAACGCCCGGCAAGCGTTGTGAAAGAGTTGGTGGAAAACTCGATTGATGCCGGCGCGTCTACGATTACGGTCGATATTGCAAAGGGCGGTTCTACTTATATCCGTGTCACGGATAACGGCAAGGGCATGAATGCAGAGGACGCAAAAATCTGTTTCCTGCGCCATGCAACGAGCAAAATAAAATCGGAAGAAGATCTGGACGCGATCTATACTTTGGGGTTTCGCGGAGAAGCACTCTCCAGTATCGGTGCGGTTGCGCGCGTAAGCTTGTATACTCGTCAAAAGGAGGGGGACGGCGTTTGCGTGAAATGCGCCGGCGGCGAGATTCTTTCCTCGGATGAAGCCGGTTTGCAGCGCGGAACGGCTGTGATTGTGGAGGATTTGTTTTTCAACACTCCGGCGAGAGCAAAGTTTTTAAAGAAGGACGCAACCGAGGTGGGATATATCACCGATATTATGTCGCGTTTTATTTTTGCACATCCGGAGATTTCTTTCCGGCTGCTTGTGAACGGAAAAGAAAAATTGTTCAGTCCTGGGGACAGTAATTTAAGCAATGCGGTTTGTACCGTATACGGACGGGATTACGCCAGAAATTTAATTCCTGTACATTATGAAAATGACGGAGTGATTGTGAGCGGCGTTATCGGCAACGGGAATGTTGCCCGACCCAACCGAAGTCACGAAAGCTTTTTTGTCAATAAGCGCTATGTGAAAAGCCCAAAGCTGATGAATGCGCTTGAGGAGGCATTCAAAAATCAGATTATGATCGGGAAATTTCCGCTGGCGGTATTGAATATTGAAATCAATCCTCTGTTGATTGATATTAACGTACATCCGACAAAGCTTGAAGTGAAGTTTTCGGATGATCGTCTGGTGTATCATACCGTTTATTATGGGGTGAAGAATGCACTCTACGCGATTCCGGAGCAGGAAGCGGAACCGGAAAAAGCAACGGACTTTTTGGGAATCCCAACGAATATGCTGCATCGCCCCGAAACGAAGAATTTTAATCCGAGAGAGAATCCGTTTTTGAAAAAGGATTCCGGAGGGGACAATAAAGCGGGTACGCCGCAAAAAGCGATTGAGGACACTAAACCTGAAACGTCTTTTAGGGACACTAAAACCCCGTATGCCAACGGAAAAACATTAAAAGAAAATTTCAGCAGTATCTTAACGGAATCCAGTAAGCAGTTTGTTTCGGATGTAACAGCAGCACCGATTGCGCAAAGCACAGAAACAGCACCGCCGTTAAGACGGGAAATTTTGGAGGTCATCAGCGGTACGGGAGAAGAAACCGAGCCGAAGTATCTGCCGAAAGACAGCGTGATTCTGCAATACAAAAAGAAAGCAGAGCAAAAAGCGGAGCAGCAGGAAATACCGCAGGCAGCGCCGGAGGATTTTGAAACACCGTCTGATGATCAAGAGGAAATTCTGGAATACTTCAAGGTGGCAGGACAGATTTTTGATACTTACATTATTGTAGAAAAAGATCTTTCCATGCTGATTATTGATCAGCATGCGGCGCATGAACGCTTAAAATATGAGGAGCTTTTGGAGGAGTTAAATCATAAGGGGATTTATTCTCAAATGCTGATTGAGCCGGTGGAGGTGCATCTGGACGGCGCTGAAGCCGGATATTATGCGGAGGCTGAGGAGGAACTGCACCGATTAGGATTTGACTGTAGTGAGAATAACGGAACCGTTCAAATTGTCGGGATTCCGTCCGATGTGGACATGAGTGACGCGGAGGATTTGTTGGTTGAATTAATCACGCAGTTTGGCGAGGGACGAAATGAATTGATTTCCGACGTTCGTCAGCGGCTTTTGTATACGGTGGCGTGCAAATCGGCGGTCAAGGCGAATCATAAGCTTTCAATGGAAGAAATGGAAACGCTGGTAAGAAAGGTTTTGCTTTTGGAGCGCAGCAAAAAGAATACCTGTCCCCATGGGCGTCCCATTACGATTGTAAAGACAAAACGGGAAATCGAAAAGGATTTTAAGCGAATCGTATAATATGAATTGAAAGGATTTAATGGTCATTAATATGGAAAAACTTCCGTTAATCGTCATCTGCGGCCCGACCGCAAGCGGGAAAACCGCGCTGGCGATCAAGGCGGCGCAGCTGAGCGGCGGTGAAGTTGTGAATGCCGACAGCATGCAGATTTATCAATACATGGATATCGGAACGGCAAAGCCAACCGAGGAGGAATTGGCGGCGGCAAAGCACCATCTTGTGGGTTTTGTCGATCCGCGCGAGCCGTTCAGCGTGGCGGATTATGTGCCGCTGGCACACCGAACGATTCGGGAGATTATCGAACGCGGTAAAATGCCGATTCTTGCCGGAGGAACGGGACTTTATATCAACAGCGTTGTTAATGACGTGACCTTCGGCGAGGAGGGAACGAATCCCGAAATCCGTGCGGAGCTTAACGCCATTGCGGCGGAAAAAGGAGCGGAATATTTGTTGGAAATGTTGGCGGAGATTGATCCGGAGGCGGCTGCCGGAATGCATCCGAATAATCTGCGCCGGATTGTACGCGCGATTGAATTTTATCGCGCAACCGGAAAGCCGATTTCCGTGCATCAACGGGAAACTCAACAGGTTGAAAGCCGCTATGAGCCGCTGATGCTGATGCCAAATTACGAGCGTAGCGTGCTATATGAGCGCATTAACCGGCGCGTTGACATGATGTTTGACAGCGGTTTGGAGGACGAGGTGAGAAAGCTTCTGGCAATGGGATGTACAAAGGAAATGCAGTCCATGCAGGGAATCGGGTATAAGGAAACCGCGGAATATCTGGACGGTGCGATGACGCGTGAGGAATGTAAAGAGCTGATAAAAATGAGCTCACGTCGATATGCAAAGCGGCAGTTGACATGGTTTCGCAGAGATCAGCGGATTCATCTTATTGCGCCCGGAGCGCCGATTGATGAGGAAATCAAAAATTATTTTCAAAAATTTAAAAAAAATTAACAAAAAACAGTGGTAATTCTCTAAATTATGTGTTATAATAAAAAGTATAGTATGTTTTTTGCCATTCGAAAGAATGGATAATAAAAAAGGATGTGAAACGATTGAGTTTTTTTGATAAAATTTTCGGCACCTATTCCGATCGGGAGCTGAAAAAGGTAAAACCGATAGCCGATAAGGTTTTGGCTTTGGAGGAGGCAACCGCAAAGCTGACGGACGCTGAATTAAAAGCAAAGACTCCTGAATTTAAGGAAAGATTGAAGAACGGAGAAACCTTGGACGACCTTCTCCCGGAGGCTTTTGCCGTTATGAGAGAGGCGAGCTGGAGAGTGCTTGGAATGAAGCATTTCCCATGCCAGGTTGTCGGCGGTGTTATTCTGCATCAGGGAAGAATCGCCGAAATGAAAACCGGTGAAGGTAAGACGCTTGTGTCTACGCTTCCGGCATATTTGAACGCGCTGACGGGTAAGGGCGTACATATCGTTACCGTCAACGATTACCTTGCAAAGCGTGATAGCGAGTGGATGGGAAAGGTGTACCGTTTCCTCGGTATGTCATGCGGTTTGATTATTCATGATAAGAGCCAAGAGGAGCGCCGTGCGGCATATGCAAGCGACATCACCTACGGCACAAACAACGAACTGGGCTTTGATTATCTGCGTGATAACATGGTCGTTCATAAGGAAGAAATGGTTCAGAGAGGGCATAATTATGCCATCGTGGATGAGGTGGACTCCATCTTGATTGATGAGGCGAGAACACCGTTGATCATTTCGGGACCGGGCGATACCTCCAGTGATTTATACCGCGTTGCGGATATGTTTGCAAAGCGCTTGAAGAAGTTGGTATTAACCGAGCATGACGATAAGCAGTTGGACGTTGATGTAGACGCTGATTATATTGTGGACGAAAAGGCGAAAACCGCAACCTTAACGGAACGCGGTGTTAAGAAAGCCGAGCAGGGATTTGGTGTGGAAAACCTTTCGGATCCCGAAAACATGAAGCTGCTTCACCATATCAACCAGGCGCTGCACGCAAACGGCGTTATGCACCGCGATCAGCAGTATGTTGTAAAAGACGGCGAGGTTCTGATTGTGGACGAGTTTACCGGACGTATCATGCCGGGACGCCGCTATAGCGATGGCTTGCACCAGGCGATTGAAGCTAAAGAGGGTGTTAAGGTTGAGGCGGAATCCAGAACACTGGCAACGATTACGTTCCAGAATTTCTTCCGTCTTTACGGAAAGCTGTCCGGTATGACCGGTACGGCGCTGACCGAGGAAGAGGAGTTCCAGCATATTTATAAATTGGACTGCGTTGCGGTTCCGACCAATAAGCCGGTAATCCGTATGGATATGCATGACTCGGTTTATAAAACAGAACAGGGAAAATATATTGCTGTTATTCGCCAGATTAAGGAATGTCACGAAAAGGGACAGCCTGTACTGGTCGGCACGGTCAATGTCGATAAATCGGAGCAATTGAGTGCATTGCTCAAACGCCAGGGAATTCCGCATGAGGTATTGAATGCGAAATACCACGAGAAAGAAGCGGAAATTGTTGCGCAAGCCGGTAAAAAGGGCGCGGTAACGATTGCTACCAATATGGCAGGTCGTGGAACGGATATTATGCTTGGCGGTAATGCGGAGTATATGGCAAAGCACGAAATGGCGAAAATGGGCTTTAGCGATGAGATGATCGCAGAAGCAACCGGTTTCGGCGATACGGATGATGAAGAAATCATCAATGCAAGAAAGACCTTTACGGAATTAAATGATAAATTCAAGGCGCAGATTAAGCCGGAGCAGGAGGAAGTCAAAAAAGCAGGCGGACTCTTTATTATCGGTACAGAGCGTCATGAGTCCAGACGTATTGATAATCAGCTTCGCGGTCGTGCCGGACGTCAGGGCGACCCGGGTGCGTCACGGTTCTTCCTTTCGCTTGACGATGATCTGATGAGAATCTTCGGATCGGAGAGAGTTAAGAAGATGGTTGAAACATTGGGACTGGAAGAAGATCAGCCGATTGAAGCGAAAATGCTGACAAACGCGATTGAGAATGCGCAGAAGAATCTGGAAAGCAGAAACTTTGATTCGCGTAAGCACGTCCTCCAGTATGACGAAGTTATGAATGAGCAGCGTAAGATTATTTATGCTCAGCGTCAGAAGGTTTTGGATGGCGAGGATATTTCCGGAACAATTAAGGATATGATTGAGAGCGTGATTGATTCGGCTCTGGATGATTATATCGGAATTTCGGAGATTCCGGATGAGTGGAACTTCCGCGCGATTGCTGAATTTGCAAATACGTATCTCAGAGCGGAAAATGAGTTCCATGTTGCGGAAGAAGATCTGGAAACGATCACGCGCAATGACATCAACGATCAACTGATGGAAATTGCGATGAAGCGCTATGCAATGCAGGAGGAAATTTTCGGCGAAAATATGCGTGAATTGGAGCGCGTTATTATGCTGAAAGTTGTTGATACGCTTTGGATGGATCATCTGGACGAGATGGAGCATGTAAAGCGCGAGATTGGTTTGCGTGCATACGGTCAGCATGACCCGGTTATGGAATACAAGAACGTCGGTGCGGAATTGTATCAGGGAATGTTGGATGCAATTAAGCGCGATACCGTTCGATATGTGCTTTCGGCAATGCCCAGAATCCAGATTCAGCGTGAACAGGTTGCAAAGCCGCTGGATACCGGCGGAGATGGCTCTTTGAAGAGCAAGGGTGCAACGGCGAAGAAAGAGCCGGGAAGAAATGATCCATGCCCCTGCGGAAGCGGCAAGAAATATAAGCATTGTTGCGGCAAGGATAAGGAATAAAGAACAGGGTTCTTTATCAATGTTAGATAAAAAAACGGAATTGGTGCGGTAGTTTGAAGTTGCCGCGTCAATTCCGTTTTATTTTATACCGGTTGTTAAAAGAGTCATCTATTTAATTTTGAATTGAGTCGCCGTGTGCCGAACGGCATGAGGTTTTATTTTGCTGCGGCAAGCTCCGCTGCTTGATCCAGCTTTCTGTTTCTGAAATATAGTGCAACGTCAATTGAAATTTCGATAAAGTTCAAGATGTAGAAGAAGAAGCTAAGATAAAAAATAAATCCTGATTTACCGATAATTCCTCTTTCAATAATTTTTTTGGCAATTCCGAAAGCATAACCGATCAGCAAGAAAATCTCAAAAAATAAGCTCTTTCCCTTTGCTGTTCTGGATATAATGGATTTACGGATTGAAATTGGCCATGAGAGTCCGAAACAGAAAATCGTCAGCGCCTCGAATAAATCGGTAATTCCTGTAATTGTAATCATAATCAATCTCCATTCTGCCGCATCAAGCGGCGATTTTAATCAAATATTCGGGAGAAGCAGCCGCTTCTCCCGAATTGTGTTTCTTTAAATATCTTTTTGACCGCTGTAATTCGGCAGCAGCTTTGGTGAAACAGCGTCTGTTTCAATTCCTGCAACTGCTCTTTCGGCATCGAATTTTTCGATATGAGAAAGCGTCAGCTTTCCTACGGTTGTGTCTTTTGCTTTGCTTGCAGCGTTCTTGCCGGCACTTCTTCCGAATACGATAATATCCAACAGGGAGTTACCCATCAGTCTGTTTCTGCCGTGGATTCCGCCGACAGCCTCGCCGGCAACAAACAGGTTCTCAACGTTTGTTGTCATACCGTCAACATTAATATCCAGTCCGCCGTTTTGATAGTGCAGCGTCGGGTATACCAGAATCGGTTCTTTGCGGATGTCGATACCGTAGCTCATGAACATACGCATCATTGCCGGGATACGGCTTTCAATCGTACCCTCGCCGCCGATTTCCTCAATCATCGGAGTATCCAACCAAACAGCCTTGCCGCTGCCGGTGTCAACACCCTCAGCTCTGTCGGAACATTCACAAATGATTGATGCTGCCGCAACGTCACGGGTTTCCAACGGATGCATGAATACCTTACCGTCACGGTTCACCAGTTTTGCACCGAGTGAACGAACCTTTTCGGTTACGAGTGCGCCGAAAATCTGCTGCGGAAATGCTGCGCCGGTCGGGTGATACTGTAATGTATCGGCATAAAGCAGCTTTGCGCCGACTCTGTAGCCCAGAACCAGACCATCTGCGGTTGCGCCGTAGTGGTTGGAGGTGGGGAAACCCTGATAGTGCATACGACCTGCGCCGCCGGTTGCGATAATAACAGTTTTTGCCTTGGCAACCATCAACTCTTTCGTTTCCATATTCATCAGCACCGCTCCGGCTGCTTTTCCGTTTTCATCCAGAATCAGCTCGATTGCGGAGGTGAAGTCTACAACGGGGATTCCGCGGTTGATAACTTCATCACGCAGAGTTCTCATGATTTCCGCACCGGAATAGTCCTTTGCGGCATGCATTCTCTTACGTGAGGTTCCGCCGCCGTGGGTGGTAATCATTGTACCGTCGGGCGCCTTGTCAAATTCCACGCCTAAATTGTTCAGCCACTGAATCGCTTCGGGTGCATCACAGACAAGCTTTGCAAGCAAATCTCTTTTTGCCGCAAAATGTCCGCCGCCGAAAGCGTCTAAGAAGTGGATGGCAGGGGAGTCGTTTTCCTTATCCGCTGCCTGAATGCCGCCCTCTGCCATCATGGTGTTCGCGTCACCGATTCTGAGCTTGGTTACGATCATGGCTTTTGCACCGGCATTGTCTGCCTCGATTGCTGCGGAAGAACCGGCGCCGCCGCCGCCGATAATCAGCACGTCAACGTCATACTTCACATCGGAAAGGTCGATTTGATCGGCTGTGATTCTGCTCTTTGCCTGCAACAGCTCGCATAGCTCATGCGGAACTTCTTCACCCTTGTTGGGGCCGATTTGAAGTGTTGAAAATTCCTGCTTCTTATAATCCGGATGATATGCGGCAAGAAGGTCTTCTTTTTCCTGAGCCGTCATACGCTTTGGCTCGTATGCTATATTTTCTTTACGGGCAGCCTCTACTGCCTTTAATGATTCCTGAAATTCAGCTGAATACATAAATCCTGTCCCTCCTTACTTTTCGATTTCTCTGTTATTATAAAGCTCTTTCAGCTCTTCAACCGGCTTACCCATCAGGGCTTCAATCAATTCCGTAAAGGTTCCGTCCTTGATCTCCTTAACGCGGTTTTCCAGATGCTTTGTCTTGGGAGCAAGATACTTTCCGTTCAGTCTGCGCGCCAGCATGGCTACCTGCGGATGTGAAATTCCGGCAGGGCATCTGGAGGAGCAGACACCGCACATTACGCAGTCAAAGGATTCCTCGGCGCACTTTTCAAATTCTCCGCGCTGAGCATAGGCAATGTACTGCATAACATTCAGACCTTGTGTACAGCTCTTTGTACAGGCATTACAGCCTACGCAAGCGTAAATTTCCGGGTAAAGCTGCATCATAATCTGCTCGGTCGGCTTGATTTCTTCAATGTTATAAACCTCTTTTACCAGAGGGAAGAACGGCAATGTTGCCACATACATATTGTTTTCAACCTTTGTCTGACATGCAAGGCAAGTCTTTAATTCCTTGTCGCCCTTAATGCGGTAAATTGTTGCACAGGCGCCGCAGAAACCGTTCCGGCAGCCACAGCCGCGAATCAGCTGATAGCCGGCATATTCCATCGCGCGCATAATCGTCAGATTATCGGGAACGCTGTACTGCTTGCCAAACAGGTATACGTTTACCATGTTATCCATATTATTAAACTCCTTTCGGGACTCAAATTTTTAATATTCATCGGGAAGCTCATCAATCTCGTCACAACGGAATACCGGGCCGTCTTTGCAGACGTATTTTGAGCCGATATTACATCTTCCGCATTTGCCGATTCCGCACTTCATACGCAGCTCCATTGTGGTGTAAACTTGCGTCTTGTCAAAGCCAAGCTCTTGAAGCCCTGCAAGCGTAAACTTAATCATGATGGGCGGGCCGCAGAGGATTGCGATCTTGTCGGTTGAGAATCCAAGTTCTTTGACGTAGTTCGGAACAAAACCGACATGACCGTCCCATTCGGGCTGTTCGCGGTCAATCGTTAGGTGTACATTGACGCCGGCATCTTCTGCCCATTCGTTGATGATTTCCTGGTAATCCACCAAATCCTGCATGCTGCGCGAGCCGTATACGATGTCGATTTTTCCGTAACGGTCGCGGTAGTGACGGCAGTAATTGATGACAGAGCGGAGCGGTGCAAGACCGATACCGCCGGCGATAAACAGCATGTCATGACCGGCAAATTCTGTGTCAACCGGAAAGGCGTTGCCGTAAGGCCCACGGATGGTGATTTGCTGTCCGACATCCATCGAGTGCAGCCAATCGGTCATACATCCGCATTTCTTTATTGAAAATTCCATATATTCGGTGTTCGTTGGAGAGGAGGTAATGGAGAACATTGCCTCGCCGACTCCCGGAATCGAAAGCATTGCGCACTGACCCGGCTTATGATCAAAAGCCTTTTTTCCGTCGGGCGTAACCACCCGAAAGGTTTTTACATCCGGCGTATCAATTCTGATGTCGGTAACGACTCCGACAACGGGAATAAGAGGTTCTTTCATATCAATCATTCTTTTCGCCTCCTAATTTTTTCATAACCTTGACGATATTCATCTGAATCGGGCATTTTGCAAGACAACGTCCGCAGCCGACGCAGGAGAACAATCCGTTGTTATTGGTCGGATAGTATACAAGCTTGTGCATGAATCTTTGACGGAAACGCTCAAGCTGCGTCAGTCTGGGCTGTCCTGCCGACATTTTTGTAAATTCCGAATACATGCAGGAATCCCAGCAGCGGAAACGCTTTACACCATGACCGGTGTTAAAGTCCTTGATGTCATAGCATTGGCAGGTCGGGCAGACAAAGGTACAAGTACCACAGCCTAAGCAGGATTCGGAAAGTTCCTTCCACTCCGGAGCGTCGAAGAACTCGCTTGTTTTGCCCGAACCGAATGCGTCTGCCTTCAGATTTGCCAGAGGCAGCTTGCTCATGCGCTCGCGAATCAGCTTTTGCTGTTCTTCAACAGCGGCATTGTCGGTGTCCTCGGTAAGCGTGTTTAAGCTTTCCAGCAGCTTTTCGCCTTTTTCGGTTTTTGCATCCAGATAAAGCGCGTCCTCGGTTTTGTGGCAGACAATATCGCCCTCGGGAGCGGCTGCGTCAATACCGAAGGTCTGACAGAAACAGGTTTCTATTGGCTTTGTACAGGCAATGGATACGATCGTTGCGTGACTGCGGCGATTTTTATAGTAAGAATCCACCGGTTCGGCAAGGAATACCTTATCCAGAATCTCAAAGCTCTTTACATCACACGCGCGTGCGCCGAAGATTACGAAATTTTCGCTTTCGCTTCGGGTGTCGATGATTTCGATTGATTTTCCCTCAACCTTAAAATCCATCAGATTTTCGGTCTGGGGAAAGAAGAAATCCTTTGCGCTTCTTACGGTATTTAAGGCGTCGGAAAGCTTTTTCCCGGCTTCCCATTTCTCGAATTTTGCGCCTGTTTTTGTATCAACCGGCAAATAAACGCTCTGTTCGGAGGCGATTATTGCAAAAAGCTCATCTATTTTATCTAATGATATTTTACGCATTCTCGTCACCTCTCTCTACTGCTTCGTTTGGTTCAGCGTCATCTTCCGTATAATCCACAATCGGAGCACGGCTGCCGACAACCGCGCCTGCTTGATATTCGCCGTAAAGCTCGTTAATATCCTTAATAAATTTACGGTTCAAGAGATGAAGCGGAATGTGCTGAGGACATACGCGCGAACATTCGCCGCAGTCCGTGCAGCGTCCCACGACATGGAATGCGCGGATAATGTGGAACATCTTTTCCTCAAAGGAGTTTGCCGGCGCTTTGTTTTCCATCGGGGATTCCGGATTGTCAAATACACACTTCTCGCAGGTGCATGCCGGACAAACGTCACGACAGGCATTGCAGCGAATACAACGGGACAACTCGTTCTGCCAAAATTCAAAACGTTCATCCGGCGTCATCTTCTCAAGGCGGCTGACCTCATCGAATCTTGTCGATTCCAGAACCTCGCCATCCTCGCCCAAAAGCTCATCAAATGCAACGTGCTTTTTGGATTTGCAGGTCAGACATCTTTCGGCGAGCACTTCATTTTCGGGAATCTCAATCGTTCCGTCATAAAGCGTGTTCACCAAAACCTGATCTCCCTCAACCGCAACCGAGGAAATGCCCTCTGCCTTTTCCTTGATCTTGTGAATATCCAACATGCCGTTGCAGGGAATCCCGACAACGTAAACCTTTTCACGGTCAAAACGATGCTCGGTTAAAAGCTGATTAAAGCTGTAGGTGTCGCAAGGTTTTAGGAATACAAGCACCTTTTGGTCGCTGTTTGCGGTTTCTTTCACAAGGTATTTGGAAAAGTTTGCGCCGCAGAAGTCATTCCAGACAAAATCTTTTTCCAATTCTTCGGCAGAATGAAAAACTGCCGGGGTAATGTCATAATCAAATTCTCCGGTTTTCCAGCCGAAAACACGATCAACTGTGCCGTTTTGGAGCAGCTCGGAGGCTTTTTCTATGAGAATTTCACGTTTTATTTCTTGCATCGCAAATCCTCCAATCTCTTGTTTTCGCCGAGAGCCGTTACCTTTTCGACGAAATCGTTCATAGTTGCAGCAAATTTTGCGCCCTCTGCCGCGCTGACCCATTCTACGCGGGTACGCTCTCTTTCAATGCCGAGGAAATCCAGCATTGAGAACAGCAGCGACATACGGCGGCGTGTGTAGTAGTTTCCGGAGGTATAGTGACAGTCGCCGGGATGGCAGCCGCAAAGGATTACGCCATCGGCACCCCTCTGGAACGCACGCAGAATAAACATCGGATTGACTCTGCAAGAGCAGGGTACACGAATGATTTTTACATCTGCCGGATAATTCAAACGATTGTTGCCTGCCAAATCCGCACCGGCATACGAACACCAGTTACAACAGAAAGCAACGATCAGCGGCTTATATTCATTTACTTGCATATTGCGTCCACCTCCGCTACAATTTGTTTATTTGTGAAGCCCTTCAAATCCATTGCGCCGGACATACATGCTACCGTACAAGCGCCGCAGCCCTGGCATACCGCTTCATTAACGACTGCCACACGGCGAACCTTTGTGGTTCTGTCGGGCATTCTAAATTCTTTTTCAACATAGGTGATTGCACCGTAAGGACAAACCTTTTCACAGGTAGAACAGCCGTTACACATCATTTCATCGGAATGAGCAACGCACGGGTTTCCGGTCAGCTTATCCTTGCAGAGCAGACCGATTACCTTGGAAGCGGCAGCTCCTGCCTGAGAAACGGTTTCCGGAATATCCTTCGGTCCCTGACAGGTACCGGACAGGAATACACCGGCGGTCGGGCTTTCTACCGGACGAAGCTTCGGATGCGCTTCAGTAAAGAAGTCGTTGGTATCCATACTTGCTGTCAGCATGGTTGCCAGCGGACGCGCAGACTTATCCGGCTCGATTGCCGCAGCCAATACGACCAAATCCGCGTCAATGTGCAGCTGCTTGTTGGCAATCAGATCGGATGCCTGAACCTTTAATTTCTTGCCCTCCGGAGAAACTTTGCCGACCATACCCTTGATATAGTGAACGCCGTATTCCTCTACCGCGCGGCGATAGAATTCATCGAAGTTTTTACCGGGTGTACGCACATCAATATAGAATACATAAACATCGGTATCGGGGTATTTATCTCTTGTCAGCATCGCATGCTTTGCGGTGTACATACAACAAATCTTTGAACAGTATTCCTTACCCTTTTCCGCACATGCCGCACATCTTGAACCTACGCACTGTACAAATACGATGGTATGCGGATGCTCACCATCGGACGGACGGAGCAGTGTACCCTGTGTCGGGCCGGCAGCATTGGTAAGACGTTCAAATTCCAGGGAAGTGATGACATCCTTGGACTGGGAGTAAGCGTATTCGTCAAACTGATCCATCGGAATCGGATTGAAACCGGTAGCCACAACGATTGCGCCGTATTTCTCTTTAATAAATTCATCCTTTGCTTCGTAGTCGATGGCTCCTGCCGTACATACCTTGGAGCAAAGACCGCATTTGCCGGTTTTCAGCTTGGTACAGTACCGAGGATCAATTGTAGCCACCTTCGGCACTGCCTGTGCAAAGGGGATATAGATGGCACGACGGTTATCCATGCCTAAGTTAAATTCGTTCGGAACTTTCTTCTGAGGACATTTCTCCGTACAGGCACCGCAGCCTGTGCAGACCTCCTCTTTGACATATCTTGCACGTTTTTTAATCGTTACTTCAAAGTTTCCGACAAAGCCTCCAACCTCGGTCACTTCCGAGTAGGAGAAAATTCTGATTTTATCGTTTTGTGCCACATCCACCATTTTCGGTGTCAGAATACATGCCGCACAGTCGAGCGTCGGGAATGTTTTATCCAGCTGCGCCATCTTACCGCCGATGGTCGGCTTGGTTTCCACAATATCAACCGGGAATCCTGCGTCTGCAATATCCAGAGCCGTCTGGATACCGGCAATACCGCCGCCGATTACTAAGGCACGCTTGGTTACGGGACTTTCGCCCGGAGTCAGCGGTGCGTTCAGGTTTACCTTTGCAACTGCTGCCTTTCCCAAAATAATCGCTTTTTCCGTACCGATCGGCATTTCTTTATGAACCCATGAGCATTGCTCACGAATGTTTGCAATTTCTACCATATACGGATTCAATCCGGCTGCCTTTGCTGTTTTTCTGAAGGTTGCCTCGTGCATACGCGGCGAACAGGAGCAGACAACGATACCGGTCAGCTGATGCTCGGCGATTGCATTTTTTATAATATCTTGTCCTGCCTGAGAACACATATATTGATAATCGGTGGAGAAAACAACCCCCGGCTCGTTTTTCAGAGCCTCTGCAACCGACTTTACATCAACGGTTCCCGCGATATTCGTACCGCAGTGGCAGACAAATACGCCAATTCTTTGCATGGCTTGTATCTCCTTTCTATTTTGAATATTTCCGGAATGCGCTGACGATTGCCTGCTGCGGCAAATCTTCATCGAGCAATTCGGGAATGTCGTTCGGGGTCAGATGATTTGCGCCTTTTTCACGAATCACCGATAATCTTAACGCTTCTACCAGCTTTGCCGGCTCAACGCCTCTGGGACATCTGTCCACACAAGCGAAGCAGGATAGGCATTTATAGATGGAATCGGATTTTTTCAGCGCCTCAAGATCCCCTGTTTCTACCATATAAACAAACTGATGCGGATGGTATTCCATCTCATCATAGGAAGGACAAGTTCCGGAGCATTTTCCACAGCGCATACATTTTCTCGGATTGACGCCGCTCATGCGCAGGATTTGCTCTTTTTCACGTTCTGTTTTATTCTGCATCCTGATCCTCCTTTACACCCAGAGCTTCGGCAAGCAATTCTGTGAAATACAATACCGGCAGCTCACTTCCGTTTTTCAAGAGATTATATCGGCAAAGCGGACAGGCGGTTACAATCATATCAGCGTCGTGATTTTGTGCGCTTTCGATCACCGCGCCGCTCTTCTTCCGAGCGGATTCGGCGTCCTCCAATACCACGTAGCCGCCGCAACATTCGTTCCGTGCCGGATAAATCACCGGTTCTGCACCCAGTGCTTTTATGAAATCCTCCATAATCTGCGGATTTTCCGGATCGTCAAATTGCATGACCTTGCCGGGACGAAGCAGCATACATCCGTAATAAGCGGCAATTTTCTTACCCTTAAGCGGATTTTTTACCGCTTCTTTGATTTTATCAAAGCCGATCTGATCGCGCAAAAGCTCCAGATAATGATAAACCTCGGTTTCGCCGTTATAAGGCTCTTCAAAGTTTTTATCCTGCGCCATATAGGTATTGACCTTTGCCGCGAAATCTTCATTGGTCTGCATTTCGTGATTGGTCTGTTTTATTACATTATGACAGGCTGAACATACCGTAACCAAAGGCTGCTGTGCTGATTTTGCAGCAACAAGCGCGCGAACGCTTGAAAGCTTGGAGGCGATTTCGTCCTTTGCGCTGACGAAAACGCCGCCGCAGCACTGCCAGTCTTTTATTTCGCAAAGCTCTACGCCGAGAATCTCGGCGCATTTTCTTGCGTAAAAGTCAAGCTCCTTTGCCTTTGTACGGAGGGTGCAGCCCGGAAAATAACTAACTTGCATCGTTATCATCGTTCCTTTCTGTGCCCTGTGGCACGAGCCTTGATCCGATTAGGATTCGGATCATCCTCCATTGCTGTTTTATACCATCTGTTCGGGATGGAATACTTCGTCAAACTTTTCTTCGGTAAGGAATCCCAGCTGAACGCATGCTTCCTTGAGCGAAATATTATCCTTATATGCCTTCTTTGCGGTCTTTGCGGCATTTTCATAGCCGATATAAGGATTCAGTGCCGTTACAAGCATTAAGGAGTTGTGCAGATTATGATGCATCTTTTCCTTGTTTGCCGTAATACCGACTGCGCAGTTTTTATTGAAGGAAACAATCGCCTCTGCCAGTAATCTTGCGGATTGCAGGAAGTTGTAGGCTGCAACCGGCATGAATACATTCAATTCAAAATTGCCCTGTGAAGCGGCAATGCTGACTGCGGTATCGTTGCCCATAACCTGTACGGCAACCATCGTAACAGCTTCGCACTGCGTGGGGTTGACTTTGCCGGGCATGATTGAGGAACCGGGTTCATTTTCGGGAATATGAATTTCGCCCAATCCGTCACGCGGACCGGATGCCAACCAGCGGACATCGTTTGCAATCTTCATCATATCGCAGGCGGTGGCTTTAATTGCGCCGTGTGCGAATACAAATTCGTCCTTTGAGGTCAATGCGTGGAATTTATTTTCAGCGGTTACGAACGGCTTGCCCGTAAGCTCTGCGACCTTTGCCGCAACCAATTCGGAAAATCCTTTCGGGGCATTAAGTCCCGTTCCGACAGCCGTACCGCCGAGCGCTAACTCATGCAGCGGCTTTACTGCCATTTTCAAAAGCTCTGCGTCACGCTCCAAGCTTGAGCGCCATCCGCTGATTTCCTGGCTGAATTTAATCGGAGTTGCGTCTTGCAGATGCGTCCTGCCGGATTTTACGATACCCTCGTTTTCAGCCTCCAGCTTTTTAAAAGTGGCAATCAGCTGCTCAATCGCCGGCAGCAGCTTATCTTCAATTGCAATTACAGCAGAGATATGCATGGCTGTCGGGAATGTGTCGTTTGAGGACTGGCTCATGTTAATATCATCATTCGGGTGTACCAATTTCTTTTCGGCAAGCTGATTGGCGCGGTTTGCGATAACCTCGTTTGCGTTCATGTTGGATTGTGTACCCGAACCGGTCTGCCATACAACCAACGGAAAATGTCCGTTCAGTTTTCCGGCAATAACCTCGTCACAGGCTTTTGTAATGACCTCTAATTTTTCGGCAGTCATTTTTTCCGGCTTTAATTCGTTGTTCGCCAATGCCGCCGCTTTTTTTAAAATGCCGAAAGCGTGCGTAATTTCGCGCGGCATGGTTTCAATATCCACACCAATTTCAAAATTCTCATGGCTTCTCTGTGTTTGCGCTGCCCACAATCTGTCGGCAGGAACCTTCATTTCGCCCATCGAATCATGTTCAATACGATATTCCATATCTTTATATTCATTCCTTTCCATGAAAAGAGTATAAAACTCATATTTTCAGATTTTTAATAACTTCTTTCAAGGTTTCGGTGCTCTTGTTCAGCTTTGCAAGCTCGTCATCCGTAAGCGGCATCAAAACCTTTGCCTTTGCACCCTGCTGACCGACAATGTTCAAAACGCTCAGCGCAACGTCATTGACGCCGTATTCGCCGTGCATCATGGTGGATACCGTCATGGTTGTGTCAATACCGGTCAAAAGGCATTTGCAGATGTGACAGACAGAAGCGGAAACGGCATAGAAGGTTGCGCCCTTTTGCTCGATAACCCGACCGCCGGATTTGCGTACATACTGCTCTACCTCTTCGCTGTCGAATTTGGGGTAGAGGGTGTTGGGGCATTGAATCAGCTGATCACATTCATGAATCGGAACATTGGAGATGTTGGCAACCGACCACGGAATGAATGACGAATCGCCGTGCTCGCCGAAAACATAAGCGTGAACATTGCTCTGGCTGATATTATAATATTCTGAAAGTCTTGCGCGCAGACGTGCCGTATCCAGAATCGTACCCGAACCGATAATGTGGTTTTCGGGCAGTCCCGAACACTTGCAGAATGTATAGGTTAAAATATCAACCGGATTACTTACAATAATATAGGTAGCGTCCGGAGCATATTTGGTGATTTCCGGAATAATGGATTTGGTGATGTCAACGTTGGTTTGCGCAAGCTCCAGTCTGGACTGACCGGGCTTTCTGGCAATACCGGATGTCAGAATGACAATGTTGGAGTCCTTAGCGTCCGGATAATCTCCGGCATAAATGGAACAGGCTCCGCAAAACGGCGTTCCCTGACGAATGTCCAAAGCTTCACCCAAGGCTCTTTCGTTGTTAATGTCGATCATGACAATCTGCGATGCAATGCCCATAACAGTAAGGGTGTAGGCAATGGTGGAACCGACGCTTCCGGTTCCGATGATGGATATTTTGTTCATAACGCACCTTCCTATTTTTTTCTTATTTTAATCAGGGGCAGCACCCCGTCATTTGACTTTTGAATCGGGAGCTGCATGCATGATACACTCCCACTCATCCATTATAACACTTTGTTAAAAAAACATCAATATCTTTTTTCAACAAAAAAAACAATGTTTCGCATATAAACTTAAATATTCTGTCATATTGGTGTAAAAATACGGAATAAAGTACGGATTTTTGTCGAAGAGCAGTCATTTTATGGCTGCTCTTTGTGTAACTTAGCCAAATTTCGATAAAAAGATAACAATATTTTTAACGGCTAACATCGCAAAAAAAGCATTGCAAAAAAATCATAAGTAGGATATAATATATAATAGGAGTATTTTTATATATTGATATAAAAACATTTAATCAAAACAAAATGGAGGTTGAATCATGGGAACAGTTGATAAATTGACTGAGCTGCAATACCGCAGAAGCCAAATTGAAAAAGGCGGCGGCGAAGCGAAAATAAAAAAGCAGCATGATGCCAACAAATTGACAGCACGTGAAAGAATAGCATTGCTTCTCGATGAGGGTAGCTTTGTTGAGGTGGATGCATTTGTCAGTCACCGTTGTACAGAATTTGGCATGGACTGCGTGGAAGCGCCGGGTGAGGGCGTGGTAACGGGTTACGGTACCGTTGACGGACGTTTAACCTATGTTTACGCACAGGATTTTACTGTAATCGGCGGTTCACTCGGAGAAATGCATGCGAAAAAGATTTGCAAGGTCATGGATATGGCGGCAAAGATGGGTGCGCCCATTATCGGCATGAATGATTCCGGCGGTGCGAGAATCCAGGAGGGAATCGACGCGCTTTCGGGCTTTGGCGAGATTTTCTTCCGCAATACAAGAAATTCGGGCGTTATTCCGCAGATCAGCGTCATCATGGGGCCTTGTGCCGGCGGAGCGGTTTATTCTCCGGCAATCACCGACTTTATCTTTATGGTTGACAAAACATCGCAGATGTTTATCACAGGTCCGCAGGTTATTCAGTCGGTTACGGGTGAAGAAGTAACGGCGGACGATCTGGGCGGCGCAAAGGTTCACGCAGAAAAATCGGGCGTTGCACACTTTACGGCAAAATCGGACGAGGAATGTATTCAGCAGATTCGTAGATTGCTGTCTTTCCTGCCCTCCAATAACCTTGAGGGAACACCGGTTGCGGAAACAACCGACGCGATCAACAGACTTTCTGAGGGCTTGACAACGATTGTTCCGGACGATCCGGGCAAGGCATATGACGTGAAGCAGGTCATTGAGCAGCTGGTTGACGGCGGCGATTTTATGGAGGTTCAAGAGGACTTTGCAAAGAATATTGTTGTAGGCTTTGCAAGAATGAATGGGATTACCGTAGGTCTGGTTGCAAATCAGCCGAAAGTGATGGCAGGTTCATTGGATATTAATTCTTCCGATAAAGCGGCAAGATTTATTCGTTTCTGCGACAGCTTTAATATTCCGCTGGTAACGCTGACGGACGTACCGGGATATTTTCCGGGTGTTGATCAGGAGCAGGGCGGTATCATCCGTCACGGCGCGAAGCTGCTTTATGCATACAGCGAAGCAACTGTTCCCAAGATTAACGTTATTTTGAGAAAGGCTTACGGCGGCGCTTATATTGCGATGAGCTCAAAGCATGTCGGTGCGGACATTGTTATGGCATGGCCGACCGCTGAGATTGCGGTTATGGGGCCGGACGGTGCGGCAAATATCATCTTTAAGAAAGATATTGCGGCAAGCTCCGATCCGATGGCAACGAGAGCCGAAAAGATTCAGGAATACAAAAACAAATTTGCATCTCCGTATGTTGCGGCTGCAAGAGGCTATGTGGACGACGTAATCGAGCCGGATTCCACAAGACCGAGAATTATTGCGGCTTTAGAGATGCTGATTTCAAAGCGTGATTCACTTCCGGCGAAGAAGCACGGAAATCTCCCGGTATAATTGAAAGGAGAGAGTAAGCTATGGAATTATCACAAGCGATGATTACAGGGCAGGGCGTACATATCGGTGAAGCATTGAGCGAGGGCTTGAAAGTCACCGGATTGGGACTGACGATCGTGTTTTCGGTTCTGGTCATTCTGATGATTGTACTGTATCTGTTCAAAGTAATCTTTTATAAGGATCCGAGCAAGCAGGCAAAGCCGGCGGATTCAGCACCGGCAGAAGCTCCGGCACCCGTACAGACGGCTGCTCCGGAGGAGGACGGCATGGATGAGGAAGAATTAATTGCCGTTCTGACCGCGGCGGTTGCGGCAAGCCTGAACACCTCGACATATAATCTGAAAATTAAATCATACAGACGTGTCAATAACAATACGCCTGCTTGGAATAAGGCAGGAGTCAATGAGACGATCAATAACAGATTATACTGATAAGCGATAAGGGTTAAGATTTTGTGCCCCCGGCACGGAAAGGAATGAATAGAATTATGAGAAAGTTTAATATTACGGTAAACGGAAAATCGTATGAGGTTGACGTAGAAGAAGTAGGTGGAGTTCAGAGCGCTCCGGCACCGGCTCCTGTTGCGGCTGCTCCGGCTGCTGCACCGAAGGCTGCCGCACCGGCTGCTCCGAAAGCGGCTCCGGTTGCAGGTGCACAGCAGGTAAAGGCTCCGATGCCCGGTACGATTGTTTCGGTTAAGGTGAATGTAGGAGATAAAGTAACAAAGGATACTTTGGTTGCCGTTCTTGAAGCAATGAAGATGGAAAACGAAATTTTTGCAGGCGTTGAGGGTACGGTTGCAGGAATCAGCGTCGGCGCAGGCGACAGCGTAAACAGCGGAGACGTTATTGTATCCGTAAACTAAGATCTTCATAAAATCAAGAAAGAAAGTGGTGACATAACGTGTTAGAAAGTTTATTTGGCTTTTTACAGAGCACCGGTCTTGCGGCAATGATTCAGAACGCTCAGGCAGTGATGGCTGACGGCGCAGGATTTTTGCAGGTGATCGGAACACCGATCATGCTGGCGATTGCGTGTCTGCTTCTGTATCTGGCAATTGTGAAAAAGTTTGAGCCGCTGTTATTGCTGCCGATCGCATTTGGTATGCTTCTGACGAATCTGCCGATGCTGAAGGATTCGAGCGCGATTATGATGCATACCGAATTCTTTACCGATCCGGCATATATGATTGACGGACATATTGATATACAGCGAGTGGTTTCCTACGGCGGTCTGTTGGATTTGCTATATTTGGGTGTAAAGCTGGGAATTTATCCGCCGCTGATTTTCGTGGGAATCGGTTGTATGACGGACTTTGGCCCGTTGATTGCCAATCCGAAAAGTATTCTTTTGGGTGCGGCGGCACAGTTCGGCGTATTCTTTACGTTCTTAGGCGCTTTGGTGCTGAGTGCACTGGTACCGTCCATCAGCTTTGGTGTTAAGGATGCGGCTTCAATCGGTATCATCGGCGGTGCGGATGGCCCGACCGCGATTTATGTAACAAAATCACTGGCTCCGGCATTACTGCCGGCGATTGCGATTGCGGCATATTCTTATATGGCGTTGATTCCGGTTATTCAGCCTCCGATTATGAAGCTGATGACAACAAAGAAGATGCGCGGCGTTGTCATGGAGCAGCTCCGTCCGGTAAGTAAAACGGAAAAGATTCTTTTCCCGATTATCGTTACAATCGTTGTCGGCTTGATTATTCCGGACGCGGTTTCCCTGGTGGGTTGTCTGATGCTCGGAAATATCATGAAAGAATCGGGCGTTGTTGACAGAATCGCAAAGACGGCGCAGAATGAATTGATGAATATTATTACAATTTTCCTGGGTGTTACGGTAGGTGCTACCGCAACGGCAAGCAGCTTCCTCAATCCCCAGACATTGGGTATTATCGCATTGGGCTTGATTGCATTCTGTTTCTCAACAGCAGGCGGTCTGCTTTTGGGCGATATTATGTATTGGCTGACAAAGGGTAAGGTAAATCCGCTGATCGGATCGGCGGGCGTATCAGCTGTGCCGATGGCTGCGCGTGTATCCCAGGTGGTAGGACAAAAGGAAAATCCGTCAAACTTCCTGCTCATGCATGCAATGGGCCCGAACGTTGCCGGAGTTATCGGTTCGGCTGTTGCCGCCGGTGTATTCCTGTCGTTGTTCTCAAATCTTTAATTTGGAAAAAGGAGTGAAAATAAATATGGCAAAGCCTGTTAAAATTACAGAAACAGTCCTTAGAGATGCGCATCAATCCTTGATTGCAACCCGAATGACAACCGAAGATATGCTTCCGATCGTTGGAAAGCTGGATGATATCGGCTATCATTCCTTAGAGGCATGGGGCGGTGCAACATTTGACGCTTGCCTAAGATTCTTGAATGAGGATCCGTGGGAAAGACTGAGAAAAATTAAGGACAGAGCAAAGAAAACCCCGTTGCAGATGCTGTTCAGAGGTCAGAATATCCTCGGTTATCGGCATTATGCAGATGATGTGGTTGAATATTTCGTACAGAAGTCCATTGCAAACGGAATTGATATTTTAAGAATTTTCGATGCGCTCAACGATGTCAGAAATCTGGAGTGCGCAATCAATGCTTGTAAAAAGGAAAAGGGTCATGTTCAAGCGACCGTATGCTATACCATCAGCCCGGTACATACAACCGAAACCTTTACCAAGATGGCAAAGCAGTTAGAGGATATGGGTGCCGATTCTATTTGTATTAAGGATATGGCAGGTCTGCTGCTTCCGTATACGGCATATGATTTGGTTAAGGCAATGAAAGAAACGGTTAAAATCCCGATTCAGCTGCATACGCACTATACAAGCGGCGAGGCTTCTATGGTTTATCTGAAAGCCATTGAGGCCGGCGTAGATGTAATCGACTGCGCAATGTCACCGTTGGCAATGGGAACCTCCCAGCCGCCGACAGAACCGATTGTTGCGGCATTGCAGGGAACACCGTATGATACCGGCTATGATTTGGATAAGCTGGTTGAAATCTGCGAATACTTTAAGCCGTTGAGAGAAAAATATCTGGCAAGCGGCTTGATGAACCCGAAGGTAATGGGTGTTGACGTTAATACGCTGAAGTATCAGGTTCCGGGCGGAATGTTATCCAATCTGGTATCCCAGCTGAAGCAGCAGGGCAGAGAGGACGCTTTCGACGAGGTATTGAAGGAAGTGCCGAGAGTAAGAAAGGATATGGGTTATCCGCCGCTGGTTACACCGTCCTCACAGATTGTCGGAACACAGGCGGTTCTGAACGTTTTGATGGGCGAGCGGTATAAGATGGTTTCCAAGGAAACCAAGGGTATCGTAAGAGGCGAATACGGCAGATGCCCGGTTGATATTGCTCCGGAGATTGTAGAGAAGATTATCGGCAATGAAAAGAGAATCACTTGCCGTCCGGCAGATCTGCTCGATAACGAGCTGGATAAGCTGACAAAGGAATGTGCTGAGTGGATTGAACAGCCGGAGGATGTATTATCCTATGCATTGTTCGGTCAGGTTGCTGTGAAGTTCTTTGAATACAGAAGAGCGCAGAAATATAAAATCGACGCAAACCTTGTAGATATGGAGAATAAGACATATCCTGTATAATTATAAAAAAGGCAGTAGAACGAATTTCCGTTTTACTGCCTTTTTCTTTATTCCATTGTTTCGCCCGATTCCGTATCGGATGACTCATCCTGCGGATAATCAACATTTTCTATGATTTTTGTTATCGTATCTTTGGAAAGTCCGCTGCTGCTGTTTAAAGCATAGGAATCTCCGTCCGTCCACTCTGCACTGTAGTACCGATCACCGCTTTCGGAACGGCTCAAGGTCACGGAGTTCTCATTGATTTTTTTCGATTCGGTGGAATCCGTTTCGGATTGAAGCCGATTTGCTCCGCGTTCGGTACGATAGGTCAGCTTATCCGTATCGCTTTCGTAATCAATCTCAATCGTTCCGGTTTCGGAAAGCTGTGCCTGGGTCAGTGTGTATTGATTGGGGACGTATTGCGGATACTTAAACTCATAGCCTGCCTGCTGTTTTAACTGCTCGATCGGGGACAGCTTCATAGAGGTTAAAGTGTTACTGCCACCGCCGCCACCACTGCTGCTGATATAGGAGGAATCCTGTGCCGAATCGGTTGCATTAGGAACAGAATCCGCCACCATACTGCTCATACTGCCGGCAGGCTCCGGTAAGGGGGAAACTTTCGTTTCCGATTCGGTTTCTGCTTGTACGGGTGTTTGCTTTTCCGCCGGTGCAGGAGTGCTTTGAGATGTCTGCTGCGGCGCAGTCAGCTGTGCGATTTGTGCATCGGGACGGCGTGGGGATAACGTTGCCGGTGCAGGCTGCCTTTGGGGAGCCTGCGTGGAAACTCCGGCATTATTTGAGGTGGGTACGGGAAGAGATTTTGCGGTACCCTGTGATTTTGCGGCGGCTGTCGGATGAATCGTAGGCTGAATGAGCCTTGTATCTGACATCGGGGTGGAAGCCGCCGCATCGGGGGCGTTTGCGGTTGTCGGGGGCGCCGAAGCCGCAATTGGGGTATTTGGGGTAGGGGACGCGGTTTCGGACGGTGCAGAAACAGGGGGAAGATCCTCGTTCGGCCGGAGGGGGACTCCGGCGAGAACTGCGGTTACACATAGACAAAAGCATGCCGCATAACCGATATATTGCTGTATATAACGGCGTTTGGAGCGGTGGGGGATTTTAGGCTGATTTTTTGCAGTTTGCATCATCTCCGCAATGATTTTTGCTTTTATTTCATCCGAAGCCGTAATCTGATCGATTGCTTCTTTATACTTTTTGCTCAAAATCATATTCCTCCTTTAACATGCTTTTTAGTTTATTTCTGGCTCTGTGCAGCAGGGTTCGGACAGCGGCATCGCTTTTTTTGAGGATATGCGCAATCTCAAGCGTGGAATATCCCTCATAGTAAAACATATAAATTGCAATCCGATATTGCTCCGAGAGCGACATGACGGCTTGAAAAACACTGTTGTCAAGCTGATAAGTGTCATATCCGGCTGCCGTGACCGCCTCATCAATAGGGAGCTTATGCTTGTTCCAGAATCGGTTCAGCGTATTTTTGCATAGATTGATGGTCGTGCGGATAATCCAGGATTTTTCATGCGTTGCGTCCTGAAAATCCGGTCTTTTGTCGATGATCTGCAAAAAGACATCCTGCATAACTTCTTCAGCATCCGTCTTGCTTTTCAAATAGGTATAGGCAATTCTTAAAATCATATCACTGTATTTTTCCACTAAGCCGCTGACATATTCCTGCGTAAATCCCAAACAAACACCCCCCACGCGTTTCGTTTTGGTCAAACAAGCTGTATTGGAATGTCGCCCCACACGACATTCTGTGATCCCCTCATCTATAAAACAAATCACGAGGGGAAAATGTTACACTAAAATAAAAAAATATTTTCCGCCGGTTCTCCATAGGCACAAAAGGGATATGAAGTTCGCCGCTCCATATCCCTTGATTTTATTTTTTGCGATAGATCATCATCTTTAGCGGCTGAATAATGATAAAGGTACTCAACGCCAGACCGTATACCGCAATCAGCTGCGGAATGGACAGCGCGGCAACCTCAAACATCCGCTGCAAAGCGGGAATCAGCAGTACGGCGTTCAGCAGAACAAAGCCGATCAGAAACGCCCCGATCATGCTGCGGTTATTCCACATGGTGCGTGTGAACCAAACGGCATGGTCGCGTTTGCAGTTGAAGCCGTGTACCAATCGGGCAAGACAGAGTGTTGAAAATGCCATTGTGCTGGCAACGTCTGCATCTTGCTGTAATCCGATATAATAGGCAATCATCGTAATTACGGCAATCACAAGCCCATCAACTCCAATATTGCGCAAAACGTTTTTTGTCAGAATGGACTGATTTTTCGGCCGCGGCTGTTCCTTCATAACATCCGATGAATGTGGCTCAACGCCTAAGGCAATCGCCGGCAGACTATCGGTCAGCAAGTTGATAAACAACAGATGGACTGCCTTAAACGGTACCGGCAGGCCGAGCAATGACGCATACAGTACCGATAAAATTCCGGCGGCATTTCCCGAAAGCAGGAACTGAATGGCTTTTTGAATGTTCTTATAAATGTTTCGTCCGTTTTCGACCGCTTTTACAATGGTCGCAAAGTTATCATCCGTCAGAACCATCGACGCTGCATCCTTTGCAACCTCACTGCCGGTAATGCCCATTGCCACGCCAACGTCCGCTTGCTTTAATGCCGGAGCGTCATTGACGCCATCGCCGGTCATGGAAACAATATATCCCTTTCGCTGCCATGCGCTGACAATACGGATTTTATGCTCCGGCGAAACGCGCGCATAAACCTCAACATCGGTTACAAAATCCTCCAATTCGGCATCAGACAGCTTTTCGATCTCACTGCCCTCCACACCGCGGCCGTTTTCATCTAAAATTCCGATTTCTCTGGCGATTGCACAGGCGGTAATCAGATGATCCCCCGTAATCATGATCGGGCGAATCCCGGCTTCGCGACATTTTGCAACTGCGGCTTTGGATTCCTCACGCGGAGGGTCCTGCATGGCGATGAGCCCCAGTAAAATGTATTCATCCTCGTCCTCCAGACAGACATCGGGAGTCGCAACGTCTTTTTCACAGACTGCCAATACACGGAGTCCGTCCTGCGAAAACTGTAAATTTACACGCTTTAATTCTTCGATATCCTCGGCTGTGAACGCGCGCTTACCGTCCATGGTTTTGATTTCGCGGATTTTTGGAATCAGTACATCCACTGCGCCTTTGGTCAGCATTTTGTAATGCTCGCCGATTTTATGAACGGTACTCATCAGCTTTCTGTCCGAATCAAACGGAATTTCACCCAGACGGGGATATTTTTCGCGAATGGCTTCGTAATTTAATTGGTGCTTGTTGGCGTATAAAATCAGTGCCAGCTCTGTCGGGTCGCCGATTTTTTGATCCTCCCGGCTGACGGAGTCGTTACAGAGTGCACCGTCAATAATCAGCTGAGATTCGCGCTCATTGGGCGTATCGTCCTTATCAATAATTTTTCCGTCAAAATAAATCTTCTGCACTGTCATTTTGTTCTGCGTTAAAGTTCCGGTTTTATCCGAACAAATTACAGAAACGCTGCCCAAACCTTCTACAGACTGAAGCTTACGAATAATCGCATGCTCATTGGCAAGCTTTTGCGTTCCGACGCTCAATACAATAGTGACAATGGAGCTGAGCGCCTCCGGGATTGCCGCAACGGCAAGCGCTACCGCAAAAACAAAGGCATTGGGCAGGGATTGCCCGCGCAAAATCGCTAAGATAAACACCAGGATACAGACGCCCATAATGCCGAACGAGAGCTTTTTGCCGAAGTTATCCAGAGAAATCTGGAGCGGCGTCTTTTTCTCTTTGGTGTTTTTGAGCAGGGACGCGATTTTTCCCATTTCGGTGTTCATGCCGATGCCGGTAACAACCATTCTGGCATGACCGTAGGTTGCAAAGCTGCCCGAATACAACATGTTAATTCTGTCGCCCAACGGCTTTTCGCCAGCCAATTCCGTATCCGCCTTTTCAACGGGTTCGCTTTCGCCGGTCAGCGCGCTTTCGTCAGCCTTTAGCCCGGCGTTTTCAATGATTCTGCCATCCGCACAGACATAATCTCCGGCTTCTACGACAACAATATCGCCCACTGTGACCTCATTCCCGTTCACAATCTGAACCTTTCCGTCACGGACAACTTTGGCGGTCGGCGCGGACATTGCCCGAAGTCCTGCCAATGAAGCCTCTGCCTTGACTTCCTGAACCGTTCCGAGAATCGCGTTGATTGTGATAACAATCAAAATAACCGCGGAGCTTTCCACATCGCCTAAAACCATTGAAATAATCGCCGCGATAATCAGAATAATCACAAGAAAATCTTTGTATTGCCCCAAAAAGATCATAATGGGACTTTCACGCTTTTCCTCCGTCAGCTCATTCTTGCCGAATTTCTCTAACCGCTTTTGCGCTTCAGCGGCAGAAAGTCCCGATTCCGCTGCGGAAACCTCGTTCAGCACCTCTTCTTTTTTCATTTGATACCAATTCATTTTCTAATCCTTCCTTTCTTTGGATCCCATCATTGAATTTAACAGATATTCAGGATATTTTACCATCCCCGGTCAGCAATAAAAAAACGAGTCCCTTTATTGCATACAAAAAACATCTGCAATAAAAGTCTCGCTACAAAGAATGCGGTACGGACCCAAAAGGATCGTACTGACGACACCGCATTACGCCGACTTCGGCGCAAGCTACTCCCTTTTATTTTTTTCCTAAAGTTACTATATCATATTATTTCCCGGATGTCAAGACCTATGCTTAAAATTTCCGCATTGAACCTTGTAAAAACCATTGACTTTTTTCGGCTTTATGATATAATTTATAATGGTATTTTATTGTGATTATGAGGTGTTTTGTTTTTTTTGAGTGGCACTCGGACCATGCATCTGTTTTTCATTCTATTGCGGCTCAGACATCCGCTACGATGCGCGGAACTCACCTTCATAGAATGAAAAACAGATGCATGGTCTGCCAAGGTTTTCTGCAACAGCTAAAATACTGATTTTTAGGAAAGGAATTTAATCCGAAAGCATGTTTAAAAATATCTTGATCGGACAATACGTTGACACCGGTTCGGTACTGCATCGCCTGGACGCGCGGATTAAAATCATCATGATTTTGACGGCGGCAGTCATGATTTTCGCGGCATATCGACCGATGGCGGTTTTGTATATACTGGTGCTTTGCGTTATGCTTGTTTTCTTATCCGGAATGCGGCCGGGGATGATTCTGCGCGGCAT
This sequence comes from uncultured Clostridia bacterium, assembly GCA_959602045.1. Lineage (GTDB taxonomy): Bacteria > Bacillota > Clostridia > UBA1381 > UBA1381 > Ornithomonoglobus_A. Next base: position 121,739 of record CAUGRT010000001.1, on the reverse strand, counting down.
TAAGCCGGTTCTTTTTCTGGCGGTCTTTACGCTTGTCTGTGATTCCTTTCTGACGGAGGGGGAAACGCTGTTTACAATCGGGAAACTGACAGTTACGCATGAGGGACTGTATGACGGTGTGATCGCGGCTTTGCGGCTGATTTTACTGGTTTCCACTGCGTCGGTGCTGACTATGACGACAAAGCCGCTGGATTTGACGGACGCGATTGAAAGCTTATTAAAACCTTTGGGGATTTTTCGTCTGCCGGTGCGCGATATTGCGGTAATGATGGGAATTTCGATTCGTTTTATTCCCACGTTGGGAGAAGAAGCGCAGCGGATTGCGGATGCACAGCGATCCCGATGCGCGGATTTCGATGGCGGCGGAATTATAAAAAAGGCGAAAGCGGCACTGCCATTGGTCATTCCGCTCCTAATCGGCGCTTTTCGTCATTCCGACGCGCTGGCACAGGCGATGGACGCACGCTGCTACGGAATGGGCAAGCGTACGCGGCTGCATGAGAAAAAGCTGTGCGGACGGGACGGTGCGGCGATTGCATTGACGGCGGCTGCCGTAATCTTACAAGTGGGGGTGACGCTGATTTGAATATGAAACTGACTTTGGCATTTGACGGATCGGCGTATCATGGATGGCAGATTCAAAAAAATGCTATGACAATTCAAGAGGTTCTGAAAAATACGGTGACGAAAATTACCGGGGAAGTTCCGAATATTATCGGCTGCGGCAGAACCGATTCCGGCGTTCATGCGCTGAATTATGTCTGTAATTTTTATACGGAAACCGGGATTGCACCGGAACAGTTCAAAAATGCCGTTAACGCCAATCTGCCGGAGGATATTTTCTGCAAAAAGGCAGAACGGGCAGACGAGGATTTTCATGCGTCCTCATCGGCGGTCCGGAAAACCTATCTTTATCGGATTTTGAACCGACCGGACGCCGATGTGTTTCTGCGAAAATATGCATGGCATTACAAATATCCGCTGGAAATTGAAAAAATGCGCTGTGCGGCGGAGGCATTTTTGGGGGAGCATGATTTTATCGGTTTTGCCTCGGCAGGATTTACCGTTAAAACAACGGTGCGGACGATTTACGCTCTGGAGCTGACGGAGGATCGGGATTCTATTTCCCTGGAGATTACGGGAAACGGATTTTTGTATAATATGGTGCGCATTATCACAGGTACGCTTGTGATGATGGGCGGCGGAAAAATAGACTATCGGCAGGCGAAAGAGATTTTGGACTCCTGCGATAGAAAGCGTGCCGGCATGACCGCACCGGCGCATGGACTCTTTTTAAAGGAGGTGGATTACGGTGAGTGAGGATGAGCAGAAAGAAGAAACGCAGGACGCTGCGGAGGTTGAAGAGGTTGCAGAGGTCGAAGAATCGGAAGACTATGAAAGCTTTGATTTAGAGGATGCAGCGGTTTACGGCGAAGATGAGGAAGATGAGGACGATACAGATGAGGAAGAATTTGACGGCAGTGGCTTTGAGGAGCGATACCGGCAGCGGCTGGAGGAGCAGAAGGAGCAAAAACGGCGGCGGATTTTTAACGTGATCGGCATTATAGGAATCATTCTTGCAATCGTGGCATTGGGTGTGCTGTTCTATTTTAGTGATTTTGGGGTAATCGGGACTTACAAGAAGAATTTTGAAAAGAATTTTCGGCGCATTTTTCCGAAGATGGAGCAATCCATTGATATTGGGGTGACGGAAAAGAACTCCAATATTCAGGAATATGTGGATAATACCGGAGAAACGAGAGTACGGAGCGTGGAACGAGCAGAAAATGTTCATGTTGTTCCATTTGAGAGCGCGGCAACGGGACAATTTGCCGCTTACCGCAACGGCTTAATCTGTGCGCGTACCAATTATCTCTGCTTGCTTGACGGAACGGGCAGTGTGCTTTGGGAAAAAAACACAACGGTGGTAGATCCGCTGCTCAGCGTTGCCGGGCAATATATTGCAATCGGTGCGGAGAACGGAACGAAGCTTTGTCTTTATAACGGAGAAAATTTGGTTTTTGAAAAGAGTACCGAGGATAAGATTCGCGATATTCGGGTGTCTACCGGCGGCGATATTGTGCTTGTCTGCGATAAGGTCAATTACAAGGGCGCAATATCGGTGTATAATAAGGAGGGTCAGGAAATATTCTCGTGGTTTTCCGGGCAGAACAATGTTATCAGCGCTGATATTTCGTCCGCGTCCCGACGGGTTGCGGCGGTGCTGCTGAATGCCGACCGTAAGGTGTATTCAATTATTAAGGTTTTTGACATCAGCTCCAAAAACGATAGCGTGGAGATGGCATTTGACGATACCATTCTGTTCGACGTATCCTATACCGGCGACACGATTACCGGGCTGGGGGATAACAGCATGGTTTGCATGACCTCAACCGGGCGCGTCATCTGCGATAAGCGGTTTGACCGCGTGGACATCAGCCATTGTGCCTATGATATGGAGGGCAATAAGCTGATTCATTTCGATAGTGCCGGGATTCCGGTGTTTCAGCTCTACGGACGGAAAGGCGTTATGGATTCCGAAATAATCGCGGATCATTTTGCCGACTGTCTGGACGTGGACGGAAGATATATTCTTTATAATAACGGCAGAAGCGTGATTTTGCGCCGCGCCGGGAGCGATCGGCTGAATGAATATGTCGCAACGATGGACGTATTAAAGCTGGTGCTGATCAATCAAAGCACCTATGCGGTCATTCATTCCAACAGCATTGAGATTGTGCGCGTCTGACGAAGCGGGGAGGATACAGATGGAGAAGAATCAACTGCGGCAGCAGCTTCGGGAACAGCGCCGGGCATTAAGCAGCGCGGAGATCGAACGGTACAGTGCGGCGGTATGCGAACGGCTGCGTGACCTATGTCGGGGAAAACGCTGTGTAATGGCGTATCTTTCGGCATTTCATGAGGTCTGCGTGGATGATGCTATTCGGGAGCTGCTCAAAAGCGACGGAACGGTTGCGGTGCCGGTTACGGATGCGGAAACCGGAAAAATCACGCCGTATGCTTTGCACGATTTGAACGCCGTACATCGCGGCGCTTATGGGATTCGTGAGCCGATAAAAACAGAAGAAATCAGCAAGGAACAGATTGAGGCGGTATTGGTTCCGGGAGTGGGCTTTGACCGCAGCGGCGGTAGGCTGGGATTTGGAAAAGGCTGCTATGATCGGTTTTTGGCGGATTTTTCGGGATTGCGAATCGGTATCTGCTATGAATTTCAGTTAGTTGAGAAAATTGAAACCGAGGAACGGGACGTTCCGATGGATATGATTATTACGGAGAAAAATTGTTATGTTATTTGATACTCATGCTCATTATAATGACGAACGCTTTGCAGAGGACGTGGACGAGGTGTTGGCGTCGATGCCGGAAAACGGAATCGGGCGAATCCTGAACGCTTGCTCCTCTTGCGGAGAGATTGACGATATTGTTGCTTTATGTGAAAAATACGATTTTATGTATGGGGCGGTGGGCGTTCATCCGCATGAAACCGCACAGATGGGGAACGAGGATTTGGATCGTCTGCGCAGGGAATCGCAGCATCCGAAGATTAAGGCAATCGGCGAAATCGGGTTAGATTATTTTTATGATTTTTCGGATAAAAAAACGCAGAAAGAATGTTTTGCACAACAGGTTGAGCTGGCGAAGGAGCTGAAGCTGCCGGTTATTATTCATGATCGGGACGCACATAAGGATACGATGGATATTCTTCGTGCCTGCAATGTCCGCGACTGCGGCGGCGTGTTCCATTGCTATGCCGGGAGCGTTGAGATGGCGCGTGAAATTCTGGATTGGGGCATGTATATTGCCTTTGGCGGATCGCTGACTTTTAAAAAATCGGTTCGCCCGAAAGAGGTTGCGGCATATGTGCCGCTGGATCGGATGGTGACGGAAACAGACGCGCCGTATCTGACGCCGGAGCCGCAGCGGGGACGGCGCAATGATTCGCGGTATATGCATTTTGTGGCAGAAACTCTGGCGAAGATTAAAAACTTGCCTTATGAAACCATTGCGGAAATCACCTATCGGAACGGCTGTCAGCTGTTCCATATTGATGAAAAAGGAGGAAAACAGTGAAAATACTGCTGATGTCGGTCAAAGCCGGATACGGACACCACTCCACTGCGGCGGCGATTATAAATTATTTTGAAGAACGGGGACACCAATGTGAGATGCTGGATATTTTTGAGTATATCAGCGAGCGTTTAGGCAATATCATTCAAGACGGATATTTGCTTTCGACCAAATATCTGTCAAAGGCGTATGGATTGGTTTACGATAAGCTCAGCCGCGAGGACGAGCCTTATGACAAAATATCCGTCACCTCTTTGGTATCCAACAAAATTACAAAGAAGCTGATCGGGTATGTGCAGGACTTTGCGCCGGATCTGATTATCGGAACACACAGCTATGCCGGAGTGGTGATGAGCATTTTGCGCGATAAGGGTGTTGTGCAATGTCCGCTGATCGGAATCGTAACCGATTTTACGGTTCATCCTTTCTGGGAAAGTACTGAATTGGATTATTATGTAATTCCGGATAGCTTACTCGCTTATCAAATGAACCGAAAAGGGATTCCGACAGAAAAGCTGCTATCGTTTGGGATCCCGATTAAAAAGGAGTTCTCTTATAAGACGGAGCAGAGCGTAATACGCCGTCAATTGGGGATTGCCGAACGAAAGACGCTGTTGGTTATGATGGGGTCGATGGGATATGGCAATATTCAAGAGGCTTTGACGGAGATTGATAACTTTGACGCGGATTTTCAAGTGCTGATTGTTTGCGGCTCCAATGAGAAGCTGCGGTGCTTTGTCGATGAACAGCATTGGAAAAAGGACATGCATGTGTACGGCTTTGTACATAATGTAGATCAGCTGATGGACGCGTCGGACGTGATTATTACAAAACCCGGCGGATTGACGACCTCCGAGGCGTTTGCCAAGGGATTGCCGATGATTGCAATGAATCCGATTCCGGGGCAGGAGGATAAAAATCTTGCGTTTTTGGTCAATAGTGGTGCGGTGCTTTCCGTGAACAGCGAATACACCATTTCGGAGGCTTTGTATCAGCTGTTCCATGAGCAATGGCGCGTGGAGCTGCTGCGCGAAAGCATACGGCATATCGGGAAACCCGATTCTACGGCGCAGCTATACGATTTTGTTATGAATATGTTCGGATAATTCAAAAGGACTGTAAAAGACACAATGGAATCCATCGGCTTTTACAGTCCTTATTTTTTTTAGCCTTGATTGTTGTAGCTGTAATTCGGAGCTTCCTTTGTGATATAAATATCATGCGGATGGCTTTCCTTTAAGCCTGCTCCCGTAATGCGGACAAATTTTCCTCTTTCCTGAAGATCCTTGATGGTCTTTGTTCCGCAGTAGCCCATACCGCTTCTCAAGCCGCCGAGCATCTGGAATACGGTGTCAGATAGAGGACCCTTGTAGGGAACTCGTCCCTCAACACCCTCCGGAACGAGCTTTTTGGAGCCGGTCTGGAAATAACGGTCTTTCGAACCCTTTTCCATTGCCGCCAAAGACCCCATGCCGCGGTATACCTTAAAGCGTCTGCCTTGATAGATTTCAAATTCTCCGGGGCTTTCGTCACATCCGGCAAACAAGCTACCCATCATGCACACATCCGCACCGGCTGCGATTGCCTTTGTAATGTCGCCCGAATACTTGATACCGCCGTCTGCAATAACGGGGATTCCGTATTTCTTGGCAACCTGTGAAACGTCATATACGGCAGTAATCTGCGGCGCACCGATACCGGCAACCACACGGGTGGTACAGATAGAACCCGGCCCGATTCCGACTTTCAGACAGTCTGTGCCGGCTTTGATTAAGGCTTCTGCCGCTTCGCCTGTAGCGATGTTTCCGGCAATAATCGGTAAATACGGGAATGCCGCCTTGATTTCTTTTACTTTATTGATAATGTTCTTGGAATGACCATGCGCGCTGTCCAGTGCGATTACGTCTGCACCGGCGTCCACAACAGCTTGTACTCTTTCCAGAGCGTCGGTTGTAACACCGATTGCCGCGCCAACCAGCAAGCGGCCGTTTTTATCTCTTGCGGAACGCGGATAACGGATTGCTTTTTCAATATCCTTGATGGTAATCAAGCCTTTTAAGTGCATTTCATCATCCACGATCGGCAGCTTTTCGATCTTGTGCTTGGAAAGAATGGCTTGCGCTTCTTTCAAGGTTGTTCCCTGCGGCGCAGTAACAAGATGCTCTGAAGTCATTGCTTCTTTGATTTTCTTTGTGAAATCGGTTTCAAATCTCAAGTCACGGTTCGTAATAATGCCGATCAGCTTATTGTTTTCATCGCAGATAGGTACGCCGCTGATACGGTAACGCCCCATAAGATCGTCCGCATCCTTCAGTGTATGCTCCTGTGACAGAGAAAATGGATTTGCAATTACTCCGTTTTCACTTCTTTTGACCTTGTCAACCTCCGCTGCCTGTTCCTCGATCGTCATGTTCTTATGAATGATTCCGATTCCTCCCTCACGCGCTATCGCGATTGCCATAGCGGACTCGGTAACGGTATCCATTGCCGAACTCATCAACGGAATATTCAGCTGAATGGTCTTGGTTAAATGAGTGGTAAGATCCACCTCATTCGGCGTGAAATCCGATGCTTGCGGCAATAGCAGCACATCGTCAAACGTAAGCCCTTCCTTTGCAAATTTTTCTGTCATGCTCGTTCCTCCTATCTGCATATTTTCCTTCGGTAACTGTAAAATCCAATGCTTGAAATTTCATCTGTTTTTGTTCTGTTGCGGCTCAAACATCCGCTACGTTGCGCGGAACTCGCCTACACAGAAAAAAACAGATGAAATTTCATTCTATTCCATTCGGATGGGTGGATTTTACAATATCCTATTCTATTTTCCTTAGCCTGCCGCCCCCATTAACAGCACCGGGCAGATTAAACCGCAATCATTTCGGGGAAGCTTCACCTGCAGCAAATCTCGCCCGAAAGCATTGTGTATTAAATTATATTATACCAAATTATTTTGCATTTTTCAAGCTGTTTTTTCTTTATTTCGCCAATTTATCACACTTGATTAATATACTCTTGCAAAACACGTTCCATTGTAGCAAAATCACTAATTGTAAAAATGTGGGTTTTCAAAGCGGATGCTCCGGGCAAGCCTTTAATATACCAGGCGATATGTTTTCTTGCCTCTTTCACGCCGCGGCTTTCGCCCTTATCGGCAATCAGCAGCTGCACATGTTCGATACATTGCTTCAAGCGATCCTGCGGTGACGGAACGAATTGAACGGCTCCCGTATCGAGAAGCTCGTGAATCTGGCGGAATAAAAACGGATTCCCCTGTGCGCCCCGTGCGACCATAATGGCGTCGCAGCCGGTTTGTTCAAACATTCTTTTTGCGTCCTCAGCGGTTCGGATGTCGCCATTGCCGATAACCGGAACGGATACGGTGTTTTTTATCGCACGAATTAAGTCCCAATCGGCATTGCCGCTGTAATATTCCTCGCGCGTTCTGCCATGTACCGCGATTGCCGCCACGCCGTTTGTTTCAAGGATTTTGGCACATTCCACCGCATTAACGCTTTCGGCATTCCAGCCTTTTCGAATTTTAACCGTAATCGGAACGGGGGAAACCTCGACCAATGCCCGAACGATTTCGCCCATTTTTTCGGGGGTTTTCATGAGTGCGCTGCCATCGCCGTTTCCGGCAATTTTCGGCGCCGGGCAGCCCATGTTTATATCAATCAAATCACAGCCGCTTTCCAGAACCTGCGGCACAACCTCCGCCATGATTTGGCTGTCACTTCCGAAAATCTGCACCGCACAAGGACTGCCGTCCGGTTTCATCAGTTCCCGCGTCTTTTTGTCCTTATAATACAATCCCTTTGCGCTCACCATTTCGGTATAGGTCATATCTGCGCCCCAGTGACGGCAGATTTTTCGGAACGGTAAGTCCGTTATCCCTGCCATAGGTGCAAGGAACACCTTTCCCGGAATTTCCAATTGTCCGATTTTCATAGAATCTGAATCCCCATTGCCCAAGCAACGGCAAAAAGCGCTGCAATAATCACAACCCATAGGTTGATATAAAAGACCATCAATGCTGTGCTTTCCGCATTTTCTTCAATTTCAAACGCATGGCGCAGCAAGCGGATCACCAGATAAGCGCCACCGCAGATGACCGCAGGCGCGATGAATAATGCCATCAGACCGACATGCGCCGTATATGCCATGATAAAGCGGATCACAATCATAAAATAAGCCGCACCGCAAATCAGCGCAAAGATTAGTCTGGGCGCAGTGGCTTGCAGCATTTTCAAAACCTTACCGTGAAATTTTTTCATAGCCGTTATAGAAGCTCCCTTCACAAAATGTAGTCGTTTGTATTTTTAAATGAAATTTCAATCGGAATTGCTCTTTTACTGTACCGACGCTACCGGAGATTCATTCTGCATAGTAAGTGTTACCACATTCGCCGTATTTAAATCAATTCCCTGGAATTGATATTCCGTTCCGGCTGCCGTAATCACCGCAATATCGAAAACCGATGTTGCGGTTTGCTCGCCCGAAAAGGTCAAATCCATTTTCTTTTTATTCTCCAAAGCCGATGTTCCCAAAAGGTTATCTCCCCAGCCCTCGCTTGTACTTTCTGAAACATATACCTCTGCCAATGAGCTGCCTAAGTCGTTCACGATTGAAAAATCGTAAGGAGATTTTGCGGTTTTTGTTCCGCACGCCGTCATGCCGAGTGCTACTCCGGCGGATAATACAACCGCCAAAAATTTCTTCATCTTTGTCCCCATTCCTTTCCGCGTCCGCAGTTGAAAATTCTTGAAATAATCCGTTATTTCGGTTTTTTATCGGGATTTTGGAAAAACAGACTTGTTCCGCTTATGCGTTTTTTCCACAATAAAAATCCGATTCTGATAATATCATAACATAGAATTTACATAAAAGCAATAATATTTACAAAAATAAAATTGACAATACCGATGATTTGGGGTATACTATAGAATAAGGGTATCAATCTGAGTGCTGTACTGCATGGATTGGACAATAAAACTAAAGGAGGGTTTGGTATGGCAATATCCATGGAAAAGACAATTGAAAGCTTATACGAAGCGAAGAAATACCAAACGCTGAAAGACATTCTTTCCTCCTTGAATGAAGCGGATATTGCGGCGTTCTTTTCCGAAAGCTCGGAGGAGGCGCTCCCGGTGCTTTTTCGACTGCTGCCGAAGGATCTTGCGGCGGACACATTTGTGCTGATGGAGCCAGAGGCGCAGGAGCTGTTGATTCACGGCTTTTCCGACAGTGAGCTGAAAGAGGTCATTGACGAGTTGTATGTCGATGACGCTGCGGATATTGTGGACGAGATGCCAGCGAATGTGGTGAAACGGATTTTGCAAAATGCCGATCCCGAAAAGCGGCAGATGATTAATGAAATTCTCAAGTATCCGGAGGATAGCGCAGGAAGTCTGATGACAACGGAGTATATTTCTCTGCGGCCGGATATGACGATTAATGACGCAATGAAACGAATCCGGCGGACGATTACGGCGACAGAAACGATTTACACCTGCTATGTCACCGATAATAACCGGCATTTGCTGGGGTATATCTCCGTAAAAACGTTGCTGCTTTCCGACGAGAATGAAAAAATTGCGGATATTATGGATACCACGCCCGTCTGCGTCAACACGATGGACGATAAAGAGGACGTGGCGAAGAAAATGAATAAATACGATTTCGTTACCATGCCGGTGGTGGATGATGAAATGCGGCTGGTGGGAATCGTTACCTTTGATGACGCGATTGACGTTATGCAGGACGAGGCGACCGAGGATATTGAAATCATGGCGGCGATGGCGCCGGCGGAGGACAGTTACTTCAGAACCTCCGATTTAAAGCATGCCCGAAACCGAATCGGCTGGCTGTTGGTGCTGATGCTGAGTGCAACGCTGACGGGTTCAATCCTCAACCACTATGAGGAAGCGTTTCAGAAGATTCCGATTTTGGTATCGTTTATCTCCATGCTGATGGGTACCGGCGGAAACTGCGGTTCGCAAAGCTCTACAATGATTATCCGCGGAATGTCGATTGATGAAATTCGTCTGAAAGATTTTTTCAAGGTCATTTGGATGGAATTTCGGATTTCCCTGTTAATCAGCGCGGCATTGGCAATTGTAAACGGGATTCGGATTTATCTTTTCTATCATAATTTTTTACTTGCGGTAGTGGTTGCGCTTTCGATTGTCGGGACAGTCATTATGGCGCAGTTTATCGGCTGTACGCTGCCGATGCTGGCAAAAAAATGCCGGTTGGATCCGGCGGTGATGGCGGCGCCGATTATTACGACGATTGTCGATGCGGCGTGTTTGCTGATTTATTTTAATATTGCTTCTTGTTTTTTTAATTTATAAAGTGGAGATGGGGCTGTGATCTACGGAACAGCCCCATTCTGCGGACGCAAATAAAATTTCGGTATAAGCGTTGAATGGTTTGAAACAGAGCAGAAAGTTGTTATAACAAAGTAGAAAACTAAAAACAGTGGCCACAACGGTCACTGTTTTTTTGTCTCAATTAAGAATGTTTTGTCCGCTATTTTATTTCTTGCTCTAATTCTAAAAACTCTTTTGTATCAAAAAATTCGATTAAAGAAATATCTAATCCATCACACAATTTTTTTAATGTAACGATTCCCGGATTTGTGCTTTTTCCATATAATATATTTTTAATTGTTGACGGTGCAATACCCGATTCCGTGGCTAATTTATTTATTGTTATACCCTTTTCTCCGCATAGAAAAACCAAACGATTTTTTACAGTTTCATAAGTATTCATATATAGCTCGCTCCCTTAATAGGATAATTATAGGATATTATTATTGCAAAAGTAGGCTATATATGATACAATATAGTCTATATAAAGACTGATGCATTTAGAAAGGAGTTTTCTATATGGAAACTGAAAAACGATTGCACCGATGTTGTTTTACAGGGCATCGTCCGGAAAAATTAAGCCTTTCCGAAGCAGAGGTAAAAACTCTTTTGGAAAAGGCTATTGATATGGCAATACAAAATGGTTTTACAACATTTATAACGGGTATGGCACCGGGCGTTGATATATGGGCGGCTGAAATAGTTTTGGAAAGGAGAAAGTATAATATGGCACTGCACCTAATCTGTGCCATACCACATCCTGGTTTTGAAAAGCGAAAAAGCAAGTATGAAGAAGAAAGATATAAAAACATAATTCAAAATGCTGACTATACGCGAATAATATGCGAGCAATATTTCAGAGCATGCTATCAAAGAAGAAATGAATTTATGGTAGACCGCTCAAATCTTGTGATTGCTGTTTGGAATGGGGCGGCATCCGGAACAAAAAATACGATTGATTATGCCAAACGCAAAGGCGTGAGTGTGGTTAATCTTTTGGAGGGGGCTATGCAATAAAAACACAAGGAAGTGATAGGCATTGAGGGGTTTTTCGGATTCTGCCGCGGATGGGGTGAAAAAGTTCGCTGTCACCCCAAAATCACGCGCCATTCTTGAATCAAACGGTCTAAGGAATAGGCGGCATTTGCCGGACTGGTCGAGGGGAGCCGAATAGCGTCTGAGCCGATATATTTTTGATAAAGCTTGTGTGCGGTTGTGCCGTTGGTATAGACCTGCCGAATGGGTGCGGCATCGAAAATCCGCGAAAGCGAATTGGGGATAACGTTCTTGATGGAACTGTCGGACGAACCGGTAATATCGCAGCTTTGAATTACATCCCATACGGCAATTTTATTGCGAAGTAAAAAAGTTTTTTTCTCATCAATTGTCTGCGGAACCGGCTCTTGTTTTAATGCCGCAAGAACACGCCAGAATCGGTTTTGCGGATGCCCGTAAAAGAATTGCATTTCACGGGATTTTATCGAGGGAAAGCTTCCCAAAATCAGAATTTCGGAATGGTTGTCAAAAACCGGATCAATATTATGAAGTTCCATTTTTTTCTCCTGTCATACCATCAAAATTTTTGTTAATTCCTCAATATCCGCCGCGATGAAATCCGCTCCGGCTTCTTCCAATTCATTTGGTTCCGCATAGCCGAACCGAACGCCGCAGGACGCAATCCCGCACTTCTTTGCACCGAAGATGTCCTGCCGACGGTCGCCGACCATTATGATTTTTTCACGCGGACAGCTTAATTTTTCGATGGCATACTCGATCACTTCATCCTTGTTGTTGCGTGTGCCGTCCAGTTCACTTCCGGAAATCATTTTCAGATATGGGCGCAGCCGAAACCGTTTTGCGATTACATCTGCAAATACGCGCGGCTTGGAGGTTGCCAATACCAAAACATGCCCGGTATCCACTAATTTTTGCAGCATTTCATCCACGCCGTCATAAACACGGTTTTCAAAAATGCCAATCTCCGAAAAACGTTCCCGATATTTCTCAACCGCAGCAAGCGCCTTTTCACGCGGAAAACCGTAAAATTCCATAAAGGAATCCACCAGCGGCGGCCCGATGAAATTCGTCAGCTGATCTGCATCTTCGTGAATCCCGAATGATGCTAAGGCGTATTGAACGCATTTGGTGATCCCCTCTTTGGGATCGGTCAGTGTTCCGTCTAAATCAAAAAATATATATTTGTAACGCATTCTTTTTCTCCTTTTTAGGGTTCAGACAATTCCTTGAATGAAATTCCCTCTGTTCTCATTCTATGGAGGTGAGTTCTACTCCGCGCAGCGTAGCGGATGTTTGAGCCGCAATAGAATGAGAACAGATGGAATTTCCAACCGGCACATTCGGATATATGTTAAAAATTGCATCGTATTCTATGAAGGCAAGTTCTACTTCGCGCAGCGCAGCGGATGTTTGAGCCGCAATAGAATGAGAACAGATGGAATTTCCAACCGGCACATTCGGATATATGTTAAAAATTGCATCGTATTCTATGAAGGCAAGTTCTACTTCGCGCAGCGCAGCGGATGTCTGAGCCGCAATAGAACGAGAACAGATGAAATTTCCAACCGATACCTTTGGATTTATGTTAAAAAATCACATCGGAATTTTATGGAAGTGAATTTCAAGCAGTATAGCGGATATTCGCTCCGGAATGATATTTTATGTCAACAGGAATCCCCCGAAAACTTTGTCTATATCATAGCACAACCGCGACAATCCGTCAACTGTTATTCCTAACGAAATTTTTTATATGGTATTTTGCATAAAAATCTAAATAACGCTTGAAAAAAAGAAAAAAATATAGTATATTAATAGTAGAAAAAGGATATTGGAATTTGCATGTGTTTTTCGCTTTGTGGAGCCGAGTTCCACGCAGTGCAGCGGATGTCTGAGCCGCAAAAAAACACAGGCAAATCCTCACCGAAGCATTTGTAAATTTTATAGCCATCCAAATAAAAATCAATAAAAAGGAGAGAATACATATGAAATGCCCTTATTGTGGATTCAGTGAAAGCAAGGTTATCGACTCCCGTCCCACAGAGGAAAACAATGCCATACGCCGCCGGCGCGAATGTCTGAAATGCCAGAAGCGGTTTACGACCTATGAAAAGCTGGAGGCGATCTCTCTGGTTGTGATCAAAAAGGATCAGTCGCGGCAGCAGTATGACCGCAACAAAATTTTAAAGGGCATTATTACCGCTTGTGAAAAGCGTCCGATTTCGCTTTCTCAGATGGAGAAAGTGGCTGATGATATTGAGGGTGAGCTGTACCAGTCGATGGAGCGTGAGATTGACAGCACGCGAATCGGCGAAAAAGTCATGGAAAAGCTGAAGGTGCTGGATGAGGTGGCATATGTGCGTTTTGCCTCAGTATACAAGCGTTTTGAAGATATTCATACCTTTATGGATGAGCTGAAAGGATTAATTGATGAAAAGTAATGCGGATGTTCGCGGCTGCGCGGATCTTCATACACATTCTACGGCTTCTGACGGAACATTTTCTCCGTCAGAGCTTGTTTTGCAAGCAAAAAAAGCAGGACTTCGGGCGATTGCACTGACCGATCATGATACTCTCTCCGGCTTGAGAGAGTTTTGTTTTACTTGCCGGGAAAACGGAATCGAGGGGATCCCGGGAGTGGAAATCGGTGCAAAATATAAGAGTGAAATGCATATTCTGGGGTTATTTGTGGATTATGAAAATCCGGAATTTGCAGCGGTGTTGGAGGAGCTTTCTCGGGCACGTGCGGAACGGAATTATAAAATGCTTGAGAAATTCCAACAGGACGGTTTTGATCTTACAGAGGAGGATATTTTATCCCAAAAGGGCGATCGGGATATGAACAGCTGCGGCAGGGTACATTTTGCGGCGGTGTTGGTGAAAAAAGGATATGCGGCAGACCACAATGACGCTTTTGCGCGATTCATCGGACGGGATCAGCCGTATTATGTAAAGCGCAAGGCATATCCGCCGGATAAGGTCATTCAGCTGATTCACAGTGCCGGAGGACTGGCGGTTCTGGCGCATCCGATTTATATTTCCAAGGATGAACGGATTTTGGAAAAGGTTCTTGCGGAGCTTTGCGAAAGCGGTTTGGACGGATTGGAGAGCTATTATAGCCAATACACGCCGGAATTTACCGAGGTGTGTTTGCGGCTGTGTAAAAAATTTGATTTACTTCCGACCGGCGGCAGTGATTTTCACGGGAAAAATAAGCCGAATATCCCGATTGGGGTAGTAGACGGCGGAATGGGTGTGCCGTATCGGGTGGTTGAGGATTTAAAAAAACGCCGATAATTTTTGTGCCTTTGACACGGAAAGGAATGAATAGAAACATGAAGAAAACGATTGCAGCGATTTCCACGCCGCCGGGGACGGGCGGAATTGCGGTGATTCGAATCAGCGGAGATCAGGCATTGGAAATCGGAGACCGAATCTTTCGCGGACGCGGTAAGCTTTCGGACGCGGCAAGCCATACGATTCATTATGGCTTTATCGTGAATGAACAAAATGAAAAAATTGACGAGGTACTGGTCAGCGTCATGCGCGCGCCGAAAACCTTTACGACAGAGGACACGATCGAGATCAATACACATGGCGGTACGATGACCGTGCAGAACGTGCTGACGACCGTCATAAAAGCCGGAGCGGTGATGGCAGAACCGGGGGAGTTTACCAAGCGCGCGTTTTTGAACGGGCGAATTGATTTGTCACAGGCGGAAGCGGTTATTGACATTATCAATTCAAAAAATGAGCTTTCGCGAAAGAACGCTTTATCCCAACTGGAGGGAACGTTATCGAAAGAAATTCGGGCGATTCGGCAGGAGTTGGTTCATCTGGCGGCAAGGATGCAGGTTTTGATTGATTATCCGGATGAGGAACTGGAGGATGTTACCGAACAGGAAATCGAGCAGATTGTATCCCAATGTGCAGAACGTGCCGGAAAACTGTTGGATACCGCTGATAACGGAAAGATTATTAAGGACGGAATCCGAACCGCGATTGCCGGAAAACCAAATGTCGGAAAATCCTCGCTTTTAAACAGCCTTGCGCGCGCCGACAGAGCGATTGTTACCGATATTGCCGGAACGACGCGCGATGTTATTGAGGAATCTGTTAATTTGAACGGCGTACCGATTTTGCTGACCGATACCGCAGGAATCCGCGATACGGACGATGCGGTGGAGAAGATAGGCGTTGAACGGTCAAAAAAATCCATTCAAGAGGCGGACTTGGTTCTGGTAATGCTGGACGGGAGTGAGCTGCTGACGGATGAGGATCGTTCGGTGCTTCGGGCAACGCATGACAAAAAGCGGATTATTATCATCAATAAAACCGACCTCGGACGCCCGAAGTATACCGAGGCTGTCCGCGCAAAGGCAAACGGCGATCCGGTACTGGAAATCAGCGCTCTGACCGGGAGCGGCTTGGAAGAATTGGCGGAGGAAATCCGCCGGATTTACAACTTTCATGCGATGTCCGGTAACAGTGGCGCGGTGATTACCAACATGCGTCATAAGCAGGCATTGCTTGCGGCAAGAGAAGCATTGTATCGCGCTGCCGATGCGATTCAATCCGGTATGCCGGCGGATATTGCGTCCATTGATATGAATGAAGCAATTTCCGCCCTCGGTGAAATTACCGGTGAAACGGTTTCGGACGATATTGTCAATGAGATTTTTCACCACTTTTGCGTGGGAAAATAGAATGAAATGGAGAGTGTCACAATGAATGTATATGAAGCAATTATGAATCGAAGAACGATTCGCAAATTTACTCAGGAGCCTATCCCGGAGGAAACACTGTTAAAGCTGGTGGATTGTGCAAGAATGGCGGCTTACGGCGCCAATATGCAGCCGCTGAAATTTAAAATTGTTACGCAAGCGGACGTGCTGGCGGAAATTTTCCCAAAGACCAAATGGGCGGCAATGCTGAGTAACGGAACTCCGGCAGAGGGAGAACGCCCGACGGCATATATTGCGATTGTCGGCGATACCGGAATCAAAAAATCTTTTGAAGTTGACGCAGGCGCTGCCGTTACCAACATGATGCTGGAGGCAGAGGAGTGCGGATTGGCTTCTTGCTGGCTGGGTGCGATCGACCGTGCGGCAATTAAGCAGATTTTGGGTTTGGAGGAAAAATATGAATTGGTGTATCTTTTAGCACTCGGCTATCCGGCACAAAAATCCCGAGTTGTTGCAATGGAAGAGGGGAATATAAAATATTTTCTGGATGATGAGAATGTTGTAAATGTCCCCAAACGTTCAATGGAAGAAATTCTTCTCTAAATATATGAAAACAACAAATAATTTCCAATAGAAAATTTTCCTCGAAGAATTTGGCGGTATCTTTCAGTCTATGGAGGCGAGTTCTACTCCGCGCAGCGTAGCGGATGTCTGAGCCGTAATAGACTGAAAGATACCGCCAAATTCCAAGCCGAATACTCGGATAGAACATACTGCTATTCATCTTTTTTCGGAATAAACCATATCGCTTAATGGAGGTTAGGAGCAGAGCAGGCTGAAAGATACCGCCAGATTCCGACCGGAATATCCGGATAAAACGCACTGCCACTCATCCCTTTTTTTGAAATAAACCATGCCATTAAACGGATGTTGGGAGCGGAACAGACTAAAAGCCATCGCCAAATTCCAACCGGAACATTCGGATAGAACGCACTTGCCGATCATCATTTGCTTCTCGAAAGCAAATTTTAATAAACAGAGTTTCAGCCGGATAGCACGAAAACCGCATCCAAGCCTAATCGAAACAGCAAGATAAATTACATTCCCAAAACATCATTTTTGAGCAAATTCATTTATTTCAAAAATTTCTATATTTTTTTTCACTTTTCTCTTGACAATTCATATAATATATATTATAATGAACATATGAACAATCATTCACATGTTCATTTATAAAAAGGGAGATTCAAGGAATAATAAAATTATGGAGGTTTGGATATGGAAAAGGATATGAAATTAGAGGGTTGTGCCTGTCATCACGACCATGAGCATGAGCATGGACACGAACACCATCATGAACATGACCACGAGCATGGGCATCATCATGACCATGAACACCATCGCGATCACGAGCATGAAGAAGAACATGGTTGCTGCTGCGGAAATTGCCATGATCACGGACATGAAGAGGGAAGTCTGAAAACGCTGATTATTCGGTTGGTTGCAGGTGGAATTTTGTTTGTTGCAGGATTTTTCGCACCGTCCCCGGCAGATACGTTTCTGTTTTTGGCGGCGTATATCGTTTTGGCGTATGACATTGTAATCAGTGCGGTACGAAATATTTTCGGCGGACATATTTTTGATGAGAATTTGCTGATGACGGTTGCCAGCGTAGGTGCATTTCTGGTAGGAGAGCATCCCGAAGCAGCAGCGGTTATGTTGTTTTATCAAATCGGAGAATTGTTGCAGGACAGCGCGGTGGAAAAGAGCCGCCGCTCCATTACGGAGCTGATGGATATTCGTCCCGATTACGCGAATGTGGTAAGGGATGGAAAAACCGTACGCGTATCGCCGGAAACGGTTGCGGTCGGGGATGTTATTGTCGTGAATCCGGGTGAAAAAGTTCCTCTTGACGGCTGTGTTGTAAAGGGAAGCTCTTTTGTGGATAACAAGGCATTAACCGGCGAGAGCGTTCCGGTCAAGGTATCGGACGGCGACAAGGTACTTAGCGGAGCGGTCAACTCCGGCTCACCGTTGTGGATTCGTACCGAAAAGCTGTTTGGCGAGAGTACGGTTTCAAGAATTCTGGATATGGTTCAGTATTCGCAGTCCCAGAAAGCGCGTTCGGAAAAGTTTATCACAACCTTTGCCAGATATTATACCCCCATTGTTGTTGGGTTGGCGGCTTTGGTTATGCTGATTCCTTCTATTATAACGGGGGATGTCAGAACATGGATTTACCGCGGCTTAATGTTCCTGGTTGTTTCCTGCCCGTGTGCGTTGGTGGTATCGGTGCCGCTGAGTTTCTTTGCCGGAATTGGATGTGCGTCCAAAAACGGTATTTTGGTGAAGGGCAGTAACTATCTGGAGGCGTTATCCAAGCTGGACAGCGTGGTATTTGATAAAACGGGAACGCTGACGAAGGGTGAATTTAAGGTTACGGAGATCGCTGCAAAGGGCGATCGTGAAGAACTGCTCAAGACTGCGGCATATTGCGAATATTATTCATCCCACCCGATTGCGAAATCCATCAAGGCGGAATACGGACAGCCGATTCCGGAGGCGGAGATCAGCAATTATAAGGAAATCGCCGGTATGGGAATCAGTGCGGAAATTAATGGGAAAACGGTGCTTTTAGGTAATGAGAGATTGATCCCGGAGGCGGAAGCGTCAGACAAAAACGGAACGATTATTCATGTCAGCATTGACGGAAAATATGCAGGGTATCTTGTGATTGACGATATTATTAAAGAGGACTCGCAAAAGACGATTGCCGGCTTGAATACGCAGGGGATTCATACAACGATGCTCACGGGCGACGCTGAAAAGAGCGCCGAATATGTGGGTAAAAAGCTGGGAATTCAGCAGGTATTTTCACAGCTGCTGCCGGTGGATAAGGTATCGCGTTTGGAACAGATTATCAAGAGAAAACGTCAGAAGAGTACGGTGGCATTCGTGGGTGACGGAATTAATGACGCACCGGTGCTTGCAAGAGCGGATGTCGGTATTGCGATGGGCGGTTTAGGATCAGACAGTGCGATTGAGGCGGCTGACGTTGTTTTAATGACGGATGAGCCATCGAAGATTCTGGCGGCAATTGGGATTGCGAAAAAGACGATGACGATTATTACCGAAAATATTATCTTTGCTTTGGGAGTCAAGGTTTTGATTATGATTTTCAGTGCGCTGGGATTGAGTAATATGTGGGTTGCGATTTTCGGAGATGTAGGCGTTGCGCTGTTGGCAGTCTTAAATTCTCTGCGCGCATTATATTTTCAAATAAAAGAGTAACAAAGACAAGGCGTATCACATATAATACAATATAGAACAGAGTTGGAAGTGATGCGCTATGGTTGATTTTTGTATGAGGGGCTGCGCAAAGGCGGTTGGCTTGAGCGCACTGTCCTTTTGTTTGGGAATTGTGGCAGGCTTATTTTTTCCGGTTGCCGTTGTGGCGGTCATGGAGATGATTTTGCTCATCACATTTGGGTATTTATGTTTATTCAAGTGGTAGTGGAAATAAGCCGTACACTTTGAGTAATCTGTGGGCTGCTGTACGGCGGCGGAATGGAGGATTATTATGAAAGTCGTAATCTTTAAAATGCCAAAATTTTTACGCGGAATTACAAAAGCAATCTTTAAAATGTGACGGAATGGATTCTACATATTCCGGAAAGAGCTGCAAAAATACGTGAAAACCACGTATTCGTTTTGCAGCTCTTTTTAATAGGAAAACTTTTCTCGAAGAATTTGGTGGTATCTTTCAGTCTATGGAGGCGAGTTCTACTCCGCGCAGCGTAGCGGATGTCTGAGCCGGAATAGACTGAAAGATACCGTCAAATTCCAACCGGAATATTCGGATAGAACGGCACTGCCATTCATTTTTTTCGGAATAAATTATGCTACTTAACAGGTGTTGGGGTCAGAGCAGATTGAAAGATACCGCCAAATTCCAACCGGAACATTCGGATAGAGTGAAAATTCAATGTTAAATTGTTAAGAAATTGTGTCATTTATATTAAAAACTTGACAACTCGACAAAAAGTATGTATAATATATATGCTTAATGTTCTTTAAAAATCAGTTTTCTGTAAAGTAAACTTATTGATATGTAATCCCGGACGAAAGATGGAGCTGTCTTTTTAGGACTGCTCTTTATGATTACATCCGCGGACGGTATTACCTGCATATCGTTTGCGAAGTTATAGAAAGCAGTCATTCTAAGGCGCCCCGCAGCAGGTTTGGGAAATCCATAAATGAATGGGGTGTATTGCTATAGAAATCATCATAACGATCTGCGTTGCCGTTTTGGTATGCGTAGGTGTCGGTCTCGGTTCGTTCAAGGCCGGAGAGGATCACAGAAAAAAGACCTCGGAAGCACTTTTGGGAAGTGCAGAAGAAAAGGCAAAGTCTATAGTTTCCGACGCGCAGAAGTCGGCAGCCTCAAAGAAGCGTGAGCTTACGCTGGAAGCGAAGGAGGAAATCCAGAAGCTGAGAGCGGATTTTGATAAGGAAGTCAAGGAACGCAGAAATGAGCTGAATCGCCAGGAGCGCAGACTGAATCAAAAAGAGGAAACTTTAGACAAAAAGACAGATAATTTAGAGAGAAAAGATCAGTCGCTTACTTCAAAGCTGAAATCTCTCGAAAAAAAGGAACAGGAAATCAACGATATTAAGAATAGACAGACGACGGAGCTTGAAAGAATTTCAGGCATGACTCAGGACGAGGCAAAGGATATGCTCTTAAAGGGTATTGAAGCCCGTACCCGTCATGACGCGGCTGTCATGGTTAAAGAAATTGAGCAAGAGGCGCGCGAAACCGCGGAAAGAAAGGCAAAGAATATAGTTGCTCTTTCCATCCAGAAGGTTGCTGCGGATCACGTTGCCGAAACCACCGTTTCGGTTGTAAGTCTTCCGAATGATGAAATGAAAGGAAGAATTATCGGCCGTGAGGGACGGAATATCCGGACACTTGAAACGCTGACAGGAGTGGATTTGATTATTGATGACACTCCGGAGGCTGTTGTAATTTCAAGCTTTGATCCGGTACGCCGTGAGATTGCTAAGGTTGCTCTGGAAAAGCTGATTGTTGACGGAAGAATCCATCCGGCGAGGATTGAGGAAACCGTGGAAAAGGCTCGGAAAGAGGTAGAAGCAATCATTAAACAGGAGGGTGAAAGCGCTACGTTTGAAACAGGCGTGCATGGACTTCATCCCGAATTAATCAAGCTTTTGGGTAAGCTGAAATACAGAACAAGCTACGGACAGAATGTTTTGAAGCACAGCATTGAGGTTTCTCACCTTGCCGGCGTAATGGCAGGAGAGTTGGGCGTGGATATTGCAACGGCAAAGCGCGCAGGCTTGCTTCATGATATCGGAAAGGCTGTAGACCATGAGGTTGAAGGCTCCCACGTAACGATTGGTGCGGATATTGCCAAGAAGTATCGTGAGAATAAGGACGTTATTCATGCAATCATGGCGCACCATGGCGATGTGGAGGCGCAGACGATTGTGGCTTCGCTGGTACAGGCTGCCGACGCAATCAGTGCGGCAAGACCGGGCGCAAGACGTGAAAACCTTGAAACGTATATCAAGCGGCTGCAAAAGCTCGAAGAAATTGCAAATGAATTTGAAGGCGTAGAAAAATCCTTCGCAATTCAGGCGGGTCGTGAAATCAGAATTATGATTAAACCCGACGTGATTAACGATGACGGAATGGTCATGGTTGCAAAAGATATTGTTAAGCGTATTGAAAATGAACTGGAATATCCCGGTCAGATTAAGGTCAGCTTGATCCGTGAAACACGGGCGGTTGATTACGCAAAATAATATTGAACAAGTAAAAATTTGGAACGGTTACAGTTTGAAAGACGATGTACACCCGGCGCGATGCGATAAAGGTATCGCGTGATGTACAGCGGCTTAGCTTCTACCCATACTGTGGTTGTTCCTTTTTTTTATGCTTTATTCCGGCTGTGACATTCGAATTGTGGAATGTTAGCATCACCTAATTTACCTAATATTTATTGAAAATATTTAATTATCTTTACAAAATGACATTTTTTTAAAATATTGCTTGACACAAAACAAAAATTATGATAGCATTATATTAAAATGCGGGGAAGTAAGAAATATGTCGGAAAATCTATAAGATCATTCGGACACGGAGAAGGATGGATACGATCTTCTGTTGGTTATATTTTTTCATATATTTGTTACAGACAGGGCATTTTGAGCAGTGTCTGTTTTTTATTTTAAATATTTGGGGGAATAAATATCTTCTTTTGCTGCAAATATTAAGTTTGTATTTTTGCCTTAGGGCTAAAATAAATTATAAACAAGAGGTATGAAGTCTGAATAAAATTCCGTATATCGCACATTGGCTTTGATGTACGGCCTACGAAATTTTCATTCGGTCTGAAATGAAAGGAATGGGTATGATGAAAAAATTCAAGCTTTTAAGTATGGTAACGGCTGCGGCAATGGCTGTAGGCTGCCTGGCAGGCTGCGGTTCGCAGGGCGGCAATGGCGGCAGCAGTGACAGCAATGCTATTAAAATAGGAGCAATCGGGCCGCTTACCGGTGCAGCTGCGATTTACGGTCAGGCAGTAAAGCATGGTGCGGAGATCGCAATTGAGGAAGTCAACGCAAAGGGCGGCGTTCAATTTGAACTGAACTTTGAAGATGACGAGAACGATGCAGAAAAGGCAATCAATGCTTACAACAAGCTGAAAGACTGGGGAATGCAGATCTCTTTGGGAACCGTTACGACACAGCCTTGTATCGCTGTTTCAACAGAAGTGAATAATGATAAGATTTTTGCACTGACACCGTCTGCATCATCGACAGACGTTATCGGCGGTCAGCCGGATAAGGACGGCAACGTTACGATTCAGCGTAAGGACAGCATGTTCCAGATGTGCTTCACAGACCCTAACCAAGGTGTTGCTTCGGCACAGTATATTAAGGAACAGAACTTAGGTCAGAAGATTGCGATTATCTATAATAACTCTGACGCTTATTCAACAGGTATTTATCAGAAGTTCCAGTCCGAGGCAGAAAAGCAGGGCTTGAACATTGTATGCGTTAAGACGTTTACGGATGATTCGGCAAATGACTTTACGGCTCAGCTGAATGAAATCAAGTCGGCTGATGCGGATTTGGTATTCCTGCCGATTTACTATGCGCCGGCTTCCATGATTTTATCACAGGCAAACAAGATGCAGTATCAGCCGAAATTCTTCGGTGTGGACGGTATGGACGGTATCCTGACATTGGAGAACTTTGATAAGTCTTTAGCTGAGGGCGTTATGCTTCTGACACCGTTTACTGCTGACGCAGAAGATGAAATGACAAAGAACTTTGTTTCAAAATATAAGGAAAAGTACAACGAAACTCCGAACCAGTTCGCTGCTGACGCGTATGACTGTATTATTGCTTTGCATGAAGCATGCACAAAGCAGAATATTGATGCAAGCATGAGCGCAACGGATATTTGCGAGAAGCTGATTACCGAATTTACAAGTCCGGAATTTAAGATTGACGGTCTGACCGGTGACGGCATGACATGGTCTGCAAGCGGTGAAGTTTCTAAGGCGCCTAAGGGTATGGTTATCAAAGACGGCGTTTACGTTGGTATGTAATTTCGTTTAGAATGAGATAGGATGCGGCTGCCCTGAGCAGCCACATCCGTTTTCTTCATTTATTGAATTAAGCAGAGGATTGCAGTATAGGCAGGCTGTCTGTGAATTTGGAATATTTTTTGAAAAATTTTTCGCTTGGGGGTTGGATTGGCGGATTTTTTCAAAAGACATTCCGGAGGCACAGGCAGACGCGCGGATTTTCAATGCTCTGAAATTTTATGATATTGAGGTGTAAACACGATGACTTTTATTTCAAATTTAATTAATGGAATAAGCCTGGGCAGCGTTTACGCTATTATTGCACTCGGATACACAATGGTTTACGGTATTGCGAAAATGCTGAACTTTGCGCATGGGGATGTAATCATGGTTGGCGCATATATATCGTTTTGTGCGACAACCTATTTGAATCTTCCGCCGATTGTTTCGGTCATTCTGGCTATGATTGTTTGTACCGCTCTGGGTATTATAATAGAAGGTCTGGCGTACAGACCTTTGCGTAAGGCTTCGTCCCTGGCTGTTTTGATTACGGCGATCGGCGTCAGCTATTTCCTGCAAAATGCGGCGTTGTTGATTTGGGGCAGCGCTCCCAAAACTTTCAGCTCCATTGTACCGTTCCAATCAATCGCCCTGTTTGACGGGAAATTGATTATCACACCGGAATCGGTGGTTACGGTTGTTGCATGTGTATTGATTATGATTTTCTTAGTCTTATTTACACAAAAGACGAGAATGGGAAAGGGTATGCGCGCTGTTTCCGAGGATCGCGATGCGGCAGAATTAATGGGAATCAATGTAAATGTTTCGATTTCTCTGACATTCGCCATCGGAAGTGCGTTGGCAGCGATTGCGGGCGTATTGCTTTGCTCCGCGTATCCCGTTTTGATTCCGACGACCGGTTCTATGCCGGGTATTAAAGCGTTTACCGCGGCGGTGTTCGGAGGAATCGGTTCGATTCCGGGCGCATTAATCGGCGGAATTTTACTGGGGATTATTGAGATTTTCAGTAAGTCCTATATTTCGACCAATTTATCGGATGCGATTGTGTTTGCGGTTTTGATTGTGGTCTTGCTTGTTAAGCCGACCGGCTTACTGGGCAAAAAGATTACGGAAAAGGTGTGAGGTGTACGATGAGTAAAATAAAGAACTTGAGTAAATTCACATTGACCAATATCAAAGCTTATGGGCTTGTCATTTTAGCCTTTGTTATTTTGTTCCCGATGCAGTCGGCAGGGATGATCAACAATTCGATCAGCGGACAGTTTGTTCCGATTTGTACCTATATTGTGATGGCAATTTCCCTAAATCTGACGGTTGGATTTTTGGGAGAGCTGAGCCTGGGGCATGCCGGCTTTATGAGCGTCGGGGCATTTTCGGGCGTTATTACGGCGATTTGCTTGCAGAATGTGATTCCGTCCGATCCGCTGCGGTTATTGGTGGCAATTATTGTCGGTGGAATTATGGCAGGATTTGCAGGGTTGTTAATCGGGATTCCGGTACTCAGACTCCGCGGTGATTATCTGGCGATTGTAACGTTGGCGTTTGGCGAAATTATTAAAAATATTATTAACTGCCTGTATGTAGGTGTGGACAGTTCCGGATTGCATTTGAGCATGACCTCCGCGGAAGCAATGGGTATGGTCAACGGAAAGTTGATTTTGAACGGGCCGCAGGGCGCGGTCGGGATTACCAGGATTGCTTCTTTCCCGGCGGGCGTAATTTTGATTTTGTTTGCGCTGTTTGTGGTATTGAATTTGGTCAACAGTAAAACAGGCCGTGCAGTAACGGCGATTCGTGATAACCGTATCGCGGCGGAATCGGTCGGCATCAGCGTTACGCGCTATAAGCTGACGGCATTTATTGTTTCGGCGATTCTTGCCGGAATGGCAGGTGCGTTATACGCCATGAATTTTTCAACGATTGCGGCGAAGAAGTTTGACTTTAATACTTCGATTCTGATTTTGGTATTTGTCGTTCTGGGCGGCATGGGTAATATCGTCGGCAGTATTGTAGCGACGACGCTTTTATATATGCTGCCGGAGCTGCTGCGTCAATATGCGGACTATCGTATGCTGATTTATGCGATCGTCTTGATTTTGGTAATGCTTGCAACGAACAGTGAAAAAGCAAAGCAGCTGCTGGATCGGGTGAAAATGATTTTTAGCCGGAATAAAAATTCAGAGAAACAGGAGGAAACATAATATGGACAGAATGGTACCGGTTCCGAGCAAGTCGATTGTTCCGGAACGTGATGTAAATTTACCTCCGATTCTTGAAACAACAAGACTGGGAATTGATTTCGGCGGCTTGACAGCGGTGGATGAAATCTCATTGGCAGTGGGGAGAACGGAAATTTCGGGCTTGATCGGCCCGAACGGCGCCGGAAAGACGACTGTTTTCAATCTGCTTACCAATGTTTATCAGCCTACGCGCGGTGCGATCATGTTGGATGGAATGTCTACCGCGAAAAAGACGACGGCACAGGTGAATCGTATGGGAATTGCGAGAACATTCCAGAATATTCGGCTGTTCTCGAATATGTCGGTTTTGGACAATGTTAAGGTTGGCATGCATAATTCGATTAAGCAGAGCCTGGGAGCGTCGATTACGCATCTTTTCGGCTATAAAAAATCCGAAAAGCAGTCCAGGGATGAAGCGCTGGAGCTGCTGTCGTTCTTCAATATGGAGGATTTGGCGAATAAGGAGGCAGGATCCCTGCCTTACGGAGCGCAAAGACGGTTGGAAATTGCGAGAGCTTTGGCAACACATCCCAGTATTATTCTTCTGGATGAGCCGGCAGCCGGCATGAACCCGTCCGAAACGGCGGAGCTGATGGAGAATATCCGGAGAATCCGGGATAATTTCCATATTGCAGTTATGCTGATTGAGCATGATATGAACTTGGTTATGAATATCTGCGAGGGGATTTGTGTATTGGATCACGGAAAAGTGATTGCAAAGGGAACTCCGGACGAGATTAAATCGAACCCGGCGGTTATCGAGGCATATCTCGGCAAGAAAAAGGAGGCAGACGCATAATGCTTAAGGTGGATAATATTAATGTTTATTACGGACAGATTCATGCCTTAAAGGATGTTTCGCTTCAGGTGCATCAAGACGAGATTGTGGCATTAATCGGAGCAAACGGCGCCGGAAAATCCACAACGCTTCGAACGATTTCGGGATTGCTCCGTTCTAAGACGGGGAGCATTACCTTTATGGATGAGGATATTTCGCATACAGAGGCATATAAGCTGGTTTCAAAGGGCATTGCACATGTTCCGGAGGGCAGACATGTATTTTTGCAGATGACGGTGCAGGAGAACCTGGAAATGGGCGCGTATGTCAACAGCAGCAATGTCAAAGCCGGAATTGCGGATGTTTTTGACCGGTTTCCGCGCTTAAAGCACCGTAAAAATCAAATTGCAGGAACGCTTTCGGGCGGTGAACAGCAAATGCTGGCGATGGGGCGTGCGCTGATGAGTAAGCCGAAGCTGCTCATGCTGGATGAGCCGTCCATGGGATTGGCGCCGATTCTGGTTCAGCAGATTTTTGATATTATCAAGGAGTTGCATGCTGCCGGAACGACAATTTTGCTTGTAGAGCAGAATGCTGAAATGGCATTGCAGGTTGCCGATCGGGCGTATGTTTTGGAATCGGGCAGAATTAAGCTGTCCGGAACCGGAGCAGAGCTGGCAAAGAGTGATGAAATTAAGAAAGCTTATCTTGGCGGTTAAGCGGTATTTTACGGAGAGCTGTAGAAAACAGGACGATTCCTGTTTTACGGCTCTTTTTTTGCTATGTCATAAAAAGTTCACAAAAAAGTCACCGCCAATTCACCCATTCCTGTGAATTGTGTGTTATAATGATTCTGTCATAAGGAAGAAGATCAAACTTAGTTTTGAGAAAGGATTTAGGTCATAAAAAATGAATGTTGCGTATTTTTTAACCCCGAAATGTGAAACAGCCTTTTTGTACGATGATTATTCATTAAGGCAAGGGTTGGAAAAGATGAAATATCACGGTTATACGGCGGTGCCGGTTATTGACCGAAGCGGACATTACGTGGGGACGATTTCGGAGGGAGATTTTTTGTGGTATCTCGTTAAGGGCGAGTATAAGGATGTAGAGCAAATAGACGTCAGAGGTCTGGAATACACGAAATTAAAGGATGTTGTAACAATGCAGAAATATCCTTCCGTATCGGCTACCGCGGAGGTTGAGGAGCTTTTTGGTTTGGCGCTGAAACAGAACTTTATCCCGGTCGTAGACGGGCGCGGATTGTTCATGGGAATTGTCACCCGGCAAAAGATCATCAGCCATTTTTATGAAATGAACGGGATTGGCAAGCAGACGAATCAGCGTACATATCGCGTTCGGGCATAAATCTCGGCAGACAGAGGGTCGGTATTTGTACCGACTCTCTGTTATTTTAAGGCATATTTATTATTTCGATACTCGGTAGGAGTACAATTCTTAAATTTTTTAAAGATCTTATTAAAATAGGAAACAGAGGCAAATCCCAGACGGAGTGAAATATCCGAGATGCTTTTTGACGTAGATGAAAGAAGATGCTCCGCTTTGCAGATTCGCACAAAATTCAGATATTCCACAAAGGTTGAGTTTGTCGCCTTTTTAAACAGCCTGCATAAATACGACGGATTCAGATTGGCAATCCGGCATAAGTCATTGAGCTGAATGGGTTCATAATAATGCTCGTCTATGTACGTTAAAAGCGGCAGGACTTTTTCAACATTTTTTTCGTTAAAAAATTGTGAGCTGTCGGTCAGGATGGAATATCTCGACAGAAAGGCGATGATATTCAGAATGTTTGATTTAATGTAAAGCTCATATGCTGGCTTTTTTTCTTTATATTCCTCTAAGATGGTCTGCACATATTGTTGCAGCTCATTGGTTCGAGGTTCTCCGGATTTAAAAAGCACCATCCGATCTTTATCCAGATTAATAAACCGAACCAGATAACGGCTGATTCCGGATACAGCTTCATTGGCAAAGTTATCAATTGAAAATTGCAGCAGATGGTTAGAGGTATTGTTGGCGCGTGTGATAGTTGAGTGAACGACGCGGCTGTTGATAAAGAGAATATCATCCTTTTCGGCAAAGTAGGAATCTGCCCCACAGGAACATTCAAAAATTCCGGAGGTGACGTATAAAATTTCAAGCTCATCATGATAATGAGGGGACACGGTACACCCGGGGGCGTTAGGGGTCTGACTCGCAAGATGGATTACTGCCGAAATGTTCGGCAGTGAAGATTTTATAATTTCATTACGCATGGCTCTCACCTCAAAATGTCAAATCTGTTTTATTATAAGTCAATATAAGTATTGAAAATCCTCTGTTATATTACTATAATTGAAGTATAGCATAAGAGCTACGAAAAATCAAGATTATTTTAAAAGGAGAGGAAAAAATGGCCGGGGAAAACGATATTTTAAATCAGTTTAAGACCAACCAGGATGTTGAAGTGATTGATGCAAGCAAGAAAATCAAGGTTGGTATTATCGGTACGGGATGGATTGCGGATGCGCACATTACCGAGTATAAGGACATGCCGGATGTCGAAATCGTTGCAGGCGCTGACCTTGTAGAGGGAAAGGCAGAAGCATTCTTCAAGAAATGGGAGCTTGAGGGCGTCAGATGTTACAGAAGCCATACGGAGCTTTTGGAAAATGAGAAGGATTTGGACGCTGTCAGCATTTGTACATATAATGCAACACATGCGGAGTGTGCAATTGCGGCATTGGAGCATGGTGTGAATGTACTGCTTGAAAAGCCGATGTGCGTTACGGTTGAAGAAGCGGTAGACATTATGCGTGCGGAAAAGAAGAGCGGAAAGATTCTTTCGATCGGATTCCAGCCGAGATTGGATCCGAACATGATTAAGGTTCGTGAAATTGTTCAGAGTGGCGTTTTGGGCGATATTTATTATATCCAGACCGGCGGCGGCAGACGTCACGGTATTCCGACACCGTTTGGTACAACCTTTATTCAGTCCGATACCGGTGTGATCGGTGCAATGGGCGATATTGGCTGCTACTCATTGGATATGGTGCTGAATGCAATCGGTTATCCGAAGCCGCTGACCGTAACGGGTTATACTTCGAATTTCTTCGGCAAGGATCCGCACTATTATGAAATCGACGGTAAGCCGGCAGAGTATGCGGACATTTTCGGTGTTGAGGATTTTGCGGCAGGCTTCATTCGTCTGGAGGGCGGAATTGTTCTGGACTTCCGTATCGCATGGGCAATGCATCTGGATACACCGGGTGATACCATTATCATGGGTAAGAAAGGTTCCTTGAGAATCCCGTCAACCGAATGTTGGAACGGCTCAATCGGCGGCCCGATGACGATTTACAGCGAGGTTGCAGGCTCACAGGTTGAAACCAAGATCCCGATGATTGAAGATAACAGCAAGGGCAATTTCTATAAGAAGCTTCGTTCGTTTGTGGACGCGGTAAAGACCGGCGGTAAGGCTCCGGTTCCGACAAGCCAGATTTTATATAACCAGGCGATCATTGACGGAATTGTGAAGTCCAACAAGCTTGGCAGAGAAATTGCGATTGATATTCCGGAAATTTAAGAGAATGTAATGGAGGATTATTATGAAAAAGTTTAAAGTAGGACTTCAGCTTTTTGGAGTTCGTGATAAGATGAAGGAAGATTTTGAAGGAACTTTACAAGCTGTAAAAGACATGGGTTACGATTACGTTGAATTTGCGGGTTTCTATGATAAGCCGGCAGAGGAGGTTAAGGCGATTTTGGATAAAATCGGATTAACAGCTATTTCGGTTCATCAAGGAGATCAGCTTTATAAAGAGCAAGGTCAGGCAGCCGTTGATTATTTAAAGACGGTCGGTGTTCAATATTGTGCGATTCCGTGGTTCCAGATTGAGGATTTCAAGAACAATTGGGATAAGACCATAACCGAATTTAAAGAGTATTCCGCAGCGTTGAAGAAAGCGGATATTCAGCTGCTTTATCATAATCATGACTTTGAATTTGAAAAGATAGACGGCGAATATGTGATTGATAAGCTGTATGCTGCACTGGATTCCGATGTCCTTAATCCGGAGTTTGATACTTGCTGGGTACACTATGCCGGCGAGGATCCCTGCAAATACATTGAAAAGTATGCAGGCAGAGTTGGCGTGCTGCATTTAAAGGATTTTGTATGCAAGAACCTTGCACAAGGGCCGGTTTATGCATTGATTGACAAGAATGGTAAAGAGGGCAAGAAGGCAAGCCGAGAGGATAACGGATTCCAGTTCATGCCTTTGGGTATGGGTATTCAAGATTTCCCGGCAATTTTGGCAGCTGCTGAAAAAGCAGGTACAGAGTATGTGATTGTTGAGCAGGATGAGTGGTATGACAGACCGTCACTGGAAGCTGCAAAGCTCAGCAGAGATTATCTGAAGAGCTTAGGGATCTAAGACCGGAGAATCATTAAAAGAGTTATAAAAAAGGAGTCGATATTGTGATCGGCTCCTTTTTTGCCTTATTGCGACACAAAAAAGAAGCTTGCAGCATATCTTATACCATGGAATGAAAATTCCGTAAACCATAATGTTCATTGTGAGAAAGGAGTTTTTGAAATGGAAAAATGTAATGATAGGCGGCATGATTGCCATAACGAGTGCGGAACGAATTTCCGTGAAGCAGTTTGTATACATACCGATAAGATTTACGATAGCTGCCGGGATAAAGATTGCTTAGAAAATATTAGGGTATATCTGACAGCTTGCGGCCAGGACGTTGTAGATCGCGCGATTAATGTAAAATGTACAAAGGCGGAGATTATCTGGGTATTCTCGGATATTGAGCCGGTACCGTTTAATCGGGGCTTCTATTCGGTAGATTTGAAATATTTCTTCCGGATTACCCTGGCAGTCTTTACGGGAGCAACACGCCCGACAATGATTGAGGGCTTGGCAACCTTTGATAAAAAGGTTATTCTCTTCGGATCTGAGGGCAATGCTAAAATTTTTGAATCCAAATATAAGAATGACGCATTTGATTCTCAGCTTTGGAAAAAGACCAACATGCCCCATGCAATTGTAGAGGCTGTGTAGTACAAAAGGAACGGTTTATTTGAATTTTTTCGATGATATTCTTCATCTTTTGCCAATTCCACTATATAAGATTAAAATTTTTAAGAATTTTTGTTAAATTTTTATGAAACTATTGCAACTTGCTTAAAAACATGATATAATATAGGTGTTGAGTGTTAAAAAAATAACAATTCGACAGAACATATTCTTTTATTTACAAAATAAATATTTTTAGGGAGGTTATTTACCATGGCAAGATTTACATTACCCAGAGATTTGTACTATGGAAAAGGTTCGCTTGAGAATTTAAAGAACCTTGATGGCAAAAGAGCAATTGTCGTATCGGGCGGAAGCTCGATGAGAAGAGGCGGATTTCTTGACAGAGTAGAGGCTTATTTAAAAGAAGCCGGCATGGAGGTAAAGTTCTTTGAGGGCGTTGAGCCTGATCCTTCTGTTGAAACTGTTATGAAAGGCGCAGCAGCGATGACCGAGTTCCAGCCGGACTGGATTGTTTCCATCGGCGGCGGTTCACCGATTGA
Organism: uncultured Clostridia bacterium; assembly: GCA_959602045.1. Classification (GTDB taxonomy): domain Bacteria; phylum Bacillota; class Clostridia; order UBA1381; family UBA1381; genus Ornithomonoglobus_A. Next base: position 89,323 of record CAUGRT010000001.1, on the reverse strand, counting down.
CGCAGCAAAGGCGATGTGGGCATTTTACGAATATCCCGACACAACCTTTGAAGCCTTGTGTATTCCGTTCAACTTCCCGAAATTAAGAACAAAGGCAAAATTCTGTGCAATTCCGTCCACTTCCGGAACAGCAACGGAAGTTACCGCATTCTCGGTTATCACAGATTATGCAAAGGGAATCAAATATCCTCTTGCTGATTTTGAAATCACGCCGGATGTTGCGATTGTTGATCCGGATCTTGTTGCTTCACTTCCGGTAAAGCAGGTTGCATACACCGGTATGGACGCATTAACCCATGCAATTGAGGCGTATGTATCCACACTGAATTCACCGTTCACCGATCCGCTGGCAATCAAGGCAATTGAAATGGTTTTGGATTATCTGCCGCAGTCGTATCTGGGCAATATGGACGCCAGAGAGCAGATGCATTATGCACAGTGTCTTGCAGGTCAAGCTTTCTCGAATGCTCTGTTGGGAATCGTACACTCCATGGCGCATAAGACAGGCGCAGCTTTCTCAACCGGTCATATTCCGCACGGATGCGCAAATGCAATTTATCTTCCCTATGTTATTCAATATAACGCGCATGAGCCCGAGGCAATGAGAAGGTACGCTGACATTGCCCGTCGTGTAGGCTTGGGCGGAACATCGGAAAAAGCTCAGGTTAATGCATTAATTGCTAAAATTGAAGAATTTAACCGTGCAATGAATATTCCGAAGACATTGAAAGAATTTGGCGTAAATGAGGATGAATTTAAGGAAAATATTGCCGAAATTGCAAAGAATGCTGTAGGCGATGCATGTACAGGCTCCAATCCGAGAAGCATTACGCCGGAACAGATGGAAAAGCTGTTTGAATGTACTTATTACGGAACGGAAGTTGATTTCTAAAAATCAATTTTTAAAGGACTGCCGCGCTTTTTGCGGCGGTTCTTTTTTTGTTGTTTTTTCAACCATTTTTACAATAACTTTTGCGGTATAGTCTATGTGAAAATGCAGAAATTAATCATATGAAAGGTGGTGATTGTGATTTGAAAATTTTTTCAAAATATGCTTTGTGTGCGATATTTTGTGCCATGGGAATCGGCATGACTTCGGCATTGGGCGCGGAGCAGTATGTACGTCCCTGCGGCGAAACGGTGGGAATCAAGCTGTATACCGACGGACTGCTTGTGGTGGGTGTGTCCGATGTGGAGGATTCCTCCGGCAATAAGCTGCCGGCGGCAAAAAGCAGCGGGATTCGGGTAGGCGATATTTTGCTCAGTGCAAACGGTCAACCGCTGGAACGGACGGAGGAGCTTGCTGAAATTACCGAAAATTCCGAGGGTGCGGTTTCCGTTACGGTGAAACGCAAAAACAAAACGGAAAGCTTTTCCGTAAACCCTGCCCGGACGGCTGACGGACTTCGGCTGGGACTTTGGGTACGTGACAGTACCGCAGGAATCGGTACGGTGACGTATCTCAGCCAAGACGGCAAAAGCTATGCCGCACTGGGGCATGGGATAACGGATGTGGATACAGGTAATATTCTTTCCTTAAAATGCGGAAATATTCTAAATTGTTCTGAAATTTCCGTCAGAAAATCTCAAAAAGGCGATATTGGCGCGCTGAGCTGTTCGTTTAACCAAAATAATATCGGCAATATTCTGATGAATACCGCAAACGGAATTTACGGCGCTGTCGAAACCCAGCAAACGGCGGCACAGCCGGAAATGCGCGTTGCTGCGGTGGATGAAATTCAAGAGGGCGACGCGGTAATTCTTTGCGATGTGGATGGCTGCGGTGTTCGGGAGTACGGGATTGAGATTAAAAAAGTTTCCAAAATGAGCGCTGCCGATAAGACGCTTGTTTTTGAAATTACCGATGACGCGCTGATTGCGAAAACCGGGGGGATTGTGCAAGGCATGAGCGGCTCGCCGATTTTGCAAAACGGGTTGTTTGTCGGCGCGGTGACGCATGTGTTTATTAACGACCCTATCCGCGGCTTTGGTGTGGCAGGGGAATCCATGATCGAACACACAAATGATTTGTCTGTTCCGCAAGCATAAATGTAGATAAAGCATAGATTATGTCTATGACGGTGTACCAAATCGGGAGCTTATTTGTGTAATTTCCATAGAATTTAAAAATTTTTGTGTTAGCTATTGCAAATATTGCTTGTTTCATGTATAATGTTAAATAGAGAAGATAAAGCCAATGAGGGCACAAAGCAATTGCTTTGTGTCCTTTTATTTTTCTATACCGGAGGTTGTTGCATCATGAAAACTGTGAATATTGAAAATAATATGATCATCTCCAATGCCCTGGAGGATTATCTGAAAGCGATTTATCAGCTATCCCGCAAGAAACCGACAGTCCGTATTACAGATATTGCCACACATCTCGGCATTTCAAAACCCAGCGTCAATCGCGCCGTCAATACGCTGAAAACACAGGGGCTTGTATTTCATGAGCCTTACGGAGATATTATGCTGACGCCGGCAGGGGAAAAGCTTGGGAATGCTTTTTGCTATAAGCATAACATGATTAAAAAATTTCTTACCCATGTGCTGCATGTTCCGGATGATCAGGCGGACGATGAGGCAAGAAGTATGGGGCATACTATCAGTTTGACGACTGTTGAAAGAATGGCAAAATATATGGATCAATAAAAAAAACTGCGGCGTTTTGAAAAATGCCGCAGTCTATTTTTTTATTTTGTTGTTTTCTTTGCAGTCGTCTTTTTTACCGCAGCAGGCTTTTTAGCCGGTGCAGTTGTCTTTTTTTCTGCTGTTACCGGAGCACTTTTTTCAACGGGCGCAGCCGCAACAACCGGAGCAACAGGAGCAACCGGAGTAACGGGCGCTTCCTTAGCCTTAGGCTTTCTGCCGCGTGTTTTCTTTTCGGGCGCTTTTTCCGCAGGAGCTTTCGCCGCAGCTTTCTTTCTCGGCGTTGGCTTTTTCTCCGGAATCTTTAATGCATTTCTGATTGCCGCAACCTTCTGAAGATCGCCCATAACAGACATATCTCCCTTTTCAATTGCCTTATCAATCGTTGTTTTTCCATCCAAAAGTGAAGCAAGGGCAGCTCTTGTTACGTCAATTACCGCATCATTGTCCTTGTAGTCATAAGGTTCAACCGCCAAAACGTGATTTCTGACAGCCGCATAGAAAGTACCTCCGCAATCCTCATCCGAAAGCGTAATCTGAATCGCCATATCCTCTAAAACCGTCGCATCAACATTTGCAAATTTGTCTTTCAGTCTTTTAAAGGCTGTTTCAAACGTCATGTGTATTTCCTCCCTTCAATTGTAAAAAGAATTGCAAAACAAAAATTTCTTCCCGATATAGGACTGTATTCTGCAATTCACCGATCAAAAATAATTTATAAAGCACAAAATCCGTTGCTTTATTTCCTATAGTATACAATATTTTTTTGAATATGTCAATATATGCACGTTTAATTTTTTGTATATTTTTCAGACTTTGGATAAAAAGCAAAAAAGACAGTGACGCGCACCCCGCAATGCATGTCACTGTTCACAATTCGTTTTCAGGCGGTTCGGTTCAAAAGAAAAACCATCAGTGTCAGATACCCGGCAAACGTTACCCAAAGCAGATATGGAATCTGCAAATATGCCGCGGTCGGACTGATTTTTTTGAATTGAAAAATCATGACCCAAATCAATGCCCACAGCAGCAACAGCCAGATAAACGCAAACAGGTACGCCTGCATATTAAAAAAGATCAGGCTCCAAAAGAAGTTCACAATCAGCTGCAAGCCGTAAATGCGCAGTGCGGACAGCGCTTCGGGGCGGTTTTGTTCTCTTTTGACATAAATGATTGCCGAACTGATTCCCATCAGCACAAAAAGGATTCCCCATACGATCGGAAAAGCCATCATCGGTGGAGATAACGGCGGCTTTTTGATTTGCTGATAAATCTGCATATTCCCTTTGGTGAGAAGCGCCGACAATCCGCCAACGCCCAATGCAATTAAAATTGAGAACAGATACGGCTTGATTTTTTTCCACATAAAAATCTATCTCCCTTTGCTGCCGTTGACGACAGCATGTTTTTGATGTTCTTCAGTGATGGTAAGAAATTTTATCTGTTTTTTCTATGGAGGCGAGTTCCGCGCAACGTAGCGGATGTCTGAGTCGCAATAGAACAAAAACAGATAAAATTTCACGCTCGATTTTACAATCGTCTATGCTATTATTTATATGTATTTTTTGATTCTTTATTCATTTTTTGAAAATGAGGAAAAAGGAAGTTTACAATGGACGGGTGTTGTCGGATGGATATGGTAAAATTTTATAAATTGAGGGCATGATACGGAATGTCTTGACAATAAAACAAAACTATAATATAATAAAAAGGGATATTATTATTTGCTGTAAAGGAATTTACAGACAAACTTTTGAGATCGTCAAGGGATAAGGAGAAAGGGAAGATGTCAGACAGAAAACGGATATTCTTGATTATTGCGGCAATTGTGGTTGTTTGCGGCGGGATTGTCGGAGCGGCGGCACTGAATATGGATAAAATTTTAAGACGGGTATCGCCGGAACTGTATTTAAGCTATATGGCAGTCAATACGATTCATGAAATTGAAAATGAACGGGCAATGATTGCGGACGCGATGCCGGACAGGATCAAGCTGTCGGATAGTCATTCGATGACAGTGAAGCTGGACTCGGAAAAGCAAAAGCTTGATTTGACGGAGGATTATAATGCGGATACGCCGTCTGCGGTCTTTAGCGGCGACTATAATGGAACGGAGTTTGAGGGATATATTAACAATACCGAAACGGGGCTTTGTCTTCCGAATTTACTGGATGTGTATTTTACTTTTTCGACAAAGGATTTCGGAGATGAATTTGTCGATGGCGGCGGAGAAAAGCTGCTGCCTATCGGAATCCCGAGAGGACTGGATTTAACCTTGCCCCAAAAGCGAAAGAATGAGGAGGTTCTGGGTGAGGCAAAGGCGGTCAGTCTTGCAAAAACCTTGATTCAGGACGCGGAGATTCGTCATGATTCCGGCGATCAGTATTTTTTGATTTTGAAGAGTGAATATGCAAAGACAGCGGCAAAGGATTTTGTCAGTGCGGTTTTGAGCAGCGAAAAATACAAGGATGTCGTTGATCGGATTGAGCAATTTAACGATGGCGAGGATTTAGAAGCAAAGCTTACCGATGCGATTGATCGTGCGGAATTGGGAGAAACACTGACGGTGGGATATACGCAGCAAAAAAATTATATTTCCCGAATCCAAGCCGATGTTCCGTGTGGAGATACGACACTGGCGATTCTGTTTGAGGGGCGCGGCGTGCGGCTGCTGGAGGACTATACGGTTAGTGTGATTTCCAAGAGCGGAGATGCGAAGGTGGGATTGGAGCTGAACGGCGGCGGAAACCGCATGTTTGCCGATGAGCAGAAAACGGATCAGAAAGAATGGAAAATGCTATTCGGTGATGGAGAGATTGCTTCGATTCGTTCAGATTTTAGCATGGATAAGAATAACACCCGTTTCAGCGGCAATATCAGTGTGAATACACAGCTGTTCGGGACAGCGAGTTTTTCGGCGGCAATTCAAGGCGCACCGACGGACGGACACGATATGAAAAACGGCTGGATGGCGGATATAACAGACATCAAGGTTGGTGATAGCCTGTGGGGCAGCGCTTCGGTACAAATCAAACCGTCGGAACAGCTTCAGCCGAGCGACCGCAAGAAATATCGGTTTGCGGATTTGAAACTGAATGATCTGAAATCCTTACTGGATTTGATGAAACCTTGAGCATAATAAAGTGATTGGAAGATAGAATGGGAGAGTCGTGATGGAAGAAGAATGGACAACGGTCATCAAGCCCAAGACGGGCTGGTTTGACATTAATTTAAAGGAAATCTGGTATTACCGCGATTTAATTTATATGTTTTTAAAGCGGAACTTTACCAGTTCCTATAAGCAGACAATTTTGGGACCGCTGTGGTTTTTGATTTCGCCGCTGATGACCTCGTCAATGTTTACGGTGGTTTTTGGACAGATCGCAAAAATTTCAACCGATGGCGTTCCGCAGTTTTTATTTTATATGGCAGGCAATACCGCATGGTCGTATTTTTCGACCTGCTTAACGGCGACCTCCTCAACCTTTACGGGAAATGCTTATTTATTCGGGAAGGTGTATTTTCCGAGATTGGTTTCCCCGATTACGTCGGTTATTTATGCGTTGCTTTCGTTTTCCATACAGCTTGTGATGATGCTGGCGCTGATGGCGTTTTTCACATTTGCGCGCGGCGAGGCGGTTTATCCGAATTTTTGGATTTTGCTTGTTCCGCTGATGATTTTGCAAATGGCAATGCTGGGACTGGGACTGGGAATTATTATTTCCTCTTTAACCACGAAATACCGCGATCTTTCCATATTGGTCGGCTTTGGCGTGAGTCTGTGGATGTATGCAACGCCGATTGTCTATCCAATGTCGCAGGTACCGGAATTTTTGCAGCAGATTATCAAGCTGAATCCGATGGCGCCGGTAGTCAATAATTTCCGCTATGCCTTTTTGGGATGCGGAACGCCGGAAATCCGATCCTGGCTGATCAGCATGGTGGTGACAGTCGTTTTTCTGTTCCTGGGCGTTATCTTATTCTCGCGTGTGGAAAAGACCTTTATGGACACTGTGTAACGGAGAGTTTGTGAAAGGATGAATTTATGAGTGAAACGGTAATCAAGATTGACCATGTGACAAAGCAATACCGCTTGGGAACAATTGGCGGAGGAACGCTGCAAGGGGATTTGCAAAGCTGGTGGGCGAGGGTGCGTCACAAGGAAGATCCTAATTTAAAAATCGGCGAGAAGGCATATAAAAAGAATGAGAAATTTCTGGCGTTGGACGATATTAGCTTAGAGATCAAAAAAGGCGAAACCTTCGGATTGATCGGGCGAAACGGCGCCGGAAAATCAACCACCTTAAAGCTGCTTTCGCGAGTAACTGCGCCGACAACGGGGAATATTTATATAAAAGGCAAGATTTCCAGTATGTTAGAGGTTGGAACGGGTTTTCATCCGGAGCTTACCGGTCGGGAGAATATTTATTTAAACGGCGCGATTCTGGGCATGAAGCGCGCGGAGGTCACAAAAAAGATTGACGATATTATTGAATTCAGCGAGTGCGCGCAGTTTATTGATACGCCGGTCAAGCGTTATTCGTCCGGCATGTTCGTGAAACTGGCATTTGCGGTGGCGGCGCATCTGGACAGCGATATTTTGCTGATGGATGAGGTGCTTGCTGTGGGCGATATGGCATTTCAGAAAAAATGCATTGATAAAATGCTGGATGTTGCTAAACATTCCGGAAGAACAATTGTGTATGTCAGCCATAACATGAATACGGTGCGTCAGCTTTGCAAGCGGTGCGCGGTCATGCGCAAGGGAAAGATTGTTTTTGACGGCGATACGGAAAAGGCGATTGAGTTGTATCTGAATACTGCCAATGACGAGCTGTTGCTTTACAATGATTATTCAAAAACGTACCGTCCGGATTATTTCACCGAGAAGGTGCGCATGTTGGATTTACAGATTCTGAATCGGGAGAATATGGTGATTCGGGACGGAGAAACGATTGATTTTCGGGTACGTTTTTTGGCGAATGAGGATGTGGACGGGCTATGCCTGCGCATGATGGTACATAATTCCGACCAGAATCCGATTGCCAGTGCGGTGGCAACGAAATTTGTGAATTGTCGAAAGGGCGAGAGCTTTGCGGCAAAATTTTCGATGGATGTTTCGTGGTTAGCCGGCGGCAGATATAAGATTCTGATGGTCGCTTATGAAACGGACGATCTGGGCAGTGTTTTTGACGCTGACGCGGTATGGCCGGCGTTTACGTTTGATCGGGAGAAGAAATCGCAGCTGGATTGGAAATCCCGTTATTACGGCGATTTTGAGCTACCCGAAATGACGGTTCGGCTCAAATAATCCGACTTGTCATGACCCTATAAAATAAGGAGCTTACGCTATGGCATATAAGAAAAAAAATGCGGAGCTGCCGGAGCTGAAGCGGCAGATTAAGGAGAATCGCTTAAAGCCGCTATATTTGTTTTACGGTACGGAAACGTATTTAAAGGAAACCTATATCCGTGCGATTCGGGATTCGGTGCCGGATAACGGATTTGAGGAATTTAATCATATTACGCTCAAGGGCGGAGATATTCCGCTTTCGGAATACGATGACGCATGGGAAAGTTTGCCGATGATGGCGGAGAAAAAATTGCTCTATATCAGCGGCAGCGGGATTTTTAAATCTGCCAATGAGGAGCAAAAGAATTTCTGGAAAGAGAAGTTTTCACGCTGCTCGGACGATATGGTGGTGGTTTTTGATGAAACCGCCGTGGATAAGCGGAGCGTGTTGTATAAGGCTTTGACAAAATCGGGCATGGCGCTGGAGTTTGAAACGCCGGATGAGGCGGATCTGGTGACTTATGTGACCGGGCAATGTCTGAAAGCGCATAAAAAAATCCGCAAGGAAAATGCGTATCATTTGGTACTGATGTGTGATTCGGGACTGCAAAATATCATGAACGAACTGGGTAAGCTGTTTGATTACTGCGGTGAGGAGATTACCAAAAATGATATTGATAAGGTGGTTGCCAAAGGCGTAGGTATCCGGATTTTTGAATTGACGGACGGGATCATGGCGCATGACGCGAAAAGGGCGATGAACGTATTGACGGAACTGCGGAGCAGCAATGAAAGCGCTTTTGGCGTGATGTATCTGATTTATGCGAATGTGAAAAAGATTTTGAAAGCGAAGCTGACGGGCAGCTCTGACGCAAAGACCGTTGCGGCGGCGATTGGCGGCAGTCCGTTTATTGCAAAAAAATATATCGAAAGCGCAAAAGGCTTTAGCGAGGGTGCGCTGACGAAAATGGTGATTCGGATTCCGGAGATTGATTATGAAATCAAACAGGGGAAAATCGACGAATGGACGGCGATGGAGCAGTACGTTTCGGAAGCGCTGTATTATGCATAATTCGGGGGTGAAAATTCATGTGGAAGATCCGAAAAACGGATGCTCGCAAGCCTTGCCGAAAGCTCCTGTGTTTTTCAGGCGATGCAGGCGAGTTCTACTCCGCGCAGCGTAGCGGATGTCTGAGCCGGAATCGCATGAAAAATACAGGAGCTTTCACACCGATATTTGGATTTTAGCTTTTGCAATGATAGCAACTGTAAAATTCAACAATTCAAATGCAGTAAGGGACTTTTTATCTGTTTTTTTTTGTTCTATGGAGGCGAGTTCTGCATCTGCGGATGTTTGAGCCGCAATAGAACAAAAAAACAGATAAAAAGTCATTTCAAAAACTACATTTTTAAATTTAAAAATAACAACCATAAGGAGAATAAAACAATGCCAAATCCCAGACAGGAAAAAATACGAAATTTCAGCATTATTGCGCATATTGATCATGGAAAGTCCACGCTTGCCGATCGGCTTTTGGAGCTGACGGGTGAGGTTACGGAGCGCGATATGGAGGAACAGCTGCTGGATAATATGGATCTGGAGCGTGAGCGCGGCATTACGATTAAGGCGCATGCCGTGCGGCTGAAATATAAGCGCGGAGAGGATATTTATACATTAAATCTGATTGATACGCCGGGACATGTGGACTTCAATTATGAGGTATCCCGAAGCCTTGCCGCGTGTGAAGGAGCGATTCTGATTGTGGACGCGTCCCAGGGAATCGAGGCGCAGACACTGGCGAACACCTATCTTGCGATTGACCATGATCTGGAGGTTGTTCCGGTCATCAATAAAATCGACCTGCCATCGGCACAGCCGGAGGTCGTTATCCGCGAGATTGAGGATGTTATCGGGATTCCGGCGGAGGACGCACCCTGTGTCAGCGCGAAAACGGGTTTGAATGTAGAGGCGGTCTTGGATGAAATCGTAGAAAAGATTCCGGCTCCGGAGGGGGATGAGAATGCTCCTCTGCAAGCACTGATTTTCGATTCCTATTATGACAGCTATAAGGGCGTTATTGTTTATGTCCGCGTTAAGGAGGGTTCTTTAAAGCCGGGTCAGAAAATTCGGATGATGGCAACCGGTGCGGAATTTGACGTGGTGGAAGTTGGTGCGATGCATCCGTCAGGATTGATTCCGACAGACGGGCTTTTTGCCGGAGATGTCGGCTATATTGCGGCGAGCATCAAAAATATCCAGGATACGCGCGTGGGTGATACGGTGACGACGGTTAAGAATCCGGCATCCGAACCGCTGCCGGGTTATAAGAAAGTCAATCCGATGGTTTATTGCGGAATTTATCCGGCGGACGGTGCGCAGTATGAGGATTTAAAGGAGGCTCTTTTAAAGCTTCAATTAAATGACGCGGCGCTGATGTTTGAGGCGGAAACGTCTGTGGCACTGGGATTTGGATTCCGGTGTGGATTTTTGGGACTGCTGCATATGGAGATTATCCAGGAGCGATTGGAACGGGAATATAATCTCGATTTGGTTACGACTGCGCCGAGCGTTATTTATAAGGTGCATAAAACGAACGGCGACATGGTTTGGTGCGACAATCCGACCAATCTGCCTGATCCTGCGGAAATTGATTATATGGAAGAACCGATGGTTCGGGCGACAATCATGGTTCCGAAAGATTTTGTCGGGAATGTGATGGAGCTTTGCCAGGAGCGGCGCGGCATTTATAAGTATATGACCTATATGGATGAAACGCGTGCGGAGATTTTTTATGAGCTGCCGTTGAATGAGATTATTTATGATTTCTTTGACGCGCTGAAATCCCGTACCAAGGGATACGCTTCGTTCGATTATGAACTTTGCGGATATTCGCGCAGCGATTTGGTGAAGCTGGATATTTTGTTGAACGGCGAAATGGTGGACGCGCTTTCGTTCATTGTGCATAAGGACAGCGCTTATACGCGCGGCAGAAAGATGGCGGAAAAGCTTAAGGAGGTTATTCCCAGACAGCTGTTTGAGGTTCCGATTCAAGCGGCGATCGGGTCGAAGATTATTGCAAGGGAAACCGTTCGCGCGATGCGTAAGGATGTTTTGGCGAAGTGCTACGGCGGCGATATTACGCGAAAGAAAAAGCTATTGGAAAAGCAGAAGGAAGGAAAGAAAAGAATGCGCCAGGTGGGCAGCGTAGAAGTGCCCCAGGAGGCATTTATGTCGGTGTTAAAATTAGATTAAAATTTTTAAGGGCAATAAAACCGATACGGGACGTGAGTCCGGGGTTTTTTATGCCCTTTCTTTTTTTGCGCATTTTTAGAAAAAAGGCATATCCAAACGGGTTTTTAAATATAAATATATAAGTACCGAAAATGAATACCGGCGGAGCTTGCCGGTTGCCGAAAGGATTGGAAAGCATGTACACAGTGAACAGCGATACGGCGGAAAAGGGGATTTTAAGCTACCTGCCTGCCGGACTGCGAAAATATATGTATCGGATTAATTTGGACGAGGCGTATGAAATTCATATGCGGATCGGCAAGCCGTTTGCGATTTATTATAATGACGGCTGTTATTTTGTCAATACCGCCGGGGTGCTGACGAGAAGCCCGAAAGGTGCTGTTCGGATTACGCGCGCGTTGATTGAGGAGGCATTGGAGCTTGCGTCAAAATCCTCCCTTTATGCGAAAAAGAATCATATTGCAGACGGATTTTTGACGATTGAGGGCGGACATCGGATCGGACTTTGCGGTACGGGTGTGATCAAGGACGGCTGTGTGGATTTTTTGAAAGATATATCCTCCCTGAATTACCGGCTGAGCTGTGAATGTATCGGATCGGCGGACAGGCTGATGGAACAAATGGACAATCAGATCCTGAATACGCTGATTATTTCACCGCCGGGTGCCGGGAAAACAACGATGCTCCGCGATATGGCGCGGCAGCTTTCGAACAAGGGAGTGCATGTGGGGATTGTGGATGAGCGAAGTGAAATTGCGGCGATGAACCGCGGGGTTTCTGCTTTTGATTTAGGGTATTTAACGGATGTGTTGGACGGTGTGAAAAAAAGTGTCGGCATGACGATGATGCTTCGGTCGATGGCGCCGGATGTTATTATTACGGATGAAATCGGGCGCCCGGAGGATATTGCGGCGATGGAAACGGTGATTAACAGCGGCGTTAAAATCATTACCAGTATTCATGGCTTTGATCGGGAGCAGTTGCAGCGCCGGGGAGATTTTGCACAATGTCTGCGCTTTTTTGAATTATTCTGTACTTTGTCAAGACGGACGGGGGCAGGAACGATTGAGCGGATTGAAAGGGCGGATACTGCCGGAAAGGAATGAGGATAAAATGCTGAAAATAATAGGAAGTATGATGATCGGAATTTCGTGTATTTGGCTGGGATTGCGGCGCAGTATGGGGTTTCGGAAACGATATCGGTCGCTTCAGGAAATTCAAAATTCACTTTCCGTACTGGAAACCGAGATTGCGTTTCGGGAAACGGAATTAAAGCAGGCGTTTTCCAATACGGCGAATCCCTTATTTTGCGAAGCGGCAAAGACGATTGAACGGGATGGAATCCAGAATGCATGGAAACGTGCGGTGAAGAAATGCGCGCCGCGTATGGGGCTGACGGACGGGGATAAGGACACGTTACATATGCTGGGGCAACGGTTGGGAATGACGGATACGGAGAACCAGATTAAGAATATTGACGGCGTAAAGAACATGCTGGATATTCATATTCAGGCGGCGCGTTATGATGTCAATCATTTTTGCCGTTTATACACCGGCGGAGGGGTGCTGACCGGAATCTTTCTGATTTTAATGCTGTTGTAGAGGTTTTCGATTATGAATGTGGATTTGATTTTTCAGATAGCCGGCTTGGGGATTGTTGTGGCGATTTTAAATCAGCTGCTCAGCCGTGCCGGGCGGGATGAAATGGCGCTGTTAATCACGATCGCCGGCCTGGTGGCGGCTTTGGTGCTGGTATCGCGTGAAATCGGAGATTTGTTTAATACGGTAAAAAGTATTTTTAATTTATAGACTATGGATATTTTTAAAATTGTACTGATTGGAATGACGGGCGGAATGCTTTCATTATTTTTAAAAGATTATCGGCGTGAATATGCGGTTGTGGTTGGCTTGATTACGGCGATTGTCGTCATGAGTTATTCGGTGGAATGTCTGCTCGGCGTTATCAAAAGTATTCGTTATATTACGGAAAAAAGCGGAGTGGATATGAAGTATTTTACGATTATCCTAAAGGTTGTGGGCGTTGCGTATTTATCCCAGTTCGGCGGCGAGCTGCTGCGTGATTGCGGCGAGGGCGCGGTAGCGTCAAAGGTGGAGCTTGCCGGGAAGATTTTTATTCTGTATTTGACCGTTCCGATTATCACATCGTTTTTAAATGTATGTATAGAGGCGGTGGGGAGAATATGAAAAGGCGGCTCGCGGTATTGCTCTTTGTGCTGTGTTTGATTTTGCCGGCGGCGGTCTATGCCGATGGAGAGGGGAGTGCGGCGGTTTCTCCGTATCTGGAGGGGGAAAACTTGTTTAATGAAACAGTGGATTCGCTAATGGCAGGAGATTTAAAGCTAACGCCGGCGGCTTTAATTAACCGTTTTCTGTCTGATTTTACCGCAGAGGCGAGAGCCAGTCTGAAAATTGTTTTGACGTTGCTGCTGGTTTCGGTTATGAGTGCGGTTGTGAATGTACTATCTTCCTCCTTTGGGGAAAAGACAAGCTCTGAGGCGGCATTCTTCGCGTGCTTTACGCTCATGAGCGGCTTGAGCCTGGAATGTTTTATGACGGCATTGAATTACGGTGCGGATGTTATTGAGAAAATGACGGATTTTATTACGAAATTCTCACCGGCATTTATGCTGATGATTGCGGCATGCGGTGCGCCTGTCAGCGCTGCAACCTTTCAGCCGGTGCTGTCGGGAGCGGTGTATATTATTTCTTTACTGATTCAGAATACTTTGATTCCGCTGATGACGTTCAGTGCGGTGCTGGGCGTTGCCGGGAATATCAGCGCCCAGGTTCAGATTTCGAATTTTTGCCGTGTGGTGCGATCTATTACAAAGTGGCTGATGGCTGCGGTTATTACTTTATTTACGGGAATCAGCGCAATTTACGGCTTCAGCGCACCGGCATTGGACGCGATGAGTACCAAAGCAGTGAAGTTTGCGGTCGGGAGCTTAGTTCCGGTGGTAGGGGGATTTTTATCCGATACGCTTGAAACCGTTATCAGCGGTACGCGGCTGATGAAAAATTCCGTGGGTACGGCAGGAATTATTGCACTTCTATCTTTATGCCTGTTTCCGGTGATTAAGATCGGTATTATTCAGCTTGTGCTCCGTTTGGCGGCGGCGGTGGCAGAGCCGGTAACGGATACGCGCATCAGTAAAATGCTGTGGGAAGTCAGCGAGGCGGTGATAACGGTATTTGGAATTGTGATTATGACAGCCGTGCTGTTCTTGATTAATATCAGCGTGATTATTTTATTTACAACCGTTACATAACCATAAAGAATTGGAATTATCCTCTGTTTTTCACTTTGTGCAGGCGAGTTCTACTCCGCGCAGCGTAGCGGATGTCTGAGCCGGAACGGAGTGAAAAACAGATGGATTTTCCAGCAGCCCCCTCAAACAACGTATAAAGGAGATTTCGATGAAACAGTACATTATTACAATCATCGGCGCAACACTGCTGTCGGCAATGGCAAATATTTTATCGCCCGATACATGGCGAAAATATATCAGCGTCATTACCGGATTTATTATCATCAGCTGTATTATTTCGCCGATTTCCAAACTGGTGGACGCGGATATATTTTCGGGGTTTGATGATTTTTATGAGGACAGAACCGATTATGCGGCAGTGGAACGGAATGTGGTGATGGATCGTCTGACAAGCAAGGTGGCGGAGGATATTGAAAAACGGTTTCGGAATGAATTTAAGGAAACGGTGCAAGTTCGGGTGAAGCTGCGGCTGAATCAAAATAATGAAATTGAAGGTATTGAGCATATTACCGTAAAGGGATCGGACGGAGAATATGAAAAAACAAAACGTTTATGTGAAATTTACGGAATAAAAGAGGACGAGGTGGAATATGAATAAGGAGGAAGCGCTAAAGTTTTTAAAGAATAAAAACAACCTTATGATCATCGGTGTGATCATTCTGGGGATTTTGTTTATGACTGCATTCACGGATACAGGCAAAAAGGAGGAGGATCAGAAAAATGTGGACGTACAGGAGCAGCGGCTGGAGAAAATACTTTCGGATATAGAGGGCGCCGGCGAGGTCGGAGTTATGATTACCTATGAGGATACCGGGGAGAAAGATATTGCCTACGAAAAAAGAAAAAACGATACGAGCTACGATGAGAAAGCGGTGATGGCAGACGGTGCGCCGTTGGTGATTAAAGAAACAGGCCCGGCGGTCAAGGGCGTGATTGTCACTGCGGACGGCGCGAACGATATTAAGGTAAAAAAGGCGCTGACGGAAGCCGTTTCGGCGGTACTGGGGGTGGAACCGCATAAGATTTGTATTTACAAAAGAAAATAATATTCAACAATAAAGAAAGGATTGAACGGGAAAATGGTATTCAAGAAAAAAGAAATCATAGCGGCATCGCTGGTGGTATTAATCGGCATGGCGGGATATTTGAACTGGTCTTATCAGGATACTGTCCATGTTACGGACGGCGAGAGCTATATTGAAACCGGAAAGAAGCTTGGCGAAGCGCAGTATGTTTCGGGCGTGGAGGAAAATGTCGAAAAGACGGAGGAAACGGCTGCAGATCAGCCGGCGGATTCGGATACGGAAGAAACGGCAAAGCTTGAAACCGTTACGGATAACGGCAGTTATTTTGAACAGGCGCGGCTCAATCGCGAAACCTCAAGGTCAAAGTCCCTTGAAATCCTGAACAGTACCGCTGCAAATGAAAGCTTTGATGAGGAAATCCGGAAAAAAGCGGGCGATAAGATCATAGAAACCGCAAGCAACGTAGAGCGTGAGAACGCGATGGAAAGTCTTGCTCAATCAAAGGGCTACAGCGAAATCTGCGTATACATAGAGGATGGTACGGCGAATATCATGGTCAGAAAGGAGAATTTTGGTGACGATGATGTTGTGAAGCTGACCGAAATGGCGACAGATACATTAAATATTTCAGCGAATCATATAAAAATAGTTGAAGTCAGATAAATTTTGTGATATAATAAACGTAATTGAGATTCGGGGAATGATATGCAATTCCTTGATGTTATTATTTCATGGAGAGGAGATACGAATATGGAAGATGAAATCAGAAATACAGAAACACCGACAGAAGAGGTTGAGGTTATAAACGATCATACGGAAGAGGAAGAAGCTGAAATCGGAAATATCAAGATTTCGGTGGATGTTGTATCCACCATTGCCGGAATTGCCGCGTCCCAGACAAAGGGCGTTGCGGGCATGTATTCCTCCTTTGCCGGCGGAATCGCCGAAATGCTGGGCGCAAAAAAGAATCCGTCTAAGGGCGTTAAGGTGGATATGGCAGAGGACAGCGTTAGAATCGATCTGTATATTGTGGTGGAATATGGTGTGAGAATCCCCGAGCTTGCATGGGAAATTCAAGAAAGCGTAAAGAATAACGTGGAAACCATGACAGGACTTACCGTGGAAAAGGTCAATATTCACATTGAGGGCGTTAGCTTTGAAACCGAGGAGAAACCGGAAGAAATCGAGGAAAAGCCGGCTTCAGACGAGGTTATGGAAATTACAGATTAATAAAAAAGAGACTGTAAAAACAGGTACGAATCCAAGGTTTTTACAGTCTTTTTTATTCGCGTTTTATTCATCTTCTGCATGCTCTATGCTGTTGAGCTTTTTTAAAATTGCGCGCGTCCGAACCCCTGCAAGCTTGTCCAGCTCGGTGTCTGCCCGTCGGATGTGCTGTTGTGCGGAGTCAAGAACATCGGCGAATTTTTCAAATTCTGTCCGCACATCGTTCAGCAGCTCCCAGACTTGAACGGAGCGCTGTTCCACGGCGAGTGTGCGGAATCCCATTTGAAGCGCATTTAGCATTGCTGCAAAGGTGGAAGGCCCGGCGATATTGATTTTGTAATCCTTTTGCAGCTTTTCGACTAAGCCGCTGTTGACCGCTTCCAGATACAAGCCCTCAATCGGCAGAAACATAACGGCAAAATCCGTTGTATGCGGTGGTGCGACATATTTGGTGTGAATGTCTTTGGCAAAGGCTTTCAAGCGCAGCGTCAGTTCTTTGGACGCTGCTGTGATTTCAGCGGTATCACCGCTTTCTTTTGCGGTGCAGAGCGCACTGTATGCGTCCAGAGGAAATTTGGAATCCACCGGAAGATAAACCGGATTGCCGTTGCTGCCGGGCATTTTAATTGCAAATTCCACAACGTTGCGGCTGCCGGGAATCGTGGCGATGTTTTCCTCGTATTGTGCCGGAGCAAGAATCTCTTTCAAAATCGCGCCAAGCTGAAGCTCGCCGAGGATTCCACGCGTTTTTACATTGGATAAAACTTTTTTCAGATCGTTGACTCCCAGCGCCAGTGTATGCATTTCTCCCATACTACGCGTAATGCTTTCAAGACGATGCTCCATTGTATCATACATATCCTTAATGATAATATCCATTTCCCGAAACTTCGCCGTTTGCATTTGCCCGATACTTTGCTGATTTTGCGAAATCGTGTCATGGAATAATCGGACAGAGCCTTGAATACTGTCTTTGATTCGCTGCTCCATCATCGAAAGCTCCTGCTGTGCAGGCTCTTTTTTTTCGCTTTTTCTCAAAAGTAAAATGCCGAATACCGTTACGAGGGCAATCAACACGCAAATTAAAATAATAAGAAATAATTCCGTCATGGTTCGCAGAAGCTCCTTTCAATTAACCCATTTTCGAATGAGTTATCCTCTGTTTTTCAATCTATGCAGGCGAGTTCTACTCCGCGCAGCGTAGCGGATGTCTGAGCCGGAATAGAATGAAAAACAGAGGATAACTCATCACGGCATAGGGATTGTTATCTTTCTGTTCAATCCATACAAGCGAGTTCTGCTCCGTGCAGCGTAGCGGATGTCTGAGCCGGAATAGAATGAAAAACAGAGGATAACTCATCACGGCATAGAGATTGTTATCTTTCTGTTCAATCCATACAAGCGAGTTCTGCTCCGCGCAGTACAACGGATGTCTGAGTTGGAATAGAGAGAAAAACAGAGGATTATTCATTCCCGGCATATCCAAATCGTTCAATGTTATGTATTGCAGCTTTGATTATATCATTTTTACCGGGGGGTGTCAATAGAAAAAGCAAACAAATGTTTCTTAAATGGGCGCAAAACATGATTTTTTCACGCTTATGCAGTGTTTTTTCATATTCGTCATTTTACGTTTTCATTATTCATAGTTTATTCATAAATTTGTTACAAAATATTAAAAACCAATTCATACGGATGTCAAATATATGATGTAATATATAAACTGTAATCGGGAGATACGAAAGATACATACCCGATGCGAATATGAAATGACTTTTAGTTAAAAATAAATGCAGGAGGAAAAGAAAATGAAAAAGTATCCTTATACAGATTCTACAGATTTAATTATATATGATGCACAGTCCAAGAAGAAAAAGAAAAACAGACCTTGGCTGGTAGCTGTTTCCTCTGCTCTGGCGGCAAGCGTATTTACAGCAGCGGCATTTACAGCGGGTTTTTATTACGTCGATCAAAAGCATGATAATACAGCCGCAGTTCAGCCGACTGCCGCAACCACAACCGTAAACAACACAACAGACGCAGAGGTTTCCACTTTGGCAACAACCTATAAAAACGGAAAAAAGGTTTTGACCATTCCGGAGATTGCCAGCAAGGTTGGCCCGAGCGTTGTCGGAGTTATCAATAAAACAAAGGTAAGTGCTCAGAAGTATTATGATCCGTTCAGCGGAAGATATTATTACTATCAAGATCCGTCAGCTTCGGATGATGGAACGGTTGAGCAGGGAAGCGGTTCGGGAATCATTCTGACCGAAGACGGATATATCGTAACCAACCAGCACGTTATTGACGGTGCAACAGAGATTTCGGTTATTCTGAATACCGGAGATGAGATTTCCGCAAAGTTAGTCGGTCAGGATACAAAAACCGACCTGGCAGTTTTGAAAATTGATACCGATAAAGAATTGACAGCTGCAACATTGGGAGATTCCACAACCGTTCAGGTTGGTGAAACCGCGGTTGCAATCGGTAACCCGATGGGTATGGAATTCAGCGGTTCTGTAACAGCCGGTATTATCAGTGCAGTGAACAGAACAATGACAATTGATGACAGAACCTATAACCTTTTACAGACGGACGCAGCCATTAATAGCGGTAACAGCGGCGGTGCTTTGATTAATCAGTACGGCGAAGTTATCGGTATTAACTCGGTTAAGCTGTCAGAAACCGGTGTAGAGGGTATGGGATTTGCGATTGCAATTTCCGAAGCAAAGCCGGTTATTGAGAGTTTGAAAGAATCGGGACGTGTCAGCAGACCGTATGTCGGATTGAATATCAGCGAAACAAAGTATGGTCTTTTCATCGCCGGTGTTGTAAAGGGCAGTGGTGCTGAGGCAGCAGGCTTGAAAGCAAAGGATCAGATTCTTGAAGTGGACGGTACAAAGGTTTCTTCAACGCAGGAAATCAATGAAATCCGTGATAAAAAGCAAATTGGCGATACGATGAAATTTAAGATTTTACGTGACGGAGAAACGATTGAAGTTGATGTAAAATTGACAGATACCATTGACGATGCGGAACTGGTACAGGATGAGCAGAGCCAGAGCAATGCTCGCGGTAACGGCAGACAGGATTCGTCACAGGGTCAACAAGGTCAGGATCAGTCTGACAGCTGGGGAGATTTTTGGAATTTCTTCAGATAAACATTAAATAGCTATTCAGTTTTAATTGAATGCAGCCGTGAAATTCGGCTGATACCATCCTTTTTTTCATATGCCTCCGCTCACAGAGTGGGCGGAGGTCCCCCCAAAAACTACGGGAAGGGCGTTCCTTTCCGATTTATATACAGAGGACTGTAGAAACAAATTCTCGTTTCTACAGTCCTTTTTTTTCTGCGCGATGATAGATTTTTGCTATAAAAGCCGGAAATATTATACTTGACCTTTTTTCCAAATTATAATATAATAAAAATATCATAAGGGAGCAAACTGCAATTCCTAAAATGAAAATTCATCTGTTTTTCGGTCTATGGAGGCGAGTTCCGCACAACGTAGCGGATGTTTGAGCCGCAATAGACCGAAAAACAGATGAATTTTCCAGCCATTTTATAGACAGCTGGAATTTCGGGAATGAATTATCATCTATTTTTCGTTTTGTGCAGATGCGTTCCGCACAGCGTAGCGAATGTTTGAGCCGCAATAGACCGAAAAACAGATGAATTTTCCAGCCATTTTATAGGCAGTTGGAATTTCGGGAATGAATTATTGTCTATTTTTCGTTTTGTGCAGATGAGCTCGCGCAGCGGATGTTTGAGCCGTAATCAAATGAAAAACAGATGATAATTTTGGACGCAAGAATAAAGAAATTTTATAATCACTTAAAAAAGGAGAAAAACGATGATTATCAAGAACAATCAGACATTCCATCTTCAAGGCAGGAATGTAAGCTACATCATGGCAGTCGGCGAAGCCGGCGATTTGCTGCATGTATATTATGGAAAGAAATTAAAGGATCGGGATTATGTATATTCCAAGTGGATGATGCCATGGCTGGCAGGGGAAGAACCGGGAGAGCCGATGGAGGCTTATTTGCAGGAGTACCCGTCTTATGGCTGCACAGACTTGCGTATGCCGGCGTATTCCGTCAATAATTCGGAATCCAACAATGTGAATCAGCTCAAATATAAGAGCTATACGATTAAAGAGAATGAAGTAGCGCAAATCCAGGGGATGCCGGGACTGTTTGTCGGGGATAAAACAGCGTCTACTTTGGAAATCGTTCTGGAGGATCCGATTACAAAGTTGGAGGTTACGCTTTCCTATACGGTCTTTGATGAGTATGACGTTATCTTAAGGAGCGCTGTGTTTAAAAACAATGCGGATGGCTTTATGGCGGTGGAATCGGCATACAGCGCTGTATTGGATTTGGCGCAGGCAGATTATGATTTGATTTATTTTTCGGGCGGATGGGCGCGCGAGCGTGAGCTTTTCAGACAGCCGATCCTCCAGGGAACCAAGACGGATATTTCCAATGCGCGCGGTGGCAGCGGACACTGTATTAACCCGTTTATTATGGTAGCGGAGCATGGCGCTGACGAGGAGCATGGGGATGTGTACGGATTTTCATTGCTTTATAGCGGAAACCATTCCTCTGTCGTAGAAAAAGATCAGTACGGTAATGTACGGGTTCAGCAGGGTATCAATCCGTTCGGATTTTTATGGACACTGGATCGGGGCGAAAGCTTCCAGACGCCGCAGTGCGTGATGTGCTACAGTGAAAACGGAATCGGCGGTTTGTCGAGAGAATTGAATGATGTGTATCGTTCGAATTTATGCCGCAGTCCGTGGGCGCATAGGGAGCGCCCGATTCTGATTAATAACTGGGAGGCAACTTATTTTGACTTCAATGAGGAGAAATTGGTTGCAATTGCGGAAAAGGCAAAGCAAGCCGGCATTGAGCTGTTTGTACTGGATGACGGATGGTTCGGCAAGCGTGATGATGATTGCAGCGGTTTGGGCGATTGGTTTGTGAATAAGAAAAAGCTGCCATCCGGAATTGATGGCTTGGCAAAACGGATCGGTCAGCTGGGATTGAAGTTCGGACTTTGGATTGAGCCGGAAATGGTGAACCCGGATTCGGATTTATACCGTGCGCATCCGGATTGGGCGATTCAAATTCCCGGGAGAAATCCGGCATTGAGCCGCCATCAGCTGATTCTGGATTTGAGCAAGGACGAGGTGTGCGATTACATTATTAAGGCGATTTGCGATATTTTATCGAGTGCTGATATTTCGTATGTGAAATGGGATATGAACCGTCCGATGACGGATATGCCGTTTGTCGGCTATAATCATGAATATACACTGGGATTCTATAAAATCATGGACGCAATCACAGGAGCTTTCCCGGAGATTCTGTTTGAGGGTTGCAGCGGAGGCGGCGGACGGTTTGACGCCGGCGTACTGGCATATATGCCGCAGATTTGGACGAGTGATAATTCCGATGCGGTTGCAAGACTCAAAATTCAGTATTCCACTTCAATCGGTTATCCGGTTTCGGCAATGTCGGCACATGTAACGGCTTCTCCGAATCATCAGAACGGCCGTCATACCTCGCTCAAAACAAGAGCCGATGTGGCATATGCCGGAGTGTTTGGGTATGAATTGGATATTACCAAAATGAGCGATGAGGAATTTGAACAGGTCAAGGAACAGATCAAACGCGATCAAGAGCTGCGCGGCTTGATGCAGAACGGCGACTTTTATCGTTTGATGAGCCCCTATGAAACGAACTACTGCGTATGGGAGATGGCGGCAAAGGATCAAAGCGAAGCGTTTGTGATGGGATGCAGAATTTTATCGGTTGCCAATAGCCTTGCGGAAAAAATCAAACTGCGCGGTTTGGATCCGCAGGCAGATTATGTGGATGTGGAAACCGGAAAAACCTACGGCGGCGATGAATTAATGTATTTCGGAATTGATCCTGTTTATGATGGGATGGATTTCGCAACTTGTATTTTCCATTTCCGTAAGCTTTCATAAAAATTTCCGTTTTAACCCGAAAAAGACGTGCGGCGTATTTTTCGGGTTATCTCTTGACATTGTACGGTACATGTGATATACTGATTTAAAATTTAACTAAGTTTAATATAGGCGGCGATTTTTATCGGTACCGAATTAAGCTTCAATAAATCAGGTGGTTTGAAATGGTGTCAAAGGGCGTCGGGGATACTTATATTTATCGGATTATTGATATTATGCGCAAGTGGAAAAGGATGGATGTTTCGGCGGTTTTTACGGAAAAGCTGTCGATGCCGGAATTTACGATTCTGAATGGGATTGAGCGTTTGGAAAAGACAAAAGAGATTGTTTATGTTTCGGATTTGGTGCATTTGTTTTCACTTTCGGCGCAGGCGGTATCAAAATATTTAAGGATCTGTGACAATTTCGGATGGGTTCGGCGTGAGATGGACGCGGCGGATCGTCGTAATACAAAGCTTTTTCTGACGGAATCCGGACGAAAGATTTTAGAAAAATGCGAGCGTGAGCTGACAGAGTTTTATCAATCGCTGCTCAATGAGATGGATATTCAGGAGATCGAGAACATGCTGTCGATTGCGGATCGGCTGTATGCAAAAACGATGGATAAGCTGGAGCATTTGCAGCTTGCAGAATGAAAAAGAGGAGGACATCGGGCATTGCCTGAAGTCCTCCTTGACTTTTATAGAACGCTTTTCGCGGCGATCCGTATTCTATCTTTTCATCTTCTCTTTTTTAATAATTCCCCATCAGAGATTATTTTTAAAATAAATCCTCAGGTTTTCTGTTGCAAGCGCTTCGTCTGAACCGTTGATCGTAACCGTTACCGTGTCACCGCAATTTACGCCCAGACCGGTTACATTAAATAACCCTTTTGCGTTTGCTGTGTGCTTGCCGTTTGAAATCGTAATATAGGATTTGTACTTTTTCGCTTCGGAAACCAATTCTCCGGCAGGCTTTGCATGAATGCCGATCGCATCCTTTACAGTGTGAGTAAACGTGGTCATCTTAATTCCTCCTTTCGCTTTCAAAACATCCGAAATGATTATTCCGGAACTTCCGAAAGCAGGGCAAAAGACAAGCCTTTTGCCGAGTATCAATGCTTCTTTTTGCATTTGCTATAATATAGCACCAAAAATTCGGTTTGTCAAGAATTTTCACGGTTTTTTAACAATCATCCGCATTTTACCATAATAAACAGAATGTCCGGATTTTATTTTTATCTATATTGACAAGTATAAAATGTAAGAAAACCACATATAATGGATTTTTTTCGGGACAGCCGTTTATGGGAAAAAGCCAAAAATGCGGTTGTAATTTTGTGCGAAACATGGTATAATGAAACGGATAGAAAGAGCGCGCAGTGCGCTTTTTGTGAAACTGATGCCGTTGGGAACGGCGGAACGGAGAGTGTTATGAAAAGGCTTGTCATCGGGATACTGGCGCATGTCGATTCCGGAAAAACCACCCTTTCGGAGGGAATGTTATATGCGGCAGGGGAGCTTCGGCGATTGGGGCGCGTGGATCATCAGGACGCATTTTTGGATACCAATGCCATTGAGCGTGAGCGCGGCATTACGATTTTTGCAAAGCAGGCGGTGCTGCATTTAAACAATACGGAGCTGACCTTGTTGGATACGCCGGGGCATGTGGATTTTTCGACCGAGGCGGAGCGAACGCTGCAAGTGCTGGATTATGCGATTCTTGTAATCAGCGGAACGGATGGGGTTCAGCCGCATACGGAAACGCTGTGGCAGCTGCTGAAGCGGTATCGGATTCCGACTTTTCTTTTTGTGAATAAGATGGATATTTCCTCTCTGGAGCGGCAAACGTTAATGGAGATGTTAAAGCGGCGGTTAAGTGAGGGATGTGTGGATTTTTGCACTGATTTGGACGGAGCGGAATTTTCGGAGGAGGCGGCAATGTGCAGCGAGGAGCTGATGAATACGTTTATCGAAAACGGTGTTCTTTCGGAACGGGAAATTCGTAATGCGATTCGGGCGCGAAAGCTGTTTCCGTGTTATTTTGGTTCGGCGCTGAAGCTGGACGGGATTGACGCTTTTCTGAAAGGTCTGGATACTTATATGCAAGCGCCTGTCATGGGAGAAAATTTCGGGGCGAAAGTGTTTAAGATTTCGGCGGACGAGCAGGGAAAACGACTAACGCACATGAAAATTACCGGAGGAAGCTTACGGGTTCGCGATATGCTGCATGGAACCAAGCATGGCAGAGATGCGTGGTCGGAGAAAGTGACCGGGATTCGGATTTATTCGGGAGAGAAATTTACGTCGGTGGACGAAGCCTGTGCCGGAATGGTCTGTGCTGTGACGGGTTTGAATGATACGTATGCCGGAGAGGGCTTGGGCGCAGAATCGGATTCGCCCTCGGCGGTTTTGGAGCCGGTATTATCGTATCGGATTGAGCTGCCGGAGGGGACGGACGCAGTAAAAGCGCTTTCGGAATTGCGGCAGCTGGAGGAGGAAGATCCGCAGCTGCACCTTGTATGGAATGAACGGCTGAGAGAGATTCACGTCCGCGTGATGGGTGCGGTGCAGCTGGAGATTTTGCAGCGTATTATTGCAGAACGATTCGGAATGGCGGTGCAATTCGGACAGGGGAGCATTGCTTATAAGGAAACGATTGCCGCGCCGGTTGAGGGCGTGGGGCATTATGAGCCGCTGCGCCATTATGCGGAGGTGCATTTGCTGTTGGAGCCGGCAGAGCGTGGCAGCGGGTTGCATTTTTATACGGAATGTAGTGAGGATTCGTTGGATCGGAACTGGCAGCGGCTGATTCTAACCCATTTGGAGGAAAAAGAGCATGTCGGGGTTCTGACGGGTTCACCGATTACCGATATGAATATTACCTTAATTGCCGGTCGGGCGCATCAAAAGCATACCGAGGGCGGCGACTTTCGCCAGGCAACGTATCGGGCGGTACGGCAGGGACTGCAATGCGCCGAGAGTGTTTTGTTAGAGCCGTGGTATGATTTTACTTTAACCGTTCCGCAGGAGTGCGTCGGACGGGCGCTGACGGATATTCAGCAGATGAGCGGAACGTTTGCACCGCCGGAGCTTACGGACGGGGGAAGCCTGATTACCGGAAGCGCCCCGGTATCGGAAATG
The DNA here is from genome assembly GCA_959602045.1 of uncultured Clostridia bacterium. Lineage (GTDB taxonomy): Bacteria > Bacillota > Clostridia > UBA1381 > UBA1381 > Ornithomonoglobus_A. The sequence continues at coordinate 63,465 of CAUGRT010000001.1, read as the reverse complement.
CGCGATTATGCGGCGGAGGTGGCAGGCTATACGCACGGTCAGGGCAGATTGGTTTGTCTGCTGAAAGGATATGCGCCCTGTCATAATACGGAGCAGGTGATTGCCGAAATCGGTTATGACAGCGAGGGGGATCTTGAAAATTCCGCGGATTCCGTATTCTGCGCACATGGCGCGGGATTTGTCGTGAAATGGGACAAGGTGCATGAATTTGCGCATATTGACACCGGGATTTGTTTTGAAGAAGAACCGGAGGAGGAGAAAACGGTAGCTGTGCCGATCCGTACCGCGCCGGCAGACGATAAGGAACTGATGCGGATTTTCGAACAGACCTATGGGGCGGTGCGCCGCGATCCGTATACGGCGATGAAAACAAGAAAAGCGCCATCGGAGGATAAAAAGTATAAAAAAGCGATGCCGTTGCCGCAGGGACCGGAATATCTGCTCGTGGATGGCTATAATATTATTTTTGCGTGGGAGGATACCAAAGCGGCGGCAAAGGACAGCCTGGAGGCGGCGCGGAATCTCTTGATTCATAAGTTGTGCAATTATCAGGGATATAAACAATGTGAGCTGATTTTGGTGTTTGACGCGTATAAGGTCAAGGGCAATGCCGGTGAGGTGGAACGGGTGAACAATATCAGCGTTGTCTATACAAAAGAGGCGGAAACGGCGGATATGTATATTGAAAAAACGGCGCATGAACTGGGGAGAAAGCGCAGAGTGCGTGTCGCGACTTCGGACGCACTGGAGCAGATGATTATTTTGGGCAGCGGTGCGATTCGCGTGTCGGCAAACGAGTTTCGCGCAGAAGTGGAGCAAGCCGAACAGGAAATACGGCAGATTATCCGTAAAGGAATTTAAAAAATTGCCGGTATTGGTTTTTGGAACGAATACCGGCAATTTTTTTATTTATGATAGCTTTCATGATGATTAATTTTAAAGGCGCGGTAGATCTGCTCCATCAGAACAACACGCATCAGCTGATGGGGGAGGGTGATTTTTCCGAAGCTTAACCGCAGATCGGAGCGCGCTTTCACTGCGTCGCTCAAGCCAAGAGAGCCGCCAATGATAAAGACAATGCGGCTGGATTGCATGGAGATTGCAGAGATTTTTTCGGCAAGCTCCTCACTGGCGAGCTGTTTTCCCTCAATACACATGGAAATGACATAAGCTCCGGGCTTGATTTTGGCAAGCATGGCATCGCCTTCTTTTTGCCGGATCGCTTCTTCCTCCTTTGGGGAGGCGTTATCCGGTATTTTTTCATCGGGTATTTCAAGAATTTCGAGCTTTGCAAAGCGCGAAAGGCGTTTTTTATATTCGTCAATGGCGGCGGTGAAAAATTTTTCTTTAATTTTCCCGGCGCATAAAATCGTAATATTCATGATCGTTCACCAAACCTTGTGACATGATACCGGTCAGCGACCGTCAGTGTAATGTCCGAGCCGACTTCCACGCCGGCACCGATAAGGGTGTTGTAGGTTTCCAGCATCGCGATTTCGGGACGGTTGTTTTCCAAACTCAAATGACCGAGCATCAGTTTTTTTGTGCCGCTTTTTACCAATTCAAGGGCAGCCGCCGCTGCGCTTTCATTGGAGAGGTGTCCGAATTTTCCGAGGATACGCTGCTTTAACGGAAACGGATAATCGCCGAAACGCAGCATATCAATATCGTGATTGGACTCCAACAGTACGCTTTCGCTGCCCTTGATGGCGTTTAAAATCGTATCGTTCATTGCTCCGATGTCGGTGGCGAGCGAGAATTTTTGATTGCCGCAGAAGAAGCTGTAGCCTACAGGCTCTGCCGCGTCATGCGGAATCGTAAACGGACGGATTCCGATAGAGCCGATGGAAAAATCCTGATCGGCACATACGATATGGCGCAATGTATCATCAACATTACCGATTTCCATTGCCGCATGCGTACCGGCAGTGGTATAAATCGGAATCTTATGCCTGCGCGCAACAATGCCGACACCGCGCACATGATCAATGTGTTCATGTGTGATGAGGATTGCATCCAGGCTGTCGGGGGTAAAGCCGATGGAGGCGAGCGACTCTGCAAGTTTTTTGCCGCTCATGCCGCAGTCGATTAAAAGATTGGTGCTGCCGTCCGAAATAAATGTGGAGTTTCCGGATGAGCCGCTGATCAGGGATAAAAATTCTATCATAATCGTATCATTTCCTTATATAATGTGCAATTTTTGCTGCGAACAAAACAAAAGGGCGGCGCATGATTGATGCGGCGTCCTTTTGAGTCATTCTTAATAAATATCTTCTACAAATTGTATCCGCTGAATATCTCCGCCCAGACCGATAAACTTTTCTTCGAAATTTTCATAGCCGCGGTCAATATGGTAAATATCCGTAATTTCCGTAATGCCCTCTGCCATTAATCCTGCAATAATCATTGCAGCTCCGGCTCTTAAATCCGTTGCACGGACGCGCGAACCCATCAGCTTTTCCACACCGTCGATAATCGCAATTTTTCCTTCAACCCGAATGTTGGCACCCATGCGCTTTAATTCGTTCGTATACCGGAAACGGTTGTCCCATACGCCCTCGCGTGCGGTTGACGTTCCGGGGATGGTCGTTAGGAATGCAACCAGCTGAGGCTGCATGTCGGTCGGAAATCCCGGATAAGGCAGTGCGATAAAGTTAATGCGCTTTAGCTCTGCGCCATCCTCTACCCAGACTCTTACGCTGTCCTCGCGTTCCTCAACATTGACGCCGGCTTCGATAAGCTTTGCGCTAATAATGTCAAGATGACGGGGAATTACATTATTAAGTACAACATCGCCGCGTGTGGCAGCCGCTGCAATCATAAAGGTTCCCGCCTCAATTTGATCGGGAATAATCGCATAGCTTCCGCCGTAAAGCTCTTTCACGCCGCGGATTTTAATCGTATCTGTGCCGGCGCCGCGGATATTGGCGCCCATGGCATTCAGGAAATTGGCAAGGTCAACAATGTGCGGTTCCTTTGCCGCATTCTCAATAACCGTAGTCCCGTCCGCAAGTGTTGCCGCCAAAATGGCATTAATCGTTGCACCGACCGTTACTACGTCAAAAAAGATATTGGCTCCTTTCAGATTGTCTGCATGTCCGTTAATCATGCCGCGGTCGAAGTTAATCTCAGCGCCCATCGCTTCAAAGCTTTTGATGTGCTGATCAATCGGTCTTGTACCGAAATCACAGCCGCCCGGCGGGTCTACGCTGAATTGATGGAATCGGCTTAAAAGCGCACCCATCAGATAACTGGAGCCGCGCATTTTTCGGGTTAAATCGCCGATTGGCTCCCATGACGCGACGTTGGAACAATCTATTTCTATGGTGTTTGAGTCAATTGTATCTATCACTGCTCCAAGATTCTCCAATATTCGGATATAAAGCTTTACATCCTTAATATCGGGCAGATTCTCAATACGGCATTTTGCCTTTACCAAAAGACAAGCAGGCAAAATCGCAACGGCAGCATTCTTCGCGCCGCTGATCGTGACGGAACCCTGAAGCTTATTTCCACCCTTGATCAAGAGTTTCTCCAAACCGATACACCCCTTTATAGTCTATTACAAAAACATTATATCAGAAATCCCCGTAAAAAGCAAAACAAATATTACGAAAATCGAAAATTTAATCAATTTGTAATGTTTATTCCTTTTTATGGATGATTCTTACAAGCGGAAAGAAAAAACAGCCTGCCGATTGCAAGCTGTTATAAGTCTTTCAGTAAATCAAACCGCGCGCTGAACCTTTCCCGAACGAAGGCAACGAGTACATACATTAACTGATTTTACAGAACCGTTTACAACAGCTCTAACTTTTTTAATGTTAGGCCTCCATGTTCTGTTGGATCTTCTGTGTGAGTGTGATACCTTAATACCAAAGGTAACACCCTTACCGCAGATTTCACATTTAGCCATTCTAAAATACACCTCCTTAACATATTAATGAAACATCAAGAGTTATTGTACCACAAATCATTTAATTTTGCAAGAGTTTTTATCGCTTTTTTTTAGTTTTTTTGAAATTTTTTAAAAGATTATTCAATCCGACATATAATCTGCATGAAATTTTAATAAAAATATTGAAAAATTACAAAGTTTACGTTATAATATAAAATAGGAGAGCTTGTGTGCAGGCAAAAATACCGAATGAAAGGCGGACCTATAATGACGGAAAGCGGATTTACAATACCTTTAACAAAAATCATTGAAGAATTTGAGCTTGAGAAAATATATGAGCCAAAGGACATTGAAACAGTACAAATCGGCTGTGCTGATATTAACCGTCCGGGATTGCAGATGATTGGTTTTTTTGATCATTTTGACAATAACCGGATTCAGATTATGGGTAGGGTGGAATTTACCTATTTGGAGCAGTTTAGCATTGATGAGCGCGAGGAGAAGCTGGATAAATTTTTTGCATTGGGGTTTCCGGCGTTGGTTATTACGCGCGGAATGCAGGTTTTTCCGGAGATGGTGGAGTTTGCGGAGAAATATAATGTACCGCTGCTGCGGAGCGAGGATATTACGTCGTCCTTTATGAGTGCGATTATTTCTTATTTGAATGTCCAGATTGCGCCGCGCCGCACGCGCCACGGTGTTTTGGTGGAGGTTTACGGCGAGGGTATTTTAATCATGGGCGAAAGCGGAGTCGGCAAAAGCGAAACGGCAATTGAACTAGTAAAGCGCGGTCACAGACTGGTTGCGGATGACGCGGTTGAAATTAAAAGAGTATCCAATAAGACGCTGGTAGGATCTTCCCCGGCAATCATCCGGCATTTTGTGGAGCTGCGAGGGATCGGAATCATTGACGTTAAAGAGATTTTTGGTATCGGAGCAATCAAGGATACGGAAAATATTGATATGATTATTCATTTAGAGCCGTGGGTAGAGGGTCGTCAATACGATCGTCTGGGCATGGTGGACGAATATACCAACATTATGGGAATTAACGTACCGTCGCTGACGATTCCGGTGAAGCTGGGCAGAAACCTGGCGGTCATCGTGGAGGTTGCGGCAATGAACAACCGTCAGAAGCGGATGGGGTATAACGCTGCGGTCGAGCTGAACAAGCGGCTGATGCAGCAAATGGAAGAACAACTGAACTTATAAGGAGTGCATACCAATTGAAAATTTTAGCAGACACACATACACATACGATCGCGAGTACCCATGCCTACAGTACCGTTACGGAAATGGCGAAGGCGGCATCGAAAGCCGGCATGGAGGCGATTGCAATTACGGATCATGGCATGAGCCTGCCGGACGCTCCGCATGATTGGCATTTTCACAATTTAAAAAATATTCCCAGAGAAATCTGCGGTGTGAAAATTTTATACGGAATCGAAGCCAATATTTTGGATCAGCAGGGGAATATTGACGCGCTGGATGAGGAAATCTATAAAAAGCTGGATATTGTAAATGCCAGTATTCACAGCCCATGCTACAGCGGCAAGGGAGCGGATCATACCGATGCTTATCTGAACATCGTACAGAATCCGATTGTCGATATTATTTGCCACAGCGGAACGGCGGCGTATCCGTATGATTATGAGAAGATTGTCAAATTGGCGAAGCAGAATCATAAGCTGATGGAGATTAACAATCATTCGTTTTTTGTCAGACAGGGCAGTATTCCGAATTGCCGGAAAATTGCAGAGCTGTGCAAGAAGCATGAGGTAGGAATTGTTGTAACCTCCGACGCGCATATGTGGTCTGATTTGGGGCATTATGAGTTTGCATTGGAGATGCTGAAAGAAATTGATTTCCCGAAAGAGCTGATTATGAATCGGAATCTGGAAACGCTTGCGGCGTTTTTTGAAGCCAAAGGAAAGCCGTTTTTCAGATGGCAAATGGGGAAATAAGGGAAAGGACAATTATTTTATGATTGATAAGGCAGCTTTTGAAAAGTTGGCGGCGCATGTGGTGTTTGACGAGCCGATGAGCCGTCATACAACGTTTCGCATCGGAGGGCCGGCGGACGTATTTATTGAAGCGGGAACCGAAGATGAAGTGAAGCGCGTGATTGCATATTGTAAGGAGAATGACGTGCCATATCTGGTGATGGGGAACGGTTCGAATATGCTGATCGGGGATCGCGGTTGGCGCGGGGCGGTTCTGCATATCGGAAAGCGGATGAATCATGTGTCGATTGAAGGCAATGAGGTTCATGCGGAGGCAGGTGTATTGCTGTCTGCGCTGGCGAGTGCGATTTTAAAAGCGGAGCTTTCGGGCTTTGAGCGGCTTTCGGGAATCCCCGGAACCTTAGGCGGCGGAATTTATATGAATGCCGGCGCTTATGGCAGTGAGCTAAAGGACGTTATCGAGAGCGTTACCTATTTGGATGAAGCCGGGGAGATTCATACGCGGAAAAAAGAGGACTTGGATTTATCCTATCGGCACAGTATGTTTGAAACCGGGAAGTATGTGATTTTATCAAGCGTTTTGCGGCTGGAAAAGGGAACGTATGATGAAATTAAGGCGCAAATGCAGGAATATAATAGGAAAAGAGCGGAAAAACAGCCGTTGGCAATGCCCTCGGCAGGGAGTACGTTTAAACGGCCGGAGGGGTATTTTGCCGGAAAGCTGATTCAGGACTGCGGATTGATGGGGGCATCAATCGGCGGCGCCCAGGTGAGCGAAAAGCATGCCGGATTCATCGTGAATAAGGGCGGCGCAACCGCTGCCGATGTGTTGGCATTGATTCGGCATGTGCAGGATACGGTAGAAAAGGAATACGGTGTCAGACTGGAGCCGGAGGTTCGGCTGATCGGGGAACAGTAATAAGAGGAAGGGCGATGCAGATGAAATTTACAATTGTAACCGGGATGTCCGGTTCGGGAAAAACGAGGGTAATACGCTATTTGGAGGATATGGGTTATTTTTGTATTGATAACATGCCGCCGATGCTGATCCCGAAGTTTACGGAAATGCTCACCCTATCCAACGGGAAATTCAACAATGTGGCGCTTGTCATTGATATGCGTGTCGGGGATATGATTAATCAGCTGCTGGAACAGGTAGCGGAGCTGAAAAAGAAGTATGGGGTTTCCATTCTCTTTCTGAATGCCAATGATGAAACCTTAGTCAAGCGTTATAAGGAAAGCCGCCGATCGCATCCGATTGATCATGTCAACGGCTTGTTGGCGTCGATTCATGAGGAACGCAAGCTTTTGTCGAAGCTGCTGACCGAAGCGGATTATGTAATTGATACGTCGAATCTTACGAATGCCGATTTATTGGATGAAATCAAGAAGATTTTTTCATCAAAAGAGGCAAATAGCATTGAAATCAATGTTATGGCGTTCGGTTTCAAGTATGGGATTCCGCTGGATGCCGATTTGGTTTTTGATGTCCGGTGTTTTCCGAATCCGTTTTATATTGATGAATTGAAGCCAAAAACCGGAAATGATAAAGAAGTTCAGGATTACGTTATGAGTTTTCCGACCGCTGTGGAATTTATGGATAAATTAGACGATCTGATGGCGTTTATGATTCCGCTGTACATTGAAGAGGGCAAGGTTTCATTAACGATTGCGATCGGCTGTACGGGCGGCAAGCACAGAAGTATCACAATGACAAACAGGCTTGCAGGCTATTTGAAATCGCTAAACTACAAAGTAAATATCAGCTATCGTGACATCGGTCGCGAATAGCAGGACGAAAAATAAGCGGCGCATCTTGTCCTGATCAAGGACTTGAAGTATAAACATACGTCGGCGCCCTTGATCAGAACAATCTGCTTGCTTCTTTTCCGTCCTGCGTAAGAGGGAGCGGCGCATCTTGCTCTTGTTCAAGGACTTGAAGTATAAACATACGTCAGCACCCTTGACCGGAACAATCTGCTTGCATCTTTTCCATCCTGCGTGAGAGAGCGGCGCATCTTGCCCTGTTCAAGGACTTGAAGTATAAACATACATCAGCACCTTTGACCGGAGCAATCTATCAACCTGCGCAAAAGGGAGAGCGTTGCAGTCAGCCGTCGAGGATTTGCGTGTGTTTTTAAGTTTACGGAGGTGAATCACGGCTGAAATTCGTGCTCTGAACCGGAGGAAAATTAAAAATACACGCAAATCCAAACCACCCACCCTCGGAGCGTGGACTATCCCGCCCCCACGGAACAAAGAATAACCCGAAAAAGGATTCCAAGTATTTTTCATGCGATTCCGGCTCAGACATCCGCTACGCTGCGCGGAGTAGAACTCGCCTGCATAGCCTGAAAAACACTTGGAATCCTGCGCCCTCCTCGTGTGTTGGGGCGAAATGTAAGAAGATCAGACATTGTTGTAAAAGAGAGAGATTGGCAGCAAATCGGCTGCCGCATGAGAGAGAATACATGTTTTTGATGCCGGTTGATTCGGCAGAATGGAGACGGAAATGGATGAGCGTATTGTTGCAATAGGCGGCGGAACGGGACTTTCAACAATGCTGAAAGGACTGAAGCTGCATACCCATAACATTACAGCGGTTGTGACGGTAGCGGATGACGGCGGATCATCGGGGGTACTGCGTTCCGATTACGGAATGTTACCGCCGGGGGATGTGCGCAACTGTGTGAGCGCGTTGTCGGACATTGATCCGGAATTGGGAGAAATTTTGAATTTTCGGTTTCATGAGGGCGCTTTGGACGGTCATAGCTTGGGGAATATTATTCTTGCGGCGATTAATGAGCTTTCTCCGACCTTTGAAACCGCGGTAAGACGCTTTTGCAAGATGGCAGGCGTAGTCGGCAGGGTGTATCCGGTTACGAACGATAATGTCATGCTGAGCGCGCAATTGAGCGATGGAACGATTATTAACGGAGAAAGCAATATCGGCAAGCACCGGAGCAACCGACCGATTGATCATGTCTTTCTGACACCAAAGGCAACGGCGGTGGAGAATGTGCTTCGGGCGATTCATGAGGCACAGATCATTGTTTTGGGGCCGGGAAGCTTGTATACGAGCATTATCCCGAATCTGCTGGTGGACGGTGTTGTGGAGGCAATACATAATAGTAATGCCGTGAAAATTTATGTCTGTAATCTGATGGAGCAGGAGGGTGAAACGGAAGGATATAGCGTCAATGACCATTTAGAGGCAATTGAGAAACACTCTTATCGCGGAATTGCGGATGTGGTGATTGCGAGTAATGCGATCGTTCCGGAGGAACTGCGGATGAAATATTCCTCCCAGTATGCGCATCCGGTTCGGGTGGATGCGGCTAAGGTTATGACGCGTTCCAATTTGATGCTCGGGAATCTGATGCTGATCCAGGATGGACAGGTCAGACATAATTTCAGCCGTTTGGCACGTGTTATTCTGAATGTCTATCGTCAAAGATCGTGAGAGATTAGCATGTTGATTATAAAATAGAAGGGATTTGTGATGGAATGTCATTTTCCTCGGAAATTAAGGAAAAGCTTTGTGCCGGTGTGCCGGAATGTCCGAAGTGTGTGATTGCGGAAACAGCAGGTATTTTTCGGACGGCAGGGCGCATGGAAAACGGCAGATTGAAGTTTACAACGGAAAATGCCGCTGTTGCGCAGAGAATGGCGCGCGATCTTGAAGAAGGATTCGGAATCCGAATCCATATCGAGGAGGGCGCAAGAAATAAGCATATTATTGTAGAAAATCCGTTTGAATCGGATAATATCAATGAAATGATTTTCGGAGATGTTATGCCGTTTGAATGTTGCCGCGCCTCTTATGTGCGCGGAGCGTTTTTGGGCGGCGGCTCGGTTTCCGATCCGAATAAAAACTATCATCTCGAAATTTGTACCCGAAACCAAAGCGAGGCAAGTTTATTGTCGGAGCTGCTTTCGGTGCAGCTTCAAGCGAAAATCACAGAGCGCAAGGGCAGCTATGTTGTATATCTGAAAGGGTATGAGGATATTGCGGATTTTCTGGGATATATCGGCGCACCGATGGCGGCATTGGAGCTGTTCACGGTTCAAGTGGAAAAGGAAATGCGGAATAATATCAACCGCCGCGTGAATTGCGAAAGCGCCAATGCGGATAAAATGGCAAAGGCGGCGTCCCGTCAGATTGTGGCGGTGGAAAAAATCAAGGCTGCCGGGAAATGGGATAAGCTGCCGGCGGTTTTGCAGGAAATCGGCGATCTGCGGTGCGAGCTCCCGGAGGAAAGCCTGAAAGAATTGGGAGAACACTTAGATCCGCCGATCGGAAAATCGGGAGTCAATCACCGATTGAATCGGATTATCCGATTTGCAGAGGAATTGTAGCTTTTACATAGCAAAGGAATATGCCGCCGGGGAGGGCGGCGGAACGGAGATTAACGCGATGAATTTTTGTCATCTTCATACGCATACGGAATACAGTCTGCTGGACGGAGCATCGGATATTAAGAAGCTTGTCAAGCGTGTAAAAGAGCTGGGAATGACCTCCTGCGCGATCACCGACCACGGCAATATGTACGGTGCTGTGGACTTTTATCGTGCCTGCAAGGAGGAGGGGATTCACCCGGTCATCGGCTGTGAGGTCTATATGGCACCGGGCAGCCGGTTTGACAAGGTTCACGGTGTGGATAATAAAACAAGCCATTTAATTTTGCTTGCCAAAAATCAGCTTGGCTATAAAAATTTGATTTATCTTGTCAGTATGGGGCATTTGGAGGGCTTTTATTATAAGCCGCGAATCGACTTTGAATTGCTTCGGGAGCATAGCGAGGGATTGATCGTGCTTTCGGCATGTATTGCCGGAGAAGTGCCAAAACGCTTGTTGGCGGATGATTACGAGGGTGCAAAAAAAATTGCTCAGCGGTATATTGAAGTATTCGGCAGGGAAAATTATTATATAGAAATTCAAAACCACGGTCTGGCGGATCAGAAACGGATTTTGCCGGAGTTGATTCGGCTGGCGAAAGAACTGAATGTCGGTCTGGCGGCAACGAATGATGCACATTATATTCTGAAATCCGACGCGAAGTATCAAGATGTGCTGATGTGTATCCAGATGGAGAAAACGGTGGATGATCCGAATCGAATGAAATTCGAAACGGAGGAATTTTACATGAAATCTCCTGAGGAAATGCAGGAGCTGTTTTCCTATGTGCCGGAGGCTTTGAAAAATACCGAAAAGATTGCGCAAATGTGCAATGTGGATTTTGATTTTAATACACGGCATTTGCCGGCGTATGATGTGCCGGATGGAAAGACTGCCACGCAGTATCTGCGTGAATTATGCGAACAGGGGTTGCAGAAACGCTATCCGGAGGTGACGGAGGAGCTTCGGCAGCGATTGGATTATGAGCTGGGCGTTATCAACAGCATGGGGTTTGTGGATTATTTTCTGATTGTATGGGACTTTATCCATTTTGCGAGAAGTCATGGCGTGATGGTAGGTCCCGGACGGGGGAGCGCTGCCGGGAGTATTGTTTCGTATTGTCTGGAAATCACGAGTATTGACCCGATTCAATATACCTTGATTTTTGAGCGTTTTCTGAACCCCGAACGTGTATCCATGCCGGATATTGATATTGATTTCGCGCCGGAGGGCAGACAGAAAATTATTGATTATGTCGTTGAAAAATATGGTGCGGATAACGTTGCGCAGATTGTGACCTTCGGAACGATGAAAGCAAAGCTGGCGATTCGTGACGTGGGGCGGACGCTGAATATGTCCTATGCCGATGTGGATCGTGTGGCGAAAATGATTCCCAATGAGCTGAATATTACGCTGGAGCGTGCCTTACAGGTTTCAAACGAACTCAAGACGGCGTATGAGAACGATATGAAGATTCGGGAATTGATTGATACCTCCAAAGCATTGGAGGGATTGCCGCGGCATACGTCTACTCATGCGGCGGGTGTGGTGATTACAAGCGAACCGCTGGTGAACTATTTGCCGCTGACGGTCAATAAGGATAATTTTCCGGCAACCCAGTTTACGAAAGATACGGTGGAGAATCTCGGTCTGCTGAAAATGGACTTTCTGGGCTTGCGGAATTTGACGGTGATTGAAAACGCAATCAAGATTATTAAAAAAACACGCGGAATCCAAATAGATTTGGATCGGATTGATTATAATAAGAAAGAAGTATTCGAACTGATTTCATCGGGAAATACAGATGGTGTGTTCCAGATGGAAAGCCCTGGGATGCAGTCGTTTATGCAGGAACTGAAGCCGGATTCTCTGGAGGATATTATCGCCGGAATCGCGCTTTACCGCCCCGGTCCGATGGAGCAAATTCCGCGGTATATTCATAATAAAAAGCATCCGGATGAGGTCACATATAAGCATCCGCTGTTGGAGCAGACGCTGAACGTAACCTATGGGTGTATGGTTTATCAGGAGCAGGTACTGGAAATCGTGCGGAATCTTGCCGGGTATTCACTGGGTAAGGCGGATTCCATGCGGCGCGTGATCAGCAAGAAGAAAGCGGAAGCCATGAAGGTGGAGCGGAAGAACTTTATCTATGGCTCCGATGACGGGGATATTCCCGGCTGTATTAAAAATGGGATTGATGAAGCAACGGCAATTGCTATTTTTGATGAAATTAATGATTTTGCCAATTATGCATTCAACAAATCCCATGCGGCGGCATATGCTTTTGTGTGCTATCAAACGGCATATTTGAAAACATTTTATCCTGTTGAATTTATGGCGTCCTTGATTTCCAGTATTGAGGATATGGATAAAATCAACCATTACATTGAAAATTGCCGCGCGATGGGGATTGATCGGTTGCCGCCGGATGTCAACCGAAGCGGCGATAGCTTTACGGTTGAGGGAAACGGAATCCGTTTTGGACTGGGCGCGGTAAAAAATGTCGGTCATGGCGTGATTCAGCGGATTGTGGAGGAACGGGAAAGAAACGGTATTTATACAAGCTTTTCAAATTTCCTTGACAGGACTGCCGGTTTTGATATGAATAAGCGTGCGTTGGAGGGATTGATTCACTGCGGTGCGTTTGATTCGATGGGGATTAAGCGGTCACAGCTGCTGAGCGTCTATGAAAGGGCGCTGGACGGCATGACGCGTACGGCGAAGGACAATGTGGCAGGTCAGCTTTCGCTGTTTGACACAGCGGAGGAACCGGAGGAAATGGAGTTCCCGGATATTCCGGAGCTGGATAAAAAGCAGTTGTTAAAATTGGAGAAACAGTCGATTGGCATGTACTTTTCGGGACATCCGATGGAGGAATATACCGATCGGATTCAAAAGCTGACGAAGCATAATATCGGAGATATTCTGATGAGCGTGCAGCGCGATGAGGATGGCAATTACCGCCATACCGAGGGCGGCTTGCAGGATGAGGAACGCGTGGTGATTTGTGCGTCTGTGGCATCGCGAAAGAATAAAACGACGCGATCCAATTCGCAGATGGCGTTTCTGACGTTGGAGGATACCTTTGGGAGCGTGGAGTGTATTGTTTTCCCGAAGATTCTGGGGATGTATTCGCCGATTCTTCAAGAGGATGAAATTATCTGCGTGAGCGGCAGAGTCAGTATCCGGGAGGATGAAAATCCGAAGCTGATCGCCGAAACGGTTGAGCCGATTGAAACGGCTCTGGAAAAGGGCATTGAGGTCGCGGCGGCAAAACCGAAAAAAACGGCGGTGCAGCGGCTGTATATTAAACTGGATTCCCGAACCGCTGAAAATCTGAAACAGGTCGAGGAAAGCTTGGCGCCGTATCAGGGCGATATGGAGGTTCGGCTGTTCTTTGAGGATACAAAAAAGATGGCTTCTGTGCCGCGGCGGTTGTGGTTTAATAATACCATTTCGGCGTTGGAGGATATAAAAAGTATATTTGGGACGGATAATGTGCGTATAAAATAGTGAAAATAGACAAAATACATGGCAGATACAAGCATAAATTATTTGTAATTTGCTCTTGCATTTTTGGGCAAAATACGATATGATTATAGAAGAAGGTGTTATTGCCGGAGAGAGGGAGATTTTTTATGGAAAATGATTCAATTGCCAATGATTATATTGTAATAAAAGCTTTGGAAGACGGTGTGACGATTATTGGACTGACGCGTGGTCGGGACACTAAATTTCATCATACCGAAAAGCTGGATGACGGCGAAGTATACGTAGCGCAGTTTACGGAGGTAACTTCCGCTATCAAGATTAAGGGCAAGACAGAAATCCTGACAAAGCATGGCAGGCTCACTTCAGAGTAGTTGATTAAGAGGTACGGATTATGTGGATAGTTGTTTATGTGTCGGCGAGCAAGAACGGCGCTGAGAAATTAGTCAAGGTGCTGGGGGAGCATGAAATTATCGCTCGGCTGCGCTGTACGGATAAAGAACAGAATTGCTTTGAAGTACTTGTACCTCAATCCGAGCTGGCGAGTGCGCAGGATTTAATCTTTGACAATGAGTTATTTTAGCAGGTAAGAGTGTCCGAACGGACGTATTGCCGATGGGTATCGGCAGATTAAAAAAATGCGTGGGAGGCATAACAGGTATGGAAAAGAATATCAGAACAATTGGCGTTTTAACAAGCGGCGGCGACGCTCCGGGCATGAATGCCGCAATTCGTGCGGTTGTAAGAGCAGGTGCGTATTACGGCATTAAGGTTGTAGGAATCAGAAGAGGCTATAACGGCTTGATTCATGGTGAACTGGAAACTCTGGATGCAAGAAGCGTATCTGGAATCATCCAGCGCGGCGGTACAATGCTGCAAACAGCCAGATGCTTGGAATTTAAGGATAAATCAGGTGTACAAAAGGGTGTTAATATCGCAAGAGTATTCGGCTTGGACGGCTTGGTTGTAATCGGCGGCGACGGTTCTTTCAGAGGAGCAAAGGATCTTTGTGAAGCCGGTTTACCGACAATCGCAATGCCGGGAACGATTGATAATGACATCAATTGCAGTGAATATACGGTAGGATATGATACATGTCTGAATACCGTTATGGAAGCGGTTGATAAGATCAGAGATACGGCGCAGTCCCATGAGCGTTGCTCGGTTATCGAGGTTATGGGAAGAGCTGCCGGTTATATCGCGTTGGAAAGCGGTATCGCCTGTGGTGCGGACGTTGTTTTGATTCCGGAAAGAGAATGGAGCTTTGATGATGATGTGCTTCGTCCGATTCTGGAAAGCAAGCAGAGAGGAAAGCACCATGCAATCGTTATTGTTGCCGAGGGAATCGGCGGCGCTTTGGAGATGGCGAAAGAAATTGAAGAAAAGACAGGCATTGAGTCCAGAGCAACGATTCTCGGACACGTGCAGAGAGGCGGAAGCCCGACGGTAAGAGATCGTGTGGTTGCGTCGGAAATGGGTGCGATGGCTGTTGAATTATTGCTCCAGGGCAAGCAGAACCGTATCGTATGTATGCAGGGTAATAAGGTTATTGATGTAGACATCGAAGAGGGTCTGAACATGAAAAAGGAAATTTCGCCGTATATGATAGAGCTGGCAAAGAAGCTGGCTATCTGATGATAGACCGGGAGAGCTGCCGCATCCGAAACTTTCACGGGTTTTTGATGCGACAGCCTCTTTTCGTATTATAAACGGTTAGACGATTGTAAAATATGATTTCGGGAATGAATGGCAGCAGAATCTCTTAAATGAACTTTCATCCCGTTTTCGGTCTATGGAGGCGAGTTCTACTCCGCGCAGCGTAGCGGATGTCTGAGCCGGAATAGAACGAAAACGGGATGAAAGTTCCTGCCGCCACCTATTAATTTTACAATCACCTATTTATGAACTAAATCAAGGAGGATATGCAATGAGAAAGACAAAAATTATCTGCACAATGGGGCCGGCAACGGAGTCCGAACAGGTATTAAGAGAATTAATGATTGCCGGAATGGATGTTGCGAGAATTAACTTTTCACACGGAACGCATGAAGAAGCGCTTCGGAAGTTCAATTTAATCAAAAAGGTGCGTGCGGAAGTCGGCAAGCCCGTTGCAATCCTTTTGGATACCAAAGGCCCGGAGATTCGGCTGAAAACCTTTAAAGGGGGAAAGGTGCATCTGAAAAAAGGACAGCGTTTTACACTGTGTACCGGAGATGTAGAGGGTGATGAAAACAGGGTTTCGATCACTTATGCAGATCTTCCGAGGGATGTAACCGCAGGAACGCGGATCTTGATAGATGATGGATTGATTGAACTGGAGGTTTTGGGTTTAAACAGTGAAGAAATCATCTGTGAGGTCAAAAACGGCGGCCCGGTTTCCGACCGCAAGGGGGTCAATGTTCCGAATATTTCGCTTTCTATGCCGTATATGAGCGAAAAAGATCGTGACGATATTTTATTCGGTATTGAGCAGGATATTGATTTCATCGCAGCATCTTTTGTGCGGACGGCTGACGATGTTATGGAAATTAAAAAGCTTTTGGAGAAGAACGGCGGCAAGGGGATTCGTGTAATTTCCAAAATCGAAAATGCCGAGGGCGTGGAGAATATTGATGAAATTATCAAAGCGTCCGAGGGTATTATGGTAGCGCGCGGCGATATGGGCGTTGAAATTGATATGCAGGCGCTGCCGGCGATTCAGAAAAAGCTGATTAAGAAAACGTATCTTGCCGGTAAGGTGGTTATTACGGCAACACAGATGCTGGATTCGATGATTCGGAATCCGCGTCCGACCCGTGCGGAAACAACGGACGTTGCAAATGCGATTTATGACGGAACGAGTGCGATTATGCTTTCGGGCGAAACAGCAATCGGAAAGTACCCGATTGAAACGGTGCGCACAATGGCGCTGATTGCGGAAAGCACCGAAAATGACATTGACTATGTAAAACGTCTGGAGAAGATGGATTTCGATAAGAGCATGGATGTTACAAATGCGATCGGGCATGCGACTTGTACAACGGCGCACGATCTGCATGCTGCGGCGATTATTGCCTTGACGGTTTCCGGCGGAACGGCAAGACAGCTGTCACGATTCCGTCCGTCCTGCCCGATTATCGCACCGACCATATCGGAAAAGGCAAGACGTCAGCTGATTTTGTCATGGGGCGTTGTACCGGTTGCGAGTGAGGAAAGAAGCAATACTGATGAACTGTTCGACCATGCGGTGGATATGGCGCTGACAACGGGATTGGTGAAAAACGGAGATTTGGTTGTCATTACCGGCGGTGCGCCGATGGGCGTCGCAGGAACGACGAATATTATGAAGGTGCATTTGGTGGGGCATATTCTGGTCAACGGAACCGGACTGACAAATTTACATGCTACGGCGAATGTATGCGTGGCAAATACTGCGGACGAGCTGACCGGAACTTTTGCGGACGGAGATATTGTGGTGACGAAAGAGGTCACGAAAGATATGGTTCCGGTTTTGAAAAAAGCTTCCGGGATTGTCAGCGAGGAAGTAGGCGAAGCCAATAACGCCGGCGTTTTGGCGATGGCTTTGGATATTCCGGTGATTACGGGTGCAATCGGCGCGACAAAAACGCTGAAAAGCGGAACAACGATTACGATAGACGCCGGTAACGGATATGTTTATTCGGGGACGGAAAATATCGAGGGAAGATAACGGATTTGCTTTTTGAAAGGAGCTTGTGACAATGGCGTATGTAAGCAAAACCTATTTGACGGTCAGATATGCGGAAACGGATATGATGGGAATTGTGCATCATTCGCGGTATTATCCGTGGTTTGAAGTGGCAAGAACGGACTTTATCAAAAAGACCGGTATGCGCTACAGTGACATGGAGAAAATGGGAATCATGATTCCACTGACGAAAACCGGTGCAAAATATATTTACGGTTTGAAATATGAGGATGAAGTTGTGGTAACTTGTCGGATGTCAAAGCTGACGGTGGCACGGTGTGAATTTGAATATGAAGTCTATCGTTTGCCGGATAAAACGCTGATGACGACCGGAATCACCAAGCACGGCTTTGTGGATAAGAATTTCAAGCCGATTAATTTGAAAAAAACACATCCGGAGCTTTGGGAAAAGTGGGAGAGGCTGCTTTAATCGGATTTTCGGGATTTTGATAGGGAGCGACGAGCGTTACTCCCTATTTATTTTTACAATTGTATGGCATAGTGATATTGCACAAAAATAAAAAGAAAAGTTCTGTAATTTTGTTAAATAAAAAATGAAAATATTTGATTAAAAAGCTTGCAAAAACGGGAAAAATCATGTATAATAGTAAATGTTGTGACACTTGGCAAACGATGAAGCGGGAGGTTGCGGCAGGAGGCTGCCGGTTTTTCCGTGGAGAATGTCCGATTCAAGAAACCGGGCGGCAGTCACGCTACATTTAAATCCTGTTTTTTATTGCGGCATTCTTACCGGAGTGGCGTGGGTACGGGATTTTTGCGGCGAAAATTGGCTATTACTGCTCAAATCTTGATTGATTTCAGAGATTTGAGCTTTTTTAAAGGGTGCGAGCGAAACACCCGGCAGTGTGTGCAATTTTCAACGAGCTGTCGTGCTGAAACAACAAAACAATTTTTAAGGAGGGAAAAACATGGCAGCAAATCAAAAAATCAGAATCAAGCTGAAGGCTTATGACCATGTGGTATTAGACCAGTCTGCGGAAAAGATCGTAGAAATCGCTAAGAGAACGGGCGCTAAGGTATCAGGCCCTATTCCTCTTCCCACGGACAAGGAAATCATCACAATCCTGAGAGCGGTTCATAAGTACAAGGATTCTCGTGAGCAGTTCGAAAGAAGAACTCACAAAAGACTGATTGATATCGTCGTTCCCGGCACTAAGACAATGGAGTCGTTAATCAAAATCGACTTACCGGCAGGCGTTGAGATTGATGTTATCCAAAAATAAGACCGAAAGGCTTATTTCAATAACTTGCCCGGAATCCGGGCGCAAAAAGTGCAGTAGCGTTTCGGCGCTATGATGCAGGTCACGTTTCCGGTGCTTTTACGGAAACCAATAACTGATAAGGAGGAAAAGTAATGGAAAAAGCAATTTTGGGTACAAAGATCGGTATGACCCAGATCTTTGCCGAGAACGGCGTAGTTGTTCCCGTAACGGTAATCGTTGCAGGCCCCTGTGTCGTTACACAGAAAAAGACTGTTGAAACAGACGGTTACGATGCTGTTCAGGTAGGCTTTGGCGATGTTAAGGAAAAAGCTCTTAACAAGCCGCAGAAGGGTCACTTTGCAAAGGCAAACACTGCCAATAAAAAGCACGTCAGAGAATTCAGACTGGCTGATTGTTCAGCGCTGAATGTAGGCGATGAAATCAAGGCTGACGTTTTCGCAGCCGGAGATAAGATTGATGTTAGCGGTATCTCAAAGGGTAAGGGCTTTGCAGGTCCGATGAAGCACGGCTTGCACAGAGGTCCTATGACTCACGGTTCAAAGAGTAAGAGAGTCTCCGGTTCAATGGGTATGTGCTCGAACCCCGGACGAGTTCTGAAGGGTAAGGTACTTCCCGGACACATGGGTGTTCAAAAGGTTACAATCCAAAACCTTGAGGTAGTAAAGGTTGACGCTGAACAGAACCTAATTCTTGTTAAGGGTGCAGTTCCCGGAGCTAAGGGCGGACTTGTAACAATCAGAAACAGCGTTAAGGCATAATCGAGGTTATTGGAAAGGAGGAAATATAATGGCTACAGTTGCTTTATATAACATGGAAGGCGTAAAGACCGGTTCTATGGAAGTATCCGATGCGGTTTTTGCAGCTGACGTGAATAAATCGGTTCTGCATCAGGTAGTTGTAAATTATCTGGCAAACCAGAGACAGGGCACACAGAGCACAAAGACTCGTACGGAAGTACGCGGCGGCGGTGCAAAGCCCTGGAGACAAAAGGGTACGGGCCGTGCAAGACAGGGAAGCATCAGAGCTCCTCAGTGGACAGGCGGCGGCGTAGCTTTAGGCCCCAAGCCGAGAAGCTACAGATTCAGCGTAAACAAGAAGGTAAAGAGAATCGCTTTGAGATCTGCTTTATCCGCTAAGTATGCTGACTATAAGGTATTCGTTGTAGACGGATTAGAGTTGGACGAGATCAAGACATCAAAGATTGTTGCTTTACTGAAGGGTCTTGAGGTTTCAAAGGCTTTGATCGTAACAGCAGCGGCTGACGAAAATGTCTACAAATCAGCAAGAAATATTAAGAATGTTACTCCTACTCATGTAGGTACACTGAACACATACGACGTTTTGAAGCATGATGCATTCATCGTTTCAAAGGACGCCGTAGCAAAGATCGAGGAGGTGCTTGCATAATGAATTCATACGATTTATTAAGACGCCCCATCATCACAGAGCGCTCCATGGAGGCTTATTACGATAAGGCGGGCAACGAAATCAAAAAGTATACCTTTGAAGTACCCCAGTCGGCAAACAAGATAGAGATTAAGAAGGCTGTTGAAGAAGTGTTCGGCGTAAAGGTTGACAAGGTCAACACAATGAATATTACGGGCAAGGTTAAGAGAATGGGCAGAAATGAAGGCAGAAGAGCTTCATGGAAAAAGGCTATCGTTACTCTTGCCGCAGACAGCAAGACGATTGAGTTCTTCGATATGTAATCGAAAGACAGAGTATTTGAGTAAAGGAGAATAGAGGATCATGGCTATAAAAAAGTATAATCCTACTTCGCCTGCCAGAAGATTTATGACGGTTTCCGACTTTGCGGAGATCACAAAGTCCATGCCGGAGCGTTCACTGCTTGCAAAGAAAGATAAGCATTCAGGAAGAAACTCCTACGGTAGAATCACGGTTCGTCATAGAGGCGGCGGTAACAGAAGAAAGTACAGAATTATAGATTTCAAGAGAAACAAGGACGGCATGAATGCTACAGTAATCGGTATTGAGTACGATCCGAACAGATCGGCAAATATCGCACTGCTTCAGTATGAAGACGGCACAAAGGCATATATCATTGCTCCTCTCGGATTGACAGACGGCGACGTTGTTGTATCGGGTGAGGGCGCAGATATTAAGCCGGGTAATGCACTGTTCATTAAGGATATTCCGGTTGGTACTTTGATTCATAACATTGAATTGTATCCGGGAAGAGGCGGTCAGCTGGTTCGTTCCGCAGGTAACAGCGCACAACTGATGGCAAAGGAAGGCGATTACGCACAGGTAAGACTTCCGTCGGGCGAAGTGAGAATGATTCGTCTGGACTGCAAGGCTACAATCGGAATTGTAGGAAATCAGCAGCACGAAAACATCTCAATCGGTAAAGCAGGAAGAAAGCGTCACATGGGTTGGAGACCGACTGTTCGAGGCGTTGTTATGAACCCGAACGATCACCCGCACGGCGGTGGTGAAGGTAAGTCACCGATCGGTAGACCGGCTCCGGTTACACCTTGGGGTAAGCCTGCTCTCGGCTTGAAGACGAGAAAGAAGAAGAATAAGACAAATAAGTTTATCGTAAAGCGCAGAAACGACAAGTAATCGTCATTATCGCATATATTCCTGAAAGGAGGAACACTTAAATGGGTAGATCACTGAAAAAGGGACCTTTCGTTGAAGAGCGTCTGATGAGCAGAATTGATGCTATGAACGCTGCAAACGAAAAGAAGGTTGTTAAGACTTGGTCAAGAGCTTCCACAATATTCCCTGAGATGGTAGGTCATACAATAGCCGTTCATGACGGCAGAAAGCATGTTCCCGTATTCATTAGTGAAGACATGGTAGGTCACAGACTGGGTGAATTTGCTCCGACAAGAACCTACAAGGGACACGCAGGAGCTAAAACAAGCAAGTAATTCCGAACAGAAGCTCCGCGCATGCGTTGCTGCATGCAGCAGGGGGATTTCGGAACTGAGTTTTAGCAGAATTTAAAAATTAGAACTTACGAGATATACACAATATATCGGAAGGAGGATTTTCGACATGGAAGCACGCGCAGTATTAAAATACGCCCGGATCTCACCGAGAAAGGTGAAGATAGTGCTTGATCTGATAAGAAACAAGCCCGCAAGAGTTGCGATGGGTATTCTTGAGAATACACCCAAATCCGCAAGCGAGTATTTAAAGAAGCTTCTTGCGTCAGCAATTGCAAACGCGGAAAATAATCATAATATGGACAAGAGCAAGCTGTATGTTGCAGAATGCTATGCATCACAGGGTCCTACTTTAAAGAGAATTCAGCCTCATGCACAGGGCAGAGCGTTCAAGATTTTAAAGAGAACCAGCCATATTACTTTGGTATTAAAGGAAATGGAAGACTAATAGAAAAGGAGGTTCACGAATGGGACAGAAGGTTAACCCGCACGGACTTAGAGTCGGCGTCATTAAGGATTGGGACTCTAAATGGTTTGCCGGTAAGAAAGAGTTCGGAGACCAGTTGGTTGAAGACTATAATATAAGAAAGTTTGTTAAGAAGGCTTGCTATGACGCAGGCATTGCGAAGATTGCAATTGACAGAAAGCAAAACAGAGTATTCATTACAATCCATGCTGCAAAGCCCGGTATCATCATCGGTAAGGGCGGCGCTGAGATTGATAAGCTGAAGGCTCAGATTGAAAAGCTTACCTCAAAGACAGTTAATGTAAATATTATGGAGGTAAGAAATCCCGATACAAACGCACAGTTGGTTGCAGAGAACATTGCAGCACAGCTGGAAAAGAGAATCTCGTTCAGACGTGCTATGAAGCAGGTTATGGGCAGAGCTATGAGAATGGGCGTTAAGGGTATTAAGACTGCTGTTGCAGGTCGTGTAGGCGGCGCTGAAATTGCAAGAACAGAGCAGTATCACGAGGGTACAATTCCTCTGCAGACCTTGAGAGCGGATATTGATTATGGATTTGCTGAGGCAAAGACAACCTACGGTATCCTGGGCGTTAAGGTTTGGATTTATAAAGGCGAAATCCTGAACGTTGCTGAAGGCAGAAGAAAGGAAGCCGCTGCCAACGCTCCTGAAAAGCGGGAGAGAAGACAGAGAAGACCGAAGGGAGGCAGACAGTAATGCTATTACCTAAGAGAGTAAAATACAGACGTGTAATGCGCGGCAGAATGAAGGGTAAAGCGACTCGCGGTAATTTTGTATCAAATGGCGAGTTCGGTCTTCAGGCATTAGAGCCTGCATGGATCACTTCCAGACAGATTGAGGCAGCCCGTATCGCAATGACACGTTATACAAAGCGTGGCGGTCAGGTTTGGATTAAGATATTCCCTGATAAGCCGGTAACAAGAAAGCCAGCCGAAACACGAATGGGTTCCGGTAAGGGTTCACCCGAGTATTGGGTAGCAGTAGTAAAGCCCGGCAGAGTCCTCTTTGAGATGGCCGGAGTTTCCGAAGAAGTTGCAAGAGAAGCTATGCGTCTTGCTATGCACAAGCTGCCTATCAAGTGTAAGTTTGTTAAGCGTGAAGCAGAGGATGGTGAATAAGAATGAAAATAAATGAGCTAAGAGAGTTATCAACCGCTGAGCTGGAGGAGAAGCTGGCTTCATACAAGCAGGAGCTTTTCAACCTGAGATTTCAGAACGCTATTAATCAGCTTGAAAATCCCCAAAGAATTGGTGACGTTAAAAAGACTATCGCTCGTATTTTAACCATCATTCATGAAAGAGAACTGCAAGGCAGTGCAATGTAATTAAGCGTTAATAGAGTTTGTCTCGAAAGGAGGACACTTCAGTGGAAGAAAGAAACAGACGTAAGGTCAAGATCGGTAAGGTTGTAAGCAATAAGATGGATAAGACCGTCGTTGTTGCCATAGAGGAAAACAAGAAGCACCCCTTATACGGAAAAATCGTAAAGAGCACCTATAAGCTGAAAGCACATGATGAGGAAAACGTATGCTCAATCGGCGATAAGGTAAAGGTTATGGAAACAAGACCGCTCTCAAAGGATAAGAGATGGAGACTTGTGGAAATCGTAGAGAAGGTTAAGTAATATAGCCCGGAAGGAGGAAGTTTTAAATGATTCAACAGCAAACACTTTTGAAAGTGGCTGATAACACAGGCGCAAAGGAAGTTATGTGTATCAGAGTTATGGGCGGATCAAGAAAAAGATACGCACAGGTTGGCGACGAAATCATTTGCAGCGTTAAAAAGGCAACACCGGGCGGCGTTGTTAAAAAGGGTGACGTTGTAAAGGCCGTTGTAGTAAGAACGGTAAATCAGTCAAAGCGTGCCGACGGTTCATATATAAGATTTGACGAAAACGCAGCAGTTATCGTAAGAGATGATAAAAACCCCAGAGGTACTCGTATCTTCGGCCCTGTTGCCAGAGAGTTAAGAGATAAAGAGTACATGAAGATTTTATCATTGGCTCCGGAAGTTCTTTAATAGGAGGATCGAAACACGATGAAAAAGATGCATGTAAAGCGCGGCGATATGGTAAAGGTTATCGCCGGTAAGGATAAGGGCGTAGAGGGTAAGGTAATTACCGCTATTCCCAGCAAGGGCAAGGTAATCGTTGAGGGCGTTGCGATCGTGTCTAAGCACCAGAAAGCAAGAAGACAGGGTCAGGAGAGCGGTATCCTGAAGATGGAAGCTCCGATCGACGCATCCAATGTAATGAGAGTTTGCTCAAAATGCGGCAAGGCTGCAAGAACAGGTGTCAAAGTCCTGGAGGATGGCTCCAAGGTAAGATACTGCAAAAAATGCAATGAGACATTTAACGATTAATTTTCGAGAGGAGGTAAATTCTAACAATGAGTAGAATGCAAGATAAATATATAAAAGAAGTTGCTCCTGCATTAATGGAGAAGTTCGGTTATAAGTCAACAATGCAAATACCAAAGCTTGAAAAGATCGTAATTAACATTGGTATGGGCGAGGCTAAGGATAACCCCAAGGCAATTGACGCAGCCTGCGGAGATCTGGCAAAGATCACAGGTCAGAAGCCTATCGTAACCAAGGCAAGAAAGTCAGTAGCGAACTTTAAACTTAGAGAAGGCATGAACATCGGCTGCAAGGTTACTTTGAGAGCAAGCAAGATGTATGAATTTATGGACAGATTGTTCAACGTAGCACTGCCGCGTGTAAGAGACTTCAGAGGAATCAATCCGAACGGTTTCGACGGCAGAGGCAACTATTCCTTAGGTATAAAGGAACAGCTGATTTTCCCTGAGATCGACTATGATCAGATCGACAAGATCAGAGGTATGGACATTAACTTTGTCACTACCGCAACAACCGATGAGGAAGCACGCGAAATGCTGAAGCTTTTCGGCGCTCCCTTCCGTTCATAGTTTTTAAGGAGGAAAAGAATCATGGCAAGAAAAGCAATGGTTATCAAACAGCAAAGAAAGCCGAAGTATTCCACACAGGCTTACACAAGATGTAAGATCTGCGGCAGACCGCACGCATACCTGAGAAAGTTCGGTATCTGCCGTATCTGCTTCAGAGAGCTTGCTTACAAGGGTCAGATCCCCGGCGTTAAGAAGGCTTCCTGGTAATCGGAAGGAATACACACAACTTGATATAGAGTACGAATTCTTTAGAGATTTCGGAAGGAGGTAAATTAAATGCAAATAACTGATCCTATCGCAGACCTGCTTACAAGAATCAGAAACGCAAATTCTTCAAAGCATGATACGGTTGATGTTCCCGCTTCCAATATGAAAAAGGCAATTGTTGATATTCTGGATAAGGAAGGCTACATCAAGAGCTATCAGGTAATTGAAGATGGCAAGCAGGGCGTAATCAGAATCAATTTAAAATACGGACCCAATCATGAGAAGGTAATCAGCGGTCTGAAGAGAGTTTCGAAGCCCGGTTTAAGATTTTATGCCGGAGCTGACGAGCTTCCCAGAGTATTAAAGGGACTGGGAATCGCGATTGTTTCCACATCACAGGGTATCATGACCGATAAGCAAGCCAGAAAGGCAAATATCGGCGGCGAGGTTCTTGCTTTTATTTGGTAATCGCAGGGCAAGAAACTGAAAACCTGTTCATGAATGATGAGCAGAGAGAATTTAAGTTAAGGAGGAAAAAATCCTATGTCAAGAATAGGTAGACTGCCTATCACTGTTCCGGCTGGCGTTGATGTCAAGATCAGTGATACAAATGAGATCACAGTTAAGGGTAAGAACGGTACATTGACAAGAAAGCTTCATCCGGACATGATTGTAAAGATGGACGGCGGAGTTATCACTGTTGAGAGACCTTCAGAGGATAAAATGCATAAGTCACTGCACGGTCTTACAAGAACACTTGTAAACAATATGGTGATTGGTGTAACAGATGGCTTTGCAAAGGAGCTGGAAATCAACGGTGTTGGTTACAGAGCTCAGATGCAGGGTAAGAAGCTTGTATTATCATTAGGTTATTCACATCCCGTTGAGTACACTCCGGAAGAGGGTATCACCCTGGAAGTTCCTGCACCGAACAAGATCATTGTAAAGGGCGCCAGCAAAGAAGCTGTCGGCGCAACCGCAGCAAAGATCAGAGAATACAGAATGCCTGAACCGTATAAGGGCAAGGGTATTAAGTACGTTGATGAGCACATCAGACGTAAAGAAGGTAAAGCAGGCGGCAAGAAGAAATAATTGAAAGGAGTGTTCGATAATGGTTAAAAAGAAGAGTGCTAATGTTGCAAGAATAAAGCGTCATCAGAGAGTAAGAAAGAACATCTCCGGTACTGCGGAGAGACCTCGTCTGAATGTATTTAGAAGCTTAAATCACATATACGCACAGGTTATCGATGATACAAAGGGCGTTACTCTGGTAAGCGCATCCTCAATGGATAAGGGCTTCGAGGGTAAAGGCGGTAATGTTGAGGCAGCAAAGGCTGTCGGCAAGGCAGTAGCTGAAAAGGCACTGGCAGCAGGCATTAAGACAGTTGTATTTGACAGAGGCGGATATGTATACCACGGCAGAGTTGCAGCTCTTGCGGAAGGCGCAAGAGAGGGCGGCCTGGAATTCTAAGAGAAGGAGGACGAGTTAAGTGGCACAGAAAATTGACGCATCAGTATTAGAATTAGAAGAAAATGTAGTAGCAATAAATCGTGTTGCGAAGACCGTTAAGGGCGGTCGTACGATGAGATTCAGTGCGCTGGTTGTAGTCGGTGACGGAAACGGTCATGTAGGCTGCGGACAGGGTAAAGCTGCTGAAATTCCCGATGCAATCAGAAAGGGAATTGACGCTGCAAAGAAGAACCTGATCGAAGTTCCCTTAGTTGGCACAACGATTCCACACGAAGTAATCGGTATACACGGTGCAGGCAGAGTATTGCTGAAGCCTGCTTCACAGGGTACCGGCGTTATCGCAGGCGGTGCTGCCCGTGCAGTACTGGAGCTTGCAGGAATTAAGGATATCAGAACAAAGTGCCTGCGTTCCAATAATAAGAGAAACGTAGTAAGTGCTACAATCCAGGGCTTATCGGAGTTAAAGCAGATTGAAGATGTTGCAAGACTTCGCGGTAAGACAGTAGACCAAATCAGAGGTTAAGGAGGGCACATCATGGCTAAGCTTAAAATCACATTGGTCAGAAGCACAATCGGCAGAAAGAAAGATCAGATTGCTACTGTCGAGGCTCTTGGCCTTCATAAGATCAGATCGGTTGTTGAGAAAGAAGACACACCGCAGATCAGAGGAATGATAAACAAGGTATCACACCTTGTTGAAGTTACAGAACTTTAATAGATAGACAAGGAGGTGCAGCAAATGAGATTAGACGAACTGCAGCCCGCTGAAGGTTCCAAGTTCTCCGCCAAGAGAGTCGGCAGAGGAATTGGTTCGGGAACCGGCAAGACTTCCGGCAAAGGCCATAAGGGTCAGAATGCCAGAAGCGGCGGTGGAGTAAGACCGGGCTTTGAAGGCGGTCAGATGCCTTTATACAGACGTTTGCCGAAGCGCGGATTTAAGAATATATTTGCAAAGCAATATGTATCTGTAAACATTGAGGAATTAAATAAGCTGGAGGACGGTGCAGAGGTAACTGCTGAAACCCTGAAAGAGAACGGCATCATCAGCAAGACTCTTGATGGCGTAAAGCTTTTGGGCAGAGGTGAACTGACAAAGAAACTTACCGTTAAGGTAGCAAAATACAGCGCATCCGCCAAAGAAAAGATAGAAAAGGCAGGCGGAAAGGCTGAGGTGATGTAATATGTTCCAAACATTTAAAGATGCATGGAAAATTGCAAGCCTTCGATCCAGAATTATATTCACAATTTTGATGTTAGTTGTATTCAGATTTGGAGCACATATTCCTGTTCCTTATCTGAGCAGCGAAGCAATGCAGGCGTTTTTGGGCGCCGGCGGAACAGATTTGTTCAGCCTGTTTGATGTATTTACAGGTGGTGC
The DNA here is from genome assembly GCA_959602045.1 of uncultured Clostridia bacterium. Lineage (GTDB taxonomy): Bacteria > Bacillota > Clostridia > UBA1381 > UBA1381 > Ornithomonoglobus_A. The sequence goes on along the minus strand of CAUGRT010000001.1, from coordinate 35,377 downwards.
GTTCTCCAATGCGACTGTAATGGCGCTGGGTGTTTCACCGTACATCAACTCATCCATTATTATACAGCTTTTGACGGTTGCCATTCCGGCTCTTGAGCGTTTAGCAAAAGAAGGTGTGGAGGGCAGAAAGAAGCTGAATAAGATTACAAGATATGTATCCGTTGTTTTGGCATTTATCCAGGGTGCCGGTCTTTATGTAACACTGTATAACATGAAGGCAACAGCAAGTTTGGATGCAATCAAGAACCCCGGAGTGCTTACATTCTTTATTATTGTATTGACATTTACAGCCGGTACTGCGTTTATCGTATGGATCGGTGAGTTGATCACAGAAAAGGGTTTAGGCAACGGTGTTTCCTTGCTGATCTTTGCCGGTATCGTTTCAAGAATCCCGACGGGAATCGTAACGGTATATAATCAGTTCCTCGGAACAGGCATTACAGCAAAGGGTCTGGCAATTGTTGCGGCAATCGTTGTGGTTGCAATTGCGGCAATCGCATTCGTAGTATTCTTCTCGGATGCAGAGAGAAGAATCCCGGTTCAGTACGCAAAGCGTGTTGTTGGAAGAAAGATGTACGGCGGTCAAAGCACAAACATTCCTATTAAGGTAGCAATGGGCGGCGTTATGCCGATCATCTTTGCATCCTCCATCATGGCATTCCCTGCAACAATCGTAAGATTGGTAAGCGGCGGTAATATGCCGACAGCAGGACTGGGATACTATGTTTTGGGATGCTTATCGGCAGGATACGGTCCGGCTTGGACCAGCATTGTATATGCAGTAATATACTTCCTGTTGATTATCTTCTTCACATACTTCTATTCATCTATTCAGTTCAATCCGATTGAGCTGTCGAATAACATGAAGAAGAGCGGCGGTTTTATTCCGGGTATCAGACCGGGTAAGCCGACCAGTGACTATATCAATCGAGTTTCCTCAAGACTGAACTTGATCGGTTCATTCTTCCTGGGAGCAGTTGCTATTTTGCCGGTTGTTTTCGGTGCGGTATTCCATATCCCGTCCTTGCAAATCGGCGGTACATCCCTTCTGATTATGGAAGGTGTTGCACTGGAAACAGTAAGACAGATTGAGTCACAGATGACAATGCGTCATTACAAGGGCTTCTTGGAATAAGAAAGGCGGCATTAGTATGAATTTAGTATTAATGGGTCCTCCGGGTGCCGGCAAGGGTACTCAGGGCGAGATTCTATCCAAGAGATTGGGGATTGATACCATATCAACCGGCGTAATGCTTCGTTCCGCAATTAAAGAGGGAACGGAGATCGGAAAGCTTGCGGAAAAGTACATTAATGAAGGCAAGCTGGTTCCGGATGACGTGATTGTTGGAATTGTAAAAGAAAGACTGTCAAAGCCTGATTGTGCAAAGGGATTTATCTTAGATGGATTCCCGCGCACAATCGCTCAGGCGAAAGCGCTTACCGAATCGGGTGTGAAAATTGATAAGGTGCTTTCACTGGAGGTTCCGGATGAGAAGATTGTCGAAAGATTATCCTCCAGACGGGAATGCTCGAAGTGTGGCGCACCGTATAATATCATTTCTAACAAACCGGCTCATGAGGGTGAGTGCGATAAATGCGGAGGCGAGCTGATTCAGCGCGCTGACGATAATCCGGAAACGATTCAGAACAGACTGAATGTTTACCATGATCAAACAGAGCCGATCAAAGGTTATTATGCAGCTGAGGGTTTGCTCGTTACCGCAGAGGGCGAGGAAAACTTAGAGGATACAACCAAAAATGTAGCTGTGGCTCTGGGACTTGAGGAGTAGATTTATATGATAACCATTAAATCAGCAAAGCAAGTCGAAAAAATGCGAAAAGCATGTGCAATCACAAGAGATGCGCTGGCGCTGATAGAGAAAAATATTCGCCCCGGAATCTCAACAAAGCAATTGGATAAGATTGCACATGATTTTATCATATCAAGGGGTGCAAAGCCCAATTTCCTGAACTACAACGGATTCCCCGGAAGTATCTGTGCTTCGGTGAATGACGAGGTGGTTCACGGGATTCCCGATAAGCATACGATCCTGAAGGAAGGGGACATTATCAGCATTGATATGGGAGCTGTTTTGGATGGCTGGCATAGCGATGCTGCAAGAACCTTCCCGGTAGGGAAAATCAGTGATGAAGCGCAGAAGCTCATTGATGTCACAAGAGAATGCTTTTTTGAGGGAGTTAAACATTTAAAGCATGGTGCCAAATTAGGTGATGTGTCCGCGGCGATTCAGCAGCATGCGGAATCGCACGGTTACGGCGTGGTACGCGACCTGGTGGGTCATGGCGTGGGGCAGGCGCTTCACGAGGATCCGAGTGTTCCGAATTTCGGAAAAGCAGGTCATGGAGTCCGGTTGGCAGCAGGAATGACGATAGCGATTGAACCGATGATTAATGAGGGGACGTATAAAGTCGAACTGTTGGATAATGACTGGACGGTAGTAACCGCGGATGGAAAGCTTTCGGCTCACTATGAAAATACGGTTCTTGTAACAAGAGACGGTTATGAAATATTAACACTGTGAGGTGCTGATATGGATGTTTTGGTGGGTTCGGTAGTGCGCTCAAAAGCCGGGCGCGATAAGGGCAGCTATTTCATGGTTCTGGCAAGAGAAGGCGAGTATGCCTATCTGGCGAATGGTGAGTTAAGAAAGGTAGATTGCCCGAAGAAGAAGAAGCTCAAGCATCTTCAGGGTTCGGATAAGATTTCCGCATTCATAGTCAATAAGCTCGAAGCACAGGGCAAGGTGACAAACTCAGAGGTGCGAAAAGCATTAGCGGAATTAGTCGATACTAATTAGGAGGATATAACATTGGCGAAAGATGATGTTTTGGAATTGGAAGGAAAGGTTGTAGAAACCTTACCGAACGCAATGTTTAAGGTAGAGCTTGAAAATGGTCACCAGGTATTGGCACACATTTCAGGCAAATTGAGAATGAATTTCATAAAGATACTTCCCGGCGACAAGGTGAAGCTCGAAATGAGCCCGTACGACCTGACAAGAGGACGTATCACATGGCGTTCAAAGTAATAGGAGGTAGACGAAAATGAAGGTACGTCCGTCAGTAAAACCGATTTGCGAAAAATGCAAAATCATTAAGAGAAAAGGCAAGGTTATGGTAATTTGCGAAAACCCGAAGCATAAGCAGAAGCAGGGTTAAGCGAAGAACACATAAATTTGTTTATGACTTGTTCAAGTGGCGGCTGGTGCAGTTTTCAACACACTGCACAGCTTGGAGAGGTTAAGTCTGAGTCGTGAGGCTCAAAAAGAACACTATTAATTTTTTGATGATATCTTTAAACGGAGGTGTAGAAAAGTATGGCAAGAATAGCAGGTGTTGACTTACCAAGAGAAAAGAGAGTTGAAGTAGGACTGACTTATATATATGGTATCGGTCTGAAGAGCTCACAGAAGATTTTAGCCAAGAGCGGCGTAAATCCCGATACAAGAGTAAAGGATCTTACCGACGCAGAGGTGAACAGCTTAAGAGAAATCATTGACGCTGAGTATACGGTGGAAGGTGATTTAAGAAGACAGTTGGCATTGGATATTAAGCGTTTGATGGAAATCGGATGCTACAGAGGTATCCGTCACAGAAAGGGTCTTCCGGTAAGAGGTCAAAACACAAAGAATAATGCAAGAACCCGCAAGGGCCCTGCAAGAACAATCGCAGGTAAAAAGAAATAAAGGAGGGACTAAGCTAAATGGCTAAGGTAGCAAAGAAAACTACGCGTACAAGACGTCGTGATAGAAAGAATGTTGAAAAGGGTGCGGCTCATATCCGCTCAACCTTTAACAATACAATCGTTACAATAACAGATACAGCCGGAAACGCTATATCTTGGGCAAGTGCCGGTGGCTTAGGCTTCCGCGGTTCAAGAAAGAGCACACCGTTCGCTGCACAGACAGCTGCTGAAACCGCTGCAAAGGCTGCAATGGAACACGGTATGAAGACAGTTGAGGTTTATGTTAAGGGCCCCGGCGCCGGCAGAGAAGCTGCAATCAGAGCGCTTCAGGCAACAGGACTTGACGTTACAATGATCAAGGATGTTACTCCTATTCCTCATAACGGTTGCAGACCGCCTAAGAGAAGAAGAGTCTGATTAAGAGAGAAGGAGGAAAAAGAGCATGGCAAGAAATACTCAACCTATACTGAAGAGATGCAGAACCTTAGGTTTAGAGCCTACTGTTTTGGGTATAGATAAGAAGTCGATCAAGAACCCTAAGAAGGGCAGAAAAAAGCAGTCGGAATACGGTCTTCAGCTGAACGAGAAGCAGAAGGTTAAGTTTATTTACGGTTTGCTTGAAAAGCAGTTCCATAAGTATTATGTGATGGCTACAAAGAGACAGGGCATCACCGGTGAAATGCTTCTTCAGATTTTGGAATCAAGACTGGATAACGTAGTATTCAGACTGGGATTGGCAAATACAAGACGTGAAGCAAGACAGATTGTAAATCACGGTCATATCACCGTAAACGGCAAGAAGGTGGACATTCCTTCTTATCTGGTAAAGCCGGGCGACGTTATTTCAGTAAGAGAAAAGAGCAGAAGCTCTGTAAGAATTAAGGAAATCGTTGAAGAAAACGCAAAGCGCGTTATTCCGCAGTGGCTTGATATGGACAGAAACACTCTGACAGGCAAGGTTGTAAGACTGGCAAACAGAGACGACATCGAATATGATGTAGAAGAGCATCTGATTGTCGAGTTGTACTCGAAATAATAACGATTTACCCTCGGTAAAGTGGATACAGATTTATATTTATGAGAGGTTTCCGCAGCACTTTTGCTGCGGAGGTCTCAGATTTAAAAGGAGGGTTTTTGAATGATAGAAATGGAAAAGCCTAACATTGAATGTGCGGAGTTGAGCGAAGACGGACGTTACGGCAAATTTGTTGTGTCGCCGCTGGAAAGAGGCTATGGAACAACAATCGGTAATTCTCTTCGCAGGATTTTGTTGTCATCATTGCCCGGTGCAGCTGCTACATCCATCAAGATTGATGGGGTACAGCATGAATTTTCAACCGTTCCGGGTGTTACGGAGGATGTTACAGAGCTGATTCTGAATATCAAGAAGATTGCCGTGAAGCTTCATGGCGATTCTCCCAAGACCGTATACATTGAAGCGAAAGGTGCCGGAGAGATTACGGCGGGCGATATTAAGCGTGACGCGGATGTAGAGATTTTCAATCCCGATCTGCATATTGCAACGCTGAATGATGATGCACATCTTTATATAGAAATCACTCTATCAAAGGGCAGAGGCTACGTCAGCGCCGACAAGAACAAGAGCGGTGCGCAGTCGGTTATCGGAGTCATTCCGGTAGATTCTATCTATACCCCTGTAACGAAAGTGAACTATACCGTAGAGAATATGCGTGTAGGTCAGTACACAGACAGGGAAAAGCTGTCTGTTGAGGTATGGACAAACGGAACGATCCAGCCCGATGAGGCGGTTAGCTTGGCTGCAAAAATCATGAATGACCTTCTGTGCCTGTTTGTGGACCTGTCAGAGGAAGCAAAGAATACGGAAATTATTGTTGAAAAGGAAGAGAATAAGAAAGAAAAGGTTCTGGAGATGACAATCGAGGAATTGGATCTTTCGGTGCGTTCCTACAATTGCTTGAAGCGTGCAGGAATCAACACGGTTGAGGATCTTACAAACAAGTCCGAAGAGGACATGATGAAGGTCAGAAACCTGGGCAGAAAGTCGCTTGAAGAAGTCATAAACAAATTAAACGGTTTAGGTCTTTATCTTAAAAAGGAAGAAGATTAATAGGAGGTAACTGATATGCCGGGAACAAGAAAGTTAGGTCTTCCTACAGCTAAGAGAAAAGCTATGTTGCGTAATTTGGTAACAAGCTTCTTAGAAACAGGAAAGATTGAAACAACAATTACCAGAGCAAAGGAAACTCAGAGCATGGCAGAAAAAATGATCACTCTGGGTAAGACAAATACATTGCATTCTCGCCGTCAGGCTTTGGAGTTTATTACAAAAGAGGACGTTGTAACAAAGCTGTTCAGCGAAATCGCTCCCAAGTATGCCGAGAGAAACGGTGGATATACAAGAATCTTAAAGCTCGGTCCCCGTCGTGGTGACAGCGCTGAAATGGCGATTCTTGAATTGGTAGATTAATTAAAAAAGAGAGTATTGCATCGGCAATGCTCTCTTTTTTGGTTCACACGAATTATGACTCATTTACCAGTTTCCCGGTGATATGTTCCGGAGTCAATTCCAGACAAAGCACATTTTTGCTGTGTCTTGTGAGCTCATGCTCAATATATTCGAGATCGTCCGTAAACTTGAAGCATAAATTTCTACAGATTTCGATAACTTTCTGCTCATTTTCAACAGGCTTTATTCTGCCGAAAACAACGACGCTTTTGATATTCAGCACCCATTCACCGTCTTTTCGGAATCCCTTATCATATACGCAGTAGGAAACCTTATCGCACCTTGCTATAGAATCTATTTTATGCCCGGTTTTTGCGCCGTGAAAATAGATTTTTCCGTCCTTTTCATTGTACCAATGATTCAGAGGAATCCCATAGGGGTATCCGTCATCTCCGATCATTGAAAGAATGCCGCGCGGCTCATTTTTTAAAATTTCAATACATTCTTGCTTGTCAAGTTGCTGCTTGATTCTTCTCATTTCTCTGAACATAATAATATTCTCCATTCGGTCATTCGATTTATAAAATTGATTTCAATAATGCCTTATCCTCACTGCTCACCCGGAAAGATTCACGCGCTTTTCGGACGGTCATTTTGAAGGTTGTTTCATTCAAATGATTGGTTCCGGTAAGGTAGGCAATGGTTTGGTCGCGCTGTTTGGCGATTGCGGTGGCAAGCAACCATGCCTGCATCATTTGCACATAGTAAAAATCTGAATTGACTGCATCCACCTTGTTTAATACCGCGTCAATATGCGCTTCGGTCAGGCAGAAATTCATCAGATGCAAATAACCGAATCGCTGAACCCACGGATTTTCGTGAAATACGAAATCATCTGCATCTGTTATGAACTGATCGGTGTATTTTTTTATTCCCTTGAAAACAACCGTATCATTGATTGCCCAATTATAGATTTTGAGGGAAAAGCTTTTCATATATTGCAGCATTTCGGGATAGCTGCAAGGAATCCCTGCCATCACTAAGCCTTCAAGAATGACCTCCTCATGATAAGAGGATTTGGGTAATTGAAGATACGCGAGATAGTCGGTTTGCAGGATTGCGCATGCGATTTTCCGCACCGTAGGAATCCGAATCCCATAGGCAAGCGGCGTGTCGGGGATTAGACGCGCATTGAATTTTTTATAATCCTCATCGCTGAGCTGTTTTAGAGAAGTCTGAAATTCCCGATAGCTTTCTTCTGTCCATTCCGACGGCAGCCATATATCATTTGTCATGGGATTCACTCCTTTTTAAGCTTTTACCGGCTCAGTTTTCACCTCATTAGCACTCTTTTCTTCTTCTTTTTCAAGATTTTCAAATGCAACGGCAATCATCAGCTTAATTCGGTTTAATTGGTTGACCTCACTGGCACCGGGGTCATAATCTACGGCAACAATGTTTGCCAGCGGGAACTGACGGCGCAGCTCCTTAATCATGCCTTTTCCGGTGACGTGATTCGGCAGACATGCAAACGGCTGCACGCAAGCAATATTCGGTACGCCGCTCTCAATCAGCTCAATCATTTCGCCGGTTAAGAACCAACCTTCACCGGTGCTGTGACCTAATTGCAAAACTCTCTCGGCTCCGTGTGCAATGTCACGGATGTGCTTGGGCACACGGGAGGAAAACTTCGGATGCTCGGAGAGAACCTTTGCCATGTGCTTGCGGTAGCTCTCAATTGCCCAAATGCCTAAATTACACAGCATGGCGGAGGTAGACTTTGTTCCGAGATTATCTCGCTTGAAGTTCGCATTATATAAGCAATACAGCATGAAATCTGCCAATCCCGGCATGACCGCTTCACCGCCCTCATGCTCGATTACATCAATAATATTATTATTCGCATCCGGATGGAATTTCACAAGGATTTCACCAACCACTCCGACTTTCGGCTTGAGGATGGTTTCGTCAATCGGAATCTGATCAAAATCGTCTACAATTTCATCAATGACCTTTTTCAGCTTGGTATTCTTGCGGTTATTGGATACAATATCCCGATAAAGCCGCTGCTGCCATTGATCATAGAGACGATTGGTGTCGCCGTTATGAATCTCATACGGACGGATCCGGAGCGTTACCGTAAGCAGTAAATCGCCCCATGTGCAGGCCTTTACCAGACCGTCCATCAACTTCGGTGTGAGCTTGAAGCCCGGATTCCCCTCTAGTCCGGCAACATTCAGCGAAAGCACCGGAACCTGCGGATAACCTGCCTCTTTTAATGCTTTTCTCAAAAAGGCTATGTAGTTGGTCGCGCGACAGCCACCGCCGGTTTGTGTAATCATTACGGTGGTATTATTCGGATCGCAGCGTCCGCTGATAAACGCGTTCACGAGCTGACCGACAACGATAATAGACGGATAGCAGGCGTCATTATTCACGCTTTTCAACCCCGCTTCAACATCCTCCGGAGTGACATTTTCCAAACATACCGCATTGTAGCCGTTTACACGCAGCACTGCCTCAAACAGACGGAAATGCGTCGGACTCATCTGCGGGAAAATCATGGTGTGGTGCTTGCGTTCCTCTTCGGTGAATTGTACACGATTGAGCGTATAATCCTCAATCTTATGCGGAACAAAGTGATTATCCGCTCTTTCCTGAATCGCCGCCTTTAAGGAACGGACACGAATCCGCGCTGTGCCGAGGTTGGATACCTCATCAATTTTCAGCGTGGTATAGATTTTCTCATTGGATTGCAGGATTTCCTGAACCTGATCGGTCGTAACCGCGTCCAGACCACAGCCGAAAGAGTTTAGCTGAATCAGCTCTAACCGATTATTTTTAATGACCTCCGCTGCTGCTTCATAAAGACGCGTATGATATGCCCACTGATCGACAACGCGGATGTCGCGCTGCAAATGACCCAGATGGGCGACGCTATCCTCGCTCAGTACCGCAAAGCCGAGAGAATTGATCATATCGGGAATCCCGTGATTGATTTCGGGGTCGATATGGTACGGTCTGCCGGCAAGAACGATTCCGCGCTTGTCATTTTCTTCAAGCCATTTCAGTGTTTCTTCGCCCTTTGCGCGAATATCCTCTTTAAAATGCTGAAGCTCCTCAAAGCCTTTATCGCATGCCGCGTCCAATTGCGCTTTGGTAAACCCAAATTCCTTGAGGGCTTTGAACATCTGCCGTTTAAAGGAGGGTTTATCCGCAAGGTTCATAAACGGATAAATAAACTTTATTCCGGGCGCACGCACAACGTCCATGTTGTTATAAATGACCTCCGGATAAGAGGTAACCATCGGGCAATTGAAGTGGTTTCCTGCATCACTGTATTCAATCTGCTCATATGGGATACACGGATAAAAAATTGTCCGAACTCCCTTGTCGATTAAATCCTGAATGTGTCCATGCACCAGCTTTGCCGGATAGCATGCGCTTTCCGATGGGATGGATTCAATGCCTTTTTCGTAGATTTCATGGGTGCTTCGGGCGGAAATCCGTACGCGGAAACCTAATTCCGTGAAAATCGTAAACCAGAGCGGATAATTTTCGTACATATTCAGCACTCTGGGCAAGCCGATTTCGCCCATTGGCGCATTCTCAAGCGGTTTATATTGGAATACACGTTTGTATTTATAGTAAAATAAATTCGGCAGCTGATTCTTCGGGCGTTCCATCCCGGCACCGCGTTCGCAGCGATTTCCGGAAACAAAGCGACCTCCGTCGCCAAAGTCGGTAATCGTCAGCTGACAATGGTTGGAGCATTTTTTGCAGCGCGTCAGAGAGGTTTTGAATTGAAATTCGTCCAGTTCATCCTCCGCGAGAATATCGCAATCGCCGCCGTCCCAACGCTCCTGCGCAATCAGTGCCGAACCGAATGCGCCCATGATTCCGGCAATATCCGGACGGACAACATTCTTTCCGGTCAACAGCTCGAAACAACGCAGAATGGCATTATTGTTAAAGGTGCCGCCCTGTACGACAATATTTTCGCCCATCAGATTGGGATCGCGCAGCTTAATTACCTTATATAGCGCATTTCGGACAACGGAATAAGAGAGTCCGGCGCTGATGTCGCCGACCGTTGCGCCTTCTTTTTGCGCCTGTTTTACGCGCGAATTCATGAAAACCGTACAGCGCGTTCCCAGATCGACAGGGTTTTCGGCAGTCAGCGCCTCTTTGGCAAAGGAAATGGTATCCATGCCTAAGCTTTCGGCAAAGGTCTGGATAAATGATCCGCAGCCGGAGGAACAGGCTTCGTTCAGCATAATACTGTCGATTACGCCATTTTTGATTTTCATACATTTCATATCCTGACCGCCGATGTCAATGATAAAATCAACACCGGGAGAGAAGTGATTGGCAGCCTTATAGTGTGCAATCGTTTCAATTTCACCCTCGCGAATCCGGAACGCCGTTTTCAGCAGCAGTTCCCCGTATCCGGTTGTGCAGGCGTTTGCAATAAACGCGCCTTTCGGGAGCTGTGCGTATAAATCACGCAGAATATTGATTCCGGAGGTGATTGGCGAGCCTTCATTTTTTCCGTAATAGGTGTATAAAATATTGGCATTTTCATCAATCAGCGCCGCTTTGATGGTTGTTGAACCGATGTCCATTCCCAAAAAGACAGGGCCTTTTGCCGTTTTAATATCACCGCGTTTTGCCACATGACGGGCGTGGCACTCAAAAAATTCATCCCGTTCCGAGTCGTTTAAGAAAAGCTTGCGGATTCGGGTGATTTCCGCATCTGCGTCTTTTGCATTTTTCAGATTTTCCATTAATTCCGGTAAGGTGGTGACGGATTTTTTATCGTACATCAATGCCGCACCGATTGCTACAAACAGCTGAGCATTTTCGGGTGTGGTAAAGGATGTGGCATTTTCCTTTAAGGTTTCTTCAAACTGACGGCGCAGCTGCGGCAGAAAGTGCAGCGGCCCGCCGAGAAATACAATATTTCCCTTAATCGGACGCCCCTGTGCCAGACCGCTGATGGTCTGCGTAACCACCGCCTGCAAAATCGAAGCGGCAACATCCTCTTTTGCCGCACCTTCGTTCAAAAGCGGCTGCACATCGGATTTGGCGAAAACACCGCAGCGCGCGGCGATCGGGTAAATCACCTTGTGCTTTTCCGCAAGCGCATTGAGTCCCGATGCGTCTGTTTTTAATAAGATGGACATCTGATCAATAAAGGAGCCTGTTCCGCCGGCACAGGTTCCGTTCATACGCTGCTCCAGACCGCCGGACAGATAGAGGATTTTGGCATCCTCTCCGCCCAATTCGATGACAACGTCCGTTTGGGGCAGAAATTCGGTGATTGCCGCCTTATTGGCAATGACCTCCTGCACAAATTGCAGTCTCAGGGAATTGGAAAGAAGAAGTCCTCCGGAACCGGTAATGACAACGGTAAAGCTGCGTTCCCCTATGGTTTCATATACCTCTTGAAATAAACCTGCAACCGTGCTCTTAATATCCGAAAAATGTCGGCGATATTCAGAAAAGAGAATATTCTTCGATTCGTCAAGAACCACCACCTTTACGGTCGTTGATCCCACATCGATTCCCATATGTAATATGCTGTTATTTCCCATTCGCAATACCTCCTTAGTGTTGTCCGGCAGAGTTTTTGCCGGAATCGGAGATGAAAATATCCCCAATACAATCTATTATAAATAGGTAGAAATTTATCTTTAATAACATTTATATTTATTATAATGATTTTTAGTCGAGAAGTCAAGTAGCAAAATATGCAGTTTGTGTCGAAGTTTGCAAAGCGATTTTGTGTTTTATTGCAAAATTGAAAGCAAAGTTGCTTTTTTAGACGCGAAAAGGGGAAAACTCAAGATTTTTTTTGATTTTTTTCAGCATAGCTACTTGAAAATTGTATAAAAGTGTTATATAATAAAAAAGGTTTCTATATTTTTAAGGATGGAAAAGCAGTTCTATCCGATAAAAAATAATAAAATACGGCATGGATACCGTAGTGACAAAGGAGATTGTGCAAATGAATACGTTTATCGAAAATTTGAAAGCAAAAGCGAAAACGGATATTAAGACGATTGTCTTGGCTGAGGGTGAGGAGCTTCGTTCCATTAAGGCAGCAGGGATTGCTTTAAAGGAAGGCTATGCGAAGATCAAGCTGGTTGGTAATGCTGATAAAATAAACAAGATAGCCGAAGCGGAAAAGATTGATATTACGGGCGCAGAGATTGTTGATCCGGAGAAGTCCGAGAAAGCCGGCGCTTATGCGGACGCATTTTATGAATTAAGAAAGAAAAAGGGTGTGACTCCGGAGCAGGCGGCAGAAACAATCAAGAATCCGCTTTATTTCGGTGTTATGATGGTAAAAATGGGCGATGCAGACGGTATGGTTGCCGGCGCAATCAACTCATCGGCAAACGTAATTCGTCCGTCCTTGCAGATTTTAAAGACGGCTCCGGGTACAAAACTGGTTTCCGCATTTTTCATTTTGAATGTACCGAATTGTGAATACGGTCAGAACGGAACCTTTATTTTTGCCGATTCCGGTCTGAATCAGGATCCCAATTCCGATGAGGTTTCGGAGATCGCCATTTCTTCGGCTGCGTCATTCAAGCAGCTGGTTGGCGCTGAGCCTAAGATCGCAATGCTTTCACACTCCACCTACGGCAGTGCAAAGCATGCATTGGTAGACAAGATGAGAGAAGCAACAAAGCTTGCACAGGAGAAAAGACCGGACTTGCTGATTGACGGTGAGCTTCAGCTGGATGCGGCAATCGTAGATTCCGTTGCACAGCAGAAAGCTCCGGGTTCGAAGGTTGCCGGTCAGGCAAATGTTTTGGTATTCCCGAATCTTGACGCAGGAAATATCGGCTACAAGCTGGTTCAGAGATTAGCAAAGGCAGACGCTTACGGCCCGATTTTACAGGGAATTGCAAAGCCGGTAAACGACTTATCCAGAGGCTGCACAGCAGAGGATATTGCCGGTGTTATCGCAATTACCGCAATCCAGGCGCAAGGCTGATTACATATCGGAAAGCTACATGATTTTTTGAAGGGAGTTTAGGATTAGAAACATGAATATTTTGGTTATCAATGCCGGTTCTTCGTCCTTGAAGTACCAGCTTATCGACATGACAAAGGAAGAAGTTCTGGCAAAGGGACTTTGTGAAAGAATCGGAATCGAGGGTTCGAATATCCAGCACACCAATACGGCAAAGGATACAAAGACAAAGATTGAGAAGCCGATGAAGGATCACAGCGATGCCATTCAGATGGTTATTGACGCGTTGGTTGATCCGGAGCATGGTGTGATCAAGTCCATGGACGAAATCGGTGCTGTAGGTCACAGAGTGGTACATGGCGCTGAGGAGTTTGCGGATTCCTGCATTATTGACGGCAAGGTCAAGGAAGCATTGGAGAGATGTATTCCACTTGCGCCGCTGCACAATCCGCCGAATATTATCGGAATTGAAGCTTGTGAAAAGATTATGCCGGGCGTACCGCAGGTTGGTGTTTTTGATACCGCATTCCATCAGACTATGCCGGCAAAGGCATATATGTATGCTCTGCCTTATGAACTGTATGAAACAGACAGAATCAGAAAGTACGGTTTCCACGGTACAAGCCATAAGTATGTGGCACAAAAGGCAGCTGAATATCTCGGCAAGGATTTGAAAGATTTGAAGATCATTACCTGTCACCTCGGCAACGGTTCTTCCGTCAGTGCGGTTGATTGCGGAAAGTGCGTGGATACCTCTATGGGATTTACGCCGCTTGACGGTTTGGAGATGGGAACAAGAACCGGTTCTATGGACCCGGCGGTTGTTACCTATCTGTTAAAGAAAGGTATGAGCGTGGACGAGGTGGATAACCTGATGAATAAAAAGTCGGGTGTATTCGGCGTTTCGGGCGTTTCTTCGGACTTCAGAGATTTGTCCAATGCAGCGGCTGAGGGCAATGAGAGAGCACAGCTGGCTTTGGATATGTTTGCATACGGTGTTAAGAAATACATCGGTTCTTATGCTGCGGTTATGGGCGGCGTTGACGCGGTTGTCTTTACTGCCGGCGTAGGCGAGCATGACGAATGGGTAAGAAAGAATGCGACAGACGGTTTGGAGTTCATCGGTATTGCAGTGGATGACGAGAAGAATAATACAAGAGGTGCTGTTGATATTACGGCTGACGGTGCAAAGGTTAAGACGCTCGTGATTCCGACCAACGAGGAATTGATGATTGCCATTGATACAAAGAGATTAGTTGAGGGCTAAAAGCTTGAATAAAATCACCCATAGCACGATTTTTGCCATGGGCGGTATCGGCGAAAATAATGGGGCTGCTTTTGCAGTCCCATTATTTTATAGGAATTTCGAAATCTTTCAGCATGGATTTGATGGATAGCTGATATTCCGTCGGCGTCATATCGGTTGTTTGCTTGAAACGTCTTGAAAAATAGTGAATACTTGAATATCCCAGCAGCTCTGCAATCTGCGTAATATTATAATCACCCTCACGCAGATATTGCTTTGCCAATTTAATCTTTAATTCGCTGAAATATTCCAAAGCGCCCTTTCCGAAATTCTCACGGAATAGTCTTTCGATTGCAGTTCGGTTTGTTCCGCTGTATTGCATCAAATCGCGCAAGGTTACAGATTGCAGGATATGCCCGTCCATATAATGCAGCAAGAGATTCAATACTTCGTTATCGCTGCGGAGCGTTCCGGTTGTTTTTTGACGGTTATCGGAATTATTCCGCAAAAATAAAATCAAAAATTCGCACAGGTACATCCGAATCAGCTGTTCCGCTGCAATCTCTCCGTTTTTGCGCCGTTCCAGCTTTTGCGTATAAACATCGTTGAGGGGCGTTTGGAAAGCGAGCGTGTATTCGGATATAATCTTTGATAAAAGTTCTTTTTGCCTTTGCCCGACGGAAAGAATTTTATTTTCGAAAAAACGCATTGACGGCGAATGGGAGGCAAAGGTTATAATTTCAACATTGGGCGCGTTTACACCGGTGGCATGAATATTATGCCATTCGTTCGGCTTATGGAAGATCACCTCTCCGCGCTTTAAAAGAAAGTTCTGATCTTCGGCATCGACCCGGACATCGCCTTTATCCACGTAAACCAATTCCCAGAAATCATGACGTTCCCCCGTGAATTCAAATTCTCTGGAATACTCAAAATAATGCACCGTGTACAGCTTGTCGATTTTAATTTCCTCTTTTAATCTCATTCCGATATAATTTGCCATGACCGATTTCCCTCCTGTCATAATCTTGCTTTTATTATATCATGCTTTATTCAATACTGCAACTTGTTTGATACAAAAAGATAAATAAAAATGTATTTTGTGTAAATACATTCTTATCGGTTGCGGTTATGATATAGATAATAAAAGTTTTGTGCTTTACAGCATGGAAGGGAATGGTTACATGAAGATTATAGTATGTGATAATTATGATAAGCTTTCCGAAAAGGCGGCGGAAATTGTTGCGGAGCAAGTGAAGAAAAATCCGAAAAGTATTCTCGGTCTTGCCACCGGTTCTACACCGATCGGGATGTATCAGAAACTGGTTGAAAAGAATCAAGCCGGTGAAATTGACTTTAAGGATATTCGCACATTTAATTTGGATGAATATTATCCCTTAGCCGATGACAATGAACAAAGCTATCATTATTTTATGAACGAGCATTTGTTTTCAAAAATCAATATCGACCCCAAAAACACACATCTTTTGGACGGTACCTGTGAGGATACGGCGCGGGAGTGTGCGGAGTATGAAAGTCTGATCGAGCAGAGCGGCGGCATTGATCTTCAAATTTTGGGAATCGGTCAAAACGGTCATATCGGTTTCAATGAGCCGGATGCGAATCTGGATTCTCGGACGCATTTGACGAATCTTACCGAAAACACGATTGAGGCAAATTCCCGATTCTTTGATGATATTTCCGAGGTTCCCACACAGGCTCTGACGATGGGAATCGGAACGATTTTGAAAGCACGGAAAATTATTTTGCTTGCCGGCGGAAAGAATAAGCATAACGCTGTCAAGGCATTGCTGACGAGCAGTATTTCAACGGAAATGCCGGCGTCTATGCTGAAAGTACATAGCGATGTTACACTGATTTGCGATAAGGAGGCTTACTCGAATGACCGGATCGGCATTGACATCGGCGGTACGGAAATTAAGTTCGGCGTACTGAACGAGAGCTTGCAGCTCATTCATAAGGAGTCCATCCCGACGGATGTTTCATCTGCGGAAAAGCTGATTGACGATATTGTAAAAAAGTGCGATGATTTGATGAATCAGTATTGCATTTCCGGAATCGGTATCGGAACGCCCGGAATTAACCGAAATGGTTTCATTACTGCTGTCAATCTGCCGTTGCAGAATTTTCCGCTGCAAAAAGCGATTGCGGAGCGGGTGGATGTTCCTGTTAAGGTTTCCAATGATGCGAACTGTGCTGCGTTGGGAGAAGCGA
Organism: uncultured Clostridia bacterium; assembly: GCA_959602045.1. GTDB lineage: Bacteria > Bacillota > Clostridia > UBA1381 > UBA1381 > Ornithomonoglobus_A. The sequence goes on along the minus strand of CAUGRT010000001.1, from coordinate 18,774 downwards.
TCTGCGGAAACGAGAAAGCGGTGAAAAATCTCGTCATGCTATCCCTTGGTACTGGCATCGGCGGAGGAATTATCATAGATCATAAAATCTATGAGGGGAGAGGAAGCGCCGGCGAAATCGGTCATTTTTCGATTCAGATGGACGGAAAGCCTTGCCCCTGCGGTCAGCGCGGATGCTTTGAGCAATATGCATCGGCGACGGCATTAATCCAATCTGCGGAGCAGGCTGCTTTGGAAAATCCCGATAGTCTTTTACATCGTCTCTATGCGGAGCATCAAAATTCTCTGGATGGAAAGCTGTTTTTTGAAGCCGTTCGGGAGGGGTGCGATACTGCGGCAGCGGTTCTGGATCGTTATGCCGAGCATCTCGCTGTCGGTTTACGCGGCGTTATCAATATTTTTGACCCGGATATGATTGTTTTGTCCGGAGGAATTACCAATGCCGGAGACGTGTTGCTGAACCGGATCAAGGAGAAATTAAACGCAGATGTGGAGATTATGATTTCACGGCTGAAAAGTGATGCCGGTACGATCGGTGCAGCATTGCTGATATAAAATCGGGCAAAGACGAAAATTCACGATTTAGAACAGAGAGGACTTGTGTTCAAAATGAAAGCAATTATCAATGGAAATATTGTAACAAAGGATTCCGTGATCCGGGATGGGGTTATTCTTTTCGATGAAAAAATCGGGCAGATCGGAACGGATATTCCGACAGGCGATGCTGAGCTGATTGATGCCAAGGGCGCTTATGTTATTCCGGGGCTGATTGATATTCACATTCACGGCTATAAAGGCTGTGACACTTCGGACGGTAAAAAGGACGATCTTTTAAAAATTGCTGCGGAGCTGCCGAAAAACGGCGTAACGGCATGGTGCCCGACAACCATGACAATTCCGATGAACGAGGTGCAAGCCGCTTTGGATATTATCGGCGAATTAAAGAACAAAAATAAAGGTGCGGAGATTTTGGGTGCGAATGTTGAGGGTCCGTTTATCAATCCCACAAAAAAAGGCGCTCAAGATGCACAATACATTCAAAAACCGAATATTGAATTTGTTATGAACAATCAAGATAAAATCAAGCTTCTGACTCTTGCGCCGGAGCAGGACGATGATAACCGGTTCATAAAGTATATTTCCGAGCATACCGATATTACGCTTTCGGTCGGGCATACCGATGCGACCTATGAGCAGACTCATTCTGCGTTTATGAACGGTGCAAGTCATGTAACGCATTTATTTAATGCTATGACTCCGTTCAGCCATCGCGCGGTAGGGGTAATCGGTGCGGCACTTTCCGATGATGCTGTAAGCTGTGAACTGATTGCCGACACCTTTCATGTAAGTCCTGTTTTGTATAAAATTGTTGCAAAATTAAAAGGAAACAAGCTGGTTCTCATCACCGATTGCATGCGTGCCGGAGGAATGCCCGATGGCGAATATACGTTGGGGGGTCAGCCGGTAACGGTGAAAGGCGTTGAATGTCGTCTACACGACGGAACGATTGCCGGGAGTATTCTGACGTTGAATCGTGCGGTCAGAAATTTCATGGAGCATACGCAGCTGCCGATCTATGAAGTGGTGAATATGGCTTCCTTGAACCCGGCACGCGTTATCGGGGAGGAAAAAGTACGGGGGTCTTTGGAGGTCGGCAAGTATGCCGATATGGTGATTGTTGAACCGGATATGACCGTTCGGCAAACGCTGATCCGAGGGGAAAGCCAACTTAATCATTCAGAAGTCCGGAGCTTTTGATAAGATCATACCCAAAGCCAACTTTGTCGGGAGTATGTGCGTCGGAACCGTATCGGTATTTGATGTTGTATTTTTTCGCAATGTCAAGAATTTCTTTCTGCGGATAAAAGCCGCAGTGATCAAATTTTTTATACAGCGGTGCGGCGTTCAGCTCCAGACAGATGTTGTTTTTTTCAAGAACCGAAAAGAGTTCTTCCAAAATGTCAGAGCAGGAGGAAACCTTGAAATCATCCTCGATCAGAGGATAGGCTTGCTGCTCTGAAAATACCCATCTGTAAACATCCAGGTGTGAGATCGTATGGAATAAACCGGATTTTGCGGCGCATAGGTAGTTGGCAAGAACCATACGCGCAAATTCTGTTCTTAATGTATTTTTAAAATCAATCCTATAACCGGCGATATTCAAGTGCGATGAGCCTAAAACGTAGTCAAATTCACCTTGAGCAAGCACTGATTTGATTTCCTGTTCATAATAGGGGTGATAATCAATTTCAATTCCGGTTTTTATGGTAATTTCATTTTTATGAAGCTGCGCAAGCTCCTTTACGCGTTTACAGTATTCACCTACCGAACCGTCCGGGATTCTGTCAAACTCATGATGGGTGATCGAAAACGGCATGTGATCGGTAAAGCAGATTTCTTCAAATCCCAGCCGAATCGCCTGCGCAATAAATTCTTCTGCTTGTGAGGGATTATTGATGATATTGGGGTGAAGATGATAGTCTTTTTTCATAATCGGATTCCTTTCGTGTAATCTTATATTCATTATATCATATAAATTTGAAAATTCAATATGTAAAATAAAATGAAACCGTATTTCTCATATGGACAGTTAGATAGACGTTTTCGGAAAAAATTCAAGTAAAAATTTATTGTAAAATCTGTAAATAATAAAATAGTGGATATATTTGATAAAATAGTGGACGCTTTTTTGCATCATATGATATATTATAGAATAAAAGATGGTATACCGATTAATGCAAATTTAATAATTTGAGAACGTATGAATAGAGGGAATAACAATGAGCAGAAGAGATGATATTTTTAAAAGCTTTATTAAATATGAAGATGAAACAAAAGAACGAGTAGAAAATGGAATTGAACAAAATCGTAAGGGGTTTGCCAAAATAACGATAAAAGATAAAAGCGGAAACCCGATTACCGGACAAAAGATTAAAATAGAGCAAAAAAAGCATGAGTTTTTACATGGTGCAAATATTTTTATGCTTGATGAGCTGGAAACAGAAGAAAAAAATAACACATATAAAGAATTGTTCAAGGATGCATTTAATGAAGCTACCTTACCGTTTTATTGGAGCGATCTGGAGCCGATTCAAGGAAAACCGAGATTTAAAAAGGACAGCCCGAAGATATATAGACGACCGGCACCGGATTTGTGTCTGGAATACTGTGAAAAATACGGAATCACGCCGAAAGAGCATTGTCTTACATACTTCAACTTTCAGCCTGATTGGGTTGATGGAACGGATATTAATGATATGAAGCAGAAGCTTGAAATCCGGTACAAGAAGCTTGCGGAGCGTTATGCAGGGCGTATTAAAGGCTGGGAGGTTATCAATGAGCTTTTCTGCACCAATGATCCGTGGAATAAAAATCCGTTTTTTAGGTCGGATGAGGTGTTGGACTGGAACTTTAAGCTTGCCGAAAAATATTTTCCCTGCAATGAATTAATTATCAATGAAGCCTCACAGGTTTGGAAATGGCAGCATTTCGCATATACAAGAAGCGGATATTATCAGATGATAAAGAATGGTCTGGAAAAGGGACTGCGCATTGATACGGTGGGTATGCAGTATCATGTCTTTGTCCCGCAGGAAGAGGAAAAAAACAATGTTACGGATATGTATGATCCGAAAGTGATTTTTGAGGTTATGGATACGTATGAAAAGCTTGGCAAGCCTTTGCAGATTACGGAAATAACCATTCCGGCATACTCGGATTCGGCCGAAGATGAAGCCATTCAAGCGGAGCTGATTGAAAGACTTTACAGCATTTGGTTTAGTCATAAAGCGGTTGAAGCGATTATTTATTGGAATTTAACCGACGGCTATGCGGCATTTGCGCCACAGGGAGATATGACCGCCGGAGAAAATATTTATAGAGGCGGACTTCTGCGTTTTGATATGAGCAAAAAGCCGGCATATGAAATGATTCATCATCTGTTTAATGAACGTTGGATTACAAATACAGAAACTGAAACAGACAATGTAGGGGTTGCAAAATTCAAGGGCTTTTACGGTGATTATGAATTAACGATAGGCGATAAAAAATTTGATGTATCACTCAAGAGTAATGTAGAAAATGAAATTGAGATACAATTGTAAAAAAACACTGAATTTATGCAAAGAGGGACAGTAAAATTTTACTGTCCCTCTTTGCATAAAAAGATGTAGTTGTTGCATATATAATAGTATAACTCAGACGCATAAGCAGTTTGTGATGAAAGGGGATATTGTTCTATATGAAAAAATATTTTTTATCAGCCAATACATCGGCAGGGTATATAAGCTTTTATGATGAAACGGTAAAAAAGCTCAACAGTGTTTATACGGTTACAAGGGAAACGATGCGAGATGAATCCAAAGAAATTTTTGCACTTGCTGAAAAATACGGTGCAGATGAATTAATCTTGAATCCGATGAACACAAAGCTGGCAGTGGGTTGTATGATAAGCAGTCAAAATGCCGGAGTATTCGGTGCGGCAATAAGAAATCCCGTTGCATTTAACGAAAATCACCACGGATTGTATAAAGCATACGGTGAGGCGAAGCAGATCCATGATGAGTGGGAAAAAATTTATGTAGCCAATATGGATACGGAAAAACTCAATAAGTATTGTGATGCAATTCTATACGAGTATCTGCATGGCAAGCACGGCAGCGGCAGCGGAATGAATCTTAACAGATTTTTCGGTTCGTCCACGCCTGAATCTCCTGTGAATTTTATTGATGAACTGACGGAGGACTTACAAACAAGATGCTTTATAAAAGGACGTCCGGGTACGGGGAAATCAACATTTTTGAGAAAATTTCGCGATGACGCCATAAAGCGGGGATTTGATACGGAAACCTATTATTGCAGTTTTGATCCGAGCAGTCTTGATATGGTAGTTATCCGTGAGCTGTCATTGTGTATATTTGATTCGACAGCGCCGCATGAGAAATTCCCGGTTGACAGTCGGGATTGTATACTTGATTTTTATAAGGAATCGGGATTGGACGGTGTTGACGAAAAGTATGCGGAGGAGCTTAAGAAAATTTCGGACGCGTATAATAAAAAAATGCAGGAGGGAAAGAGCTTTCTCAGAAAAATTTGCGAAGAAACGGAAAGTATATAAAATATGCCGCAGACACGTCATTAGCAACATTAGCTAAAATTTTCGGGATTTTTTGAGAATGTATTGACTTTTGCGTGTTCTTGTATTATAATACAACTAACGAATATTAGTTAGCGGCGTTTGCGGCGCGAATACAAGAAAATACGAATTTCCAAATTCGATACAGTTTGTCATATGACAGTTTGCATGGAACCTGTATTACGAGGAATGAAAAAATTAAAGAAAGTGAGAAGATATTATGAAAACACAAAGAATTATAGCGGCAGGAATTACTGCCGCCATGTTACTTACAAACACAGCGTTTGCATCCGACATGTATGCAACACGCGGTGAGGTAGCGGATATGCTGCTGTCGGCTGCGGACGATTATAATAAAGATGTAAAGCGCAGTGACATAATAAAAGGCTACGGCGGTGACGGGGAGCTTCATGAGGACTGGAACATTAATCGTGCGGAGGCGCTGGTCATGCTGTCCAGAGCTTTCGGAACATTTCCTGCGCTTACGGGACATAACGCAAGAGTGGCGCTTAGAAGCGGTGATTTTACGGATATTCCCGACTGGGCAAAGCCGGAGCTTACGCCGGTATTGGATGCAGGCATTGCGGCAGGAACGGCGGACGGAGTTTTTTCGCCGTATGACGATGTGACAAAAGAGCAAATGGAGATTTTCATAAAGCGTGTTTATGCGCTGTTCGGTTCAAACGAAAAAGATGATTTTTATGCGGCGGTTAATAAAGACACATTGAACAAACTGGAACTAAAGCCGGGAAGAGTAGTGTCGGGAACACTTTATGATTTGCAGGACGACAGTACGGAAAAAGTGAACAGCATTATAAAAGAGGCGATAGAAAAAGGCGGTGCAAAAGGCAGTAAGGAGCAGAAAATAGCTGACTTTTACAATAATATTTTAGATACGGAAGGTCGGAATAAAATCGGCATCACTCCGATAAAATCGTATCTTGATGAAATTGGCAAAGCAAAAAATATAAAGGAACTTGCCGAAGTACAGACAGACCTTATGAAAAACCTATATATAGCTCCGTTTACGGCATTTTCCATTATAACGGACTTTAAGGATAGTACAAAATACATTATGTATTTCGGCACAATGGAGCCTTGTATGACAAAGGATTTCTATTTGAGCGGTACGGAGGCGCAAAAGGCAAGCTATTTAAAATATTTGAAAACCGTTTCCGAAATTGCCGGTGAGAATATCACCGACAAGCAGCTTGAAGATTTTTATAATTTTGAAAAAACACTTGCGGAGAAAAAATTGAATCCGGAAGAAAGTAACAACATAGATAAAACTTACAATATTTACACGTTTGATGAAATACAGTCGCTGTTCCCGGATATTGATCTGAACGAAGTGTTAGAGAGTATGGGGCTGAAAAAAGAGGACAAAATTCTTATTATGGACGAGGGGACAACAAAAGAATTTGCGAGAATTTTCACAGACGAAAACCTCGAAACACTTAAAATTGCGGCGAAATTAAGTGTAATCATCAATTACGGAGGTGTCCTCAATACTGCGTTTACCGATGCGTTCGATACTTTTAACCAGGAGTATCTCGGTATTTCCGGCACGTATTCCGACGAGGAAATTGCGACTCTGAGTGTGGCAAATATTATGCCGGATTATATCGGTGAGATTTATGCCGAAAAATATTTTACGGAGGAAGCAAAGCAAAACGTCCTTAAAATGGTGAATGATATTGTTTCGGTTTATAAGGAACGAATTGATAAGCTGGAATGGATGAGTGAAGAAACCAAGGCAAAGGCAATCAATAAGCTTGACAAAATGGGAATCAAAATCGGCTATCCCGATCAGCACGACAGTCAGCTCGACAATGCCGAAATCAAATCAAAAGAGGACGGCGGCAGTTATTTTGAAAATATTCTTGAAATTGCAAAGGCGAATATGAAATATATGTCCGAATTACAGGGAACCTCACCGGATAAAACAAAATGGGGGATGTATCCTTATACAGTCAACGCTTGTTACAGTGCGACCGTGAATGACATCACTTTCCCGGCTGCTATACTTCAGCCGCCTATGTATGATGTGAATGCGTCTTATGAAGAAAATTTGGGTGCCATCGGATATATTATTGCGCACGAAATCACACATGCTTTTGACAACAATGGTGCAAAGTTCGATGAGAACGGAAATGCAGCCGATTGGTGGACAAAAGAAGATTATGACGAATTTGAAAAGCGATGCGAGAAGATGGTGTATTTTTATGACAGACAAGAGGGTATTCCCGGTATTCCGATGAACGGACGGCAGACTTTAAGCGAAAATGTGTCGGATCAAGGCGCCGTACAGTGTATTACCGAGGTGGCATCAAGACTTGAAAATCCCGATTATACGAAGCTTTATCACGCTATGGCAAAAGCGTGGGCAAGCACAAAAACGCGCGAATTTGCAAAATATGCAGCCGGTGTAGACGTTCATTCGGAGGATAAGCTGCGTGTGAACCGCGTTGTTGTCAATTGCGATGAATTTTACACAACTTTTGGGATAACCGAAAAGGACGGCATGTGGGTTGCGCCTGCCGAACGGGTAAAAATATGGTAACTGTATGAACGGAGGAATTTTCGGAAATACAAACGAATTGTGATGGGAGTATTAAAAATGAATTACAGAGTTATAGACAGAGAAAAATATTACCAAAAAGGTGTATTCCGTCATTTTTCGGAGGATTGCAAATGTTTTTAAATTGCTTGAAGAAGAAATACATCTTTTTGAACGGTAACAGAAAAAATAAAAAACACAAGGGACAGTAATGCTCCTTGTGTTTTTTTTATTACACATTTCAAGCCGCTTTTTCATAATATAGAGATATAGATGACCGGGTGTGTGGAATGGACATACGGGGCGTCTTAGAAATGCCGTCATAAGCGGCGGAATGGAGGAGTATCATGTGCGGAATATGCGGATATATTAATTATAAGGATAATTTTATCGGCAAAGAAGCCGAGCATATGCCGATACTGCAAAAGATGAATGATACGCTAATAAGCCGCGGTCCGGACGCGGAAGGATTTTGGATCGGAGAGCATGCGGCGTTTGGACATCGGCGTTTGGCGGTTATTGATGTGGAGCGCGGAAAACAGCCGATGAAGCGAACTGTTTGCGGACATGAGTTTGTCATTACCTATAACGGTGAGCTATATAATACGGCGGAGCTGCGCGAAAAATTACAGCATTGGGGATATGAGTTTTCCACCACATCAGACACCGAGGTGTTGTTGTATACATATATCCACTACGGAGAAAAGTGCGCGGAGCTGCTGAACGGAATTTATGCCTTTGCGATCTGGGATTCGATGCGTCAGCGCGTGTTCCTGTGCCGGGATCGGTTTGGTGTAAAACCGCTGTTCTATGCATTGACGGATGATACGATCGTTTTCGGTTCGGAAATCAAAACGCTTTTTGCCTATCCGGGAATCGAGCCGCAGCTGGATCGGGCAGGGCTTTGCGAATTATTCGGCATGAGTCCGGCAAGAACCCAAGGATGCGGTGTCTACCGCGGTATTTTGGAACTTCGTCCCGGACGGTATATGCTGATTAATCGTAAGGAAACGAAAGTAAAGCGATACTGGGCGTTGGATAGTCATGAGCATGAGGATGATTACGAAACCACGATTCAAAAGGTTCGGGAACTGGTTTATGATAGCGTAAAACGACAGCTTGTTTCCGATGTACCGATTGCGGCGTTTCTTTCCGGCGGACTGGATTCGAGCATTATTGCGGCAATCGGCGCGATGGAATATGGGGAAAAACCGTTTTCGACCTATTCCTTTGACTATGAGGACAACAGCAAATATTTTAAAGCGTCGCATTTTCAGCCGGATTCGGATACGAAATGGGTGCCGCGGATGGTTGAAGAATTTGGATTTGATCACCGCTATTTAATCTGCCCCAATTCGGCTTTGACGGGACTGTTGGAAGAAACTTTGTATGCAAAGGATTTGCCGGGGATGGCGGATGTAGACGCGTCGCTGTTGTATTTTTGCCGCGAGGTTAAGAAGAATCATACGGTTACGCTTTCGGGAGAGTGCAGTGATGAGATTTTCGGCGGTTATCCGTGGTTCCGCGAGGAAAAGGCGTTTCGGACGCATGGATTCCCGTGGTGCTATGATTTGTCGGTCAGAAATGAGATTTTAAAGCCGATGGTAAAGGAAACGCTGCGGTTAGACGAATACTCCAACGCACGTTATGAGGAGTCCTTAGCCGAGGTGCCGACATTCTCCGGCGACAGTGCCGAGGAAAAACGCCGCCGGGAGATTTTTTATCTGAATATCAACTGGTTTATGACAAATCTGCTGGATCGTAAGGATAGAATGTCGATGGCGTCCGGTCTGGAGGTGCGTGTTCCGTTCTGCGATCATCGTTTGGTGGAGTATGTCTGGAATATTCCGTGGGAAATGAAGAATAAAAATAACGTATCGAAAAATGTTCTGCGTGAGGCGGCAAAGGGGATTTTGCCGGAGGATGTGCGGCTGCGGAAAAAAAGCCCATATCCCAAGACACACAATCCGCATTATGAGGAGGCGGTTAAGGCGCTGCTTGCAAAGGTGCTTGCCGATGAAAATGCGCCAATTCTGGCATTGTGCGATAAGGCAAAGCTGGAGCAGGTACTTCACGGAACCTTTGATTATTCGAAACCGTTTTTTGGTCAGCTGATGGCAATGCCGCAGTTTATCGGATATATTTTGCAGGTGAATTATTTACTGGAACGCTATCGCCCCAAGATTCTGTAGGGGAAAGAAAGCCGGCGCGCTATTCTTCGCTCGCCGGCTCTTTACTTGTTGCTTTTTTAACATCCGCCATTCTTTGACTCAACGCCGTAAAACGCTTTTTGGTAAACGCATTCTGTACCATGTTTTGTGCCGTAATATCCGATCCGACGAGAATCACCATATCCTTTGCACGGGTTACTGCGGTATAAAACAGATTCCTTGTCATCAGCCGCGGCATAAATCTTCCAAGCGCGATAATTACAATCGGAAATTCACTTCCCTGGCTTTTATGCACTGTGATCGCATAGGACAAGTCCAGCTCATCCAGAGCGGAAAACGGATAATCTACACGCTTTTCTTCATCAAACAGCACGGTCATGAATTTCCCCATTTTATCAATATGCTCGACAATGCCCATATCGCCGTTAAAGATCCCCGTTCCCTCATCGCCGTTTTCACGTTTATAGACCATGTCATAATTATTCTTGGTCTGCATAACCTTGTCGCCCTCGCGGAATGTCAGATTCCCATAAATATGGTCGTTTTTTTCGGGGGAGGGGGGATTATAAGCCTCCTGGAGCAGACGGTTCAGGTTGACGGTACCAATATCGCCTTTTTTGGTCGGTGACAAAATCTGAATCTCGGAAATGGGATTCACACCATAGCTTTTTGGCAGACGGTTCAGAAATAAATCCTTTACCGTCATGCTGATGGATGCGGAGTTGCTGCGGCGCAGACAGAAGAAATCGTTCGTTTTGGTCGTCAGATCCGGCATTTCACCGCGGTTAATGCGGTGCGCGTTGACGATAATCAGACTTTGCTCTGCCTGGCGGAAAATCTTGTTCAGTTTAATCACCGGAACGGAGTCACTTTCAATAATATCCTTTAACACGCTGCCGGGGCCGATGGAGGGCAGCTGATCACTGTCGCCGCATAAGATTACGCGCGCTCCGCTTTTGACCGCTTTTAAAAAGGAACACATCAGCGGCGTATCCACCATACTGACCTCATCCAGAATCAATACATCATATTTCAGCGGATTCGTTTCGTTGTATGTAAACGTATGCACGCCGTTTTTATATTCCGTGCAGAGCAGACGGTGAATAGTCTTTGCCTCTAACCCTGTAATTTGCGAAAGGCGCTTTGCGGCGCGACCGGTCGGCGCGGCAAGTGCAACCGACAGACGCATGTCCTCCAAAACGCGGATAATCGTATTAACGGTGGTCGTCTTACCGGTTCCCGGCCCTCCGGTTAAGACCATACATCCGGTTGAGGTGGCGGTAATGACCGCATTTTTTTGTTCTGCGGCAAGCTCAATATTCGGAGAAAGCGCGGCAATCCGTTCTTCCGTCTGAATAGCCGTCAGCATATGCTTTTGGGGCGTTTGCGCCATGACCGTCAAGCGGCTTGCAATATACATTTCCGCCTCGTACAACTCTTTTAAGAAGTAGATTTTTTCGCGGTGAAGCACATCGAAAATCAGCTCTCGTTCTTCCGCAAGTGCGTCAAGCGCCTGTTCCGCTTCATCTTCGGTGATGTTCAGCCGATAAGCGGAATCCTCAATCAGCAGCTGCCGCGGAAGATAGGTGTGACCGTCCTGATAAGCGGCAGTCTGCATGAGATACTTAATGCCCGACCGAATCCGAAGCGGACTGTTTTTGGGGATTCCCATATTATAGGCGATCATATCAGCCGTATTGAAAGACACTCCCGAAACCAAATCGGACATGGAGTACGGGTTTTTCTCAATAATTTCTACCGCCCGGCTGCCGAAAATATCGTGCACTTTCATGGCAATGGACGGAGAAATCTGATATTTCTGCAAGAAAATCACGAGATTTTGAACCGATTGCAGCTGTTTATAGGATTCGGAAATTTTCATCGCCTTATCCATGCTGATTCCCTTTAATTCCGCCATTTTTTCGGGTGCCGTCAGCATAATATTCAGTGTTTCCGTTCCGAAAGCGTCCACTAGTTTTTTCGCCGTAGCCTGGCGTACTCCCTCGACAATACCGGAGGAAAGATAGCGGAGAATGGTTTCTGTATCGGAGGGCATGACCGCTTCGTAATACTCGACCCGAAACTGATCGCCGTAATCAAAATGCGTTGTCCAATAGCCGGTGATATTCAGATACTGCCCCTCGTTGATACAGGGCAGCGTTCCGACCGCAGTGAAATAATCATGCCCATCCGCATAGGATGCCTGCATGACGGTATATCCGTTATCTTCGTTTGTGTAAATAATTTCCTCGACCAAACAGGATATTGTTTCGTTCTGCATATTCTGATCTCATTCTCCTTTCGTAGGTGTTGTTTGCCTTGCAATGCGTTTGTTTTTCGTTCTATTGGGGTTCTGACATTGGCTATGATGTGCGGAATTTATCTGCATAACCCGGAATGTGGCTACCGGCTCAAGCATTTGTTTTTCGTTCTATTGGGGTTGTGGTATTCACTATAATGTGTGGAATTTATCTGCACAACCCGGAATGTGGCTGCCGGATCAAGCATCTGTTTTTCGTTCTATTGCGGCTCAGACATCCGCTACGTTGTGCGGAACTCGCCTTCATAGACCGAAAAACAGATGCTTGATCCTATTTTTTATTGGATAACCCGAATATGGTGTTCCTCTGTTAGTCCGGTAAGCTTTGCGCCTTTTTGCAGTAATTCTTTCACCGACTCAATCATTTGTGCCGTTATCGGTGCACCGCAGCACAGAATTGGGATTCCGGGCGGATAGGCGGTAACGGTATCGGCGGCGATTCGTCCGACTGCATTTTTCAAAGAAACCATCTCCGATTCGGAAAAGAATCCGATGGACGGGGAAAAGCTTTCGAGCGGGGGATAGGGGCAAATGCTGGCAGGGGTTGTCTTGCCGCCTTGCAGGGATTGCAAGGCTTTTTCCAAGCGAGTGAAATCCTCCTCCGTATTGGATGGGGTTGCAATCAGAACAATCGAAACGGAATCTGCCATTTCAATGTCAATTTGAAATGCATCGGCAAGGTGCTGCTCAGCTTCAAATCCGGTTATGCCCTCCGTAAAAAAAACCATCCGCGTCGGGTCGTCATTTTCCATTGCCGCAAGCGGAACGCGATGTTTTACTTGCTCGCAGCGGCAGATCGTTTTCTCCCATGCGTTGGAGTCAAGCGTCATTGCCGCCGTTTCCGCTGAAGCCGCAATCACATAAGACGGACTGGAGGATTGAACCATTGCCAAAGCGCGCTGCAAACGGAATTTGTCAATCTTGTTTCCGTTGATATGCAGATACGCCGCGCCTGTCAGCGCATCCAATGTTTTGTGCGCACTCATCACTGTACCGTCTGCGCCCAAAAGCGTTGCCGGAGTCGGAAAATGCTCCGATGCAATATAATGTGCGCCGTGCGCCTGGTCGATCAGCAAGGGAATATCATGCTGATGACAGAGCGCGGCAAGCGAGGCAATATCTTTGGAGCGTCCGTAATAATCCGGAGAAACCGCAATTACAGCCGACACGCCTTGCAGGTGTTTTTCGTCAAGCTCAAAGCCGGTGCAATGCCCCGAATCGTCATAGAGAACCGGCAGAAATTTTAGCCGAACCCCCAATAGGGCGCAGGTGTTGATAACGCTCATATGACAATCGGGAAAGGACAGCAGCAGATCGCCCGGATTTAATGCTGCCGCAAGCAGCGATTGGATTCCTGCCGTAGAGCCGCCTGTCAGAATATAGCTTTGATCCGCATGATAAAGCTTTTGAAGCAGTTGCTGAGAACGGCGAAGTACCTTCCCGGGAGCGTGTAAATCCTCCGTCGCCGGTAATTCCGTCACATCACAATCAATCAACCCATCCGGTAAGCCGCGGCCGTTTTTGTGCCCCGGCATTGCAAAGCTAACGCGGTTTTTTTGATGATAGTGGGTTAAATGCGTATATAGCGGCGTTTCCATAGGCGTTCCTTTCTCAAATTCAGCTCGGATTTTTCGATTGTCCATAAAAAGTTCGGTAAAAAAAGAATCACAAAGAAGCCTACGTCCTTTCGGTGGTGTACCCCTTTGTGACTCAAATCACGCTACTATCATAGCATATTTTTATGGTTTTGTCAAGGCTCATTTCAATGGTTTCATCTTGATTGTAAACCAAATTAAAATAAAATGGTTGACAATTCAAATAAAATGGTTTATAATAAGAATGAAAAAAATGCCGCAAAGCGGCGGAATGGAGCATTATTATGAAATTAAAGACACAAGATATTACTAAAGCGGCGGTGCTTGCCGCACTACTCTGCGCTTCGGCATACATATCCATCCCATTGGGCTTTACGCCGATTCCGTTGACATTACAGACGCTCATCATCAATATGATTGCCATTATGCTGACGCCGTCGCTTTCTTTTTTGACGGTATTGGTCTATATTTTGATTGGATTTATCGGAGTGCCGATTTTTTCGGGCGGTGCGGGTGGCCCGGCAAAGCTGTTCGGCCCTACGGGAGGGTATATTCTGGCGTTTTTGCTTTGCGCTCCGCTGATGTCCTATACAAAGAATTTGTTTTTAAAGGGTTTCCGGAAGTTTATTTCTTCGGAGAACACAGCCAAAATCGTATCCTACTCCGTCAATGCAATCTTAGTTGGCATGACGATTATTTACCTTTTGGGTTCGGTTTATATGCGGTTTTTGGTGGATAAGTCCTTTGCAGCGGTTTTGATGATTGCGGTGGTGCCGTATATTCCGCTGGATATTGTGAAATGTGTGATTGCCTCTGTAATTTCTGTTCCGATTCAAAATGCATTGAAAGCGGCACAAAAATAAAAAAATGGGACTACATAGTCCCGTTTTTTTATGGTCGGTTGAGAACCTTTACTTGCAACCCCTCCAGAATATCCAACGCTGCGGCATTTAGCTTTTTATCAAAGCTGTCCGTCAACTCCGCATCCACAATTAATTGTGCCTGCGGATATTCGGTCTGGAAAATCACCGCATTGGAGATGACGCAGATGTTGGAAACCAAGCCGGCAAGCTCGATTTCTTCAAGCTCCTGCGGCAGGGCCTTCCGAACGGAATCATTGATCTTCAATCCAAAAGCTTCCTTATTAAAGCCGATCGCATCGACTTCTTCCAATGCTTTTTTTGTTTCGCCGTAAAGATCATGCCCCGGTGTGCCGTTAATACAATGCGCAACGGGCAGATTTCGTCCCTCGCGCGTGTTCAGGTATTGCTCCGTGTGCGTATCGCGCGTAAAAATTACATTTCCTTTTCCGTACTCGCGAATCCGTGCGGCAATTTTTTGATCCAGCAGCTCCGCCCCCTCGAAGCCTAATGCACCGTCAACAAAATCGTTCTGGTAATCAACTACCACAAAAAGCCGTTTCATAAGCGCCCTCCTTTTGTATGTTATTCTTCGATCTGATGAATCTTAGCGATTCTGCCCTCATGTCTGCCGCCGGCAAACTCAGTTTCCATCCAGGTATCCACAATCATAAATGCCAGCTCGCGTCCTGTTACGCGGCCGCCCAGACAAATAATATTCGCATTGTTATGCTCTTTTGACATCTTTGCGCTGTAAACATCCGAGCAAAGCGCTGCACGGATTCCCTTGAATTTGTTGGCTGCAATCGAAATGCCGATTCCCGTGCCACAAACCAGAATACCGCGATCTGCCGTTCCGGATTGAACCGCCTCACATACTGGACGTGCGCAATCGGGATAATCCACGCTTTTTTCATCAAAAACGCCATAATCCCGAAACTCAATCCCTTTCTCTTTTAAATGCTCCGCAATGTGGTTTTTTAATTCAAAACCGCCGTGGTCACTTCCTAATGCTATCATCGTCATTTTCTCCTCTTTTTAATTTTTTCTCCCGTTCTTCCAGTTCCCGTTCAGCCTGGGATTTTTTCAGATAAACCGGGTTAATTTTGTCAAAACGTGACGTTTCGCCGCGCTGATACTTCTCAAAGGCACAGCATGCCACGGATGCCGCACGCTGTTCGTTGGCATTGCCGGGGGCGAAAAATGCCCGTTCGCCCAATTGGTTTTGAATATATTCCGCATGCGCTATGGCTCCGTCACCGACAAAAACCGTATCGAGCAGCTCGCCGCAGCTTTCCACACATTCTTCAATGGTCATTGCCTCCGGTTCGCCCAGTTCCCGAAAACCCTCGTCCCAGATATAAGACGCCGCATATACACGATTCTTCCCGGCATCCATGATCGGCACGATAATATGCTCGCAAAACGGAACGTTATACGCCAGGCTTTCCAGTGTGCTGACACCGATTACCGGCTTTTGGCAGGCATGTGCCAATGCTTTGATGGTCGCCACGCCAATCCGCAATCCCGTAAAAGAACCCGGCCCGACCGCAGCCGCGAACAGGTCAATATCCTGAATATCCGCGTCAATGTCCTTGAGCAGCGTATCAATCATCACCATCAGTTTCTGGGAGTGCGTCTTTTTTTTGTTGTTGACGGTATACTCGCCCAACAATCTGCCATCCTCCAAAACCGCTGCCGACGCTACGTTTGTGGAGGTATCAATTGCCAGAATTTTCATTTTGATAATCATGAACTCCTTTCGTTAAGAATCGTGCTTGTCTATTATGATTTCCCGGTAATCCTCGCCCTTTTCCATATTCTTGCGGATTGTTACCGAAATGGTATCCGGCGGAAGAATATCTTCAATCAGCTCCGCCCATTCAATAACCGAAATTCCATCGCCGTTGACGTATTCGTCAAAACCAATCTCAAACATCTCATCGCTGCTGCCGATTCGGTATACATCAAAATGATAAAGGGGCAGTGTGCCGTTGTATTCGTTGACGATGGTAAAGGTGGGACTGGTGACGGGCTCGTCAATATTCAATGCTTTCGCCATTCCCTGAACAAAGGCGGTCTTGCCGGCGCCCAAATCTCCGTACATGCATACGACGCTCCCCGGCGACAGCATGGAAACCAATTCAGCAGCGATTTTCTGTGTTTCCTGCGGACTCTGCGAAATGTACTTTTTCATATGCCCACTCCTTTCCGGCTATGTTTTTTTGGTTAGCTTAATTTCTTAAATGCCTCGATTGCGATGGCACATTCGACTCTTTTCTTTTCAAATTCACATGCCAGCGCATACGGCTTGTTGATGTCGCCGTTAAAATTATAGGCGTTTGCCGAACAGCCGCCGCTGCAATAGAATTTCGCGAAGCAGTTTCTGCACCGCTCTTTTGTATAGATATTGGAACGCTCAAACGTATTCTTGATGTTCTCGTCTATTTTGCCATCGAAAACATTGCCCATCTTGAAGTCTGTATTTCCGACAAACTGATGGCAAGGGTAAATATCGCCCTCCGGCGTTACCGCAAGGTACTCATGCCCAGCACCGCATCCGGAAAGACGCTTGATGGCACAAGGCCCCTGGTCTAAGTCTACCATGAAGTGGAAGAAGTTAAACCCTCTGCCTTCCTGATAACGCTTGACAAATTCCTCGGTCAGCTTATCATATTCCGCGCAAACCTGGTCAATATGCTTTTCGGTCAGCGCGTAGTCCTCGGTTTCGGGCGCAACGACCGGCTCCACGCTGGTCTGTTTGAATCCTAAATCCGCCAGATGAATGACATCCTTGGCGAAATCAACATTATATGCCGTAAACGTACCGCGGACGTAATAATTCGTCTGATTTCGGCTTTCCGCAATATCCTGGAATTTCGGAACGATTGTATCGTAAGAGCCGCTCCCGTCTACGCGGTAACGCATGCGGTCGTTGGTTTCCTTTGTACCGTCAATCGACAAAACAATGTTGGACATGTTTTCGTTGACATATTCCTTAATGGAATCGCTGAGCAAAACGCCGTTGGTCGTAATCGTGAAACGAAAATTCTTATCGTGCTTTTTGCCCTGTTCCTTAGCGTACTCCGTAATTTCTTTGACAACGCCGAAATTCATCAGCGGTTCGCCGCCGAAGTAGTCGATTTCAATATTCCGTCTGGAGCCGCTGTTTGCAATGACAAAATCAATTGCCTTTTTGCCCACCTCGGCGCTCATTAGACTTCTTCCGCCGTGAAATTCACCGGTATCGGCAAAGCAGTATTTACACCGCAGATTGCAGTCGTGCGCTACATGCAGACAAAGCGCTTTGACAACAGATTTTTTGTTCCAGTTTTTTGCGATTGCTTCATACGTATCTGCGCTGAATAACTGTCCCAAACGGAAAAGCTCGCAAATTTCCGCATAAGCTTCTTTGATTTCCTCCGCGCTGTATTTCTCCTGCATGGCATTGGCGATTTCTGCCGGACATTCCGCCTCCGGTGAAAACGGCTCTAAGATATAGTCCAGCATATCATAGACAACATCATCCACTACATGCACTGCGCCCGAGTAAATATCCAGCACAATATTGAAACCCAGCTGTTTATATTTATGTATCACTGATTGTTCTCCTTTTATTTTTTATCGGGATGGATCTTTATACCGTAAAAAAGGGCAGTTGCCTGCCCTTCCCGATCCAATCTGATTAGTTGTTCTCGCACTTCTGATTTGCAACGGTGCATGATGTTTTACATGCCGACTGACATGATGTCTGACACTCGCCGCAGCCGCCGTGCTTTGCAGTTTCTTTCAGATTCGCCTTATTCAAAGTTTTAACATATTTCATGTGTTTGTCCTCCTGTCTATGTTCTTGCCGTTAGGCTTATATATTTTTATTATATCATATATTTCGAAAAAAGAAAAGAGTTTTTTTGAAAATTTTTTATTAAATTTAGAAAAAACAGCAATGAGCGGTTCGAACGGCTGATTCTTTTCCGAACCCAAAATATCCTGGGTGGTCTTAGAATAAGCAACGAATTGCAAATCAGGCGTTATCTCCGCATATCCCATCGCAATATTGTTTTTCTCAAGTCATCCCTCAATTTTGGAGTGGTATAATATAAATAGAGTCGACAAACACCCAAAAATCTGATAT